>JBBDTM010000093.1:0-18062 GCA_040904425.1 Alkalispirochaeta sp.
TGAATCAGCTCGCCAGGCTCTGGCTGCCCAGCGCGGGGATGCCTAGTATTTTCATTTTAATTATCGGACAGCACACTAGTACTGGCGGCGATTATGGGGATGCTCACCGGCATCATCGCCGCGATCAAACAGTTCGGGTGGCAGGACGCGCTTTTTACGTTCGTTGTGCTCATCGGAATTTCGACTCCGTCGTTCTGGCTCGGGTTGATGTTCGTCCTTGCTTTCTCGCTGAATCTGGGGTGGTTTCCGGTGAGCGGTATGACGGCAGTGGTGGGAGGCGGCAGAGTGCTTGACGTTGTGCACCACCTGGTACTGCCGGCGGTGACGCTGGCGGTTGTGGCTACCGGTGTGATTGCACGGCTCACCCGTTCAACGATGCTGGAAGTGCTGCGGCGCGATTTCGTACGTTCCGCTCGAGCAAAAGGACTTCCGGAGCGGACGGTCATCATTAAGCACGCTTACAAGAACGCCCTGGTGAACATAATTCCCGTGTTGGGAATTCAGGCGGGATTTGTCATCGGCGGTGCGGTGTACATCGAAACGGTGTTTCAGTGGCCCGGTATCGGCCGCATGCTGGTGAACGCGATCCTCACGCGGGATGTGCTCCTGGTGCAGGGGGGCGTCGTCGTGGTGGCTGCGATCTATGTGCTCATCAATCTCACCGCCGATGTCTTTCAGCATCTGCTCGACCCCCGAATCAGTGTATAAGGAGTTCCGGTGAGTTCCTTTTCTTCCAAATTTCGACGATTTTTCTACAATCGGCTCGCCACGGTGGGACTGGTAATCGTGTTGGTGGTGATCGCGATCTCCCTGATGGCTCCGATTCTTCCGTTACCGAATCCCAACGCCACGAAACTCAGTTTCCGAATGCTTCCTCCCGGCAGTGAAGGATATCCTCTGGGAGCCGACGAATTGGGACGGGACATGCTCTCCCGCCTGATCTGGGGATTGCGGGTGAGCCTGGCCGTAGGCATCTCCGCCACCGCCATTGCGGCGGTTATTGGATCGCTAATCGGGATCTTTTCCGCGTTTTATGGTGGTGTCCTGGACAATACGCTCATGCGTGGTGTGGATATGCTGATGGCGTTTCCCTACATGCTGCTGGCGCTCTCGATCGTGGCGGTACTGGGCCCGGGCTTGTTTAACGCGCTGATCGCGATATCGATCGTGAACATTCCCTTCTTCGCCCGGAACGTTCGCGGTGCCACCGTCGGATTGGTGCGCCTGGAATATGTGGATGCCGCCCGGCTCAGCGGGAAAAGCAGCATGCAAATCCTCTTTGGCGAGCTCTTCCCCAACGTTCTGCCGGTAATTTTCATCACGATTTCTACCACGGTGGGGTGGATGATTCTGGAAACGGCGGGATTGAGTTTTCTTGGCCTCGGCGCACAGCCGCCCACCGCCGATTTGGGATCGATGCTTGGCGAAGGACGGAAGTCGATGCTCACCGCTCCCCACGTGGCTACTCTGCCGGGGGTGGTGATACTGGTGCTGGTCATTGGGATTAATCTCCTGGGAGATGGCCTGCGAGATGTGTTGGATCCGTATCTGCGCTCCGGGGCGCTGGTGAGCCCGCGACCGGCGACTGAAGTGGACGGTGCACTGCGGAAGCGCCTCGGGCGTCCTGAACGTGTTGCCGCTCCGGAGCCATCCGAGTCCGCTTCCAGGTCGGACTACCCCTCGTTGGACGTGGAGCAGCTAAAAACGTGGTTCTGGCAGAAGCAGGGCCGCACAAGCTCCGCCATTCGCGCCGCCGATGGGGTCAGTTTTCGCGTTGAGCGAGGTACCGCCCTGGGTATCATGGGTGAGTCGGGAAGCGGTAAGTCGGTGACGGCACTGTCGGTATTGGGTCTGGTTCCGACACCCCCGGGGAAAATCATGAACGGCAGTATTCGGTACTACGGCGAGGAGCTCATCGGTGCCCGCATCGAACGACTCCGCTACTATCGCGGAAATCGAATCGCCTACATCTTTCAGAATCCCATGACCAGCCTCAACCCGCTGATCAGTGTCGGTCAACAGATCGCCGAGTCGGTTCGCTACCACCAGGACGTCGGTCGAGGAGCCGCCCGCGCCCGCGCGCTGGAGTTGATGCACAAGGTGCAGATCCCTGATGCGGCGGCGCGGCTGGATAGTTTTCCCCATGAGCTCTCCGGGGGGATGCGTCAGCGAATAGGTATCGCCGTGGCTCTGGCGAACGATCCCGACGTAATCATCGCCGACGAGCCGACTACCGCGCTTGACGTGACGATCCAGGCCCAGATTCTCAAGCTCCTAGATAGGCTGCGGCAATCGGAGGGGGTCGCGTTGATCTTCATCTCTCATGATTTCGGCGTAATCAGCGAAGTGTGCGATCGGGTGGTGGTGATGTATGCCGGGCAGATAGTGGAGTCGGGCACGGTAGATGAGATCTATCATCGGCCACTCCATCCGTACACGCGCCGGCTCATGGAGTGCGTACCACGTTTGGGTGAGCGGGATAGAACACTCTCGGCGATCCCCGGCCTTCCGCCGGCGCTCGATGATCTTCCGCGGGGGTGTCGCTTTGCCGATCGGTGCGATGTGGTGATGGATCAGTGTCGCACCGACCCCGTCGCGCTCCGGCGCACCGAGAACCGGGAGGCGCGTTGTATCCGGGTGGAGGGAACTGAGACATGAGCAGCGAAGCTAAACTGCTTCTGGAGATGCGCGGAATCGAGCGGACCTTCGGGGGAGAACGTCGCTTCTTGGCTCCCCGGGCTCTCACGATCCATGCCGTGAATGGAATCGATCTTGAACTGCGTCAGGGCGATGCGCTTGGAGTGGTAGGCGAATCAGGCTGTGGCAAGAGCACTGTGGCGCGGATGCTCATGGGAATCATTCCTCCCACCGCCGGTACGATTACATTTCGTGGGGAGGATCTTACTCAGTTGCGAGGCGCTCACCGCCGGAGAATCTATCGGAAGATTCAGTTCGTCTTCCAGGATCCCCAGAGCTCACTGAATCCCCGTAAGACTGTGCGGGAGATTATCCAGGCGCCCATGCGTCATCTTCTGGATCTGAGTCCGGAGCAGCGGGAGCAAAAAGCGAGGGAACTCATGGAGCGGGTGAACCTCCGGGAGGAGTTTCTCGATAGACATCCCCACGAGTTTTCGGGCGGACAGGCGCAGCGGATCGGAATCGCCCGCGCCCTGGCGGTGGATCCGGAAGTTCTGATCCTCGACGAACCGGTGAGCGCCCTGGATGTTTCCATTCAGGCGCAGATTCTACAGCTACTGCGTCGGCTCAAGGACGAACTGAGTCTGACCTATCTGTTCATTAGCCACGACCTGGCCGTGGTGGACTACCTCTGCGAGCGGGTGGTGGTGATGTATCTGGGAAAAGTGGTGGAGCACGGCTCCGTGAAGGAGATTTTCGAGACGCCGCGCCATCCGTACACACATGTACTGCTTGCCAGTGTTCCCGAGCCGGGACAACAGAGACCGCCGCGCCTGGAGTTATCCGGAGAGCTTCCCAATCCGTCGGACCTGCCTCGGGGGTGCAATTTTGCACCGCGTTGTTATCGTGCCGCCGACCGGTGCCGCGGAGAGGAGCCGGAACTGCTGAAGTACGGACCGGATGATCATCATGGGGCGGCGTGCTTTTTCGCTGATGACCCGCGCCCGCCGGTGGTGTAGGCTGTAGCTGTGAGTAACGAGACGCAGGCAACCACGGAATTGGCAACGTATCGGGAGACGCTTGATCGTCTTGATGCTGCCCTGGTGTATCTTCTGGCGGAGCGATTCTCCGTGACTGAAGCGATTGGGCAATTGAAGGCGACACTGGATCTGCCGCCGCTTGACTCCGAGCGCGAGCAGACGCAATTGGAGCGCCTGAGGGAGATCGCCCGATCCGCCGGACTGGAGTCGACGCATGTGGAGCGGGTGTTTCGGGAGATTACCGGGATGGTACGGGAGCGGCACGAAGAGATACGGAAATACAACGAGGACCGCCGTTAACCGGTCTCTTCCTCACCGGCGACCTCCGTCTCGTCTTCAGGGTTGACCGGCTTGTTGGCGCGAATCAGGGCGCCCAGCGGATCTTCGCTGTCCACGAACTCTCGAATGCGAAAGAACTTGGGCCTGTCCCGAACGGTGGTATCGCTCTCCAGGCTGCTGCGTTGCTGGTAGTCGTGGAGATTCTGCAATTCTCCGTACAGACGGGAAAAACGATCGTGCCACTGGAGCGCCTGGTCTTGGTGTTGAACCAGATAGTCGAGGAGTTCCGCCCGATCCACGTTGCGTATGCGTTCCTCCGCCTCATCCGGATCATCACAAATGCCCACCAGCAAGGAGTGCCACACGGCAAAGTAGACTCTCTGTGAGGTCCGGTTGCAGGAAGGGCAGTACAGGTCTTCCCGGATCACTCCGCTCACCAACGGTGTTCCGGTGATCATGTCCCCCACGGCGTATTCCCGAAGGCCCGGCTCGAACGCTTTCGTCTGGACCTGGTCAATTTCGGATCCGCAGTTGTTACACCGACGGGCCGGTGTCATGAAAACCGTATCGAATATTCCCATGGTTCAAGAATAGCCCTACCTGAGCCCGTTAGCAACCGGTTTGCGGCGAACTGCGAAGCCCCTGATCAAAACGCACCGGCGCCGGCGGTCCGGGGAAAGAGATTTTCATTGGCCCGGAATCACCGTGTCTTCGGTTCATCGAAAATTTTCGAGCGGATCCGGACGGTTGCCGAGAATCGTGTCGATCGTGTCCAAAACTGAATCATCCAATTTGGGATACAGATCGAGGGCTTTCATGTTCTCCGCCACCTGTTCAGTTTTGGAGGCTCCGGTGATGACGGTGCTCACATGGGGATTCTTCAGCGTCCACGCCAGCGCCAGCTGCGCCAGGGTCGCACCCAACTCTTCCGCCACAGGTCGCAGTTTCTCCACAGTGTCGATGCGCCACTTGCCGTCGGCTGTCTCATACCGTTCTTTGAGCCACTCGTAACCAGGAAGGGTGAGACGTCCGTCCTTGATTCCCTTGCCATACTTGCCGGTGAGTACGCCTGAAGCCAGAGGGCTCCAGATAGTGGTTCCCAGGCCGTAATCGCGGTAGAGGGGACCGTATTCGATTTCCACTCTCCGTCGGTGGAACATGTTGTACTCCGGTTGCTCCATCGTGGGTGGATTGAGACCCAGGCGATATGCAACCTCGTAAGCCTGGCGTAGTTCCTCGGCGTTCCACTCGCTCGTTCCCCAGTATAGCGCCCAGCCGCGGTCGATGACGTGGCTCATGGCGCGCACCGTCTCCTCTATGGGAGTTTCCCGGTCGGGACGATGACAGTAGACGAGGTCCACATACTCCAGCTGCAGGCGGTCCAGCGCAGCTCGGACACCTTCGACGATGTGCTTGCGGGAGAGTCCGCGATCATTCGGACCTTTCCCACCCCAGAATATCTTGGTTGAGATGATGTAGTCTTTGCGAGCGAGACCCAGTTTCTTGATCGCCTTGCCCATGACGACCTCCGACTGCCCGTGCTCATACGCCTCGGCGTTATCGAAGAAATTCACTCCGTGATCCAAGGCCACCTTCATCTCGTCCGCTGCAAGATCGACGTCAACCTGTTTCCCAAACGTCACCCATGATCCAAAGGACAGGGCGGATACGTTGAGGCCGGAAGCGCCGAGTTTTCGGTATTCCATAGTGTTAGCTCCTTTCTTGTGTGGCTGTATCGAGAAAGGTACTAACGGATAGGGGCTATCGGTAAGGCCTCGCGGCGCTGTTGTCGGACGTGAGCCGCAGTCGGGGCGCGGCCGGCACGTTCAACGGTGTGGCCGGCGCCCCGGTATAGCGTATCGGCCGGTCGGCAGTGAGGAACAGCTCCGCGGCCTGGAACGACTCGTAAAGTGACGCCGTGTCCGCCAGGCGGGCGCACAGCTCATCCTAACGCGACCGCGATACGGCGGCGGTGATTTCCTGGGCTACATCAAGTTCATCCTGGTTAATCGTGTGACCCATGCCGGGGTAGATACGCTCCGTCACATCCGCACCGAGACCGCGGAGCACTTCCGTGGTCTCATGGACCCGCTCCACCGGTATGTGAAAATCGGTGTCGCTGCATCCCACGAATGCAGGCGTCCCGGCCAGATCTCCCTCATAGCGGAACTCCGCGTCCAAAGGCCCGATGAGTCCCCCGCTGAAGACGAGGATGCCCCCGTACAGGCGCGGATTTCGGGCCGCGTACTCCGAGCTCAGGCAGGCTCCCTGCGAAAATCCCGCAATCACCACCCGCTCCGGTGGTATGCCACGAGCGGAAAAGCCTTGAACGATATCGTCGATCACCTGCAGTGCCGAACTCAGAAACGGTTCATTCTCCTCGATCGGTTCGATAAACCGCCGAGGATACCATGTATTGGAAAGCGCCTGTGGGATGTGAACTGCCATCTCCTCGGCCATGAGGGCCTCCGCCAGGGGGCGCAGGCTCTCTGCGTCGGCGCCTCGTCCGTGAATCAGAATCAGCGCTGACGTGGCGTTTTCGCTTTCGGCGCCGAGGTGGAGCACCGGTTGGCCCTGGTGAGGCGCCTGATCGTCGGGATATTCCATCATGGCGGAGAAGGTATGTGCTGTGCGCCGCGCGGTCAATATCGACCGAGTCATTGCGGGGTCGGTGGCCACCGGAGTCGGCGTAGCGCCGGAAGTGCTCACCCCAAGGGTGGCGGATCGCGCCGAAAATTACCTACAATGGAATCGCTGGTTCAGCACATAATAAGATAACTGTTCAGTGTCGGGAGGGTCTCCGTGCGTGGCGACGTCATAATTGTAGAGGATCATCATCGAAGGGCTGCCACCCGGATTGTGGCGCACTTGAAGGATCGCATCAGGGTGAAGGCCACGCGCTATGCGGTGACGGTGGCCGGGGAATCGGGGAGCGGCAAGTCGGAAATGGGAAAAGCGCTGAAGGAAGCGTTCGATGCGGAGGGACTGCCGGCTCTCGTTCTGGGACAAGACGACTACTTCGTGCTCCCCCCGAAATCCAACGACGCCCGGCGCCGGGAGGATGTCTCCTGGGTCGGCTTGAATGAAGTCAATCTCGACCTTCTCAATGAGCACGTGCAAGTCGCAAAGGATGGAGCCGCTATGATAACAAAGCCGGAAGTCATCTACGACGAGGACTGGGCCGTGCAAGAAGAGATCTCCCTGGATGGTGTCGCGGTGGTGATCGCCGAAGGAACGTACACCACGATTCTCAGCGCCGCGGATACCCACATCTTTATCGACCGGGATTATCACGCCACGCTTGAAGCCAGGAAGCGGCGCAATCGGGAGCAATTCGATCCATTTATCGAGCGGGTTCTGGAGATAGAACACGAGATCATTCGGTCTCACGAGTCTATGGCGGACATCGTGATTGCCGCGGATTACGATGTGAGGCTGTGATGGTAGCGGGAGAGTTCGGACGAACGCAGGGCGAAATCTCCGAACGGTGGCGGCGATTTGCCGCGGAGGCGGTGGCCGACTATGCAGGCGGAATTGCCGGATTCTGTGCCAATCTGCTTCCCTCGGAGGCGGTGGCTCTCGCTGATGAACGAGCCTTGGATATTCTGCGGGGGCGTTTCGGATCGGCGGTGGATGACGCGATTTCCCGGGAAGCCACCGATGTGACCCGCGGGATGGACCGCGTAGCGGGAGCAGCCGCAGGACCGCGGAGCACCGAATCGAGTACCGGCTGGCTCCGAATGAGCAACGTGGTCGGTGTGAATGTCAGGACGGTTGGGTCTTTCGTGAACGTCGTGAAGTACGCGTTGACGCTCTCGGACGCCCACGATGCGATCCATCTCTTACCGGTGTGGGAACCGGGTGTGGTGGGCAGTCTCTACGGCATGAGTAGTTGGAAAATCAACAATGAGTTCTTCTCGCCGTCGTTGGAGGAGATCTATCCTCATCTGGACACCCCGGAACGCCAACTGAAGGCGACGGTAAACCTCTTGCACGTGATGGGTAAGTCGGTGGGAATGGATGTTATCCCCCATACCGATCGCTTCTCTGAAATTGTCCTCGCCCATCCGCACCACTTCGAATGGATTCGCCGGGAGAATCTGTCTATCGTGGATCACCGCTCGGACTTGCACGAAGAAGTACAGGACCTTGTACTGGATTTTCTTGGTACGCACGGCAGCGCGGATCCTGCTATCACCGTTCCCACGGAGGGGGCCTCGCTGTTCTCTTCCGAGTTCGATGAGGATGAACGGGACCGGATTCTCTTCGGAAGGCGCTCGGATCGGCCGGGCCGGGGAGAGCGTCGAGGTGCGTTGGCGCGTTCGATCTACCTCCTTGGCTACGAACCGGCTCCCGCCACCATGGCGCCGCCATACCGTGGACTTCAGGTTGACCGGGAGACCGCCCACGTCGACACAGATGGTTATGTCTGGCGGGAGTACCGCATCACGCAACCGGAGAGCATGTCTCGCGTCTTCGGGCCGCTGACGCGGTACAAGTTCTACGAGCGCCGTGATGACAATCGGGAGTGGGAAATCGACTTCACCCGACCGCGACGGGAGACGTGGACCTATGTGCAGGAGCGCTATGCGGACATGCAACGGTGTTACGGATTCGATTTCATGCGCGGTGATATGTCCCACGTCCAAATGCGGTCACAGGGGGTCCCTGCTCAGGTGGACGCCTACTACGATATCCTCGGCTCGGTGCGGGAGGCGATCGCCCGGCGATCAGATGCTCCCTGGTTCGGGTACTTTGCGGAGACGTTCATGGCGCCGCCGAACGTCATGGCCTACGGGGACGAGGTGGATCATCTGGAGGCATCTGGAGCGGACGTAACGTTGGCGGATTTGCAGTCGGTTCCTCTGGAGAGTGCGGAGTTCCTTCAACGTCTCCGTCGCTACCGCGATGTTGCCGACACCCGCACAGTGATACCCGCAATTACCACCATGACCGCCGACAAGGACGATCCTCGGTTCGATGAGTTCTACCGGGCGGGAAACGAGGCGCGGTACTTTCTGGCTCTCTTTCTCACCGACATGCCCAGCTACACCGGTCTCAACTTCGAGTGTCGTGATCCACATTACGCGCCGGCGCCCAACGAACACTATTCCAAGCTCTACGTCTTTCACGAGACCGACGGGCCGAAGGCGGTCTCCGGCCCCTTCCAGTTCGGCCGGAACGGATATCTCTTCTCTCGCATCAGCCGGATTCGGCGATTCGCGGAACAGACGCTCCCCCGGTGGCGGGGGGCCGCCGTACGCTGGCTGTTGCCACCGGACACCACCGGTGGTACCCGGATCGTCGCGTGGCAAATCCTCGTCAATGACGGCCGGCCACAGCCGATCTGTGTGGTAAATACGGACGGATACTCCTCGCGGTCCAACCTGCATATTCCTATCCCGCCGGGGGAGCGCCCTGCCGAGGCAGTGATCGTGTTCTCTACCGACGAGCGCCGCGCCCTGCGGCCGCTCCACACGGGCAGCGCATGGTTTGAGGTCCACCCTGAGGACGAACCGGTTGAAGTGGGGAACCATCCTAACGGATTTCCGCGGCTGGTGGTGGAGCACCTGCGTCCCGGCGAGGGGATCGTGCTCATGCCCATTATCTTCGCGGGCCGCAAGCTGGGCGGATCGTAAGCCGCTTGCGTTCCCGCGCGAACCGTAGTAGTTTGAATGCAAGTCGGTCAACGACCGACAAAAAATGAATCGGAGCTTCTATGAAACACGAAACGATCCCGAAAATGGTACGCTATATTGCCGCAACCTATCCCGAAACCGCCGCCCAGATGAGTCGAGTAAACGGCGGCACCTTTCAATCGCGTAGTTACAAAGAGCTGCAGAAGGCGGTACACGCCTTTGGCGCGGGCTTGCAGGAGCTGGGGGTCAAGCGGGGCACTCACGTGGGACTCGTTTCGGAAAATCGTGAGGAATGGTTTACCGCTGACCTGGCAATTCTGTCGCTGGGGGCCGCCGACGTTCCGCGGGGTAACGACAGTACCACCGATGAGCTGGCGTTTATTCTCTCCGTCCCGGAGTGCCCGGTGGCGATCGTGGAAAACGAGGCGCAACTGGCGAAAGTCCTGGAATCGGTGAGTGCCAAGAAGTTGCCGGCGCTCAAACACCTGATCATCATGGAAGGGGAGATTCCCGCCAAGCCGGCCCGAGGCATATCCGGCCACCAGTTCCATGACGTCGTGGCGACCGGAGAGAAGGCGCTGGAGAAGGATCCCACCCGTATCGATCGTGAAATCGATGCCGGCACCGGGGACGAGGTGGCAACGATCATCTTCACCTCCGGTACGACCGGTGAACCGAAGGGTGTTATGCTCACTCACGACAACTTCCTCTACCAGGTGCAGTACGTGCCGGAACGCATCGACACCACCCCCGGCGACATCTGGCTCTGCGTGCTTCCGGTGTGGCACTCCTTCGAGCGGATCGTGCAGTACATCGCGCTCTTCACCGCTACCACGCTGGCGTACTCCAAGCCGATAGGCAAGATCATGCTCGCCGATATGGCCGAGATTCGTCCCAAATGGATGGCTTCCGTCCCCCGCATCTGGGAGGCGGTCCGCGCCGGTATCTACCGCAACATTAAGGCGCAGGGCGGTGCCAAGGAAGCGCTGTTCACCTTTTTCGTGGCGGTCGGCGGGACTCATAAGCACCTCACCGACATGATACGCGGCCTGGTGCCCGACTTCAAACCACGCAATCGCACGCTTGACGCCGCGGTGGCCTTCGTGCCGTGGCTCCTGCTTACCCCCCTGAAAGCGCTGGGCAACCTCCTGGTCTTCGGCAAGATCAAGGCGCGCCTGGGCGGCCGATTTATCGCCGGCGTTTCCGGTGGTGGCGCGCTGCCTCCCGCGGTGGATGCGTTCTTCGGTTCCGCGGGAGTACTCTTGCTGGAAGGGTACGGACTTACCGAGACTGCCCCGGTGCTTGCGGTCCGCAGCCAATTCACTCCCGTCCCCGGCACGGTGGGCACGATGCTTCCCGGCACGGAGTGCAGTATTCGGGACGAGCACGGCACCGAACTCCCCCGGGGTGAGATGGGGACGATCTTCGTCCGTGGTCCGCAGGTGATGCAGGGCTACTATCAGCGACCGGAGCTCACCGAAGCGGTTCTCGACCGGGAAGGCTGGCTCAACACCGGCGACCTGGGCATCCTCACCCACCGGGGCGAACTGAAGATCACCGGCCGCGCCAAGGATACGATCGTCCTGCTGGGCGGTGAGAATATCGAGCCCCTGCCGATCGAACAAAAGATACAGGAAAGCGACTACATCGATCGCGCCGTGGTAGTTGGCCAGGACCAGAAGTACCTGGCGTCGTTGATCTGCCCCGCCATGGACGCGATCATCAGTTACGCCGACGAAAACCACGTGCCCTACATGGAAACCGCCGATCTCCTGGAAAATGAGGCGATCCGTGAACTGATTACCAGCGAGGTCAGCAGTCAGGTCAACCGCCGGACCGGCTTCAAGGGCTTTGAGCTCATCTACCGCACCACCCTGATCCCCGACGACTTCGAGGTGGGCCGGGAGCTGTCGGCCAAGCAGGAGATCAAGCGCCACGTGATCAACGAGCGCTATCAGAAAGAAATCGCGGCGCTCTTCTCGTAGGAGACTCTGGATTGAACTCACGGTTGCGGGGGGCGCCCCCCCCCCAACCCGGAGCCCCGCGACCAGCTACTCCCAGCCGGTGCCCCCTTCCATAGTCGCGATGAGCCGCTTCCACACCGTGTCACCTCGACTGTGGGCGGCGGCCTCCGCCTCCGACACCAGCGCATCCCAGCGCTGAGTGTGGAGCGTCTCCAGCCACTTCGCCGCCCGGGGCAGGCGCTCCGGGCCGCCGGGAATCAGGCCCAGCACGCGCCCGCGGCCGGAGAGCTCCCTGAGGCGGCGGTAGTGAGGCACGCAGAGACCGGTTCCCGCCTCCAGGGCGGCGCGCAGGGTGGCGTCGTGCTGGTGGCGCAGCAGGTTAATCAGGAAGCGGTCGGCCCAGTGGTCGATGCGGTCGCACAGGAGGCAGGCGTGCCGCCCGGCGCGCCGTCCCGCCCGAATGGCGGGATGCTCCTTGCGGCGGGAGGGGTGGCGCCCCGGCAGAACCGGGCGGTTCGAAATAGAGATCCAGTTCCTCCGATGGCGCATGAGCGGGACGTAGAGCATCGTCACCGCGGTGCCGTCCTTGCGCGCGGCGAAATCGCGAGCGTGGGGGCGACAGAACCCGTCCGTGGCCAGAAACTGGTCCTGAAAACCTTCGGTCCCCACCTGCGAGAAGAGAACCGAATCCCAGAACGCCCGTTCCGCGTCGTCGATCGCGGCGCATAGCGGACAGACCGTTTCGTGGCGAGTAGCGGCGTCAACCACCGCGTGGTAATCGATATGGGGGAGAGCCATTCCTCAGGGTAGAGGCGGCCGCAGGACGCGTCAACCACGCCGCGGGGCGCTGTGGATATCGGGACGGCGGGGCGCCGGGCTCTTGCATTACGCACCAACGTCGGCCAATGATACGGCTATGGACGGAACAAAGCGCGCGGATATCCGCATCGGCCGGCAGGTGGCGGTGGTTCTAAAGCAGGATCAGGCCACCGGCACCCTCACCGAAGGCATCGTGGAACGGATCCTCACCAACTCACCCACTCATCCCCACGGAATCAAGGTCAAACTGAGCTCGGGTCAGGTGGGGCGGGTGAAGGAGATTTACGACTGATCCGATGCAACATGCGGCGTCAGATATTGCCAATCACCAGGACTCTGGTGAAGGGGATTTCCGGTAGTCGGCCTAAGAACTTGGCGAGCTATCAGGTGCGCAGGTTAGTGTTGATGACAACTGCCACGCTGTCTTGCCAGGTTGTTCCCCGCGCGTGAAGATGGACATTGCTGGACACACCCACTGATCTGGGTAGCTTTCACGGGACGGTGAGAGATCATGGCAGAACGCAAGTTCGATATTCATGATCCATTTCAGAATACACGGCCGGCCGGGTACGGGAGAAGCGTGATTCGGTTACGATAGCACCGTTTCATTCCGGGGAGGGCGATGATTTTACTGTCAACATCCTGTTTCCCGATGGAAGTTCGAATCAGAGTACATACACGCATTCGTACTGCCTCGTATTATCCGTGATTCATCTGCCGCTAAACGTTGACATTTGTCTATATATGAGTACACTTAACGGCATGAAGGCGGAACGGTCAAGAGTTCGGGAACTTCTGCAGCACTCTCCGGTGATGAGCTCCGGAGAAATCACAGCGGAAGGGATAGACACCAAGACACTCACCCGTATGGTGCGAAGCGGTGAGATCTTGCGTACCGCCCGGGGCCTCTATACGCTGGTCAATTACACCCCGGGGGCATACCACTCGCTGATAGAAGCAAGCAAGCTTGTTGACCACGGAATCGTCTGTCTCCTATCAGCCCTTTCATTCCATGAGATCGGAACGCAGAATCCCTCGGAGGTCTGGCTCGCGATCCCACGAAGAGTTCGTATGCCCCGGGTACAGGAGTATCCCATTCAAATCGTGAGATTCTCAGGCGATGCCTATAGCGATGGCCTAGAGCGGCGCACCATAGACGGTGTAGAAGTAGCCATCTACTCTATCCCGAAGACCGTCGCCGATTGCTTCAAGTACCGCAATAAAATCGGTTTGGATGTCGCTATCGAAGCCCTGAAGGATGTCATCCGGGCCAAACGTACCTCGATTGACGATCTGATCCGCTTCGCCGAGGTGTGCAGGGTACGCGAAATCATGAGGCCGTACATGGAAAGCATTGTATGAACACCGTTGGAGCGGATCACTCGGCATCCGTCCTGGCTCGATTGCTCAATCACAGTCGAACCAAAAGGGAAGACTATCAGTCCCTGCTCATTCGCTATGTCGGCGAACGATTCCTTTTCAGACTCGGAAGGTCGTCGTACCGAGACGCCTACCTCTTGAAAGGAGCGTACCTCCTCTCCATCACACTTGAGGATCAGACGTATCGGACGACCAAGGACATCGATTTTCTGAAGATCGGCAACGCCGACGCTCAATTCATCCTGGAATCTCTCAGGAACATATGCTCCATCTCTTATCCCGAGGACGCCGTTGAATTTGATCTGGACTCCATCTCAATCCAGGACATTCGCGAGCACAACGCCTACCAGGGACAGAGAGCCAAGATCCGGACGCACATCGGCAAGGCCCGGGTGGTACTGCAGATCGCACTTAGTCTGCTCACCAGCAGGATGAAGGACTTCTACGATCTGTACATCATCAGCCGGTCCTTCACTCTTGGATTCGAGGAAGTCTCGCAAGCCGTCCGTCAGACTTTCGCGCGACGCAAGACCGCTCTGCCCACTGAGACGCCCGTCGTATTCACCGAACAGGTCTCCCAAAACTCCGTCAAGCAGACGCAATGGAAAGCCTTCGTGCGCAAACTGCGTAACGAACACTCAAAACTTGAACTCTCAGACGTGATAGACCGGATCTCGGAGTTCACCAACGCTCTATGGGGGCCCGATCCAGATCATCCTCACGTGTGGGACCCGAAATCAGGATGGCAATAGGAAAAATCCGCGTCCTCGATCAGATCTTGATTCGAAGGATACGAAATTCGGTATTTCTCTATCGACGGCACGATCGGGTCCGATACGGCGTTTCTTCCGGAGTGGTTTACTCAATTTAGACCAACAACCCGTACCGGACCTTGGGGCCGGCCGGTCGAGGTAACCTATGAGGAAGTCGGGACAACGATCCACTTCGGCTACGATGAACTTGGGAATATGGCGACCATGACAACCCCCGAGGGGGGCAGTAGTCACCTACGAGCGGGACTCGGTGTCAATCCGGTTGTATCATCACCGTCGCGGCGCCTTCTTCTCCGAACACGGCACGCAGATCAGCGCTTCCGGGACGTGTTGCAGCCGGGCGAGGGGGATCTCCTTTCCGCATCGTACGCACACGCCGTAGGTGCCCTTCTCGATGCGGGTCAGGGCGTTCTTCAGGCGTTCCAGTGTCTGTCGACTTTGCGCCAGAACGTGCTCGTTGACGCCCTTATCGCTGATCGCCTCCATCCGGGTAAGGCGCCCCAGACTCACGCTGGGTTCTATCGCCTTGGTTTCTTCGGCGAGGTAATCAAAGGAAGATTCGATTTCCGTGATGTGGGCTTCGATGAGCGCCTTCTGATCCTGAAGCTCCTGATCGGTCATTGGGTGATGGTAGCGAATCGGCTCACTTCGCGGCAAGTATCCCGGGTCGCTTTTCGGAGCTGTTGACCCGGGCCGCTATTGCTGCCTCTCACCGTGCGGGTCGGCTCTGGGCGGCTCTGCGTTACGCTCCACCACCTTGGCCGCATAGCGGGTCGGCGTATTGCGGTAGTACTGACGGCGATACTCCACCGGACTCAGCTCCGCAAACTGCTTAAAGCTGCGGGAGAAGTGAAACGGGTTGGAGTAGCCCAGCTCCCAGGCGATCTCCTTGACCGAAGCGGTCGAGTTGATCAGACGCGATGCGGCAACCTCCATCCGCAGGCGCCGGTAGTACTGCAAGGGGGACACCCCGAAGCGCCGGTCGAAGAGGCGGGTCAGATGCTCCTGGCTGATCTCGAGCGTGCGAGCCACCGCCTTCACGGTGATCGGTTCAGCGATATGGCGCTCAAACAGCTGTACCGCCCGATCCACGTGGATGTTGTATTCCAGGTTGTCGGAGCGTTCCGGGGCGGTGCGCGCCGCTCTATCTGCACGAGCCGCCCCGCCGCCGCTGCCCGCCGGTCTGCCTGCGGTCTCCCCGCCCGCCCGGGTGATCCCTCCGGTGTCTGCGGCCGCCCCGCCGGCGCGCGCTAACCCGCCTGTTTCCGCGGCCAGATCCCACAGAAGCGCCTGCAACATGTGCATACCGGCGCTGTGTCGCGCGCCACTGGCGTGGGCGAAACGGTTGGTGAGTTCTTCGAACAGGACCCGGTGCCGGGACCCCACGTGGCGGGGAAACGTTTCCACAAACCCCGGGGCGTCCAGGAAGCCCCGCAAGGGATTCTCCGGCTCCAGCGAGAAGAGCACGGCGTAGTAAGAGACCGGCCGGTGGAGCTCTCCCGTTTCCACCGCGTGCACCATCTCCGGGGGTGTGAGAAACAGCTCGCCATGTCCCAGCCGATAGCGACTCCCGCCGTTTTCAAAGCGGCCGTCCCCGCTGAGGAAGTAGTGAACCTCATACTGCGGGGCGGGATGCGAGTGGCGCCGGGAGTGCCAGCGAACCAGTTCCGGAGACTTCAATTGGTAAACGAACACAACATCATCGATCTGCACGGATTCAATATATCAAAGGACGGTACTTGATATCAAAAATAGATATGTCTACCCGGCGTAACTCAGGGTATTCTATAGTTACGAGACTACAACTGATCGGAGGATCACAATGAAACACGTATTTCCCAGCATTCCAGATATCAAATTCGAGGGACCGGACACAAAGAATCCGATGGCGTTCCGCTACTACGACCCGGAGAAGAAGATCGCCGGTAAAACGATGAAGGAGCATTTCCGCTTCTCCATGGCGTACTGGCACAGCATGAACGGCGGTGGTGCGGACCCGTTTGGTACCATTACCGCGATTCGCCCCTGGGATCACCTTACCGATCCCATGGAACTGGCCCGGATCAAGATGCAGGGCATTTTCGAGCTCACCACCAAACTGCAGATGCCACACTTCTGCTTCCACGACCGGGATGTGGCTCCGCAAGGCGCTACCCTGCGTGAGACCAACGGGTACCTGGACGAGATCGTGGCGCACACCAAGAAGCTCATGGAAGACTACCCCACGCGCCTGTTGTGGGGCACCGCACGCCTCTTCTTTCACCCGCGCTACATGAACGGCGCCGCCACCTCCCCCGATCCGTCGGTCTACGCCTACGCCGCGGGGCAGGTGAAGAAAGCGATCGAGGTAACCAAAGAGCTGGGAGGCGCCAACTACGTCTTCTGGGGCGGTCGCGAAGGCTACGAGACGCTGCTCAACACCAACATGCAGCGCGAACTCGACAACCTGGGATTCTTCCTCAACATGGCGCTGGACTACAAGAAGCAGATCGGCTTCGACGGGCAGTTCCTGATTGAGCCCAAGCCGATGGAGCCCACCAAGCACCAGTACGATGCCGATTCCGGTGCGATTTGGGGCTTTCTGCAGGAGTACGGCCTCGACAAAGACTTCAAACTCAACATCGAAACCAACCACGCCACCCTGGCGGGCCACGAGATTCAGCACGAGCTGATGTACGCCCGAATTAAGGGAATCCTCGGCAGTGTGGATGCCAACCAGGGCGATACGCTCCTCGGCTGGGACACCGACCAGTTTCCCACCAACCTGTATGTAAGTACCGCGATGATGTATGAGGTCCTGCAGAACGGCGGACTTCACAGCGGTGGCTTTAACTTTGACGCCAAGCTGCGACGCCCCTCCTCAACGGTAGAGGACCTGGCGCAGGCGCACATCGTCGGTATGGATACCTTCGCCCGTGGCCTTATGGCGGCACAGGGCATCCTGGATGACGGCGAACTTCCCGGTTTTGTTGAAGAGCGCTACAAAGGGTACCAGAGCGACATCGGCAAGAAGATCGCCGACCAGAAGACCTCCCTCTCGGAGCTCGCGGAATGGGCGATGGACAAGCAGATCGACCGCACCGACTCCGGTCGCCAGGAGTACCTGGAATCGATTATTAACCGCTTCCTGTAAACCCCTTCCTGGGAAGGGGCCGAGGTTAGGTTGAACTCACGGGTTCAACTGAGCGCAATCGCCACGGCCCGGGGACGTCGCGGATTATCCGCGCCGCTCCCGGCCCGTTTTCGTCGGGGCCACCCGCCCGATACGCTTCGGAGCCGGCTCGGTTTCCCGCGGTGGGTGCTACAGCTCCTTGATTTCCTGTTCCGACAGACCGGTAATGTCGGCGATGTCTGCAATCGAGAACCCGCGCTTTAGCATTTTGCGGGCATCCTCGCGGGCTTTCTGCTGCATGCCTTGTTGCATACCCTGCTGCATGCCGCGCTGTTCTCCGCGTTGCTCTCCGCGTCGTTCTATTTTGTCTACTACTTCCGCCAGCATGGTCTTCACCTCCGTTAATTGATTGACTTTGT
>JBBDTM010000094.1:0-17687 GCA_040904425.1 Alkalispirochaeta sp.
GGAATCGGGGGCTACGTTCTGCCCAATCTCGTGCAGACATTGGAGAAGTACCGCCCGCGGGAGCTTGGGGCCGCTACAGATAAAACTTGACAGCTAACACGGCACCAGGGAAAGCTGAATCCATGGGCACTACGGGGAAACCCCACGTCACATTCACCGGAGAGAACGGCAACATCTTCAACCTTGTCGCACTTGTCCGGCGGGTGCTCAAAGCAGCGGGCAAAATGCAAGAAGGGCAGGAGGTGCTCCCCGCCGTCACCTCGGCGGGCTCCTACGCCGAGGCGCTGGAGATCCTGGGAAAATACATGGAGTTTGATTAGGTCGGCGAGGCGGGGGTCCGCCAGTTGGAAGAAGGAGTTGACGGAGCACGGGCCTGGGCTCTTCATCGGCAAGAACGATGATGATGAGCAGGCAGTGAATGTCATAGGGGCCGGCAATGCTGTAATGCGGAAATAAGCTTAACTACGCAGAAGGCGGGATGGTTACAACAGTCCGGCGCGACATGTTTGAGAGAAGGGTGTTACAAGTCGGTTCCGCTTAATCTCAGTATCGTTTGTGTGCTACGGTATCGAAATCTGGAGGGTTGAGTGGAACCGATAAGGAACCTTGTACCTGGCTACAAGGAATGGCTCAGAGAAACGCAGAACCGTGATGAGCTCTACAAGTGGATCGCAGTTCAACACTTCCAGGATTCATGGGACGTTAATGCCGTAGACTTCCATGGGATGCTTAAGGAATCGATTCGGAAAGCCGGCAACCTGCTGTTTCAGAATTCACGCGGGTACCTCATTCGCGCAGCACGAGAACGTCCCGAAGACACGCGCAAGCTTATGGGTGAGCTTTTTGATCAAAACATCAGCATGGACGAGCGCTATCGCAAATATGTCTCTGGGATGGAGGGTATGCTTGGAGATCTCCGCGCGCGAGCGGGAAAGCACATAAACGCTCAACAGGACGAACGTACAGTCGCATTCCTTCTGTCGATGCGGTTCCCGGCCGAGCACTACCTATACAAAGACTCTTATTATCAGAAGCTTTGTAGGTTACTCGGAACTGAGCCCGCCGCAGCAGGAACGAAGTACCGCCATTTCGTCTCGATTGCCGACGAGGTCAAATCTGAAGTGGTGCTTACAGACTCAGAGCTTCTCGATCTTCACCACCGGGTTCTCACCGAAGACAGTTATCACGGCGATGACACCAATCTGATTGTTCAGAATCTCCTTTACGTCTCGCTCGACCAACGAACCGAGCAGGATCACGAGGAGATAGGAAGCGATGCGCGGTGGTGGCTATACGCTCCTGGAGAAGGCGCAAAATACTGGGATAACTACGCCGACGAGGGTGTAATGGCAATCGGATGGCGCGAGATTGGAGACCTTAACGAGTATGACACGCGTGAGGACATTGCCGTTGCCCTTCGGGAGGCAAAAGGAACACCGGATAAGAGCTACATGAACGCCTCATTGGCGTGCTGGGAGTTTGTTCATGTCATGAAACCGGGGGACGTCATAATCCCAAAGCGGGGACTCTATGAGTACATAGGATTCGGGATCGTATCCTCCGAATACCGGTATGAACCGAACAGAGAGGACCAACCCAACGTCCGGGACGTGAAGTGGATCAAGATGGGAAGCTGGCCGGAACCCAACGGTCAGATTGTACTCAAGACCTTAACTGATATCACCAAATACCCAGACTACGTCGAAAGGCTTCGCGGATGGATTGTCGACGGTTCGGTACCGGAGGATACCCGAGTTGACAGGACTCACGTCGATGCGTCGACTCGGCGCAATTTCATCCTGTATGGTCCCCCAGGTACCGGCAAGACATACAAAACGGTGGATTTCGCACTCTCTATCATCGAGGGGTATCCCCTGACAGGATACGAGGGAGAAGAACGAGACGATGTTATGCGACGTTTTCACGCTATGACCGACTCCAACAGGATTGAATTTGTCACCTTCCACCCGTCGTTCTCGTACGAGGAGTTTATCGAGGGAATACGGCCGCGAGTCGAGCAAGGAGCGGTAGTCTTTGATATCCGGCCAGGCGTCTTTCTGAGGCTCTGTGATCTTGCGGCGACGGATCCTGAGAACCCGTACGTTCTAGTAGTCGACGAGATCAGCCGCGGAAACGCCGCGCGCGTGTTCGGTGAGCTCATTACGCTCATCGAAGACGACAAGCGGTCAGGCGCGCCGAATCAGCTCGCTACGACACTCCCGTACTCAGGAAGGAGGTTTTCCGTCCCTGCCAACGTTTACATTGTTGGCACAATGAATACGGCAGATCGCTCGGTTGAGGCTCTAGATACCGCGTTCAGACGTCGTTTTTCATTTGTGGAAATGCTCCCGAGACCAGAACTTCTCTCCCTCGCCGATACCGCGGACGTGGATATCGACCTTGGGTCGATTCTAGCTGCCATGAACTGGCGCATTGAAAAGCTGATTGACCGAGATCATCAAATCGGACACGCGTACTTCATGCGGATAGCCAGTGCGGACGACCCACTCCAGGCCATCCGCGAGGTATTCGTCGATCGGGTTATTCCACTGTTGCGTGAGTACTTCTATAGTGATCAAGCGAAGATCGGTCTCGTGCTTGGAAAGCGGTTTGTCGTTCAAGGCGACGATGGTATTCATTTCGCGGATTTTGATCCTGATCTGGCCGACAGATATTCGGGTGCACCTCGCTTCGTTCTAACCGACCCCGACGAGTGGTCGGCCAGCTCATTTAGATCCATATATGACACGCCGGAAGATTAGCGTCTTTGAGTATGACGACATCCTTGTGGGAGAGAACGGACTCCGGATCTCGGACCTTGCGGCAATAGCGCACTACGAGGATTCTACAAGACGCGGCGTTTTTCGCGTCGGATGGAACAGGATTCGCACCCAAGGACAAGTGGGAGTGTTCGTTTCCGGCGACCTCGTGATAGAGATCCTTCCCAAAGTTGAGCGTCGAACCACTGGGAACGGTCCACAGGTTCGGGACAAATGGTCCGCGGCACTAAAACAGATGGTTGCGACGGTATTCGACATTCCTGTGATTGATGCCGGATGGGTGCATAGGGACACACGGGAAGACACGATACTTGATGTCATAGCGCACCACTTCGTCGTCGATTGCGAGCAGCTCTTTCACCGAGGGCTTGCCAAGGGATACAGACGATCGCGAGAGACCTTCAATGGGGTGCGTGGCAAATGCCTAACGGCGAAAATGACCCCCAGGTCTGTCGTTCATCCGGAGTTGGTTACATGCGAGTACGATGCGTATGATAATTCGATCTTGCACAACCGTCTGTTGGCGCTGGGTCTGAAGTCAGTTGCGAGTCTCCCGATTTCTCTAGTTACGGCTGAACGCGCACGGAAACTGTCCGAGGTGTTCCCGGCTCCACATGCCAGTGAGGTAACCGAGGAGACCTTCCGAAAATTGGTGTACGATCGACGGACCGAACACTACAGGAGAGCGTTGAGCGTTTGTGAACTCGTCATCCTCGGGCGCGGCCCAACTAGCACTGCCGGGCGTGTCGAAACGCTCGCGGTCCTCTTTGATATGCCTATTCTCTTCGAGAAATATGTCAGCGCACTCGTTCGGCGAGCAGGCCGATTGAGTGAGTGGACGGTCGAGCTACAGCAGCGCCGGGCTTTCTGGAAGCAACGGCAGATCCGACCGGATATTGTCGCGACTAAGCACGGACAAACCGTCGTGATAGACACGAAGTGGAAGGTTCTCGAGTCGCCCACCCCGTCTGATGATGACCTCAAGCAGATGTATGTGTACTCTCGTTTTTTCGACGCGACGGTATCCCTTCTGATCTATCCCGATGTGTATGCCTTCGACGATAGTACCTTTCCATACCAGTACCCCGATACTGATGTGACCTGTGGATTGGTATTTGTGCGGCTATTCGATGGGCAGCATCTCTCCGTAAACATCGGTTCTGCTATTCTACAGAAAGTTGATCGCATATTGGAGCGACTCGCAGTTCCAACAGCGGGAGTCAATTGAAAGATTATCCGTAACAATATCGACCAGTGTGTTTCGCTCATCAGACGCGGGCCACAGCCCTGAAGCCTGCACTGATTAGTCATGCGGCAAGCGCCTTCGCGCTTGCTATCGACGAAATCGATAGAACCGGGCTGCTACTCACTATCCGGTTTGTCGGATTCCCCGCCGCGTCTTCACCTTGTCGTACAGATCTTTAGCCGTCTCTTGAATCGATTCCCATTTCGCCAGTATCTCATTGTACTCCCTTAGTTCATCCTGGTTAAGGATCTCCTCCGGATGGAACGGTTTGTACGGATGTGCCGAAAGATAGGCCTCGATTGTAGCAATGCGCTGACTCGCCTTCTCAGGAAATTCCTCGACAACATACTTCCGCCAGTCGCCATTGCCGCGTGAATCGTTGCACCTTTGGCAAGCCGGTACGACGTTACCGAGCATCAGCTCTCCGTAATCGGTAACAGGGACCAAGTGATCTGGAACAATACCGCGGTTTTCGCGCGTCGCGCCTTCCCCACAGAATGCGCAACAACTATCAAATTGCCGTAACACCGAGTTCCAGTCTTCTTCGGACATCGTTTGAACTGGAGCCACTATTTCGCGAAGGCCGCGCGAGACGTTATAACTTAGACGCGGAAAGTGCTTCGTTCCTTTCATGCCTATCGTGAACCTCCAAGGTTGTGCCTACCGGGATTCCCGCCCGAATAGGCCGTAGATAGAGTACCACAGATGGGTCCGTCCCAGACGGAGTGGGGAAACCTCCGATGGGAGAGATTGATGGCACGGTTTCGTGAACACCCGTATGACTATACGATGGTGCTATCGGTGGCGCCGGGGCGACAACTGCAGCCGGCTTGTCTCGACTTTGCCGCCAATCACGTGGACCACTATTGGGTGGATCGGTCGGTCTTTAAAGAGCGCTATACAAACGAAGGATTGTCGCAGTGGATTCCACCGTTCCGACCAGTGCCCCACATGGCTCGACACGCGCTCCGTGAATCATGCAGCACCGCGCATTTTCGGGTTACAATGGCCCGGTTACATGGATATGTCCGACGATTCGCCGACACAGGACTACTACCGCACCCGCGCAGCGGAGCTTGCTGAGATCTATGACTCCGTGAATCTGACCCATCTCCATCACCTGAGCACCTTGCTGCGCCCGAAAGATCGGGTGCTGGACGTGGGGTGTGGCACCGGACGCGATCTGGCGTGGTTGCGGGATCGCGGGTACACCGCGGAGGGCGTGGACGGATCAGCTGAGATGCTTGCGGAAGCGCAGCAACGCTACGCAATTCCCGCCGAAACGCTGCATCGCGATGTCCTCCCCGCGCTGGATACCGTCCAGCGCACTTTTCACGCGATCACCTGTATCCACGTGCTCCACCACCTTGATGACCGCACCCTCCTGGACGCCCTGTATCGCCTGCGCGCTCTGCTCGTTCCCGGGGGCTTCCTGGTTATCAAAGTCCCGTCGGCGCATCCCGAGGTAGCCGAGAATCGTCACGTCGACGGCCGCCGCTATGTCTTGCGAAACCCCGGGCAGTATCGTTTCTTTCTAGAACGCTTGGGACTCCGTCAAACCGCAGCGATAGACGAGCACCATGAGGAAACCGGAGCGGATTGGCACATCCAGGTTTATGTGGCGCCTCTCGAGGCCGGTCTCAATTCAATGGAAACGGTGGAGTCGATCCTGTGGGATGACCGCAAGGTCAACACCTACAAGTTCGCCTTGATCCGCGCCGTTGCCGATCTCGCAACCCATCGCACGCAGGTAGGAACGTGGCTACCGGACGGCAGGGTAGCGATACCGATAGATCAGATCGCCGAACGGTGGATCGAGTACTACTGGCCCCTGGTGACTCCCCGCTCCAGCCACAGGGGAGACGGAGTCTTGCTGGGCCAGCAGATCTCCGGCAAGCAGGACATGACCTTTCGGCGGAGCCTGACCGAGCTCGCCGAGATGTGGCGGGACGCTGGAGGATACCCGGCGTTTCGGGCGGCGGCAGATCGAAACGTTTTGTCCGCAGGGCAGCATCAGATGCTTCAGCGAGTCTACCGCGATATACGCCGGGCGATCGGTCAACCGGTGAAGTACGCGGGGAATGCGCGCACCGGTAAGCAGCTATTTGAGATGTACGGATCGGCGGTCATCACCAGAGGCTCCCTCTGGACCGAGCTCGCGCTCATGGGACGCTGGATCGAGGATTCGGTGTTGCTCCGGTGGGCGGACTTTGTGGCGGGGATAAAGAATCAGAACGCCGCCGTGAGTTCCGAAGAAATTCTCGGCCTGCTGCTGGCACCGCGCCGTATCGATCACGACACCTCCATAGCACGCGGCGTGTACGGGAGTTTCCTCGACACCCCCGGAGGCTTGGAGTGCGTGTGGAGCGGAGTCACGATCGCCGGCACAGGCCACATGGAAGTTGACCACGCGATCCCCTGGGCGATGTGGTTCTCCAATGATCTGTGGAACCTTCTCCCCGCCGAAAGCGCCGTCAATAATAAGAAGCGCGATAAACTGCCCAGCCGTCCTCTGATCGACTCCAGTCGCACCCGCATTCTTCGAAGTTGGGAGATGTTGTGGGAGGCGGAACCGGCGATGTTTGGTCTCCACGCCGCCCGCCTCGTAGGGGAGCCGTTACACACCTTTGGCCGCCGCCAGCGGGATGAGCTCTTCGACATGTTCAAGAACTCGATTGAGTTCACCGCCGCCAATCGCGCTGCGGAGCGGTGGGCGCCGTAAACACATCCTACGAATACGACTGATCTCTTTTCAATCCGGAAGACCTCGACGTAGACCACGGGTTCTTCGTCCTGAATATCACCCTCCGAACGATAGTGCTGCTCCGAGTGGTGATTCTCTACCATGCGAGTCCCGAACTCATTGATCGAAAGATGAGGGGATGAATGAGGCCGAATTTTCGTAGGCCATTCCAATAGATGGAAGACGGGCGTCTAACCACGCCCCTGGCCGTATCGGTCCCAAGGTTACACCGACGGTACCAGTTTCTTCGTTTTCTGATCCTGTGTACACAGTTTCAAGGAAACCTACGCATCGCGATCTTCACGCAAGTACACGGTCATCTCGGTTCCATTTAACCCAAAGATGGGGAGGACAGTTTGAATCATCGTTACGATCATCTGCGCGGACATGTTGATCTCTATATAGATGTCATCTTCAAGATGAGAGGCCACCCGGAGCGCCTCCGGTGACCGCGCGAAGTGGGGATTACCGCGTCGAGATATCTGCTCTTCGCGGTCTGGAAGAGATCGAAACACATCTCCGTCTATTTGACGCAGATGTCGCAACACGTCTTCGTACAGGGATCGCCACGTGGTAGTTCCGGTAACGGCGTGATCTCCGATGCGATATGCATAGGGACGCTTGTATGTAAAGTCTTCGTCGAGCCGATGAGGTTCTCTCGTATCGAGCTCGGCAGTTACCCGATCACGAGCTTCCTTGCTGGTTGCGGTTGTTTCCGTGTTTTCTTCGGTTGTCCGGACGTTAGTAAACTGCTGAACCATCACAGAGATCTCTTCCGCAACGCGGGCAAACGACTCCATCTTGGCATTGTATTCGTGCTTGAACTCGATCCCCTGCTGCATTGCATCGTTGTTGTTATGATCGATACTCAGCCAGATGTCATCGGATAACGCCAGCAGGTTCTCCCTTACACTTTCAAGATCCTCAAGTATCGACCGTATTCGCTGCTGCGAGCCTGGTGCAATCACGCTGTCCTCCTTCACGTGTCATATCTCATTCGGACGAACTTCCCGGGGCACTGCATATACTCAAGACCATCGGAATGACGTGGGGGTAATCGTCGTGCGCTTGCAGTGAGACCACTCATTCATCACTCTCCTTCGTGTCAGATGCGGAATACGACGGTTCCTGCTCCGCAGCATCGGGAAACTGAAGTTCATTTTCTTCTGACTCCGCGCCTGTCAAGAACGCACCCGGCCAGCCGCCGTGAGCCTCTATCACCTCATCGATCTCGCCCATGATACGGATCGTCTCACTCAGAGCTACCACAATCTTCTGGTAGTGCGCGATGTCATCATCAGAGAGGGTGCGGCCTTTCCGGTCTTTGAGCCACTTGTGGCAGACTTGGTAGGTGCCGATGCGAAAGCTCCACACCTGTTCGCAAACGCCCTTGAACCCCGTGGTCTGCGTCTTGTCCAGCCAAACAGTGTTGTTGGTCCAGGAGACTTTTTCGACTTCGGAATTATCACTGCCGATGAACTCAGTGATGAAGTGATCAAGCTTTGGGGAATCGAGCAAGTGCAAGGCAGTGAGTTCTTCACCGAGTTGAACCAAAGCACGGAATAGATCAAGGTTCCTAGTCAACGGAAGGCGCGGGAAATCGATCTTCAGAAACCTCGCGTAACGACTTCGATAACCAGGACTGTAGAATACTGCGTACACGTAATGAAATATGTTCTCCGGTGTAAGGCCGGCAGGCACTCCGTACGAGCCCTCCTGTGGAAGCTCGAGAGAAGCAGAGAGAGCCTTTAGAAAATCCGGCGCTATGTTTGGACGCCGCCCGCGTTCGGCAAACAGTTGGTCTTCAACATTCCAAAGGGGGTAGACGTTGCAGTTGTCTGCACTCGAAAGCAGTTCAGCCATACAGATCCGGCTCGAAACAAAGAAGTGCGAGTGAACGTCAGTCCGAATCCGCCGGTTGGTTAGCAGTGCCAAATTGCCGGGCGTTAGAAGCGGCGCCATTACAGCAGGCCTGGGATTAAATACAACTGACGGGTGGTAATAGATCCGGCGCTGATCGAACGGGCGGTAGTCGAGAGTCCTAAAGTGCTCCCTAGAATAGCTGTCTCTGCATTTCTTTCGAGCCGCCACAACTTTCCACTGAGCATTGTCAGCAATAGATAGTTCCGATTTAACCTGTTCGGTCGTGCGCATTGGGTCGATCAATGTTCTGATTCTGGTTTCAATTTCCTGATCATTGAATCCTATCACCAGGTTATCGCGGTTCGTCTTTATCCCGACACTCGTCAGCCGAAAGACGTCAGCGATTGAAAACCAGTTACCGTAATGCCCCGAGTTACCTATTTCCGGGTCGAAGAGGTATTGTTCAGGCTCGGGAGCAAAGAACCGCTGGCAGTCCGAGAGCAAGGTCCTGGCATTCAGCGCAGCCTCTTTGCGAGCGCGTGACCCAGATAGACTCGCAGTCGTACAAGTGAAGACACTACTCCCTGGAAGGATCTCACCCAGCCCAATCGCAACGCCCGTCTTGATATCGAAGACGTTATGATCTTCATCACCACCGCTTTTGATATCACCGTGCAAATCGAGAGCACGATACCTGCTGAACGTCTGTCGGATGTACCAGCGTAACCCTCGATGGTGGGGGCTGTTCAGGTACGCAGAGTTTGAGATCATACTCACCAATCCGATGCCAGACATATTCAAGAGCTGAAACGTCAGAGCAAAGAACTTAATGTAGTCATCTTGCAACCCTCGCTCTAAGACCAATGCCCCACGCTCCACTATGCGTATCCCGTCGACGTAGCGAAAGGGCTCAACAAGCGCTCGGCTCGTTTCGTTCATGTTTGCCGACATGTAGGAATACGGCGGGTTACCAATCACGACTGTGAAGTTCTTGTGTAGTTTGACCTCGTTTACAGCGATAGCTTCGTGAGCGAGGGCCGGAATAGCGAACTCGAATCGCCCGATTTTGTCCTGCGCCGATTCGAGTGCGTTTGTGAGGTAGACTCGTGCGCGCTCGTCACTTTCGAACCGATACCCTGTCTCGTATAGCTTGAGCCCGACCTTCAGATGCGCGATCGCATACGGTGCCATCAACAGTTCGTAGCCATGTAAGCGGGTCAACAGATGCTTCGGGACGTACCTATTCCAAAGTTCATCGATCTTTTTGTCGCCCTGGCCCTCGGCCTTCCACTTGGCGACCAGCGTCTTATGAACCGTGTCAATGACTTCAACAAGAAAGGTACCAGTCCCCGTCGCTGGATCGAGAATCTGTACAAAGTCCTGGTCCAGCGACGTCCCGTCAGGAATCTCCAGATTTTCAACCCTATTCTTCATATCGCCCCACGTCGCCGTGTCCGCAAGACCGTCTTCCAAACCAAACTCGGTGCGCAGAAGGTCATCTACCGAACGGACGATATAGGAGACAACAGGACGCGGCGTATAGAAGACGCCGCGGCTCACCTTTTGCTTCTTGTCGTAGGCCGCAAGAAAATGCTCATAAAAGTGGATCACCGGATCTTCCTGCGGATTTCGGTCTCCAAAATCACGAACGACTGCCTCCATATTGGCGTGATCCAGGAGTGCAACAACCTCTGATACGCCAAGCTCATCGAAATCAATGCCCGCTCCGCCCGCCTTTCCGCGACGCCCACCGGCGTGGAGAAACGTTTCCATTAACTCTTTAAGAAACGGGTTTGTCCGCATGTGAGCGGCGAAGTCGTCGGCGGTACGTTTCTGGGGATCGGTAATGCGCGCGGAGAGGAGACCGTAGGCGATAGTCTGAGCGTACATATCGGCAAAACCGGCCTCGTCAAGGTCGTGGACCAGAGCGCTCCGGAACGCATCGAGGAGTTTGGTGAGCGGGCCGGTCTCCGTCTCGATGTCCAGGACAGTACGGATACGATCACGGATCGCCCGCGCAAGTTCGGCCAGGCGTTCGGAAAGCTGCTTTGAGGTATTTATGACTTCTCGATGCCTCAGCATGAAAGCTGACCGCCACTGGTCGCGCCAGGCATCGATGTTGCTCTCATCTGAAGGCCAGGACAGGTGCTCGGTTAGTTCCTGGGCGACAGCATCAAGATGAAGCGACGTGTCGAGATTGTCCCAACCCAGCACCTTTAAGGTTGGTAGATCGGCGCCGTCGGAGGGCTTGGCAAAATGGGCCAACGCGATACGACGTTCGTCGCCGTCACCGTAGTTAGAGATAAACAAAAGGTCATCTGCGGCCCACGCTTGTCGTTCAGAACTGTTGGCTGAGGCTCGCTTCTTCAGCGCAACCTGGCCCAGAATTCGACGCAGCGCGACCACCGGTAAGCGCTTCGGCTCAAACTTAATGAAAAAAATACCCCACGGTTGGAGCGTCGAAAAAGGTCGTAATCGCTTGATCTCTTGAATTTTTGCGGCATTTTTCGGATCGATTCCGAGTTCCTCCGGGGTGTACTCGAACGTCACGTCCTCAAAGTCATGGCCGTTATCTATTGGCCATCCCATTTCGTTTCGCAAGTATCCAACAAGTTGATCAAACCGTTTGATTTGCGCGAGCTTACCTCTATGATCAGTCGACACTGCTTACTCCTCGTTCAGTTCCATCCAACAGCGTAGAGCCGGCCCAACGCCAACCGGCGCATCAATGCGCTTGAGATAGGAATTCTTGATATGCTTTTCCACAGCTTTACGAGCCTCCAAAAGCGTCGTTTCGTCCGTTCTACAATTACGCGGTGTCGACGGTTTCGATCGGATACTTGTGACGATCTCTCCAGGTTCGTCCAGTATTTTGTTTCGGTCGATGTCATAAAAATACCAGCGAGCGGTTCCAGCGTCCTCGGTAAACTCGCCCTTCTCTGTGTCGAGCGCCGGAAGAGCGTAGCAAAAAAACGCACCGCGCAGACCCCTTGTGGCCCGCTCTCGCCCGCTAAAGATCGCTCCCGGGAATCCCCGCAGTCGGCCTTCCAGTTCGGGATCGTCCTTCAGCAGCGACTGGTACTCGAGGTGCATATCCTCCACGGCGCTACGCGTGCCTTCGTAGGCCTGGTTGAACTCACGGAGCCCCTCGTAATCGTCTTCGGGAGTCAACAGTTTACGGCCTTCAATACCGAGAGTCTTCGAGATCAGTAGCGTCTTCTGGGTTACCTTTGTATAGAGGGTAAGTATCCTGTTGAGCTCATCCGGCGGTAAGAAGTTCCAGAAACTGACCTTGCCGCGTGACGAGGCAATTTCAGGGTGGTCAGCAATGATTCGCTTCTCAACTTCCGGATTCATCCGCCGATCAACGCGGCCAATACGCTGCATGAGCCGCACCGGGTTCCAATGGATATCATAGTTGATCATCCGGGAAGCATCCTGAAGGTTGAGTCCTTCAGAAAGGACGTCGGTTGCGATCAATACTTGGATCTCATCGCGGTCCTGCATATCGAGCTCCGTAGAGGAAAGCCCGTTGTAGTAGGGCGAAAAGCGTTGGATAACAACGGCGCGGTTCCGTTTCGTGGCGCTATCGACCTGAGCCACACCCTTGATGCCCGCCTTTTCGAGCTGCCCTTTGATATACCGGGCAGTATCGGCGTATTCCGTGAAGATCAGTACTTTCTGATCATTTAACTCCTTTGACTGGAGCAGGCGTATGAGTTTCTTTAACTTGTCATCATGTTTGGTCTCAAATTTCCGTGCCTCGTTGAGAAACTGCACAAGCTGATCAAGATCCAGAAACGTCTCTTGCATCATCTCCGCAACGTCAAACTCTTGCCGGTCAAGTCGTTCAACAGCGGCAAGCATTTCAGGAGTGACAATGTCCTCGTCCTGATCCTCGTCGGGCTCTTCACCCCAGAGCTCAAGCTGCCGATGAGCCGCATAGCCTAAGACGTCGGCGTTCTGTTCCTTCCAACGGTCTAGTCGCTTCTTTTCCGAATCGGTCTCACTATGCACCTCCAAGAAAGCCATCAATTTCCCCAAGAGCCGTTCGCAAGAGAGCTCAAAAGCTACAACCGAACTCTCGAAACGCTTGAGAAAGTTGGTCCGAATTAGCCCAACAACCTGACCTTGACGCCCCTCTTCCAGCGGATCAATGTCCTCATCCGGGCCCCGGTACCACGCGAGGGGATAGTACAGAGGTAACGTAAACAAAGGATTCTTGCGCTGGAACGCCTTCTCAAACATGTCGAGCAGTTCTCCGTAAGTTTTTCGAATTGAGTAAGCTGCAACCTGAGGTGGTTTTCTGTCCGGAAACGAGGCAGCATTCCCAGTCTCACGAATCTGGCTTTCACGGGCATAGGCGCGGCTACGTTGAACCACGAGATGCCGAAAAACCTCATCGGTCTCGAGGAGATCCTCCGCCTCGGCAATGTGTTCGCCTGCATCCACGGTCTCTGAACCAACGCGCTCCCGTAAAGCCTTCTCGAGTTTATTGAAGTGTGCACTCAGGTTATTGATTCCAAGCGTTCGAGCAAAGTATGCCTCGTCGCGACGAGTGAACAACTCCATCATGTGGCGGAAATCGCTCAGCCGGTTATTGATGGGTGTTGCCGTGAGCATGTAGAGGGTTTTGGGACGCGAACTGGCATTTAGAAGATCGTAGAGTTGATAATAGCGCGAAGGTTCTTTCCCTTGTTCTTCGTCACCACGACTGCCGGGGTTACGAAAATGGTGAGCTTCGTCGATGATCACCACATCGGCCAATTCCGCGATGCGTTTGAACTCTTCTGGATACTCGCCTTTTCGTCCGAGGTCCGTGTGGTTGAACACAGCCAGATCGCTGAAATACTTACCACCACCGATGTGCGAAAGCCATTCTCGCAGATGTGGTTCCCATACACCTTCCCTTGCTGCCTTGGGAGCGAACAGGACAACCCGTTTGCCTTCGTGCAGGATCAGCCGTTCGATGAGCATGAGACCGACGAACGTTTTCCCCAGACCCACACCATCGCACAGGAACGCACCACCGTGTTGGCGAGCGATCTTCATGAGAGCCCAGTACGCCTCCTGCTGATAACGATCCAATTTCGGGAACATTCGCGAAGCGGTCTCATCCCACTCTGTGGCTGTCAGCTCATGGCCACGGAAAAACTCGTAAAGCGCCTTAGCGTATACATCGAAAGGCGAGAACTGGCGCGTGTGACGATCGATAGTCTGAACAACTTCGTCCGTAATCTCGCTGGCGTCATTCCAGTGCTCCTCAAACCACTCCTGCAGTTGGTTGACTTCACGCGCGCTCTGGACCTGTATGTTAAGTTCGACGTTATCCGTCAGTCCAGGTTCAGTGAAATTGCTGGAGCCAACAAGAGCTTGCGATCCAACGACCTCCAGTTTCGCGTGGGTGATATAGGCCTTTGCGTGAAATTTTTCTCGGTCGTAGACTCGACACTCTATCTGGCCGGAAGATAATCCTTCCAAGATCGCGGAAACACCGTGAAGGAAAGGATTGGGATTCTTCACTTCCTCAAGACTCTGGTCGAGCACTTCGACAACACGAGACCGGATAGTCTCTAACAGGATCCGACGTGTTCGCCGCGTCATCTCTGCACCCATGAGTATGCGAATCTTTTCCAATGACTGCCAGTTGCCGTCTAGGGCAAGCAGCGCTCCAATCTCAAAATACCCCGTCGCTATGTCAAACGCCGTTGCAATTCCACACCACTCTTGGAGATACTTGATCCCGGTCCATCCGCTGACACTGTTGTCAACAATAAAGAGATCTCGTCCTTTGGATTCACTGATCATCGTTTCGCTTACCTTCTCTCATTCGGGGCTGAGCCATCTTTACGAGTGGTGAGTAGCTGCACTTTCCATTTGAGGTACGCATGGTGTGTTGGTGCTGAAAAGCTTCTACCAGCGCTACACCTCTTGGTACTCCACATCCGGGATTCCTTCGTTCACCGCTTCCCCTTGATATATCAGTTCTTGTAACAGAAGACGATAAACACCGTTACTACCTACCTTATGATAACCAATCGGCTATAGATTTACATAATTCGATATAATCTCACTACCATTAACCATAACTTCAGTTTTTGGAACTGGCAATGCGAATTGCACAATCTCCACCTCAACAACAGGGTTAACCTTCCAGTATCTACATATCTCAAGGTCTTGATCCCTACAAGCTGTTCTATCCCCAACCACTTCCCCCGGAATCGTGGCGGTGGATTCGACCGTCTCGCTCAGCGCGCCCAGCAACGATGTCTCCCATTTTGCCCGGCCAGTGATGCCGGAGCTAAGACCAACGGCGCGGGATTAGGCGTGTCCCACGCGCACAGCGCCTTCCAGTTGCCGACGATCTCGCTCCGTCTTTTCCGATGCACGGGAATGAGCTCAGCTTCCGCACTGGATGTACATCCGAACCAGTGGACGGATCGCGAGTCCATCCATACACTTACGCCGCGCCAGCAAATGAAGCGCATGTAATGTTGCTGTACGCGGTGATTGCGCTCCATTGACGGCTCTTTCAATCTTACTTGCGGTATCGGCCACCAACAACCACTGCAGTCAGTGCCAACATGTCCAAGGGTAATTGCTCAAGCACGTACCGGCGGTTCTCGGCTCGATAGTGGTATTGGTGGAGCATCACCGCATCGAGCAGGGGGATACCGCTCGTGACAACCTTCCGAACGTCCTCGATCTTGCGCTCTACCGGATAGGTAGAGCCCTCATGAGACAGACTGTCGAATTGTTCGCGTCCGAGGACCGGCGCATCCGACTTTTCCAGGCGTGTCCTGACCGCAGAGACTTTCCGGCCGTCCCGAAGCTCTTGATATCGGTTCCAGACTTCGGCTACTTCCGACGACACTACCGGCAATGCGTATTTCGGGGCCAGCAAATCCTGGAGTAGTAGGGTTGAGCCCAGCGTCATACGGTCAAGGTCTGTCTTGGTATACTCGTAGATCGGCTTGACAACATCCACATCCAAAATCGTAACCACATCATGGAATTCCTTTCCCTCAAGAATCCCCTTCTTGCTCAGTACTGCCCGGAGTGCTCGGTATTTCTCTTCTGCGCTCGTTTTCGGCCATTGCCGTGAGAGCGGATCGAACAAGGATCTCAGACCGAACTCCCGCAATATGGGATCATAATTGCGGACCAGATTCAGCTCGTAATACTGCTCTCGATTCCAATTGTCGGGAGCCCCAACCCACTCATCAAAACGATCAAGCTCTTCTGACGACGGATTAAGGATGTCGTTCATATTTGTAGCTTCAGCGTCATCATCGATTCCAGGGTCTTTTTCGGCGATCGGCTCAGTTATACCTTCTTTCAGAAACGTCGCGTAGCGGTCCTCCGGTACGATCTTTTCTGGGAGCTTCTTACACACGTCATCGTAGCTATCGCCGAAGACCATGCGGACCCCCGTGAACAGGGTGGCGGCCCGGGAGCAGTCACTCTGATCAAGGAGAAGTACGCGGGCGTCCTCCCGAAGCGTATTGGCCATCTTGAAAGCGGTTTCCCAGAACAAATGCGGCGCGAGATCGTTCGGGATCTCATCCAGGATTTCCGAGCGATTCACGACGGGGATCTCAGTATCTTTGGTTTTGATTCCGGTCACCATCCCGTCATCACCGACACTGACGACACTCCGCTTACTCTGCGGGAGTTTCTTGATGAACTCATCCAGCCCCACGAGCGCATAGACGCGCTCGATATCATTCTCGGAAATCTCAGTGAGCCATGTCGCGATCTCACGCCCGGTGAGCTCTACTGAACTCGCATACATTCCGCTGCCAAGTTCAACCATATAGATCCCCCCGTGTTTTCATACCGCCCTCATTTCTTACCCGCCCAATACCCACGAAAAGTGCTCAACTGCACCGTCATCTTGGGGCGGGTGCCATCGGGCTTCTGTAGCTCAATCGCTGCAGCAGGAATGCCAAGACCTTCGGCGGCGTTGCGGCGAATGGTATTGATCGATACGTTCGTTTTGTAGGTCAGTTTCTGCCGCTTCTGGGCTCTCTTCTTGAGTTCCTCCGTAGACAGCTTCAGTTCTTTGGCCCATGAAGCCCGGAGGGTATCAATACCTTGGTCACTCCGGGCGTTGCTCCCATCCGGACTCTTGAGATAATACGACTCAGACGGTAGAACCTGGTTCAGTCGTTCCTCGACGGTCGATACGTGTCCATTGTCTCTGGCCGTGGGCCATTCAATCGTTGGCATACTGCCCTCCTAATTAGTCTAACACCCATCCGTCATCCAACATCGCATCGTGGTCTCGGTAATCCAGATGCGGGGGGTTGGATGCGGCCTGGTAGTAATTTCGTTCCTTGCTCAGCGATGCAAGTCCATAGGTCCCTTTGGTTATGTCTCTCGGAGCGGTGCGCAGCCATATCCGAATCGGCGCGTGGGCACCTTCGAGGGGGCCGGTACGATCCTCTTCTGGAACTCTGTCGAGGATTCCGAAGGTGCTTCCGAGAATGTCGAAAAGTTCCTCTATGTGCTTCACCGCAAGGCCGGCGCCGGCTCCGTGTATTCCGCCCCAGCGGTCGATGAACTGTTCTCGTTCCTGCTGCATACGCGCACCACCGCGCATTGTCCCGTACTGCACGAAGCCGTCATTGGGCGTCCGCTCGTGCAACTTTTCGGTGAGATAGTTACAGATCGATGTAAGGGTACGCTTGCGCTCCAACTCCCGGAGTTCGGAGCTGGAGAGATTGATATACCAGTCGTCGGCAAACTCCTGGAGGATATCTGCCATGGGAGTGGCGCTCTGTCTATCAAGATTCCATTCTTGCTCGATCGCCTCGCGGAGATCAGACTTCTTCTCGATCTCATCCGGTGTATGGTCTGCTACGCCATACTCTTCCAGCCAGTTCACGAAATCCTGCGGCGTAATCCTCCCCGAGATCTGCTGGTTGCGGTGTTTCATGGCCGCCACCTGGGCATGCACGATCTCCACCGGGTACAGACACCAAATGTCAACGTGGCGGAGTTCGACCCCATGCTGAGACAAGAAGTCCCCATTGAGCTCAGTGATAGCGGC
>JBBDTM010000095.1:0-17458 GCA_040904425.1 Alkalispirochaeta sp.
TCCGGCCCGTGTTTGAAGAAAGAGCATAGAGCGGGCGGAGCCGACGGTTGGGGTTAAGGACGGAATGCGGAGATCTACTCCTGCAACGTCCGGATGCTGCTGCGGTCGAACAGCACAGTGGAAATCTCAGAGCCTGTGGCCAGGCCGAACGGGATTCCGCGGCCGTCCAGATAATCCTGCGAGATTCCTGCCACCATCTGCTCACCGTTGGGGTAGCCGTTGATAAAGAGGGAGCTACCGGGGCCGCCGCTGCGGTTGTCCTGGCGGACAAAGAGGTACCACATCTTATCGGTGGAAGGATCGATGCTGATATCGACGATCGAGTATCCGTCATCCTGATAACCGGCGATTGTTGACTGAAGCTCTTCAGTATCGAGCCCCGTTTCGTGAATACGCCACGCAGAAACCTCGCTTCCTCCCGTACCAAACATGACGTAGAACGTCTCGTCCAGAACGGAGAAAGCTAGGGGCGTGAGGCCGGAGACGAGCCGCTGCGAAAGCTGCTGATTGATCGTATCGGCAGTGTAGGACTCGAGGAGCCACCGCTCCGGTACGGCGGAGCCTGCAATCGAGTAGAGGATCGTAAAGCGACCCTCTTCAGTGGCTTCCATTCCGGTTGGGATGTAGCCGCGCTCGATCGTGTTGCTTACCTCTTCCTGGAAGATGGATCGGTTTTCATGAAACCCGACCGCCCAGGCCGGTCGGTCCAGCTCAGTGAGGACGTTACCATCCTCATCCCGTAGCAAACGCGAGCCATCCTGCGGCGAGCCGTCTTCGGCTGATTCTGGTGAGTCGTCGCCCTGCTCTTGGTCCTGTGAAGTCTCATCGGTTTCCGACTGGCTCTCAGGGTCTTCAATCTCGATACGGCTCCCTTCGTCTTGAGATCGCTGCCGCTCCGCCGGCTCATCCTGTTCCTGGTTGCCGCCGGCGCCGGCTGTGGCCGCGATCACGGCGAACATGCCCAGGATAAAGAGTGCGCGCCGAACCCGGCGCGCTAAGGTTTCTGTGTGTTCTTGCACGTCAAATTTCATTATGTACCTCCGTACGAGCGCGAGGCTACCACGTCGGCGTGAACGCTTCCAAGTCGCGCGATTGAGCTTGTTTGATTCTTCACACATATGGCCTGTACATATGGTCTGTGGAGTCTGCCGCTTAGGTCTCCATCTCTGCGGTCAGTGCGCTGAGAAAGTCGTCAAATTGGGTGTGGCGCGTCTCCATGAGCCTATCGATACCCTCCGCCTGGCGGTTGGCGTACAACAGTTTCTCGGGGACGAGCGGTGTCTTGTACAGGTTGCGGAAGAGATGCCGGAAGCGCATAAGCTCTTCGATCTGGATGCGGTCAGCCTGAGTGAGGAGCGCGTTGCGCACTCCCGGTATTTCGAGAGTCATACGTTCGATCAGAGATCGGTGCCACGCTGCCTGGTCCAGGTTGTTCTCGAAGAACTTGGCGATCCGCAGGAAGTACGATTCGAGGGCGTTGTACAGGTTGTGCATCGTATAGCCCAGCGCGGCGTAATCGAATTCGGTGGGATCGGCCATACTCTCCAGGCGGCGGGTCATTTCGCGGTTCTTCTGATAGTTGAGCTCCACAAACTCAAGATCTTGGATGAGCTCGGCCTTGAGCTGGGCGATCTGGTCAGCGGTGATATTTTTCATACAGCGTCTCTCCGTGGGAACGGACATGGTGAGAGAACTCTTGGTTCTGAAGCTCGAGCTCAACCAACGATACCTCGAACTCGCTGGAAGGGATGCTCCTGGACAACAGAAACCAGTCGCCACCTTCGATACCGAGATCGATATCTGAGTCTTCTCGGAATGTGCGCCACGTCTCAAACGTCGAGCCGAATCCTATCACCCGCCGGAGAGTCGGATCCGCCTCTGCAAGGATAGTGGCGATGCGGCGGGCGGTACTCTGGGCGCGCCGCCTTCGGGCTTCGCGCTCTTCTTCGCGACGAGCGGTGCGGCGTTTGAGTCGTTGAGCTGCGGCGCGGACCATGTCGTCACTCATAGTTTGAATATAACACATCTGCATCTCGCGCGTGGTGGCCCAGGCGGGAGCCGGGCCGTTCGGGTGCGGGACTGAGCGGGACCGGATGGTTCGACCTCCAGAAATTTCCTGAAAAAAGTTAGGAGCTTCGCCAAGCGGGGTGGCGCAGGTGGTGGTATGGAGGGGTGAGACCAACAATGAAGGAGGAGGCGATGAACGACCTCAATTCGATTCTGGTAGAAGGGAACTTGACGCGGGACCCGTTGCTTTCGACGACACCTCAGGGGACGTCGGTGTGCAACTTTGCCGTGGGCAGTCATCACATGTACAAGAAGGACGATGAGCAGCGGACGGAGACGTCGTTCTTCGATGTGGAGGTGTGGTCGAAGCTGGGCGAGAACTGCGCGGAGTATCTCCGGAAGGGCCGGGGAGTGCGCGTGGTGGGCCGCCTGAAGCAAGACCGCTGGAAGAACGGTGAGGGCCAGCCGCGGTCCCGGTTGAAGATCGTGGCGGAACACGTGGAGTTCCGGCCGATGAAGAGGAAAGATGCGGCGAACCCTGAAGATCCGGAGGTGGCGGGCGTCGAGCAGGACCAGCAGGAGCGGGACGGCGTGGTGCAGTCGTCCACTGTGCCGGCGGGTGACCCGGAGGAGACGGTAGCCACGAAGAATGAGCTGGTGGAGGAGCTCAGCGTGTTTTGAGCAGAGTGTGTTGACGCAATCCCACCGGTCGGGATACTGTATGGACATGCAGAAGCGTAGTATGCTTTTGACAGTCCAGAGTTCCCGTCCGACCCGTCAGTGGTGGTGGACCGTATAGCGCGGTCCGCTGTGGGAACATTATTTCCGCGGATCGCTTTGTGGCGGTTCGCGGTGGAGAGAAGCCGCGTGAGAACGCGGCTTTTTTTGTACCCGGGCGGTATCGTTGGAGCCGGCCGAGTACGGCCGAGTACGGTCGGGGCGCGTTGTGGGCGTGCTCCGGCGGCGAGTGGCGCAAGGCAAGGAGAGGTGATGGAACAGCAGAATCAAGTGATTAAGGTGCTTTCCGGGGAGCGGTTTACCCCGTACGCCCTGGCGCGGAAGTTGAAGGCGCGGGCGATGTTGGAGTCGGCTACGTTCGAAGGTGGTCGTGCGCGCTACTCGATGCTCATGGTGCAGGAGGCGTTCCGCGTGTTTCAGCGCGGTACCGATGTCTTTTTCGACGATGGGGATCGGCGATACCGGATTAAGAGCAAGGCGAAGGACATTCTGGACGTGCTCACCTACTTCGCGGATCAGCACCAGCCGCCGCGGCAGGACTTTCCTTTTCCCGCCGGGGGAATCGGGTTCCTATCGTATGAGTTCTCCCGCTACTGCGACACGATCAAGTTCCGGGAGCGTTCCGACCCGGAGGGGCTGCCGGATGCGCTCTTCCTCTTCGGTCATGTGCTGGTGATCTTTGACCACTACAGCGACCTACTCTATTTGATCGGCCTCAACTACAAGGAACATGCGGTTGACCTGGACAAGGCGCTGGCGGACACGGAGGAGGCGATCCACGACCTGAACTTCAACTACCTGCAGTCGGCGGCGACGGAGTACACGGCGGAATCGATGGACGATGTGGACGACCGCTCCCGCTTTGAACAGGGCGTTACCAAGGTAAAAGAGGAGATCGTTGCCGGAAACTTGCTGCAGGGGGTGCTCTCGCGGCGCCGCCGCATCAAGACCGATATGCCCGCCCTGGAGGCGTACCGCCGTCTGCGCTCCTCCAATCCCGCCCCGTACCTGGTATATCTGGACTTTGAGGAGTTTCAGCTCTTTGCGGCGTCGCCGGAGATGCACGTCAAGGTAAAAGATCGCCGGACCACGATGCGGCCGATCGCCGGGACGCGGCGCCGGGGTGCCTCGGAGGTTGAAGATCAGGCGCTGGAGCGCGAGCTCCTCCGGGATGAGAAGGAGCTTGCCGAACATCTGATGCTGGTGGATCTGGCGCGGAACGATCTGGGCCGCGTCTGCGCTCCGGGGACGGTACAGGTCACCGCCTACCATGAAATCGAGCGCTACTCCCGGGTAATGCACATCGTGAGCCAGGTGGAGGGTGATCTGGCCCCGGGACGCACCGGCATCGATGCCCTGCGGGCAACCTTTCCCGCCGGCACCGTCAGCGGTGCCCCCAAGATTCGCGCGATCGAGACGATCGACGGCATTGAGCCGCAGCGCCGCGGCTTCTACGCCGGAGTGGTGGCGTACGTGGAGCCCGGAGGCAACATCGACAGCTGCATTACGATTCGCGCCGGCCTCCGTATTCGGGATCAACTGATTCTGCAGGCTGGGGCTGGAATCGTCTTTGATTCCAAGCCGGAACGGGAGTTCGTGGAAACCAATGAAAAACTGGCCGCCCTCATGCGGGCGGTGGGCCTGGAGGCGGAAGCATGATCGTACTCATCGATAACTACGATTCGTTTACCCATAACCTGTACCAATATCTCTCGCAGCTCACTGACGAGGAGATTCGCGTGATTCGCAACGATCGGGTCACGGTGGACGACCTGTTTCGGATGGAGCCGAGCCGGATCGTGATCTCCCCCGGACCGGGACGCCCGGAGGATGCGGGGATTTCGGTGGAGGCGGTTCGGCGATTTGCCGGGGAAATTCCGATTCTGGGTGTGTGCCTGGGCCACCAGGCGATCGCCCAGGCGTTTGGCGGGCGGGTGATTAGCGCCAAAGAGATCGTTCACGGTAAGACCGACCGCATCACGACGGACGGTCGCGGGGTATTTCGGGCGGTGAACTCCCCGGCGGAGTTTGCCCGCTACCACTCCCTGGCGGTGGCGGAAAACGACCTGCCGGAGGAGCTCGAGATCAGTGCTCGCGGGCAGGACGGCGAGATTATGGGCGTCCGCCATCGGGAGTACGTGATCGAGGGGGTTCAGTTTCACCCGGAGTCGGTAGCCAGCGATGAGGGGATGAAGCTCCTGTCCAACTTTCTCAACTACCGGCGGGAACCGTTTGAGCCGCGGCGCTATCTGTCGGAGATTATCGACGGTGTGAGCCTGAGCCAGCGGGAGGCAGCGGAGTTTATGGAAGAGCTCACCGACGGTCACCTCACCGATGCGCAGATCGCCGGGTTTCTGGTGGCGCTCAACGCCAAGGGGATCGAGTCAACGGAGGTGGCGGGGTGCGCGCAGGTGCTCCAACGCAAACACACGCCGCTCACCGTGCGCGGCCCGCTCCTGGATACGTGCGGCACTGGTGGCGATGGACTGGGTACGTTCAACATCAGCTCGCTCACCGCCCTGCTGGCGGCGAGCTGCGGAGCGCGGGTGGCGAAACATGGAAACCGCGCGGTGAGCTCGCGGAGCGGCAGCGCCGACTTCTACAAGGCGTTGGGAATCAATATTGAACTGTCGCCGAACCAGGCGGCGGCTTCCATCAGCGACGCGGGCTTTGCCTTTCTTTACGCGCCGCTGTACCACGGGGCGATGCGCTTTGCCGGTCCCGCCCGGCGCCAGCTGGGGATTAAGACGATCATGAACCTCCTGGGACCGCTGGTAAATCCCGCCGGGGCGGAATACCAGCTGATCGGCGTCTTCTCTGAGCGCTACCTGAAGACGATGGCGGAAGCGGCGGTGCGCCTGGGCGTGCGCCGCGGGATGGTGGTCCACGGCCTGGACGGGCAGGACGAGCTCTCGGTGACCGCCCCCTCCCGGGTGATCAGCTTTGACGTGGGCGAGATCGCCGAGGAAGACCTTTCCGATGCGGCGAACTCTCCCACCGATATCAGCGATCTCCGCCTGGCGGCGGCCACCTTCGAGGAGTTTGTGGTGCAACCGGAGAACTACGGTTTGAGCGTCCACGATCCGGAGTCCCTGGTGGGAGGCACCGCTGAGGAAAACGCCACCGTGGCGCTTCGCCTGCTCTCGGGAGAGAATGGCCTCGGCCCCAATGGTGAGGTCGACCCGGTTCTCGCCGCGCTGCACGACGCGGTGGTGTTTAACACCGCCGCGGCGCTCAAGGTGTACGGCCACGTGCAGACGTTGCAGGACGGAGTAGAGCTGGCGATGCGGGCGATCGAGGAGGGGCGCGCCATGCAGACTCTGGAACGGGTGATCGCGATGAGTCAAACCCACTCTCCGATCCCGGACGAGCGCCATGCAGGCTGACATTCTGGATCGCATCGTGGCGCGGCGGCGAGAGCGGGTTGCCGCCGAGGGCCCGGCGCAGGGGTTGGAGCTGCCCGCCTCCCGCCCGGCGGAACTGCCGATCAGCCCCTTTCCCCGCCCCCTGATTTGTGAATTTAAGCGGCGGAGCCCCTCCCGGGGAGCGCTCGCGGCGGAGGTGGACCCGGTGGAGCGCGCCGCCGCCTACCGCGAGGCCGGCGCCGAGGCGGTGAGTGTCCTCACCGAGCAGGACAACTTTTCCGGCTCACTCGCAGACCTCATCGCCGTGAAGCGCGCGTACCCCGACCTGGCGGTGCTGCGGAAAGACTTTCTCTTAGAGCCGGTGGACGTGGAGGTGGCGTGGCGCGCCGGGGCCGACGCCGTCCTGGTGATCGCCGCAATACTCTCCCGCGATGAGATCGCCGCGCTCCTGCGGGAGGCGGAACGCCTGGGGCTCGCCGCGCTGGTAGAGGTGCACGACGCGGAGGACGTGGAGAAGGTGCGCCCCCTGAAACCCGCCGTGGTAGGTATCAACAGCCGCGATCTGCGCACGTTTCGTGTGGATCTGCTTACGCCGGTTGCGCTCATACAGGCGATTGACTGGCCCTGTGGGCTCATCTTTGAGTCGGGGATCTTCCACCGGGAGGACGCGGAACTGGCCCGGGAGACCGGCTTCTCCGCGGTGCTCGTGGGGGAGGCGGTAGTGCGGGATCCGGCGCGGGGCAGGGTGCTGGCGGAGGTGATGGCCGGCGCCGGGAGCGGCGCGGACCGTACCGGGCGCGCCGCACCGAGTTCCAGCGCGCCGGGAACGGCGGCGGGGGGCGCTCCAGAGGGTGCGGCGCCCGACCTCGGTGCGGGGATGCGGCCGTTCTGGTCGGCGGTGGCGACCCATCGCGAGCGACTTCGGGCCGGCGGTAACCGACAGGTTCGACCTTTAATAAAGATCTGCGGAATCACCACCGAGGACGATGCGCTCCTGGCGCAGGAGTTGGGGGCGGACCTGTTGGGAATCGTGTACGCCCCTTCCAAGCGGCGCGCGCCGGAAGGGCTCGCGCGCCGTCTGCGGGATGCGGGAGTCACGCTCCCCCTGGTGGCGGTGGTAGTGGAACCGGGCGACGACGGCCATGTGGAGCGGGCGCAACGGGACCGCGACGCCGGCTGGATCTCCGCCCTGCAACTGCACGGTGAAGCTGATGCGGAAACCGCCGGGAGGTACGGTTCGCCCTACTTCAAGGCGGTGAAGCCCGCGGATCCCGACGAGGCGCGGCGGCTGGTGGCGGAGGCGCGGAGCGTTCGGTTGCTGGTGGATGCGCGCCATCCCACCCTTGCCGGAGGAACCGGGCGGCAGGTGGACCCCGAGATTCTTTCGGCTGTGCGCGAGGCGCTGGCGGAGCGACCCCACGGGGCGTTGTGGCTCGCCGGGGGCCTGGGAGCGGACAACGTGGCGGAGGTAGTGAAAAACCATCAGCCGGAGCTAATCGATGCTTCCAGCCGTCTGGAGGCGAGTCCCGGGCGGAAAGACCGTGAGCTGCTGCGGCAGTTCTTCAAGGAGTTAGCATGAAACGCGGATATTTTGGTGAGTTTGGCGGGCGATACGTGGCGGAGGTGCTTCGAGGGCCGCTGGATCAGCTGGACGAGGCGTTTCAGGAGGCGATCGTCAGTGATTCCTTCTGGCAGGAGTTTACCCGAATCCAGGATGAGTACATCGGGCGGCCGACGCCGCTGTTGTGGGCGGAAAACAGCAGCCGGGAGCTCGGGGGCGCACAGGTGTACGTGAAGCTTGAGGGCCTAGCCAACACCGGCGCCCACAAGATCAACAACGCCGTGGGGCAGGCGCTGCTGGCCAAGCGCATGGGCAAGCGCCGCATTATCGCCGAGACCGGTGCCGGGCAGCACGGCCTTGCCACCGCCGCGGTCTGCGCCAAGCTCGGTCTGGAATGCACCGTCTACATGGGCGAGGTGGATATTAACCGGCAGCGACCCAACGTCTACCTGATGGAGCTCTTTGGAGCCACGGTGGTGCCGGTGAGTTCCGGTTCGCGCACGCTGAAAGACGCGGTAAACGAGGCGCTTCGCGACTGGGCCGCCGGCTACGATGACACGCACTACATCATCGGCTCCGCTCTGGGACCGTCGCCGTATCCTGACATGGTGCGTGAGTTTCAGGCGGTGATCGGCCGCGAGGTGGAGGAGCAGCTTGCCACGCGCGGGCTTACAGCGGAGGCGCTGGTGGCGTGCGTCGGGGGTGGGTCCAATGCAATTGGTTTTTTCGCGCCGTTCCTGGAGCGGGAGTCCCCGCGGTTGGTCGGGGTTGAGGCGGGGGGCCGCGGGCTTGACCGCGGCAATCACGCCGCGCGGCTCAACGGGTTGGGACGCACCGGCATTATTCAGGGGTACAAGTCTCTGTTCTTAATGGACGAAGACGGCCAGGTGGAGGCGACCCACTCCGTGTCGGCGGGTCTGGATTACCCGGGAGTGGGGCCGCAGCTCGCCGATCTTGGGGAGCGCGGTCGGGTGGAGTTTCGCACTGCCACCGATGCCCAGGCGCTGGAGGCGCTGCAGTTCTTTGCGCGAAACGAGGGCATCGTTTTCGCGCTGGAATCGGCGCACGGCGGCTACCAGGCGATGGAGCTGGCCCGTTCGCTTCCTCGGGATGCGGTGGTGGTGGTGAATATGAGCGGCCGCGGTGACAAGGATCTGTTCATTACCGCCCGGGAGCTGACGCCGCAGCCGTGGCGAGAGTTTTTGTTGTCCGAGGCGGCGGCAATCGACCCTAGCGGGATCAATCCCACGGGCATAGACGCCGGTGAACTTCCAGGAGGAGCAGAATGAAAAGGACTATCATGGCCCACATGATTCCGTTCTATCCCACCTACGATGCCGGTATGCGCGTGGCGCAGGCGCTCATCGACGGGGGCGCGACGTATCTCGAGGTGCAGTTTCCCTATAGTGATCCCACGGCGGACGGTCCGGCGATCCAGGCCGCCTGCGCCGGCGCTCTCAAGCAGGGGTTTCGCATCTCCCGGGGGTGGGAATTTGTGCGTGCCATCACCGGTAACGCCGAAGCGAGGCGCGGCGTGGGAGGGGCCGCAAATCGCGGAGGTGCGGATCGCGGCGGTTCAGATCGCGTTGGCCCAGATCGCGGGGCGGTGCCGGTCTTTCTTATGAGTTACGCCGGTCTGGTTTACGCCTACGGGATCGAGCGTTTTGTGCAGGATGCGGTGGCCGCCGGAGCCTCGGGACTCATCGTACCGGATCTGCCGGTGGACTCCGATGAGGGGCTCTTCGAAGCGGGCCGCCGGGCGGGACTGCACGTGGTGCCGGTGATTTCCATGGGGTCGGAGGAGAAACGGGTGCGCCTTGTAAAGGAGGTCGGCGCCGAGTACATATACGCCTCCCTGCGGCGCGGCATCACCGGATCTTACACCGAAATCGGCGAGGAAAACTCCGCCTTTGTACAGCGCCTTTCCGATAGTGGAGCCCGCGTGTTGGCGGGATTTGGTATCGCCACTGCGGAACAGGTCTCCGCTGTGTTGGATCACGCGCATGCGGCGGTGGTGGGTTCCGCCTTTGTCCGGGCGATCGCTCAGGCTCCCGATGATCCGTACCCGGCGGTGCGGGCGCTGGCGACGGAGCTTACCGGAATCGGTTGACCGGGGCCGCCGGCTTGCGTACTGTAATGGCATGGAATTTGAAGTCACGCAAGAGAATTTTGAAGATAAGGTGCTCAAGTCTGATGTGCCGGTGATCGTTGATTTCTGGGCGGAGTGGTGTGCGCCGTGCAAGATGGTGGAACCGGTCCTGCATGAGATCGCCGGCGAGTACGAGGGCCGGATTGCGGTGGGGCGCTTGAACGTTGACGAACAGGCCGATTTGGCATCCCACTACAGCATCGTAAGCATCCCCTCGCTGATTCTCTTTAAGAACGGAGAAGAGGTGAAGCAGCACATCGGCGCTGCTCCGAAAGAAACGATCGTAGAGTTCTTTGAGCCGCACCTGGACTGAGAGGCTGCCCGCTCTCCACGGTGGAGCCTCCGGGAGTTTTCCTCCCGCGCACGGCTGCATGCGGTCGGCGGAGTTACCGCTGATACACCTCGGTGGTATTCGTGTACCCCGCGGTGGAACTGCTGGTGGGGCCGATATGCCAATCGGCGGAAGTGTCCGTGTCGATGGTGTCCGTATCCTCCGTACCGGGCGTGCGATTAATAGACCGTGTTCCGGTGCTATCGTCGGGATTAAAGAGATCTTCCGGGATCACCTGGGTACCTGAAATCTCCCACGTCCCGAGCTCTACCAACTCTTCCAGGAAATCCAGTTGAGACGCCAGTCCGAATCCCCGCAGCGGATGGGCCGCGTCGTACGTCTTAGAGGTGTAGAGAAATGCATCCAGTATCGGTCCCCCGGGATACTCGCTCAGGCTTAACGCGCCGGTGGTATTGGGTATGCCGTCACCGCCGCCAACCCATACGTCCCACGCCTCGGGGTGGTGGTTCTGCCCACCACTAGCCGTCGGGTCGCCGTCGATTTCGTCGATCTCTTCCGGATCTCCCTGCGGCTTGAAGTGTACGATGATGTAGTCACCGGCGGCGACCTCCATTCGCGGAAACACGTACCGGCTGTCCCAGTACGAAGGGCTCCCCTCGTACAGCGTTAATCCGCCCAAGTTGCCCGCTTCCAGCGCCCGCAGTTCCACCCAATCGGTGTGGTTCCCCGTGCCCTGGCAGACGACCTCGTTGATGAGAACCGCGGGAAGGTCCGGGTTCAGACCGTATACCGACACCAGTACTGAGGATATATTGCCGGAACGGTCTTCCACCTGAGCATCGATCCAGTACAGCTCGCCCGCATGGAGCGGTTCGTCCACCGACACTACCAGTTCGCCGTCGCGCCACCGGGCGTCAACGATCGCGCGTTCCGGCGTCAGATCGGCCTCGCGGAGCTCGACCGGTTTGTCAAAGACCAGGGCGAAATCCGATCGACCGCGGGCGGCAACGGTGGTGAGGACCGGCGGCTGCCAGTCTCCTTCGATCATGTCCGGCAATTCCGGTACCGCGGAGCACCCGAAGAGTGCGAGTATTGCCACCAATCCAACCAGGAAGCTTCCTCCTAGACCATGCCGGTTCATACGTCCTCCTTCCCTCTTCGACAGCCCTGAGAGACACGCTGCTTCTCGAAACGGTTGCGACGGGCCGGACCCGGCACTATACTGCACCTCGGTGGAGGAAAACGGTGTCAGATAATCCGCTATTTGAGAAATACGGCCAAACGATCCGCGACGACACGCCCATCTTTCAGGAAGGCGATGTCGGCGAGAAGATGTACATCATCCAGTCCGGCTATATTCGGATCACTAAGAAGATCGATGGCAGAGACCATCTTCTTGCAGAGCTCGGGAAGGGTGAGTTCTTTGGGGAGATGGCCATCGTGTCGAATATCAAACGATCCGCCACGGCCACCACTTCCGGGACGGTGGAAATTCTTGCCTTTGATCGCCCCGGATTCGAGGCGATGATCGGCAAGAATACCAAGATCGCCATGAGCGTCATCGACAAACTCTCCCAACGTCTGCAGAATGCCAACAGCCAGATTCAGCAGCTTCTGCGCCGCAACGAGCGGAGCATGATCGCGCTGAATCTGTACAACCGGTTCACTGAAAAGCAGACCAAGGACCCGGTGCTCACTTTTGACAAGACGGTGGAAGCGATCGCGCTCGACCTGCAGTCGCCGCAGAATCTGATAGCGGAGGTTCTGTACGGCTTTGACACGGCGGGAATCTGTCGAATCGAAGGAAACGCGATACGATTACAGGATACGCGGCGGTTGGTTGCGCTGGTGACTGTGGAGGAATTATAAGTATGTGTGGAATTATCGGATATTGCGGGCCGCGTGCGGCTGCTCCCATCCTCATCGAGGGTCTCAAACGGTTGGAATATCGCGGATACGACTCCGCGGGCATCAATGTTCAGTATGAAGGAGCATTTCAGCTCATAAAGCGGGCGGGGAAGATCAACGATCTTCGTGCCCACGTTCCCGATGATTTGCCCGGAACCACCGGTATCGGGCACACCCGCTGGGCCACTCACGGAAGTGTTACCGACAACAACGCCCATCCCCATACCGATCCCAGTGGCACCGTGACGATCGTTCACAACGGCATTATCGAGAACTACCAGACTCTGAAGAACCGCCTCGAGGGAGAGGGACACGTTTTCGCAACCGAAACGGACTCCGAGGTAGTAGCCCATCTGGTGGCTGACTCATACACCGGTGATCTGGAGGCCGCCGTGAAAGAGGCGGTGCGCCTCATAAAGGGAACATATGGTCTGGTGGTGATGCATGCTCATGAACCGGGTCACTTGGTGGGTGCCCGGAACGGGTCTCCCCTGGTCCTGGGTATCGGTGATGGCGAGATGTTCCTTGCCAGCGACGTCACGGCGATCATCGCCCACACCAAACAGGTCATTTACATCGAAGACGGAGAGGTGGTTTCGGTCACGGCCGATACCTATCGGACAACCGATCTGCGAAATAACCCTGTGGAGAAGCAGATCGACCACGTCGGGTGGGAGCTGGAAGAAATTGAAAAGGCGGGGTTCCCGCATTTCATGGAGAAAGAAATCTTCGAGCAGCCGGAATCGATCGCTCGCGCGATGAAGGGACGAATCGACGCGGAATATGCCACCGGACATCTGGGTGGTCTCAACTTAACCAATCGCGAGCTCCTCGACATTAACCGCATCAAGATTCTCGCCGCGGGAACGAGTTATCACGCAGGAATGGTCGCGTCCTACGTGCTGGAATCACTGGCGCGTATTCCTGCCGGCGCTGAACTCGCCAGCGAGCTTCGCTATCGTAACCCGATCGTGGAACGGAACAGCCTCTACTTCGCGATCAGTCAGTCCGGTGAAACTGCGGACACGCTGTACGCCATGCGCGAGGTTCACCGCAAGGGCGGCCGTGTACTCGGAATATGTAACGTGGTCGGTTCCACGATCGCCCGGGAGTCCGATGGAGGAGTCTACATCCACTCCGGGCCGGAGATCGCCGTGGCGTCCACGAAGGCGTTTACCAGTCAGCTCACCGCTCTCTATCTGTTTGCACTGATTATGGGACGCATGCGGGACATGTCCTTTGACGACGGGCGCCGGTTTGTGGAGGCGATGAGTCTCATCCCCGATCAGATTCAACAGATTCTCGACGACACGTCGCCGTTGCAGGCGCTGGCACGCAAGTACGCAGGGTCGGACAATTTCCTCTTTCTCGGTCGCGGTATCAACTACCCGGTGGCTCTTGAGGCGGCACTCAAACTTAAGGAGGTGAGCTACATCCACGCCGAGGGCTATAGTGCCGCCGAGATCAAACATGGGCCTATCGCACTAATCAATCCCGACACTCCCTCGTTCTTCCTTGTTCCCGACGATGGTCTGCGAGACAAGGTTATTAACAGCATGAAAGAGGTAAAGGCGCGCAGCGGTCCTGTGATCGCCGTGGCCGTTGAAGGCGACCATGAAATCGCCGGTATCGCCGACGACGTCATCTACGTGCCGCATGCGAGCGAGCTGATGTACCCCTATCTAATGGCGGTTCCGACGCAGCTGTTTGCCTATTACTGTGCTCTGGAGCGGGGATGCAATGTGGATCAGCCCCGGAACCTAGCCAAGAGCGTGACGGTGGAGTGAAAGGTACCGTGCGGCCCGTTCGGTATAGCGCCCTGATCCTACTCTGCACCATTCTCATCAGTGCACCGATTGCAGCCCAGGATGCTCCGTCCTTCGGGTTCTTAATCCGCCAGCCGCAGCGAGGGCGCGCGGTGCCGATTCTCCCGGCCAACTCCATTCGTTTTATTGAAGCACAATACGATGTCGGTGGTGTTCCGGTGGACGTGTTCATTACCACCGAGGCCGGTGTCGGTGACCTTTCATCTACCGGCCCCGGAGACTGGGATTCAGTTCTGTGCGCGGAGGTGACGATGCAGCGGTTCGTGCGGTCGTCGGCGGAACGGTACGTCGTGCAGTCCGACCGGGATCGCTACGGCCTGTTCGTCTCAACTACACTCGACACCGCCGTGGTGTGTCGGTTCGCTGCGTCCTTCATCGAAACGTTTGAGTTCTTTCTCGATGAGCTGGACGGTGACCTCTCCGAAGGACCTCCTCCGGAGTTTCCGGCGGTGATTGACCTGACGCAGTAACGAGCGACGCCCATCATGCCGACACACTTCTAAGAGGGGTGTGTATGAAACGGTACATTCTATGCTGGATCCCGATCTTCCTCACGGTTGTCGGTTTGTCGACGCTGTACGCCCAGGATAACGACGCGTCCCCGGATACCGAGGGGCTCGCGATTACCACCGATGATATCCGTATCGACCAGAGTATTGATGGCGGGTACGAATTGTGGATCCGAAAGCGGCCGGAGATCGATTCCGTTCTCCTTACCGAATCCACGGAGGCTCCCGATCGGCGCCCCACAACCTTCGCCTTTCGTGCCCGGGAGGCTCATCCGTTGAACGCCGGAGAACGGCGGATTTTGGACGGCGAGTTTCTTCCCGATGACGGCCGCCACTTTCTTGTCGACAGTACCCCGGAGCCGGACGAGGAGTTCGGCCGGGCGTTTCGAATCTTTATTCCATACCTCGTGGAGTTCGGATATCCCGATACCCGCAATGGTGAGGTGATGGTCCTGGACGGTACGTACCTCAGTATTCGGGCGTTTGAAGAACCTTACGCTGACTATCGCGGCGCCTTTCGGGACAACCCCTTCATTCTCCGGGTGGAACAGGCTCCCCTGAAGGGACCTCCGGAGGGAAACTTCATGCCGGACACGGTGGAGGCGTTTGAGGATATCTCGCGTGAGAACGACGGTGAGTCTGTCTACAGCGAGGGACCGGAGGATACGATCGGAAGAATCGCGGATCTCCTGCCTGACGAGGGTACGGCGATCGAGCTGGTTCTGGCACTGGATACCACGCAGAGTATGCACGACGACATGCCGGTGCTCCAGGAGTCGCTGGTGGATTTGCTCCGTGATAAATTTTCAGGGTTTGACGAGTTTCGCGTGGGGCTGATGTTGTATCGGGACTATCTCGAGGAATACCTGGTTCGCAAGTACGATTTCGTCGATACCTATGAACTGGTCCAGGACCGGCTGAACCGCATTCGTGTTGCCGGTGGTCGGGATATTCCGGAAGCGGTCTATGAAGCGCTCTGGGCGAGCGTCCAAGGGTTTGAATGGGAAGCGCCGGAGCGAATGATCATCCTCATCGGTGACGCGCCGCCGCACCCACGTCCGCGGGGTAGCGTAACCCGGGAGCAGGTGTTCGAGCGCGCCGGTGAGCTGGACGTCTCGATCAACACGATCATCCTGCCCCAGTGAAAGGCGCCGCTGCGCGCCCCTCTGGGCGCTCATAGACTGAGCGGCGCTCAGATCCGGCGGGTGGCGTGCTCCAGCCAGGCACGGTCATCGTCGTTCAGACCTTCCTGCAACTCCTCGCGGACTGCTCGGTGGTATTCATTGAGCCATTCCCGCTCCGCGCCGTTTAGCTGTTCCGCATCCACCAGTCTCAGATCGATCGGGCATAGCGTGAGCATTTCAAAAGACAGAAACTCCCCAAACGCTTCTCCTCCCGCTTTCTCCACGGCGACAAGGTTCTCAATTCGGATCCCGTACTGATTCTCACGGTACAGTCCCGGCTCGTTTGAGATAACCATCCCCGGTTGCAGTGGGGTAGCGCTGTTGCCGGGGGAGATCTTCTGCGGTCCCTCGTGAACGTTCAGCACGAAACCGACCCCGTGACCCGTGCCGTGGCCGTAGTTGCGATGGTGCATCCAAAGATCACGGCGAGCGATCGCATCGATGTCGCGTCCCGCCGTCCCCTCCGGAACGTGGAGCCGCGCCAGGGCGATATGCCCCTTGAGAACGAGGGTAAAATCCTCCTGTTCCTCGGCCGTGGGTGTTCCGATGGTAATCGTTCGCGTGATGTCCGTGGTACCGTCCAGGTACTGTCCTCCCGAATCGATGAGATACATCCCCCGCTTCCCAAAAGTCGCCGAGTGGTCGGGGTCGTGGGAGTAGTGCACGATCGCCCCGTTGCCGGCCCAAGCCGAAATGTAGGCGAAGCTGTCACTGATGTACCGCGAATCCCGCGTACGGAGCGCGTGGAGCTTCTCGGCGGCGCGAGCCTCGGTAAGCGTGTCCCCGGCGTCCAGCTGTTGGTCGATCCAGGACAGGAACCGGACCATTGCCCGGCCGTCACGGATCATTACGTGGCGGGTGTGGTTGAGCTCCACCGAATTCTTGCGGGATTTCATGTGGGTCGTGGGCTGCGGACGCTCCCGGATCGCGCGTCCGGAGACAGTTGCGTAGACGTGCCAGCTGACTCGTTCCGGATCGAGAAGAATCGGACCGGCAAGCTCGCTCAAAGCGCCGTCAAACGACTCGTAGGGCTTCACGGAGACGTTCGAAGCGCGCAGGACCTGGATCGCATCATCGCGGAGGCGGGTGGCGTCAGTAAATAGGTGCGCGGTATCGCGCGTGACGACGAGGTAAGCCAGGAAAACCGGATTGTACTCGACATCGCTTCCCCGTAGATTGAGCACCCACGCAATGTCGTCGAGACTGGTAATCACATGGGACTGGGTGCCGTGGTTCTTCATCTCCGTGAGAAGTCGACGCAGTTTGTCCGCAGTTGTTTCGCCGGCAAACTCGTCCGCCAACGGCCAGACCTCATCCGCCGGTAACGATGGTCGGTCGGGCCATATCTCCGCCATGGGGTCGGCGATGGCCTGCAACGTGATTTCCTGGGGTTGCAGTTGCTGTTGAATGTGACGCATCTGGGATACCGTGATCAGTCGAGGGTCCACTCCTACCGTGTCACCGGGGTGCAGGTGGTGGGCCAACCATTGAGGGTACTCCATTACTCCGGGAATGCCCGATTTGTGCAAAGCGATCGCGTGTTTCGGAAGCACCTGTGCAGCGGCTAAGAAATACCGCGAGTCGGTCCACAGCCCCGCCTCGCGGCGGGTCACCACTACTGTCCCGGCGGAGCCGTGAAAGCCGCTGATGTATGCTCGTGATTGAAAACGAGAAGGCATGTGCTCGCTTTGATGAGGGTCGCTGCTGGGAACAATAACTGCTTCTACGCCGGCTGTATCCATGAACGAACGCAGTCCAGCGAGACGTTTTTCGATCGTACTCATACAGCGCAGTGTAACATATCAGCCGCAGGAACATTTCGCTCATCAGATTTCAACAAACCTGTTGACCTGCGGGGGTGAGGTCTGGTAAGTTCCGTCTCACGCCGCGAGGGCAGGGCTGAGAAGCCGTGGAGCGGC
>JBBDTM010000096.1:0-17395 GCA_040904425.1 Alkalispirochaeta sp.
AGCCATCTCGGCGAGGTGTTCACCACCGCCGAGATCGCTTCGGTCTCCGGTGAACCGCTCTCACCGGAGACCGGCTCCAACCACCCGAGGAACGACTATACCGAACAGAAAGTGCTCCGCGGTGAAATGCGGCGCATGGAACGGGCGGAACAGGAACTGGTGCACAAGCTCGAGCGCCTCGAACACGCGCATCAGGAGATCCAGCAAGCGATGTCGCTCGAGGAGAACTATACGGACCCGGATGCGATTCGTCGCTTGCAGCGATCTCTCGCAGAGAACGAACAGGACCAGCAGGAGACGTCCACGAAGTGGGAAGAGACGGTGCATCGTCTCGAAGAATTGAACGCCGAGTCGCCATAGATATTGCTCTCTGGTAGCCCTGTGAGTACCTTCTGCCCGATGAGATGTTCCATATCGAAGAGTTACCTGTGACTCGCGTACCCGTCTTTCCTCTCGGTCTTGTCCTCATGCCGAGGATGCCGTTGCCCTTGCATATCTTTGAAGAGCGCTATCGCCTCATGGTGCAGCACTGCCTAGATGAGGAACAGCCGTTTGGGGTCGTACTGCACACCGGAACGACGATTCAGTCGGTGGGCTGTCTCGCTTCGATCGAGAACGTGATAAACCGCTACGACGACGGGCGCATGGACATTCTCACCGTGGGTACCGAACGGTTTCGTATCCAATCGATGCACGAAGATAAGGCATTTCTTGAAGCGGATGTCGATCTCTTTCAAGATCTACCCGTATCGGATGAACATGTGTCGGAATTGCAGAAGCTCACGGATACCGCCGTGGCCGACCTGAAGGAGTTTGCCCACGTTGCCGGATACGAGGTTGATCAGTCGATGTTGGGCGACCTATCACCGGAAGAGCTGTCGTTCCTCCTGTCCACGACCGATGTCTTCGGCACTGAGGAAAAACAGCAACTGATCGAGTTGCGATCAACCACCGATAGACTGGAGCGCGCGGCTCGAGCGATACACGCCGGTCGCGAACGCCGCGCCATGACACTGCGAATTCAGGAAATCCTTGGCACGGATGACGAGGATATTAACCATTTGTTCAACTAACTCTCGTAGCCCTTCTTTCGGAACGACCGTGTGGTAAAGTAGTAGTGCTATGGTAGTACTTGAAGTTGAGCTCACTGACGGACCCCACGGCCTCGATCATGCCCGGTCTCTGCGGGCGGTCACCGGGAGAACGGATCCCTCGCGGCGTAACGGCGTGGTCCTCTGGAACGTCACGCTAACCCTTACGGTTCGGGCTCCCGATTCCTGGTGGAATCAGGCGCGGCAGTATTTCCCCAACGTCATGTGGCTTCGATCGCGGTCCGACGTTCCCGACGATCAGCGCGCGCTGCTCCAGGACGATTTTGAGAATCCGGTTCCGGTAAGACTTCTGGAATATCTGAATTCTCTGGCGTCCAGCGATACACGGTCCGTTTTAAAGGCACAACTGCCGGAGAGCTTCTTGCGCTCCGGCGTTATTCATACCAACATGGAGACGGTCCTTACCGTACTCCGGGAACGGGGACACTACAACTCCGGCCACTGGCATCTTTTTTGCCACGGGTTACGGGGAATGGAATCATTACAGCCGCTTCTGGCTGAATAGAGAGGTACAGAATGCCCGATTACGCAAAACGGTTGCAAGAAATCGTCGATGTTCGACAACGAGCAATAAGGGAATGCGAAGATCAGCGCCGGTTGATCGGTGAACGTCTTCTCGACCTGCCCGAGAGCAAACTTCCCGAGGAGGCCGCACCTCTGGTTAAGCGTCACCACTCGATTCAGCAGCGTCTGGAAGCGGCCAGTTCGGCGATCGAGCGGCTCATGGAGATTGATCAGCGCCAGAACGAGATCCGGGACCGGATGAAAGCTCTCCAGAAGGAGCGGGAAAGCCTCTTTCGTGGCCTGGACGACGTGTATGAACAGATCGGCGCCGTCGCCTTTCGTATCTTTAAGCACCATCCCTTGATCGATCCCTCCTACTCCGACGCATTTGAGAGCCTGGCACGGTATCAGGATGATATTCGCCTTCTTGACGCACAACTGGACCGCTATTCGGCAGAACCTGCGCAGCAACAGCGGTCGATCGTGGAACGAATCGGAACCAAGACGCGCCGGGCGATCGCCAAGAATCGAAAATCGGTGCGAACCAATCAGCTGCCCCGTCTCTTGCAGGATTCCGGTCGGCGGCTCGTGGAAACCGACTTTGTCGCTCAAATGGACGATGAAGAGCTGAGCGCCGTAGCACAACCGATCAAGGACGTTGAGCAGCGGCGCGAAGAAATCGATTCCGCGTTGCAGGAGTTAAAGGAGGAATCGGGCAAACTGGTGGCCGAATTCAACAGCCTCGGCAATGGGCAGAAACTGGCGCGAGCACGGAAGGAGCGAGAATCGGAGATTGAAGCCGCAAAAACCGAAAGCGGGGAGATCCTCGCCTCCCTCGGCCGGGTAGCGCGTGAAGATCCTCCAGAGAATCTCTCAGATAAGATCGATGCCTTGAAGCAGTGTGAAGAGCGAATCGCGCATTTCGATTCGCTCCTGGAGCGCCTCAAGGCGGGCCAGAAAGCGCTCACCATTACGGACGAGATTTCGCAGCTGCACGATCGCATTACGGCGCGCCGCCGGGAACTGGAAGAACTGGAACAGGAAGCGCTCGCCAAGAACGAGGAGTTGCAGGAACTGGAATCGCAGAGAGGGAACGAACGCGACCTGTTCGACACGTGAACGACGGAACTGGCATGGACTTGCCATTCGAGACTGAACGCTATCCCTTGGCAGCACGGATGCGGCCACAAACGTTGCAGGAGTTTGTAGGACAGGAACACATACTGGCGCCGGGCAGACTCCTACGACGTGCGATCGAGGCTGACCAGATCAGCTCGATCGTCCTGTCCGGGCCCCCGGGGACCGGCAAGACGACCTTGGCTCAAGTGATCGCGCAACAGACGCGGAGTCAGTTCCTATCCGTCAACGCCGTCCTTAGTGGAGTCAAGGAATTGCGGCAGGCTATCGATAAGGCCAAGGCGTTCCGGGAGCACGTTAATCGGCGGACAATTCTCTTTGTAGACGAAGTCCACCGCTGGAATCGATCCCAGCAGGACGCGCTTCTCCCTTGGGTTGAAGAGGGCACAATCATCCTCATCGGCGCCACTACGGAGAATCCGTTTTTCGAAGTCAATCGGGCATTGCTGTCGCGGAGCCGCGTGTTCTTGTTGAAGCCACTGGAACCGCGCCATCTACATCAGGTTCTGGACAACGCTCTTTCCGATCCTCACCGGGGCTACGGCAACTACGCCGTTACCATCAGTGACGAAGCCCGGGAACACTTGGTTTCTACCGCCGCGGGCGATGCCAGAACACTTCTGAACGCCGTCGAACTTGCGGTGGAGACGAGTCACGACACGTTTCCTCCACCGTCGGGAGCGACCATTCACGTTGACTTGTCCACGGCAGAAGACAGTATTCAACGACGGGCAGTCCTCTATGATAAGGATGGTGACTACCATTTCGATACGATTAGCGCTCTGATTAAGTCGGTTCGCGGTTCAGACCCGGATGCGGCGCTGTATTGGCTTGCGCGGATGGTAACCGCCGGCGAAGATCCACACTACATCTTTCGCAGGCTTCTGGTTCAGGCATCGGAAGATATCGGTCTGGCGGATCCCCAGGCGATTTCAGTGGTGACCGCCTGTGCCCAAGCTTTCGATCGGGTAGGACTGCCGGAGGGACAGTTTCACCTGGCTCAGGCGGTACTCTACCTATCGAATTGTGAGAAATCGAACACGACCCTCGCCTATTTTGACGCCCTCAAGAGTCTCGAAGATGTATCAGACACGGAGGTGCCCCACCATTTGCGCGACGCAAATCGTGATGGAGCAGCCCTGGGTCACGGGAAGGGGTACCTCTATCCCCACGCCTATCGAGGTCATTGGGTGGCGCAACAGTATCTCCCGGGTGGACTCCAGGGCCGCAATTTCTATCAGCCTGGGTCGCTCGGATGGGAGGGGGCTCGAGCCCAGCAACTCGCGGAGCGAAGACGGCTCCAGCTGGCTGCCCTCCAAGAACTCCCTGATGTAGCGTGGGTAGTCGCCCCCTCCCGGGGCAGTGATACCGATTGGACGCACCGGGCGGAGGGACAACTGTATGAGCACGTTCGGGAGCTCAGGGATCTACTGATAAACCACCTGGAAATCCGCCCGGAGGATCGCGTTCTACTGGCCGGGGACGGGGTTCTGGTGGCTGTCTGGGAGGTTCTCCGGCGCGCACATGGCGGACTCACCGCGGTCTGGAGCCCTCCTGACAAGCTTGACGTTCTGCGCCATTCACTGACGATCGACGATTCCAGTGTTGACGCCCCGGAACTAATTCCCGCAGCCACTGCCATGCACCCCGAGTCAGAGAGTTCATACCACCCGGGACCCTTCGATCGCATACTCGTACGGAGCTTTGCTCCTGAAGATCCCCGGGACACGGTGGACGCCGTATCGCAGCGTCTCGCCTCCGGTGGTCGGGCTGTAATCGTGGACGTCGACCCGACGAACGGTACTCGCCCATCGACCATCCTGCAGCTGGACAGCGCCGATCGCGACGCGCTGCAGGCAGCGGAAGGGAACGTAGCCCCGGAGAGAACCGCTGCCTGGCACGCTGTGGCTGAATCGGTAACCGAGCCTGCGGTGCACATAGAGGTCTCAACTCATCCCGTTGTTTCACAACGGAGTATCTCGTCACATCAGATCGCCCGCTGGCTTGAGCCGGAATCGCCCCTGGGACGCGCTCTGGCGCGTCAGGCAACAGCGGAAACGGTGCAGCGCATTGGAACGTCCGCGGCGGCGATTCCTGAGCAAACGATCCCCTGGACGCGAAGCTACCTTTTGGCGACCATCACCCGGTAACCGTCCAGGGCAAACGCATTTAGGCACGACTTGACAAATCGAGGCGATTACGGGCATAGTCCACCGCACTTGCGGTGGATGTAGTTCAATGGTAGAGCACCAGATTGTGGTTCTGGTTGTTGCGGGTTCAAGTCCCGTCATCCACCCGAAGTCGCGCCCGTAGCTCAGCTGGATAGAGCGTCGGACTTCGAATCCGCAGGTCGCAGGTTCGAATCCTGCCGGGCGTACAGATAGCGATTGTGGGCCGTTAGCTCAGCTGGTAGAGCAGCAGACTCTTAATCTGCGGGTCGAAGGTTCGAACCCTTCACGGCTCATTTCCCGCGCCACCGGAGACGATCGGAGGCGCGCCGGATACGCTTGACCAAATGGTTCGCGATTAGATACCATGCGCGAGAGTGGTGAAATTGGTAGACACGCCAGATTTAGGATCTGGTGCCGAAAGGCGTAAGGGTTCGAGTCCCTTCTCTCGCAGGGAAGTGGGCGGTTCATTTCACCACCGTGAGCGCTCAAGTCGTTCCGGTATTTCGCGAGAGTAGCTCAGTGGTAGAGCTCCACCTTGCCAAGGTGGATGTCGCGGGTTCGAATCCCGTCTCTCGCTGTTCTCTGAGGCGGTTCGGTCTTCCGAATCGCCTTTTTTGTTGACGCCACATATTTTCACTTGGGAAGGCTGCTACATGGTACAGGACAAGAAAATAGAAAAGCTCGAGAACTCCGCCGTAAAGCTCACCGTCACGATTCCCGCTGATGCAGTGCAGTCTAAATACGACGAACTCGTTAAGAAGTATTCAAAAGATGCTCAGATCAAGGGATTTCGCAAAGGCAAAGTGCCCCGCAACATTCTTGAACGAAAATTCGGTGAGGCGTTTCGTGCGGAAACGCTGCAAGATCTACTGGAGAGCGGAATCGGCGAAGCGGTCGAGGATATCGACGAGAAGCCTCTCCCCTACGCCAGACCGACTCTTGTAGATGACGACCTGGAACTGGATCCAGCGTCAGCATTGACGTTCAGTGTCACGTACGATGTATTTCCCGACGTGCAGTTGGGTGAGTACAAAGGGCTGGAGGTCGCGGAACCGCAGGTGAAGATCACAAAGAAAGATGAAGACCGCGATATCGAGGAACTCCGCCAGCAAAACGCCCTAGTGATCGACAAAGAAGATGGAGCCGTTGCCGAGGGAGACTTGGTGACGATGACCTACGAGGAAGTCGACGACAACGACGAAACGATCGAGGGTACTCGCCGGGAAGATTTTGAGTTCACCGTCGGGGAAGGTCACAACCTGTATCACTTGGACACCGAGGTAGTGGGCATGAAAGCCGATGAACCCAAGGTGATCGAGAAAGAGTTTCCGGAAGACTTTGAACACGAAGAACTGGCAGGAGAGAAGAAACGAATTCGTGTCACCATCACCCGAATCCGACAGCGGGATCTCCCCGATTTGGATGATGAGTTTGCACAGGACATAAGCGATGACTTCGAGACACTGAACGACCTCCGAAAGGACGTCCGTAGCAAGCTCGAAAAGAACGCCGAGAATCGTGTGCGAAGTCGAAAGATTGATCAGCTCATGACACAGATCGTGGAGAAATCAACGGTCGAGGTGCCGGCCACGATGGTGGACACCGAGCTGGAGCAGAGCTGGCAGAATCTGGCCCAACAGTATCGAGTTACTCCGGAGCAGCTGGATCAGCTGCTGCAGATGCAGGGGAAAACTCGGGATGAGATTTTCGAAGAGTGGCGCCCGGCAGCCATCGAACGAATCAAACGCACTCTTCTTGTACAGAAGATGATCGAGAACGAGGGAATTGAGGTCAGTGAAGAGGACGCGGAAGAGGAAATCAGAAATGATGCTTCCCAGCGATCCGCCGATCCGGAACAGATCATCGAGTACTACAAGGGTCAGGGAATGCTCGCGTACGTGCAGCAGGAAGTGGCTGAGCGCCGCATGTTTGACAAAGCGCTCGAAGAGTCAAAGACCAAGAAGGGCGATAAGATCGCCTATGTAGACTTGCTCTCAGAGAATGATTAGGTTTGGCCATATGAACGAGCAGAACAACAACCTGGTGCCGATTGTCGTCGAGCAGACCGGCATCGGTGAACGATCGTATGACATCTTTTCTCGACTTCTTAAAGATCGGATCGTCTTCTTGGACGGACCAATCCACGATGCCACGGCGGATCTCGTCGTCGCTCAGATGCTGTTCCTTGAGAGTCAGGATCCCGAAAAAGATATCAACCTGTACATTAACAGTCCCGGCGGCTCCGTTACCGCCGGTCTCGCCATTTACGACACGATGCAGTATATCAAGCCTGATATCTCGACGATCTGTATGGGGCAAGCGGCCTCTATGGCAGCGCTCCTTCTGACCGCCGGAGCCGCCGGCAAACGCCGGGCACTCCCCTCCTCTCGAATCCTGGTCCACCAGCCTTGGGGCGGCGTTCAGGGCCAAGCGACCGACATCGGCATCCAAGCTCGGGAAATCGTACGGCTCAAGAAGATGCTTATCGACTACTTTGCCACTCACACCGGCAAAACAGCAGAGCAGATCAGTACCGATCTTGAACGCGACTATTTTATGTCCGCGGAAGAAAGTGTAAACTATGGTATAGTAGACGAAGTTCTGGTTCGAGGAGCCCATGATCAAGCAGAAAACTGAAAGCGGTAAGTCCTGTTCATTTTGCGGGAAAAAGGCGGAGCATGCGCGCCGATTGATCGCCGGTCCCGGCGTGTATATCTGTGACGAGTGTGTAAACGTCTGCAAAAGAATGATCGATGAAGAGGATGATATCCTCACGTCCAATATTCTCGACACCGTACCGAGTCCGAAGGAGATCAAGTCCTATCTCGACCATTATGTAATCGGTCAGGACGACGCGAAAAGGACGCTGTCCGTGGCGGTATACAACCACTACAAGCGAATTAGTCACAAAGCGGATCTCGACCAAGAAATTGAACTGGACAAGTCAAATGTCCTGCTCATGGGTCCCACCGGTACGGGAAAGACGCTTCTCGCTCGAACGCTCGCCAAGAAGATGAAGGTTCCCTTTGCGATCGCCGACGCCACGACTCTCACTGAGGCGGGGTATGTTGGCGAGGACGTGGAGAACATCCTACTCAAGCTTTACCAAAGTGCCGGCGGTAATATCTCCGCCACTGAGCGGGGAATTATCTACATCGACGAGATCGACAAAATCGCTCGAAAATCGGAAAACGCGTCGATCACCCGAGACGTGAGCGGGGAAGGCGTCCAGCAGGCGCTACTCAAGATCATTGAAGGCACAGTGGCCTCAGTACCTCCGCAAGGGGGACGCAAGCACCCCAGTCAGGAAATGATCCGCATCGATACCACGAACATTCTTTTTGTCGTGGGCGGGGCGTTTGTCGGATTGGATCGCGTCATCGAAAGCCGCGTATCCAAGAAGCCCATGGGTTTTGGCGCAGACATTCAGACGGCGCAGAACAAGGATCTGGTTACTCTGTACCGTCAGATGCACCCCGACGACCTGATCAAGTTTGGGCTGATCCCTGAATTTGTCGGGCGGCTTCCGATCCACGTAACGCTTCAGGATCTGGATCAGGAGTCCCTCGTGCGGATTCTGAAAGAGCCCAAGAACAGCATCGTCCAGCAGTATCAGATCGCCCTCAAACTTGACAACGTAGACCTTCAGTTTGAGGATGGAGCACTGGAGGCGATCGCGGCGCAAGCGCTCTCACGAAAGACGGGTGCTCGGGGTCTTCGGTCGATCGTTGAACGCCTCATGACTGAACTCATGTTCGAGCTTCCTTCCATCGAAGGGGAAAAACGGGTAACCATCACGCAGGCGGATGTGGAGACCGGCCAGAAGCCTAACGTCGAGCTCATCCAGAAATCCGCATGAGATTGTTCGGCGACCGCGGGGATCGCCGACGTCTTCCGGTTTTCCCGCTCGCAAACTCCGTTCTATTCCCCGGTGTATCCGTTCCGCTTGTGGTACGGGCGGAAGCGGAAAAGGCGGTAATCAATACCGCCATGGAAGCCGATCGTGCCATCGTAATAGTTCCGCAGCCGGCGGAGGCTGTCGCCGCTGAGCACCCTCCCGAGGCGGGGACGATCTCCCACATTCACCACGTAGCGCGAATGCCTGACGGCGGTATGCGCGTTGTTGTGGAGGGGCGGCAACGGGTAAAGGTTGATGATCCGCAGGAAGACGATGGCCTTCGTCGCCTCCGATGCACTCCTATTAATCCCGACCACAGCGATCCCGACAAGCAACTTCCAGGGTTGGTCCGCGTTGTTCGGGAAACTCTGCAGGAATACGTCACACTACACCCGACTCTCGGGTCGCGCGTTTCAGATAGACTGGAGAAGGCCGACGGGGCGGACCGGCTGGTGGATCTTGCCGGAGGCAACCTTCCGTTAGATTTGTCGCTGCGTCTCCAGCTTCTGGGCGAAGCGAAGACGGTGCGACGGGTTGGCGCTCTGGCCGAATCCTTGCAACATGAAGTCGAACTATTGGGTATGAAGCGGTCCATACGGGATCGCGTCCGGAAGCGTTTGGAGCACGGTCAGAAAGAGTACTTCCTTCAGGAACAGATCAAGGAGATTAATCGCGAGTTAGGACGTGACGACCAAGACGAAAGCTTCGGTGATCTCCGCGCTCGAATCGATGCAGCACACCTGCCTGAGACGGTCAGAGCTCGGGCGGACCGTGAATTCTCCCGACTCAAGAAAGTTCCGCCGGTGTCACCGGAGGCGGGAATCATTCAAACCTACCTGGAATGGTTGCTCGATCTTCCTTGGCAGCGACAACCATCACCACCGATCGATATTTCCCGTGCGCGGGAGATACTGGACGGTGACCACCACGGTCTTCGTGAACCGAAGGATCGACTCCTGGAGTTCATGGCGGTGCAGACCCTCAACGGTGACCTGAAAGGACCGATTCTCTGTTTCGTGGGACCTCCCGGAACCGGCAAGACCTCCTTGGGTCGGTCCATGGCTCGCGCTCTGGCCCGGGAGTTCGTACGGCTCTCCTTGGGTGGTATGCGTGATGAGGCGGAAATTCGTGGACATCGTCGGACGTACGTGGGAGCGATGCCGGGACGAATCATTCAGTCAATCCGAAAAGCGGGCACCCATAATCCGGTGATTCTTCTCGATGAGATCGACAAGATGGGCGCCGATTTCCGAGGCGATCCTTCCAGTGCCCTGCTGGAGGTACTGGATCCCGAGCAGAACAACACGTTCTCCGACCACTACATCGAACTGGAATATGATCTGTCACAGGTGACGTTTCTCACCACGGCCAACGGACTCAGCTCCATTCCGCAAGCACTTCGGGACCGCCTGGAAATCATTTCCGTTCCGGGGTATACGGAACAGGAGAAGACGAGTATCGCACGCCAGTTTCTGGTTCCCGAACAAAACCGGGAGAACGGAGCGGGAGATCCTGGTTTCACGTTTCGGGGAGATGCTCTCCACGCGCTTATCCACGACTACAGCAGCGAAAGCGGGGTGCGAACCCTGAAACGCCAAATTGCCACGGTAATGCGCAAGCTTCTGAGGGAACACATCGAGAAATCGATCCCGGAAGACAAGCGTCAGCGGCACGTCACCGCGGGAACCGTGCGTAGACTCCTCGGCCCACCCCGCCACCGTCGTGATGCCGGAGACGGTATCGCCCGCGCCGGACTCGCCCGCGGTGTGGCGTGGACGGAGGTGGGAGGTGTGCTTCTTTCCATTGAGAGCGTATCCTACCCGGGCACCGGTCGACTGGTGTTAACGGGGAGCCTCGGGGACGTAATGAAGGAGAGCGCTCAAACCGCACTGAGCCTCGTCCGATCCCGTGCCGAGAGTTGGCACATTGTTTCCGCAGTTTCCGATCGAGATATTCACATTCACGTTCCTGAAGGGGCCGTACCGAAAGATGGACCGTCCGCGGGGATCACCGTGTTCGCCGCGATTCTGTCACTATTCCGAGACGAACCTCTGGCAGGCACCGTAGCCATGACCGGGGAGCTCACCCTCACCGGACGCGTCTTGCCGGTAGGAGGGATTCGCGAGAAGGTCCTGGCGGCACGCCGCGCCGAAATTACCGATATTATTCTCCCAGCAGGCAATCGGGAGGATCTGGACGAGCTTCCCTCCGACGCTCGCCGGGGAATCACGTTCCACCCGGTAACTACCGTCGAAGAGATTATTCCACTCATCTTTGATTCTACCAGTTCTCCGCAAGAACCGGAGGACAGCGAGAATCTTTCTGCCCGGAAGGGGACTTCCCCGCTTACCGCATCGCCTGACGATCTTGGCACCGGGTAAGATTTCTCAATATAATCCGAGGTTATGAAGAACTTGGAAGGCTTCTCTCTCCTGCGCATCGCTGATCTCGAACCGGAACAGATTCGGTACCTCCTGGACCTTGCGGGCCACGTGAAAGCGGAATACCACCGCGGTTCGCGGCCTCAACGCTTCGCCGGTCGTTCATTGGCTATGCTCTTCGAAAAGCGGTCTACTCGCACTCGCGCAGCGTTTGAAACCGCCTTCGGTGAAGAGGGAGGCCATCCCGTCTTTCTATCGAACCAGGATATTCAGCTCGGCGCAAAAGAGACGATCGAAGACACCGCCCGGGTATTGGGGCGGATGTTCGACATCATAGAGTTCCGCGGGTTCGCCCAATCGTCGGTGGAAACCCTTGCCTCCACCTCCAATATACCGGTTATTAACGGCCTCACCGACGCCTGGCATCCGACGCAGGCGCTAGCAGATCTCATGACGATGGAAGAACACTGGGGCTCGCTGGAGGGGCTGACAACCGCGTATTTCGGCGACGGACGCAACAACGTCTCCAACAGCCTCGCTATCGCCGCCGCCAAGATGGGGCTCTCGCACACGGTGTATTGCCCGGTAGAGCTGGCACCACCGTCGGCGATTCTTGAACTGGCAGGCGGCTTCGCCGCCCAATCCGGAGCGACGATAACCGTCAGTCATGATCCCAGTAGCTTGTCCGCAGAAACCGCGGTGCTCTATACCGACGTCTGGGTCTCGATGGGCGAGGAAAGCAAATCCGCTGAGCGTGTGAAAGCGTTAAGTCCGTTCCAGGTCACTGAGGACACGCTGGCCGCCACCTCTAAATCAATTTTTCTTCATTGTCTTCCCGCCGTCCGTGGAAACGAAATGACCGCCGGAGTTATCGACGGCACCGCCTCCCGTGTTTTCGATCAAGCCGAAAATAGAAAGCATACGATCAAGGCGATCATGCTCGCTGCGTTGGGCTTAGCGTAATGACTTTCCTCGACCGCAAAGACAGCTTGCAAGGTGATTCGCACCATAGTAGTATTGTCAGCATGAAGAAACGTTTGCTTCTGATCAGTGTTGTGGTAGCCCTCCTCGCGGTTCCGGGGGTGTTTTCTCAGGACCAGGGAGAAGACAACGTCGATGTTCAGGTTTTGACTGTGTACGTACAAACGCTCTATCCTCATTCGCAAGGCTATAAGGTTGTCTACAACCGGACCGACCTTTATCCCGGTGAAGTGTACCTTCCAAGCCGCTGGTTTACTAACGCCGCGAGCAAGGGCGAGATACTGTATACCTCTCATCCGAGCGCACCGTATATGAACGTTTTCTATGAGAATGGCGAGTTTAGCCACGTTCGGCTGTATGCCCAGGAAAATCGGGCCCATCGTTCATGGGGCGCTCTACGCAGTGGTCAGGACCTGAGTGAAGAGTTCGCCACCGAAACGCTGGAGATCGATTACTAATAGGCATAGATGTCATTTTTTGAGCACGCATCCTCTTCCGGTCCTTTAATCGACGTTCCGTCGGACCTAACGGATTTCTTTGGCCGCCATTCTCGGTTTATCATCGTTGGGCATCTCGAGCCGGACGCCGATTGTATCGGCAGTGAGGTGGCGCTCGCGCTCGCACTGCAGCGGATCGGAAAGTCGGTGCAAACGGCCAACCCCGGACCGTTCGAACGACAGGAAATCGCCTCATGGGGTGAGCAGTTTGTTACCGATCCGGAGCACCTGGACGATCGTGCAACCGGTGCGATTGTGGTCGATTGTTCAAGCCCCGATCGAATTAGGCCGTTCAACTCAGCGCTGGATCACTGCGAACTGGCGGTAATAGATCATCACCAGACGGGTAGTGACTTCGGAGACATCCGCTTCGTCCGTTCCGACGTCCCGGCCAACACGATCCTGATAGCCGCTCTTATCGACGAATTATTGGGTTCCCTCACACCGGAGGAAGCGCAGCCGCTGTTTCTCGGTCTGGCTACCGACACCGGATTTTTTCGATTTCTCGAGGCCTACAGTCCTCTTGCGTTTGAAGCAGCTGCCCGACTTAGTCGGTCAGGAGCATCTCCTAGAGAAGCTGCCGCCCATCTCAATAGCGGACGTTCCTGGGGGAGCCGCCGGATTATTGGCAGAATGTTGGAACGCGCGGAGCAGCTACAAGATGGAGCAGTACTCATGACCTACATGACGCGTGAAGATGAACTTACGTTTGGAACCCGGCGCGATTCTGACGCGCTGAATCATCTGCTCTTGTCAATAGAGGGAGTGCGGGCCATCGCGGTAGTCAAAGAAAAGGACAGCGGGTGCACACTTAGTTTTCGCGCCAATGACGAAACGGACGTATCACAGCTTGCCGCGCTCTTCGGTGGCGGTGGGCACCAAAAGGCCAGTGGTGCTTTTAGCTCACAATCCCTTTCCAATCTTCTGCCAATCGTTCGCAGCCGCCTGCAAGAGATTTGACAACGCCGGAGGACGTCGGTATCCGCCAACACCTCGCAGGTAACTCTATGTAACAGCACTACCGCTGGGCAATGGCACTCGCACTGGCACGGATCTTGCAGTACGCCGGTGGAGGGATATCTATCTATGACCGAATTGACCCACGCGCTCTCGGAGTACCACTCGGGGAATCTGACTTGGGAGGCGTTCTACCGCCAAGCTCTCAGGCATATGGACGCGGTCCTTACCCGGCCACTAGGCATTAACGCAGAAGGCCGCCAGGAAATCGTGGCGGAGTTCTACCCGCGTTTTGTGAAGTTGTGTTCCGACTACGTCGACTGCGGCTCGAGCTTTGATGCGTACCTGTTCACCTCACTGCGTTTCTTCGTCCGCACATGGCAACGGGAACAAACTCGCCGACGACGGACGGAGAACGCTCTGGGCTGTCACGATTCCGATGAATTAAGCGTCTCGGAAGACCCCGCAGATGGCGAGATTTCGCCCTCCGCGCACAACGGTCTGGCAATACTCTCGAATAATCGCCAACGAGACACCGTCCGTCGACAGCTGCTGATCTGTCTCTGCAAGAACCTGCCCCTCCTTGATCAGGACGAAATCAGTTATTACGCGGCGCTCTTCGGTCTACCGATCGGATGGATTCGTGGATTCGAATCGTATCTTCATGAGCGTCGGGAGCGGATATCTCAAGCACGAACGGGCTACCGTGAACACCGAGACCGACATTACGCCGCAATGCTTCACCACCAGATCTTTCCCGGAACCACACGCCATGATGGTTACGATCCGGTGGAGTTTCATCGCCGTCGGTGGAAGTACTATCGAAAACGGTTACAGCGCCAGACCGTTCATCTCACCAACCGGGAGGTTGCAACCATTCTCGGAATCCCCAAGGGTTCGGTGGACAGTGCCCTATCTAACCTGTCTCGCAGACTTGAACAGCGGGCCCGCGCGCAGATAGGCTCCGAGCATGCATACGACGATACTTTTGGCCTCCAATAATGCTCACAAGCGCACCGAAATGGAAGGAATACTGTCTCTCCTGAACGCACCGGTTCAAGTTGCGCAACCGAAAGACTTCGACTTCTCCTTTGACGTGGAAGAGACCGCTGATACCTTTTCAGGTAACTCGTTGATCAAGGCCCGCGCGCTTTTTCGGCTTACAAAGGGCGAACTCAGCCCTGGTGTGACGTGCAGCGAGGATGCAGCCGCAGTGCCCAATCGCCTGTTTCAAGCGCTGGGGACGCGGCAGATACCGGTGCTCGCCGACGATTCTGGCATTTGTGTCCATGCCTTGGACGATCGACCGGGAGTCTATTCGGCCCGCTTCGGGGATGAACCGGGCAAGCCGCCTCTCTCGGATGAAGACAGGAACGATCTCCTTCTGAAGACGCTGCGGGATACACGTGATCGCGGTGCCCATTACGTGTGCAATGCCACCCTGATTCTCGACGCTGAACGGTGGATTCAGGTTGAGGAGACGTGGCACGGAGCAATACTGAGAGAGCGGGCGCCGGGGACAACCGGGTTCGGGTACGATCCAATCGTCTGGCTTGAGGAGTACGGCTCCTCCGTAGCGCAGCTCCCGCAGGAAAAGAAAGACCACGTATCTCACCGAGCGAAAGCGCTGCGCCGGATATGCGCCGCAGCCGGCTGGGTTGACAGCGTGTAGCCGGTGGCCTACCTTCCACTCCTATGAATACGATTCCCGCACGGAATGAAATCCCCACCCACGATCGGTGGGATCTATCCAAGCTCTACAGCAACGACGAGGCGTGGGAGGCGGATCTTGACCACCTGATCGAGCAGGAGGAGGCGATTCTGTCGTTCCAAGGACGTCTGCACGAATCGGCGAAAACACTCTTGGACTACCTGACGCTTTCGGTGGACATCGGCAAACTGGAAGAGCGCCTCGGGTACTACGCTATGCTTCGCAAGAGCGAAGATGCGGGAGACAGCGAAAATCAGAGTAGATTCGGTCGGTTCATGCAGATCGCCTCGAGAATCGGTGCCGCAATGAGTTTTTTCGCTCCCGAACTGCAGCAGATTCCGGAGTCCGATATGAAGCAACTCTTGACTGACTCTCGTCTACAGGAACACCGAATCAGTCTGGATCGAGTATTGCGCTATCGGCCTCATACGCTGTCGCCTTCCGAGGAAAAACTTCTGGCGATGCAGGAAGAGCCAAATCAGACTGCGTCCAAGACGTTTGGTGCCCTGGTTGACGTGGACCTCGAATTCGGCACGATTCAAACACCCGAGGGAGAGCGAACGCTCAGCCAATCCTCCCTTGGAAGCCTCCTGGAACACGCTGATCGCGACGTTCGGCGACGGGTATTTGACCAGTTCTATCAGCATTTTGATCAGCACAAGAACACCCTTGCTTCTCTACTGTCGGGAAGCGTCCAGCTCGACGTCTACCGCGCGCAAGTTCGCAACTTCTCCTCCAGCCTCGAGTCGTGTCTGTTTCCCGACAACGTGCCGGTCTCGGTCTATGACAACCTAATCAACACCGTGAGGGAACACACACCCCTCCTCCACCGCTACTACGATTTGCGGAAGCGAGTCTTGGACCTGCCTGATCTGGCTGCATACGACACCCGAGTCTCTCTGGTACCAGAGGTTGCGGTGAAGCACACCTTTGAAGAGGCAGTCGACACGACTATTCATGCTCTATCGCCTTTGGGAGAGGAATACACCACCACCCTCCGCGAGGGACTGCTCAACGGCTGGGTTGATCGCTATGAGAACAAGGGGAAACGGTCCGGAGCGTTCTCCGCCGGCAGCTTTGTGGGTGATCCGTACATCCTCATGAATTACAAGGAAAACACGATACGTGACGTCTTCACGCTGGCGCATGAAGCGGGACACAGTATGCATTCTTGGTATTCCGCGCGCAGTAACCCGTTCCAGCACTACGACTACACGATTTTTGAGGCAGAGGTAGCCAGTACGTTCAACGAGCAACTGCTTATGTATCACCTTCTCGGTAAGCACCGCGAGAGCCCGATGCACACCTATCTTCTGAGCAAGCAGCTTGACGACATTGCGGCCACCCTCTTTCGCCAAACGATGTTTGCCGAGTTTGAGCGAGTGATCCATGACCGTGTCGAGCAGGGACAAGCGCTGACGGTGGATTCGCTCCGAGCAGACTACAAGACTTTGCTCGACGCGTATTTTGGAAATTCAGTATACCTACCGGACGCGCTCTCTCTGGAGGGGCTTCGTATTCCCCACTTCTACCGAGCTTTCTATGTGTACAAGTACGCTACAGGTATCTCAGCCGCGATTACGCTCTCTCAGCGCGTGCTGAACGGCGGCGCCACGGAGCGTGAAGAATACTTCGCATTTCTCAAGTCCGGAGGCTCCCAGTTTCCGATCGAATCGTTGCGACTCGCCGGTGTCGACATGCATCATCCCCAACCGATACGGTCCGCCATGGCGGTCTTCAAGACCCGCCTCGATGAGCTGGAGCATGCCCTCATCACGTAGATTCTCGCTGGATATCGAGACGTCTAAGAGCGGCTCCGTTGTTGACACACCCGGGGCCGCATGCTATATTCCGGCTCACCAACGCGGCAGTGGCGGAACTGGTAGACGCGCTAGCTTGAGGGGCTAGTGGGCTTTACGCTCGTGAAGGTTCAAGTCCTTTCTGCCGCATTTTTAACACATTGTAATGCAATGACTTAAGGCCTTTCTCACGTAAGCATTCGGATCTTCCATAAAAGCTGGACAACGCGTCGAACCTCTGCTACGA
>JBBDTM010000097.1:0-17303 GCA_040904425.1 Alkalispirochaeta sp.
TGTCAACCAGATAAATCACTGTGGTACAGTTATTTAAATCGCTATAAGATAGTCAAAATCCGTGTAGGTATAACTTTCTCGGGAGTTTAGGTTACAAAGGCCTGGGCCTCAGCGGGTAGATCCGACAGCTCGATGGGGTGTGAGACCGATTTTCACCCTCATCCGTACCCAATAAGTTCGCGCAGCCGGCGAGTGACAATATCAGTGCCCCCACAGCAATTCGTATAAGTAGTCGGCGATTCATGCCCGCAAAACACCGCAACATCCTTCAGTTGACCTACGCTACGAACCGGGATAGAGGGTTATACCACATCCAAGTAGACAGAATCCCCATTAGCTGTAGTTATTAGAGATTCAATTAAACAAAAGTGCAATTTATATGTTTCAAAAATAACAGACGCCTTGATCTTAGTATATCAGTAGGTGTAATGTCATATCAGGTTTCAAAAATGAAAGCTCCCGTCAAAACACTCCTTCTGGTAGAAGACGAAGCCCTGATTGCATTGAATGAGAAGATGCAACTGGAGAGCATCGGCTTCTCGGTTGTTCATGTGCTTACCGGTGAAGCTGCCGTTAGCTATGTACTCAATTCCGACTCACGGCCCGATCTCGTTCTCATGGATATCAACCTCGGAAAAGGCATCGACGGTACGCAAGCCGCCGAGCAGATTCTCAATGAGATAGAGATCCCCATTGTGTTCCTCTCGTCCCACACCGAGGCAGAGGTCGTCGAGAAGACTGAGAAGATTACCTCCTACGGCTATGTGGTAAAGAACTCTGGGCTCACTATCCTTGATACTTCAATCAAGATGGCGTTCAAGCTATTTGATGCCAAGCAGCACCACCTGGAAAGTGAAGAAAAATACCGGCGGCTTTTCGAAAGTATGCTCACCGGGGTGATACGCTGCTCGATGGACGGCACGGTCACCTCGGCCAATTCAGCCGCCAAAAGTATACTCGGATCTGAACAGAATCAAATAGTCGCTGATGTATTGATGGGTTCCAGCCGGGCCATGATCGATGAACAAGGCAACGAGTTGCCTGATGCTGAGAATCCGTTGATTGTAGCGCTCGAGACGTGTAGGACGATCGGTCCCCTCGAGAGAGGCGTTTTTGTACCGGAGAAAAATGACTACGTTTGGATTCTGATCACAGCTACTCCGTTATTTCGTTCCGGCGAAAATACGCCATACGAAGTTTCTGCCACAATTGAAGACATCACCAAGCACAAGAAATCGGAAGAGGCTCTGAAAACGAGCGAACAAAAATACAGATTCCTGTTTGATAATTCCCATGATGCGGTGTTTATCTACGGAATCGACGAAACTGGTTCGCCTAGCTTAAATATCGACGTGAACCAACGAGCATGCACCATGCTGCAGTACAGCAAGGATGAACTGCTCAACATGTCTATGCAGGACATCGTCCCAGAGGGGCGTTCATCGGAAATGGCCGCGCATATTCGAGAACTTTCTCAGGTGGGGTTCATCACATTCGAAACCGAGTCCACAAGACGCGACGGCATAACTGTTCCCGTTGAAGTGAGTACGTATCATTATGAAGATCGTCGGAACCGGCTTGTCATTTCGTCCGTCCAAGATTTATCCGAACGGAAGCAAGCCGAACGGGAATTTCTGCGCCAGATTTCCGAAAGAGAAGTTCTTCTCAGGGAAGTCCACCACCGGGTAAAGAACAATCTGGCTCAGATTGAGAGTATGCTGGAGATTCAGGCGCAGTTCTCCAACAATGACGTCGTAAAATCGGAATTAAATGTGGCGTTGCTTCGAATTCGCAGTATTCGCTCAGTATACGAAAAGATGCTCATCCAAGACGGGTACAGGGAGATTTCTATTCGAGAGTACCTCGAAAGCCTCGTGGATTCGTTGGCTGACGTATTGAATGCGCATTCCAAATTATGCGTAGAAAAGGAGATCAGCGATTTTGCACTCAGCACGAAAACGGCGATCTTGTTGGGAATCATTGTAAATGAACTCTTGACGAACTCCTTCAAGCACGCCGCTGAAGGCAGAAGCGAGGTTTACGTCTCTATCGTTCTCGACAAAACGGATGCGCAGGTAATGCTGACCGTACACGACGATGGGATCGGGTTTGAAAGCGTTTCAACGGACTCATCGTCAGGATTTGGTCTCAATATCGTGCGTATGCTAGTGGAGCAGCTCGGTGGTACGCTCACCATTGAAAGTGATAACGGCACCAAGAGCGTGGTAACGTTCGAGGTGTAGTGTTCCGGTCAGAAGACGACCGCCGTTACCGTCACCCCCACGGCCGCACCCACGATCCCCCACACGACACTACTCACCCTGGACCAATACCGCAGACGGTCAATGATCATCTCCCGTTCCATCAGTCGAGCTTCCGCCGAGAGCCGCTCCCGCTCCTCCCGCGCAGCGGCTTCCAGCGCCACCAGCATTGCCAACAGAATCGATACCACTCACTTCAACCCTGTTGTCAAGACACCTCAACGAGGGGCGTGAGACACGGCCGCGGAGATACTCCAGGCTACGGCATTCGCCTTGATGCGTACGTCTGGGTGGTTGCGGAGGGGTGATCGGTTCCAGGGATTTAGAATCCCACCCGAAACTTCCTCGGGAGCCTGCAAACGCTTTTGATTTGGATCGTTCCGAAACGTCTTGAAATACACGTATGTACGTGTTATGCTTTTACGTGTGACGTAATAACGCCTCAAGGAGGGCATCATGCGAAATATCACGCTGTCGTTTTCGGATGACGTCATCAAGCAGGGTAAGGAGTATGCCCACCGTCGGGGTATCTCACTTAACGCGCTCGTCCGTGACGCGCTGCGGCGGGAGATTGAACGGGAGGAGCAGGATGCAACCGGTGTACTCCTTGATGTGATAGCGTCCACCGGAGGTCGGTCCGGCGGGTGGCGGTGGAGTCGGGATGAGCTCTACGACGGCTAAATCGTTCATCGACACCAACGTTCTGGTGTATGCCGGCGACGACGACACGCCCACCAAACAGCATGTTGCCCGCACGCTCATCGCAGAGCAGAGTGGGAGGGCGGTCGTCTCGACGCAAGTGCTCCAGGAATACTACGTTGCGGCGACGCGAAAGCTCGGTGTCGCGCCCCTCCGTGCAAAAGAGGTCATCAACGCCGCAAGGGCCGCTTTTGAGTCGGTCGTCGTCACGCCGGAGCTCATCAATCGCGCCGTGGACGGATCAGTCCTGTGGCAGGTATCGTTTTGGGACGCCCTTATTCTCGCCTGTGCCGAGGACGCGGCGTGTACGGTGGTCTTCTCCGAGGATCTTAATTCCGGCCAACGATACGGCGGGGTTCGCGTCGAGAATCCATTTGCCAACACGTCACTTTCGAACGGTCCTTCAGGCCGGGATGGTTGAGCCGGGCCACACCCGTGATACCGGCCGAAACCTGAAGAAGTACTACCGCTCCGTTGCCGCGCGCAACATATTCGCCTCCATGTTTGAATCGGAAAGCAGCCGTTCCAGCGCGCGACCCAGAGAACGTGCGTTCAGGTCCCACTTCGAAAGCATCAAACCCGCTTCCTGCCGCGTGACAGGCGAGATATTGCCGGTTTGTTCCAGTTGACGGTGGAGCGGAGTGCGACCACGTTTATGAGTCTGGCTGATCGGCCGATTCGTGGAAAGTAGCTCCCTCGCGGCGCCTATCCGCGACGGCTCGATTTGTTCGCGCGCCCCTTTGGTTCCCGAGCTGGGGGCCGGCCCTTCCCGGACTGGGGTCGGGGACCGTGCCGCTTTCCTGTGGGGGAACGCTGGTCGGTGACGCGTTCCACGCGTATCGTCGTGCCCCTATAGTTGTAGCCCGCGAGGGCCTCTTCGACCCGTTTGGCCATGGCGCTGTCGACCTGCACGTCGCTGGAGTCGGTGTCGATGTCGATCCGTCCAATGCGGATGTTTCCGGAATCGGTGGCCTTGTTGATCAGCCCGATGATTTGCGGCGGGAGCACCGATTGGCGGCGGCCGACATTCAAGCGAAATCGGACCATGGGGCCGGTCGTCTTCCGGTTCGGCTGGGTCTTGCTCAGAGTCGGATTGAGATCCTCTGCGCCGGCATACTGTTCGAGAAAACGATTGAACTCCACCGAAATGAAGCGCTGCAGCAGTTCCTCCCGGTCGAATTCCGCAAGCGAGTCCCGAACCGCCTGGAGGTACGGTCCAACCGCCTCCTCGTTCACCTCGACGTCCTTTACCCGAGAGAGGAGGTCCATGAGTCGAGCCTCGCAGATATCACGCCCCCGGGGGATCTTTGCCTCTTCCAGTTTCCTGCCGATCGCCCGCTCGATATGCGCAATCCGGTGCCCCTCTCGCATGTGCACGAGCGCCAGCGAAGCACCGCTCTTGCCCGCCCGGCCGGTCCGTCCGCTACGGTGCGTGTAGGCGGAAACCTCGTCGGGAAGGTCGTAGTGGATGACGTGAGTCAGACTGTCCACGTCAAGGCCGCGGGCGGCAACGTCGGTGGCGACGAGAAGCGACGGATTACCCTCTCGGAATCGACTCATTACTGAGTCGCGGTGCACCTGGGCAAGCTCACCATGCAGCGCATCGGCGGCGTAGCCGTCCCGTGCGAGTCGAGCGGCCACGTCCTTCACGCCTTCCCGGGTGCGGCAGAAGATGATCGCATACATGCCGGACTTCACATCGATCAACCGCCTGAGGGCCTCGTACTCATCGTGGGCGTGGACTCGGTAGAAATAGTGCGTGACCGTACCCACACCTTGGTTCCTACGGCCGGCTACTATCTCGTGGGGGTCCGTCATATACGTCGCAGCGATTCTGGCAACCTCCGGCGGCATGGTGGCGGAAAAGAGCAGCGTACGCCGGGAGGGATTTGCGGTGGCGAGAATCGCGTCGAGCTCGTCCTTGAAGCCCATGTCTAGCATCTGATCCGCTTCGTCGAGCACCAGAAACTGGAGGGCCGACAGGTCGGCAATACCCCTATCCAGGAGGTCCTTCAGTCGTCCCGGTGTAGCCGTGATGATGTGGGGACCCGCCTTCAGATCGCGTATCTGAGGTCCAAATGACGCCCCGCCGTACAGGGTCGTCGTCCGCAGGCCGGGGAGGTTGGCTCCGTATTCCGCAATCTCCCGCGAGACCTGTAGTCCAAGCTCCCGGGTGGGCGTCAGGATGAGCGCCTGCGTGGACCGGCTCTGCAGGTCGAGATTCTGAAGAATAGGCAGTCCAAACGCGGCGGTTTTGCCGGTTCCGGTCTGAGCCAACCCGGTGACATCTCTCTCCTCGGTCAGGAGAAATGGTATCATCTCGGCTTGTATGGGGGTCGGCGTCACGAAGCCGCGTTTGCCGATCGCGTCGAGCAGGGCCGGGGTCAGGCCCAACTGGTCAAAAGTTGTCATTGATTCCTCATTCTTTGGGGCTTAGCCCGGGGTTCGAAAGGCGATACGTGTTGGAGAGGGCGACGTCAAATGGTGATCGATTGCAAGATGATCTCGGAAAGATACCCCGCGCGCTCGTTGAGTTCAAGTAGTGTCGCGCTTCAGTTGTTGGCGCGCTCGACGGCCCGAACGCATCGGGTGCTTCTGATACAGGACGGCCGCCTTGTCTCAGAGAATCGCCGCGGTCTGCCGGATCGGCCGGGGAGACTACCGAGGCCGACCTGGAACATGAGTCCCGCGCCTTGACCGGATGGGTGATGGTTTACCGCCTGGCGGCTGAGAGCCAATACGGCAAACCCGACTACAACCGACGGAATGAGTCGATCCGCAGCGATATTCTTGGCGGCGAGGACACCTCCATCAGCTCGTTCCTGACCACGAAGGCGTGACGCGTTCGCCGGCCTTGCCGCGGCCCCTGGGGACGGGGTAGCGTAGCGCTATACCTATGGAACGTTCGCGAATCCAGCAGATTGCCGATCAGGATGTGAGTGACTCTCTCGATCGCGAACTGCGTTCTCTGTTGTCGACCTGTTTTACCCGTCCCCAGGACGATGTGTTTCGTGATCGTCGCTACTGGAAGGAGCCCCCGGTGCATCGCTGGATTATGCGTGACGCCGGCGGTGATATGATCGCTCATGTAGCGGCCCACGACAAAACGTTTGCCGTCTTTCCCGGCGCCGGAGATGTGTCTTCCGAGGAGCACGCTTTCCCGGAAGAGCTGCGCGTTGCCGGCATCGCTGAGGTCTGCGTCCATCCCGCCGCGCGAGGGATGGGACACGTGAGAGAAATCCTTGGAGTCGCTCATACTGTTCTGGGGCGCATGGGTTTCCATTTTTCCGCTCTGTTCGGTAACCCCGAGGTATACCGGTCCAGTGGCTACCTCCTGGTAGACAATCTGGTCCGATTCCATGACGACACGGAAGGCATCGAGCAGACGATGCGCTTTGATGGTCGCCAGGGCGGCGCCTTCCTTCGGCGCTCGCTGTCTCGGAGTGAGTGGCCCCAGGGCGTTATCGACATCAGGGGCCCAAAGTTCTGACGCCGGCGAACGGCTATGGCGAGTATCCGCCGTGTGTCACGTGGTGGGGCATGAAACGAAGGCAGCCGGACCCGGTGAGATGCACCTGTCCATTCACCTCGCCCGCCGGGAACAGGGCGAGCGACACTTCGCTATGCATACCCGCGGCGATTTCTCCGGGACGACGTGTGGCGATAAGGCGCGCCAGGATTCGGGCGAGCTACGACACGATCAGCGATCTCTCCTTCCGCTGACATAGTGCTGCTGCATATACCGGATCGTCTCGTCGTCGGCGGCCACGAAGATCAGTCCGGTACTCTTCCACAGGCGAGGGTCAGCGGCATCCAGGACCCAATTCTCCCCGCTTACCTCCAGGGAGAGCGTTCGTCCGTCTTCAAAGATCGCCCGATGACCGAGGCGGTGCAGAATCGGCAGTGCCCCGGCCAGATCCCACAGCTTGATACGTGCCACGTAGCAGATGTAGCTGCCGCGAATCAGTTTCGCCACGGAGTACACGGCGCTGCCGTTAGACTGGATCGGATTGCGACCGCTGAAGTGGCCGCTATGAACAATTTCCTGGGGCAGGCTGATCATTCCGCTGCTCACGTACCCCCGCGCCTCCCGAGGAAGCGGGCCAAGCTTCTCAAACGCCCAGTATTCGGGATTTCGCGCGCCGCGGTGGAAGAGCACCTCTTCCCTGGAGGTAATAAACATCTCCCCGGTGCGCGGCAGGAACAGAGCACCTTCCACCAGCGTTCCCTGATTCATGAGTCCCAGAGAAATACCCCAGGTGGGAAGGTGGTTGGCGTAGGGTGCGGTGCCATCGATGGGATCCACGATCCACGTAGTTCCGGCGAGAGCTGCGTCGATTCCCTCCTGTGTCCACCCTTCGGCACTTTCCTCTCCGATTAGGATCGCCCCATCGCCAACCAACTGTGCCCGGAGATACTCCTCCACGGCGCGATCGGCGGGCGTCACCAGAGAATAGTCGCTCTTGTGTTCGGAAGTTGTCGATTCAAAATACGAGAGGGCGATGCGACCGGCTTCGAGGAGAAGATCGCGGATCCGAGAAACGTCCCACACTTTCATTGCAGCATTGTGGAGTGATCCGAGAGCCTTTGGCAAGGCGCGTCTCCAGTGCTACCATATCGGCGTGAGCGGTACAGCGGAAATCGACGGCTACCAGGACATTCACCACAACATGCGATTCTGGATCACAACGCTCGCGGACATCCTGGCGCGCGCGGCCGAAAACGGACAGCCCACCGGCCCCACAGGCGCGGCCGAAACCGGACAGCCCACCGGCCCCACAGGCGCGGCCGGCGAGTCAGTGGTGGTCTATGATATCGGCGCCAACGACGGAGAACTGACTCTTCCCCTGGCTGGTAGCCGACTCGCCGATGGCCGGCTATCCGGTGGGGAGATCGCAGCCGAGAAAACGCGCTTGCCCGTGCAGGTGGTGGCGTTTGAACCGCAGCCCGCGGCCCGGGCGCGCCTCATGGCGCGGGCCGCGGAGCGGAATCTGTCGGTGGCGCTCTGGGGAACAGCAGATCTTACCGTGGTGCCGGTGGCCCTGGGTGACCGGGACGATCTGATCGAGTTGCACGTATTTACCGATGACACCTTTTCCTCACTCCACTCGCGCCCGACGGAGGAGTTGGAACGCTACAGCCTGCAGGTCGTGGAGACGGTCACGACCCGAATGCGTCCTTTGGACGATCTGGTATCCGGCGGGGTGGTGCCGCCGCCGCATCTGGTCAAGATCGACGTGGAGGGAGCGGAACGGGCGGTGCTGGCGGGAGCCCGGGAGACGCTCTCCCGGTATCATCCTCCCGTTCTGGTGGAGTTCTCCTGTCCCAACAGCGCCAACGCGGGGTATGACCGCATGGAGATCGTGGACTTTCTGCGTGCCGCCGGGTACGATCGTTTAGCGGGACTGTTCCGAAACCAAGACCACGCTCTGTATCCCGACGACGCCTTTGACGACTGCCGCATCTGGAACATCCTCGCGGTAAGTTCGGGGCAGACACCGACGGTAACGGTCGCCATGGATCAGTATCACGCACCGTGGGGAGGATCATCATGAATGCCAACATGTATCCCAAGATAAGCATTATTGTTCCTACCCTGAATGAGCGGAAGCTTCTGCCGGTGCTTATCGAGAGCATCCACCAGCAGGACTTCGATGACTACGAAGTGATAATCGCCGATGCCGGATCCGATGACGGCACTCGGGAGTACGCCGAAGAACAGGGATGTCGCATCGTGGAAGGCGGAATGCCCGCCCGAGGTCGCAACGCCGGTGCCGCCGCCGCTCGCGGGGAGTTTCTCTTCTTTCTGGATTCCGATGTGCGCCTGCCACAGGGATTCCTGGCACACGCCTGGGAAGAGATTGAGCGCAAATTCGTGGATCTCGCCACGTGCGAAGCGCGGCCGATCACCGATGTGGCGTTCGATAAACTTCTGTTCAACTTCGCCTCCACCGTGACCAAGTTCACCGTTCGAACCCAGCCTCGGGCCACCGGGTTCTGCATCCTTGTCACCAAGCGTCTCTTTCGCCGAGTGGGTGGTTTCGATGAGACGATTACCCTGGGAGAAGACCACGCCTTCAGTAAGGCGGCGGCGGAGTTTCGCCGTCTGGAATTTCTCACCAACACCTACGTGGAAGTAAGCGTTCGGCGCCTGGAGAAGGAGGGGCGCGTGGGCTACCTGTTAAAGGCGATCCATTCCGATCTCCACCGACGGCTCATCGGGGAGATTCGCAATAATGCGATCGAGTACGACTTTGCCCACTATGATGAAAACGATCCCGAGCAGCCCAACCAAAACTTCGTGTCTCGCATGGATCGCTGGCTCCTCCAGGCTGATGAGAGCTTACGAAATCTGGTAGAATCTACCCGCGACCTTCCGGCCCCGACCGATCCCGATCAGGAATTGGGAGAACGTCTTCAGGAGCAGTTTGAGCAGCTTCGTCGTGGAGTTCGGAAGCGCTTGAAGCCCCGGACTCGGAAGGACGGGAAGAGCCGGGAAGAGTGAGGGCCTTGGTAGCGCTCATGATGTCCTCAATCTGAGAGCGATTGAGGTCACTCACCGACGATATGTTGGCCATCGCTCCGGCGATCGTGTCCATACCGGCGGCGATCCGTTGCATCGCGTCCCGGGATTGCTGGGTGATTTCGCTCACGTTCCGGATCGCCTCGAGCATCTGATCGTTGCCCGACTTCATCTCGCTCGATCCACCGTGGACGGAGCTGGTCATCTCCCGCATCTGCGATAACGCCTCGAGAATCTCAGACCCACCCGTTCGCTGTTGCTCCATAGCGCTGAAGATCTCTTCAAATACCGTCTGAACCTCGCTCAGGGCGGTCTGAATCTCGCTGAAACTCTGACTGCTGGTGCTGCTGCCCTCGACGAGGCGGGCGATGAGCTGCTGCATCGATTTGAGATCCTGCTTCACCTGGTTGGACTGGACGCTGGTGGTCTCCGCCAGTTTGCGGATCTCGTCGGCTACCACCGCAAACCCCCGGCCGGCGTCTCCGGCGTGGGCCGCCTCAATGGCGGCGTTCATCGCCAGCAGGTTTGTCTGCCCGGCAACGCCGGCGATAAGTTGGTTGGCCTCTTGCAGACTCTTGCCCGCGTTGGACATCTCCGTCACCATCGTCTCCTGCTGATCCAGGGAGGTCCGCCCCGCTTCAGCGGCGCCGGTAAGCGACTGCAGCTGTTCCTTGGCGCGGGTGGACACCTTGGAAATGCTCTCGATGGAGGAAATCATCTCCTCAATGGACGCTGAAGATTGTTCGATCACCGCCGATTGCTGCTGTACGCTGCCGTCCAGGGACTCGATGTTGCGCGCCATTTCCTCGACAATTGCCGAGGTTTCCGTGACGTTTGCCACCAGATCGTCGTTCTGTTCGCGGGAGGTATCCACAATCGTGTTAATCTCCTGTACCGCCTGCGCCGTTTCATCCGAACTCCGGGCTAACTGCTCGCCGGTGTCCGAAAGTACACTTACCCGTTCCACAACTGTCGCCACCACCAGACCGAGCTGTTCAATGGCGGTATTTAGATTCGTTCCCAGTTCCGACAGTTCGTCCGTGCCGTCCGCGTCTACCGAGGCGGTGAAATCCCCCTGGGCCAGCGCGGCGCTGGTGTCCATGACGCGGCGCACCCGGGAGACGATGTTATGCGAGAACATCAGCGCGAAAACAAACGCCGCCACCAGACTCGCGATCGTGGCTATGGCCAAGGTGAACACACCGGCCTGGGCGGTCTGTTCCATCGTTCGCCGCTGCCCCACCAGTTGCTCCGTGATCGCCTCTTCAGCCAGCGTCGCCGCCTCAATGTAGGCGCGGCGGGCGTTGCGAAAGCTACCTTCCATCGCGGTGCTGAACCGTCCAAATCGTTCCAGCGAATCCATTTGCTGCTGCGCCAGGGAGCGCATCGCCTCCAGGTAGCCCCCCATTTGCTTCGCCGGTTGTCGGACTTCTTCGCTGGTGGTGGCGGTGACGGTCTGGTCGAGAATCTGCCGGCCACCGTCGAGAATCGCGTTCATGGAGGCGGCGCCCTCATCCAGGTATTCCTCTACCCGAACGATCTCCTCCTGCCGGAGCAACCCGGCGCCGATGCTGGTGAGCGTCAGATTCGCCTGAATCGCCGAGTTCTGTGATCGCTGAATCGCGTACAGATGAGGGGTGGAGACGTTCGCTACCTGCAACGCCGCCCGGTTGAGTTCGATTATTTGCCAGACACCGATTCCGCCGGCTATGAGAATGATCGCCGCCAGGCTCTGGAAGGCGATCATGAGTCGTACACGTAAACGCATGGGTCCGTGACCTCCGCTGTATTTTTAGGGGGAACTTTTTGAAAACCGCGCGGAGTGGAGCGCACGGCGAAATACTGCCATTCACGATACGCCAAACCGCGTCTCCTGTCCACCACGGAGACCGGTGGTGCTGGGGCGGAGCTCGGTCTTGTTTGCCTCCCGCCTGCCGGCTCGATAGTATTGGCCCGTGATTCTCCAACTACTGCACACCGTCGGGTATCTCACCTTCCTGGCCGGCGCGGGATTCGCGGTCTTTCGACACCCCTGGATGCAACGGCGCATATTTCCGGCGTATCTCGTACTCATTCTTTCGGTGCTGTTTCCGTTTTACTTCGTGGTGCGGGTGCCCACCGGTTGGGACAGTGCCACCGCGCTGGGATGGCCACTCTTGCTGACGCTCTTCGCTCTGTGCCTCGTAATGATGGGATTTCAGGGGTGGTTGGGGCAGGTTATCGGGAGACGGCGGTGGTCGCGAGTGTCGCAGCCAACGAGTTACGTGCTACTCGCCGCGATCCATAACGCCGGGTTCGTGCCGTTGCCGATTCTGGAGCGCCTGGCGCCGGAGGGCGTGCTTCTGGGAATGTTCTTCTATCTTCTCGCGTTCAATCTGGCGTTCTGGGCGTTGGCGGTTCCCATCATTAGAACCGGTCACATGGATCTCCGGCGGATCACCTTTCGGCTCAATCCCCCGCTGGTGGGAATGGGGATCGGCTTCGTCCTGGCGCTAACCGGGGCGCACCGTGTTGTTCCGCAGCTTGCCCTGGACTGGGGGCTACGCGTCGGTGAACTCGCCCTGGATGGTGCGCTAGTGGCCCTCGGTGGCGCCTTGGCGGGTATTCGCGAACCGATGCGGTTCCGCCGGGAGCACTGGATCTTTGCCGGGTGGCGAATGGTACTGTATCCCGCCGCGGTGCTCCTAGTTGTGGCACTCCCGTGGCCCGGACTCAACGGCCCCCTGGGGTGGGGATTGCGGATGATGCTGGTGCTGCAGGCGACCACGCCCCCGGCGACGCAGACCCTGGTGGTGACGCGCGCCATGGGTACCACGGAACAGCTCCACTACACCGGCGGGATGATTCTCTTTAGTTATCTGGTGTCGCTGGCAACGATTCCGGTGTTTGTCGGGTTGGCGGTGGCGTGGTTTGCATAGGAGGCTCACCGCCACCGGATAATCGGCCACGCCGCCGCCGCGATCTCCCGCAGCCGTGCCCGACTCATTCCGCGTAGTACCTGTATCTCCCGGGTGATATCAGCCAGTGCCAGTGATCCCATCCGGTAGCGCAGGTAGAACCACGGCATCGTGATGAAATCCCTCACGCGAAACGCTCCCAGACGAATTCCCGCCTGGGCGAAGCGGCGCCCGGTGGAATGGCGGGTCAAGGTATGGTCCACATCGAAGACGTGGATCGACGACCGCCCCAGGTACTTCTCGAGGTAGTTCATTACGCGGAATCCGTGGGAATTGTGGATTCGGTAGTGTTGCGGGACGACGCGCTGCCGAGCTGCCCGACCCCGGCCTGCACACTTCCCGGCGCGATCTGCGCCAGATGTGTAAAGAACTCGGGATAGGTTACCGCCGCCGCGCCGGCATCTTCGATTGTCACTGCGCCGCAGGCGCCCAGCGCCGCCACCGCCAGTGCCATCGCTACCCGGTGATCGCCGTGGCTGGAGACGGTGCCGCCCTGGAGGGCGATACGGGAGGCAGGGGTGGCAGCATCGCCCAGCCGGGCTGATCCGGTGTTGGTGGCAGCGCCGCCCAACCGGGCTGACTCGTCCGACCCGGCGTCGGTACTTGGCTCAGCTGCGGCGGCACCCGCCAAGCTACCGCGGGCCGAATACACCACCAGCCCGTCGGTGAGCTCCTCCACACGCGCTCCCAGGCGAGCGAGCTCGGAGGCCATCACTGCGATGCGGTCGGTTTCTTTCTCCCGTGCTTGCGGTACGTTGACGAGCTCCACGCGGTCCGGTGCGAAACATGCCGCCACCGCCAGTGCTGGGAGCGCATCGGGCATCGCGTTGAGATCAAAGCGGCCGCCGGAGGTCATCGGGCCGCTCACCCGCACCGTTTCCGCATCCTGCTCCACGCTACATCCCAGTTCCCGCAGGATTTCCAGCACCTGCCGGTCGCCCTGCACATCGTCGGGAGCCAGCCCGCGCACTTGCACCGTCCCGCCGGTTACCGCCGCCGCACAGAACCAGAAGGTGGCGGAGCTGTAGTCTCCCGGCAGCGCCCGCTCAAACGGCCGGTAGCGCTGCCCCGCGCTCACGCCAAAAAACTCATAGCCGCTTCGGGAATACTCGATGCCCTGCTGATCCAACCACCAGCAGGTCATATCCACGTAGGGACGTTCGTAGAGCAGACGAATATCGAACCCAGTGGTTGCGCCGCTGCTGTTCTCGCTCATCGGGGCCGGAATCAACGGGGCCATGAGGAGGAGGGCGCTCAGATACTGACTGGTGGGACTCTCTACCGCAACGGTTCGTCCCGCCTGGGGCGGGCCGGAGACGCAGTAGGGGGCGTAGCCGGAAGGCGTGCTCACCGTGGCGCCCAGGGCGCGAAGCGCGTCGTGGAGGAGCGCCGCGCTCCGCCGTCGGATGGAGGCGTCTCCGTCAAAGCAGATTCCGCCCGGGCGCAGCGCCGCCAGCCCGGTGAGGAGGTAGAGGGTGGTGCCGCTGTTGCCCACGTCGATATGGGCGGGCTCGGGGTGGCCACCGTCGTCGCTGAGCATGCCACGTTCACCGAGGGCGCCACCGAGGATCCCACCGGTGGGAGGGATCACTTCCACCGAGAGCCCCCCAGCCTCGCCCCTGCCGGGCGAGATGTTCACGGTAGCGCCGAGGGCGCGGACCGCCGCGATGCAGCTCGCGGCGTCGGCGCTGTCGAGGACGTTCTCAATGCGGCTGGTACCATCGGCGCAGGCGGCGATGAGCAGCGCGCGGATCGTGTGGGACTTGGACGACGGCACGGTAACTGTGCCCTGAGCGCGAGCCGGTGCTACGGTGAGTGACGGCGGTGTGGTAGAATAACTAATCTGGGTATCCCTCCCCGCCGACCATACTACCAGGAGGCCTCCGTTTTGAGAATAAACTACCTGCAACGCTGGGCGTTCGTCATAATCCTCTTCCTCGTTACCGCGGCGACGGTGTCCGCCCAGACGGTGTTTCGAAATCCCGACTACGAGTATGTGGTGGATATTCCCGCCGGATGGCAGCTGATCGATGGCTCGCAGACGCAGCTGGTGAGTTTTTCCGACCCGGAGAGCATCGCGGTGTTTCAGATCATGGCGTTTCCCACCGACCGCTTCGTGACCGTGGAGGAGCTCGACGAGTATGTGCGCCGGCAGTTTAGCATGGACGGGGACAAGGTGGCGTTTCGCTATATGGACCAGCCGGCGATCTTTGCCGACTACCAGTTTTCTACGGGGTCGTTTACGGTGCGCGGGTATATGGTGTTTGTCAACGGCGACGAGCACGACTTTGCGGTACTTACCTACATTCCCGAGGAGCACTATGAGCGCTACCACGACCTGGCGCTCTCGGCGGTGGACAGCTTTTCCCTGGACGTTACGACGCGCAACACCCGGGGACCGGTGAGTCAGTTCTTTGCCGAGGAGATCGAGGCGGAGGTTGCGGCTCGCGGAGGTGAGTCGGGTGGCGATGGGGCCGGCCGGGGCGACGCGGCGGTGCTTACCCTGCCGGCGGGAAGCGAGTTTGAGCTACCCCCGGTGATCAGCGATGAGGCGGTGCAAGAGTCGCACCAGGTGCTCATCGAGCGGGAGGCGCGCGTGCTCAGCCAGTACGCCCCCACGGAGGGGGCTTTTCCCCGGCCTGATCCGGACACGCCGCAGGAATGGGTGACCGCCTGGCGCCGGTACTTTCGTATGATCTATCGCGATAGCTTCTCCCGGCTGGAACCGGTGGCGGAGGCGATCTTTCAGGATCTGGCCGCTGCGGGTGTTGCGCGGGAGGAGATGCCGGCGCGGATTCTGGAATGGCTGCAGGGTGCTGAGTACCAGCGCACCGCCTCCCTCAGTGATCTGCTCAATGCGTCGGCGTGTCTCGTGCAATTTACCGGTGACTGCGACAGCTTGGGGATCACCTACGCGATTATCCTGCACCATCTGGGTTTTGATGCGATTCTTATGGCCAGCGTCGAGTACTCCCACGCGATGGTGGGGGTTGATGTGGCCGGAGAGGGGGCGCGCTTTCCCTTTGAAGGCCGCCAGTGGTTGGTGGCGGAGCTCACCGATGAGGTGGGCATCGGGCAGATCGAGCAGAGCATGAGTGATATCGGGGGTTGGATTGGGGTGAAGCTGGATCCTACGGTTCAGTGGTGACGGGAACAACAGTGAGAATGACGGCGGGAGTGGCCATATCCCGGTGAGACTGGCATATTATGTACATGCAGGTTTTTATTGATCACATTAGCTATGTCCTGATTACCCTTCTCGCCGGCGTGGCGATCGGCTGGAAAACGTATCCCACCTACCGTCGGTTCCTCGACCATCTCCACGGAACCGACCGCCGGGCAGAACCGATTCGCGTTCGTCGTCGATGAGTATTGGCCTCGCACTGTTTGGCTACGGTGGAATCGGCCGTCTTCACGCGGCAGCGTACAGCCAGATTCCTTTTCTGTATGGTGGACGCGGAGGAGCCTATGGGCTCTCCACCGCAGGAAGCCAAACACGTGGGCGATTGGTGGCGGAGCACCCGAAGATTCTTCGGGTGTGTACCTCTCGGGGTGAGACCGCACGGGTGGCGGCGGAAGAATCCGGTGCCGACCATTGGGAGGCAGGCTGGGAAGCGGCCCTCGCCGATCCCACCGTGATCGCCGTGGATGTAACTGTTCCCAACCACCTCCACGCGGAGGCGGTGCCGGCAGCGCTTGCCGCCGGAAAGCACGTCTACTGCGAGAAGCCGCTGGCGGCCACTTCTACCGACGCCGAACAAATCGCTACGGCTGTGCGCGCCTCGGATCGTATCTTCGCCATGACCTTTCAGTACCGTTTCGTGCCTGCAGTGCTACGAGCCCGGGAACTTGTCGAATCCGGCCAGATCGGCCGGGTCTATTCTTTTCGGGCTGAATACTTGCATTCCGGGTACCAGAATCCCCAGCGCCCGCTTTCCTGGCGTATGGATAAGGAGCGCAGCGGGTCTGGGGCATTGGCAGATCTCGGTTCGCACGTGATCGACCTTGTTCGCTATCTTCTGGGTGAATTTGAATCTGTCCAGGGGCATCTGGAGACGTTCATTCCGGAACGGCCGGTGGCCAAGGGATCCAAGGAGCTGGGACCAGTCACGGTAGACGATGCCTGCTGGATCCGGGCGCGGATGCGATCCGGCGCGGTGGGAACGGTTGAGGCCTCCCGCTTTGCCACGGGAACGCTCGACGATATGCGTTTCTGGGTCTACGGCGAACGCGGGGCGCTGCACTTCAGCCTAATGGACCTCAACTTTCTGTGGTACTTTGACGCGAGCCGGGCGGGTGGCGCCTACGGGGGGAGTCAAGGCTGGCAGCGTCTGGACACCGTGGCGCATTACCCTGGCGCCGCGATTCCTCCGGGGCGCGCGCCCATGGGTTGGCTGCGCCTCCACGTAGAAAACCAGTATGGCTTTCTGCAGGCGGTGGCAGCAGCTGAAGCCGGCGACGGCGCGGGTGCGGGAAATCGTCGTGGTGCTGAGAGCGACGGCCGGGAGAGCGGGAGGAGCGGTCGTCGTGCCAAGAATGGCGGCGCTCACACCGGCACAAGTGACGTTGCCGAGCGGCTTACCGCCGATGCGGCCCTCCCCGGCATAGACGACGGCCTGGCTGTGCAGTCAGTCCTCACCGCCACTGAACGTTCGCATGCCGCGGCGGGGACGTGGATGGCGGTGAAGGGTACTTGACCTGGAAGGAAGTCCGGCACAAGGCGCTCATCTCCTGCCGTCAAACACGTCCGATAGATCAACGGCGATGTGGCTCAATTCGCCGGCGGTAATCGTGTCGGCGCCGGAGTATTAGAACGCGTATTCTACGCTTACGGAGGCCGATCCAAAGGCGCCGGAGAACGAG
>JBBDTM010000098.1:0-17214 GCA_040904425.1 Alkalispirochaeta sp.
TCGAGATTCCGCTCCCGGGCTCGGCATAGTTACAATTCGTACGGGAAATCAGGTTGGTAATGGTGTTCCAGCTCCAGGAGCCGACACTTTCGGGCAAGACCTCCGCCATAGCCGGTAAGACTGCCGTCGGAACCGATAATCCGGTGACACGGCACGATGATGGAGATCCGATGGTATCCGTGTGCAGCTGCAACGGGCCGGACCGCAGCGGATCTGCCGAGGAAAGCGGCTTGTCGGGCGTAGCTCCAGGCTTCTCCATAGGGAACAGTGCGAAGAGACTCCCACACGAGATTCTGAAAATCAGCACCCGGCAGCACCAGCGGTATATCGAATGATTTGCGAGTCCCCGCGAAATACTCCTGAAGCTGGACGTAGGTGGTTTGTATGTGGTTGTGGGATCCCGCCACCACCCGCGCCTTCAGGAGGCGGGTGATTGTGGCAATCTGCTTTTCCAGCATGCGTCGGTCGGTGAATTCCAGCAGACACAGACCGTCATCGGTAGCACCGGCGAGCATGGGACCAAGGGGAGTTGAGATTCTTTCAATAGTGATAACGGACGTTTGACCTGCATCGGAGGGCGACGTCTGCATGACCGATCTGAAGCTGGGGGCCATTCCTCTGAGTGCCTCATACCCACTGTTGAACGCGGGGTTGGTTTCCGTCGAGCCGTCCACGAGGGATCTGTAGGCCGAATTGATACGGAGCAGGCGTTGATATCCCTGGAACGTGGTCCCCATGTGCTTCTTGTACCACTTTAGTACCACTCCGGGACTGATGCCATTATGCCGGAGATCCTGATCGCCCCCATACGGTGATCAAGCATGGTTCGGACCATCTCAAGAGCTCTCGATACGGCCGGCGGAGGATTCGATATCTCGGGACTATTTCGTAAGCTTGAGGTAAGCAACCTCACCGAAGCGGCCGTCTTGTACTCAAGGTCGAACCCAGACCACATGCGGAGGTAGAGAAGTGACCAGTGACGAACGCCCTCCAAGACCGTCCAGCGCTCCGTCGAGGCGGACCTTTCTCAAAGGTGTTTTCATCTGTTCCCTCGGAGCCTATGGCAGACCGGAGACGCACATAAGCGTCTTTCTTAATCAGATGGTACACAAGAAGGGGTATCTCACGGAGGAAGAGCTGATTGAGTTCCTCGCGCTGAACGGCATACTCCCGGGCCCGACGAGTACCCAGACTATTGTTTCTATCGGGTACAAGGCCGGCGGTCGACTCCTCGCCTTGCTTTCACTGTTGGTTTGGGCATTGCCGGTGATCGGTCTCATGACAGCGGCTTCCTTCGCCTACGGCATCCTGGAGCGGAGAGGACTTTCCACATCGGTTCTCCGCTTTGTCGGGCCCATGGCGGTGGGGTTCATTATCTATGCCGCGGTCCGCGCAGTTGAGTCCGCCTTGGGGGTACCTTTTCCTCGTCGGGGGAATCGCTCTCACCTCGCTTCTGGCAGCGACGTTCTTCGAAGTGGAATTCGTTCAGCTTTTCGAGGCGTTCCACCGTTACGGGTACCTTCGTCGTCCTCGGTCTCTCCATGGGGATAACGGCCGTCACCGTCGGCGTCATGCTTGTCACCGCCTCGTTACTCTTCTTCACGAAGATCCCCGCGCCGCTGATTGTAGTCACGGCTCTTCTGGCGGGCGTGGTGATCCCGCCGCTGTAAAGAAACCGGGGCGCTACGCCGCCTTTCAGATTCGATCTCGTAGCAGTGTCTTACTACGCCGTCCTTCGCGGGTTCAGTCGAACCAGCGCTCCATCCAGCGGCTCATGTCTCGAATTTCCTGCATTTGCGTGGACCGAATGCTCGCAGCCAGTTCGTCCAACTCCGGATGGTCGCTCTCTACACGGGAGAGTAATTGTTGCGACATCATGACCGCAGCCATATGGTGGGGAATCATATCCTGGAGGAAGGCCAGATCCAGCTCGTCCCCTGAGAGGTCGGAGTAGTCGCGCATCATCGGCGTGTATTCCGCCTCCGCCTCCGGGGCCCGTTCCGGATACCACTGCTCGAGCCACGCGTGCATCTGTTCGATCTCGCGGGTTTGCGTCTCGATGATCGTTTCCGCGAACGCTTCCATCTCGCGGCGGGAGGTGCGCTGACGCAATGTCCGGGCGCTCTCCACCGCCTCCTGGTGGTGGGGGATCATCCGCACCATATATTCGAACTCCGACTCCACGTCGGCCATCGCCCGGACTTCACGCATCATTCCTATGCTCATCGGGCCCATACCCGTCGGGCCCATGGCAAAGCTCCTCATCGGCCCGAATCGCGCGGGGCCAATGAACGGTGTGAATAGGCCGACGGCGCCGACAAACACCGCAACGACGGCGAGGCCGACGATGAGCGTTCGCCCGCGGGTTCTAGTGGTCCGGATGGGGGCGCTCATGCTGTCGCCTCCTCGATTTCTTCCTTTTTTACCCTGAGCAATCGGGCGTTAATTGCGACGATTACCGTGGAGAGGGACATCAGGATCGCCCCGACCTCCGGTGAGAGAATGAAACCTGCGCTGTAGAGGACGCCGGCGGCAAGGGGAATCGCCACGACGTTGTAGCCGGTGGCCCAGATCAGGTTCTGCACCATTTTGCGGTAGGTTGCCTGACCAAACAGGATGAGCGCAGTGATGTCGATCGGATTCGAGTTGACCAGAATGATATCGGCCGTGGCAGCCGCCACATCCGTCCCGGAGCCGACGGCGATACCGATCTGCGCCTGCGCCAGCGCGGGAGAGTCATTCACGCCGTCGCCGGTCATCGCCACGTACTCTCCCTTCGCTTGCAGCTCTTTGATTTTCTCCTGCTTCTCGTCGGGCAAAACCTCGGCGAAATAGCCGTCCATGCCGAGCTCCTCGGAAACGGATTTTGCGGTCGCCTTGTTGTCACCGGTGAGCATCCAGCACTTGATGCCCCGCTTGTGGAGTGCTTGAATCGCTTTGTAGGATTCCGGCCGAATGGCGTCGGAAAGCGCAACGGATCCCGCCAGGGTACCATCTACGAGGACAAAGACGCGCGTAACGCCGCCTTTGTAGTCGGCCTCGTCCGGTTGCTGGATACCGGTTTCCACTAGATATCCGGGACTGACGACTTCGACCTTTCGGCCGCCAACGGTCCCGATAACGCCCTTGCCCTTCACCGCCTGAAACTCGTCGGCCGTGGGAACTTCGAGATTGTCCGCGGAGGCCCGCTTTACGATTCCCTTTCCGATGGGGTGTTCGGACTGGCCTTCCAGGGCCGCGGCAAGGGCAAGGATCCGCTCGCTGTCGTACCGTTCGTGGTGGGAATCGACGCTGGTGACCTCGAAGCTCCCCTTGGTGAGCGTCCCCGTCTTGTCGAAGACCACGGTCGTGATTTTGCGTGCGTTCTCAAAGGCGGTTCGGTTACGAATAAGCAGCCCGTTTTGGGCGGATTTTGAGGTTGATACGGACACCACGAGCGGGATTGCCAGGCCCAAGGCGTGGGGGCAGGTGATGACCATGACCGTCGCCATGCGCGCGATGGCGAACTGAAGGTCCTTACCGGCTACCAACCACGCCGCGAGGGTTGCGACGCCGACGGTGATCGCCACGATGGTGAGCCAGAACGCCGCGCGGTCTGAGAGCGCCTGGGTCTTTGATTTGGCCGCTTGCGCCTCGCGGACCATGGTAATCACTTTTGAGAGGTAAGACTCTTCGCCGGTTCCTTCGACTCGGAGCTCCAGAGAACCATCGCCGTTAATCGATCCGCCGATCAGTTTGTCGTCGGCGGCCTTGCGGGCCGGCTTGGACTCACCGGTAAGCATCGACTCGTCAATGTAGCTTTCTCCCTTCACAACCACACCGTCGGAGGGAATCTTCTCCCCTGGTTTGATCACCAGGACATCTCCCTTCTGCACCTGTGAGAGCGGAACGTCCTCAAGATCGTCACCGCGCTTGCGGTGCGCCTCGCTGGGCATCAGCTGCGCCAGCTTCTCCAGGGCGGAGGAGGCGCTTAGAACCGAGGCCATTTCGATCCAGTGACCTGCCAACATGATTGCGATCAGCGTGGCAAGCTCCCAGTAGAACGGAGTTCCCTCGAGGCCAAAGGTCACCGCTGCGCTGTAAACATACGCCACCGTTATAGCAAGACCGATAAGCGTCATCATTCCTGGAGTCTTCTCTTTGAGTTCGCTTACCAGACCGGAGAGAAACGGCCAGCCGCCGTATACGAAAATCACCGTGGCCAGCGCAAAGACAAAGATTCCGTCACCGGGAAAGCCCAGGGTGAATCCGAAGAATTGTTGGATGAGCGGTGAAAGCGCCAGGACGGGAGCCGTGAGGACGATCGAAATATAGAATCGCTTCCTGAAATCCCGGATCATCATTCGGTGATGTTCGGTATGATCGTGTTCTTCATGCTGATGGTTGTTGCCCATACTGGGCCTCCTTTTCGGGCTTGGGCTCGAACGCAATCATGTTACGAATCGACGACCGACGCCGGATGCATTCGTCCAAAGCCTTTGACAAGAATAATATATTCCTGGCACGGTATGTCAAATCGGATGTTTTCACAGTAGATAGCTTGTGCTGTAAGCCGTTTGCGGGCTTCAGATTGACACACTATACCCATATAGGGTATAGTGGGCCGACATTTCAAAGGGGCTCATCATGCTTGAAGAGAAACAGAAAAAACTTGTTCGGGATCGGCTGAGTCGTATTCAAGGACAGGTTGGTGGTGTAATGAAGATGGTTGAGACCGATCGCTACTGCGTCGACATTTTGAACCAAACCTCCGCCATCGTATCCGCGATACGCAACGTTGAGAACATTGTTATGGAGAACCACCTGAACACGTGTGTGGCGGATGCGATGCGCAGCGATGATCCCGGCGAACAACGCGAGAAGACAACGGAAATCATGAACATCCTGGGAACGTATCGTCGGTAGGGTGGCGGGTGCGTTGCCCATCATCGCGATGAACCTCGCGATGAAGGTACCCCCGAAGGAGATAACACTATGATGCATGGATGGGGTATGGGAATGGGAGGCTTTGGAATGGGGCTCCCGTTTTTCGGTGTGCTACCCTTGATTCTGATCGGTGGCGGAATCTACGTTCTCATACGCCTGAGACAGAATAGAACTACTCGCGATGATCGCGGTGTGGGCGCCCCGCGAGGAACTCCGGCGCCGGAAATATTCCGCCTTGCCAAGCGGAAAGGCGGAATCCTTACCGTCTCGGATGTGGTCTCGGAACTGAACTTTGACCCGAAGGAAGCAGAAGCGCATCTAGACGGACTAACCGACGGCCAACGGGTGGATATGCACGTGGACGATGACGGCGTCGTCCGGTACGTCTTTCGGGAGTTCACTTCGGGCGCCCCCTGAGGTGACTCGCAATTTCCGGATCGATTCGGATCTGCGTGTTCTCCTCTGCGCATGATATGTGGGCGCAGTAGCGTCGACAAGGCTGGTTGGAGGATCTACCATATGCCCTTATCGTGAACCTGAAGGAATTGTTCGGTCGAAAGCCTCGCGTCGGTCTCAGCCTTGCCGGTGGAGGTGCAAAGGGAGTGGCGTATATCCCGTTTCTCCGAGCCCTCGAGGAGCTCAACGTGAATATAGCCGCGATTTCGGGCTCGAGCATCGGCGCGGGAATCGGCGGTCTCTACGCCGCCGGGCTGAGCCCGTCTGAGCTTGTGGGCGTGCTCGATTCGTTTCGACCCGGCCATCTTCGCGAAGTGTTTCGCATCAATTGGCATGGGCGCGGAATCATCAGCGCCAAAAGCGTGCATGAGTTCCTGATGGACACGCTGCCGGTGACGCGTTTCGATCAGACCCGAATCCCGCTGAAGGTGGTCGCGACCGATTACTGGCGGCGTGAGCAGGTCGTCTTCGATTCCGGCTCGCTGGCGGACGCGATGCAAGCCAGTACCGCCGTACCCGGTGTCTTCGAGCCGGTGGTGTTGGACGGGCGCGTGCTCATCGACGGCTCGATAAAGAACACACTTCCCTACGAGCTTCTGCGGGAGGACTGCGATTTCGTCATCGCCCTCGATGTGTCCAATCGAGTCCGTAATCCCGATAGAACCGATGTGCCCCGCAATCTGGCTATGGTTCTCAACACGTTTCGAATCCTGACCGACAGCAACACTGAATACAAACTCCGCTACGAGCCGGTTGACCTGTACTTCAGGCTGAAGCTGCCAAACATAGAGATGTTCGATTTCTACAAGTACCAGGAGATTTTTGACGCGGCGGAACCAGAGGTCAAGCGGTTTTCCGCTGAACTCTCCAAGAAGCTGCGGCTGCGGTAACGGTATCGACGTGGTTTACCTCCGGCATAGCAGGCGATTCCGGGCCGTACACGCCGGGGTGCTACGAATCGCTCGATGCCTGATCGCTCGACAAGAGTTCTAAAGCCCGGGCGGCGGTGTCATTGACCGTCGCTTGTTTCATGTACCGCGCGACCATAATCGCCTCAGTAATTTCTGCATCGGTAACGCCTTGTGATTTTGCCATCTTTGTCCACATATAGGTGCAGGTCTCCGAGTTTGCAATGGCAGCTGCGGCGATTCCAATAAGCAGCTTATACTTTGCCGGAACGGCCTGGTAGTCCGGGTTTTCAAAGACAAGAGCTTTCTCAGCAATTTGGTGATCCGCGAATTCGGGCGCAAACTGCCGTAAGAGTTCCATCGGTGCTTTCATATTGTCCTCCAGATAAAGATAAGGTAAACTTAACTTTGGCTATTCTACCAGATAAGCATATATAAAGAAAAGGAGGGTTTTGATGAGTACAGATCATGAAAACGGTCAAAAACCAAGAGTTGGCATATTCTACTGCGGCGGGGCCATGTCCAGCGTAGGCGAGTTGACCAACGAAGCCGCTTTTGAGGTGATGAAACAATTGGGGCCGCAGGAGGTCGGTATGGGGTGTGTATCGGCGCTGGCAGCAGGTGTGCCGAAGCACTTCGAAACGATGCAGACCCGGGAGAAGGTATTGGTAATTGACGGCTGCCCCAATTCTTGTGTCCGCAGAATCGTGAAAGAGAAGGGGGCCAAGATGGACGGCTACATCAATTTCGGCAACGACCTCGGGATCGAGAAGAAAGGCCCCTTCAAGCCGCTGTCCTATTCGCAAGAGGACTTCGAACGAGCGGTCGATGGAATCACCGCTAAGATTCGAGATATGGAAGGAGGTACTGGATGATACGTGCCGCCGATTGGTGGGATTTCTCAGTTTTTGTCCGTTGACCTGGTGGGGACGCGCCGGTAACCTCGGATCACTGGTCATTTTGTGCTGAGCGGGGTGTATGTTATGAAGAGAAAAACGAGGAGAAGCTCGACGATTCGAGTTCGGCTACGTGCGTTCTCAGTGTCATGTCTATGGGTATTACTGGTCGTTGCCTGCGGAGAATCTCAATCTACGGACGTTGAGAGCGCGGCGGAGTTTCGCGATGCATTTCTCGCGGGAGAACGAAGCTGGGAACAGGTACTGGAGCGAGCTGCACAGGAGGGAGAAGTTGAGTTCTATCACTGGGGCGGCAGCGAGGCGCTGAACAACTGGATGGAGGTTTCTGCGCGCCCGGAGATCGAACAGAACGATATCCGTTTAAATCTGCGGCGCGCCGATACGCGGGATGTAGTGGACCTGGTCCTTGCGGATATGGCCACGGAGCGTGGTCCCGGCGATGGAACGGTTGATATGGTCTGGATTAACGGAGAGAACTTCCGGACGCTCAAGGACAATAACGCCCTTTTCGGGTCGTTTGCCGATCAGCTTCCCAACGCGCGGTATTACCTCCTCGACGCCGATGACCCTGCGTCCAGCGTGAATCTCTTCGATTTCGGAACGCCAACCGACCTGATGGAAATGCCCTGGGCTGCTTTTCAGTATACGTTCCGGATTGATACGGAGCGTCTAGTACCGGAAGACGCGCCCCGGACCTTTGCTGAACTTGAAGAGTGGATGCAAGAGAACCCTGGTCGATTTACCTACGTCGCGCCGCCTCAGTATATCGGCACCACCTTTGTTCAAACGCTGATCTATGAGATGAATCCCGACGGCACCCGCTACGAACCCTTTCTGGAGGATCCCGAAGATATCGGTGCTCCGGAACTTGCCCGTCTGATGAGACCGGCGTTCGAGTACCTGAGGCGGGTTGAACCGTACCTTCTTGGAGGCAGCGGAGACCCCGAACGTCCGGGACGGCCCGAATACCCGGCGACCGCCGGCGCCCTTCAGTCACGATTTGTCGGCGGCGAGGTCGATTTTGATATGGAGTTCGGTATCTACGACGTTGACCGCGAAATCCGCGCCGGTGTGTACCCGGAAACGGTCCGCAACATCATCTTTCCGGAGGCGGGGATGATTACCGACAAGAGTTTCCTGGCGATACCGCTCAACGCACCCAACCCGGCGGCGGCGCTTGTTGCAATTAACGCACTTTCCGCGCCGGAGAGCCACCTTTCCAAGCTTGTAGAGATCGGGTACGCCCCCGGACTCGATGTGCCGCTGCTTGACCCGGAGGATCAGCGCGCGTTTGAAGCGGGAGCCCCGGATTTGCACGGGGTGACCGCCGAAGAGTTATCCGCGCATGAAGCTCCCAACGTCAACGCCCGTCTTGTTGATATTATTGACGCGGTCTGGATGGAATACGTAGCAGAGCGATCATCTCGGACATTTGGGGATATCGTGGCTGAGGCGTGGGATGCGGCGGTCCGATAACGTTGGCACCCGGGCCGCCGCACCGATTCCCACGGATCATGGAGGGCGCGTTGGGCTGGACATTGTGCGTCGACGCGTCGTCCGCCGGCGTCTTGCGATCTTGCTTGGGTTGGCGCCTGCGATCGGGGTGCTTCTGGTGCTTTTTGTGGGACCCCTTATAGTGGCTCTGGTCCAGAGTCTCGGGTACGCGCCGATATACCGTGTCCGCGCGTTTCCAACTTTTGAATACTACGCAACGGTGCTTGTCTCCCCACGCTTTCGTACCGCAGTTGTCTACACGATGTACTACGCAGTGGTACCGACGATCATATCGACAGCGCTCGGAGTAGCTCTCGCGGTAGCGTTAAACCGGCGAATACGCCACGCACGGGTGCTGAGTTTCTTTTTTCGGCTGCCCCTAGTCGTGCCCTACCTTGTCGGGGCGGCGATGGTAGGGGCCTTATTTGCCGGCGGCGGGCTGGTAGCACGCGTTCTGTACGCAATCGGCGTGATTGAGTCCACCGGAGAGTTTCCGCGTATCCTTTTCAGCGCGGGCGGGTGGGGCGTAATGCTGGTGTACCTTTTTAAACAAGTACCGTTCACCTTCATCATCGTCTCGGCGGTTCTCGCGGGCGTCGGCTCCGAGTACGAGGAGGTCGCGCGGACACTGGGGGCAAGCAAAACAAAAGCGTTCCGATACGTGGTGCTTCCACGGATCATGCCGGGTGTCGTAACCTCGTCGTTACTCGTGTTTGCTTTCAATTTCCAGTCCTACGAGATCCCGTATCTGCTCGGTGCTACCTTTCCGACAACGCTGCCGGTGGAAGCGCTACGACGCTTCAACGTTCCCGACGTGACGCGGCGACCGGAGGCGATGGCCTATATAATGCTCATTACCGTTCTTTCCGGTATCGTGCTCTTTCTCTATCTTCGTGCGTACCGGCGCTGGGAACGATCTCGGGGAGGCGTTTGATGGTGCGCCTCTCACCGGCGGGCCGCGTCTTCGTCATCGCGATGTTTCTCGTATTCTCGCTCCCGTTCTTACCTCTCATCCTGGCCTCGTTTGCCTTTCGCTGGCACTGGCCGGAGCTTCTTCCGACGCAATGGCTCTGGGACGTGCGGGGTACAACGCCGTACCCGGTAGGATGGGATTACCTGTTTTCACCGATTTCCGGCCTTGGCCCGGCGTTCGGAAACACCGTCGTAATCGGAATCGCCACGGCGATCCTCGCGGTGGCGGTGAGCCTCCCGGCAGCGCGGGTGCTTGCGCGCTACCGTTTCCGCGGCAAAGCAGTAGTTGAGTTTTTTTTGCTCGTTCCGGTGATCGTCCCGCAGATCGCGGTTGGTATGGGAATGCTGTTGCTCTTTATGCGCATCGGTATTGCGCGGACGTATACCGGTATCATACTTGCACACCTCGTGCCGACGATTCCCTACGCGGTGCGCATTATGACCGCAGTGTTTCAGAACCTCGATCCCCAATATGAGGAACAGGCGCGTACACTCGGCGCGGGAAGGTTAACCGCGTTTACTCGAATCATAATACCGATGGTCATGCCCGGACTTGCTACGGCGTTTCTTTTCAGTTTTCTGATCAGCTCCAACGTATTCCTCCTGACGTTTCTCATTTCCGGTGGGCGTCTGCAGACGTTGCCGACGATGCTCTTTTCCCATATCGAATCGGGCGCGGCACTGGACGCGACAACCGCCGGGCTAGTCCTTATCGTCTCGGTTCCCGGACTGGTGTTTCTCATAATCGCAGATTGGCTGACCGGTGATCACACCGCGCTGGGCCGGACCTCGATGGCGCCGAGCACGCGGAAAAACAGCGTATGACGGAAATTGTGCTGAACGGTGTAACGGTAGGCTACGATGCGGAGCCGGTTGTGAATGAACTCGACCTTCGCGTGGAGGCGGGAACGCTCTTTGGTCTTCTCGGACCAAGTGGATGCGGGAAGACCACGATATTGCGCATGATCGCGGGGCTGCTGGAACCGGATTCGGGAGAGATACTTTTTGATGGAACGTCCGTTCTGCATATCCCCCCTGAGCGGCGACGTATCGGGATGGTGTTTCAGCAACACGTTCTTTTTCCCCACATGACCGTTGAGGAAAACGTCGCCTTCGGTCTCCGAATGCAGGGTGTACGACTGCGGGATGCACGCCCGCGCGTTAATGAAGTGCTGGACCTTGTACAGCTTTCCGGATACAACCGCCGCTTCCCCAAGCAGTTGTCCGGTGGTCAGCAGCAGCGCGTCGCACTTGCCCGCGCGGTGGTAACCGACCCAGTGGTACTCCTTCTTGACGAGCCGCTTTCCAATCTCGACGCGCGCCTGCGGGATGATATGCGTTCGCTCCTGCGGGACGTACAGAAGCGGCTCAACATAACCACGGTTTTTGTCACCCACGATCAGACGGAGGCAATAGAGTTGTCGGATCGGATGGCGGTTCTCTTTACCGACGGCATTGCGCAGGAAGGCCCGCCCCAGGAAGTGTTTGAGCACCCGGTGAACGCGCAGGTGGCACGGTTTCTCGGATCGACAAACCTGATCCCCGCGCGATGGTGCGGTGATGGTAAAACGTGCATTGAAACACAATTCGGTACGCTTGTACTTGGTGCATTGGAGACCCGTGGCAGTGAATATGAGCTTACCGTCTCTATTCGCTGCGAATATATCACCGTGAATTCGATCGGATCACACGGGGATCAGTCGCACAACACGTTCCGGGGCATTATTGACGACTCGCTTTATAAAGGTGGGTTGATCTTCTATCGCATCTCGATTGAGGGGGTCTCGCTCGAGGTAATCGACCGGTCCGATCGCCAGTTTGTACCGGGAGCCGAGGTGGCCGTGCATTTTCCGCCCGAGCATCTGTGGATAATGCCGTGAACCTCTCCAGACGCGATCATTCCCTGATCGTCCGTATCGCCCACACGATGCGCTGACCGGCACTGAAAAAACCGGCGGCCGCCGCTACGAGCGCCGTCTCGACGGCGAGTACGGGAAAACCGACCAGTAATCCGTATATCACGATCGTTTCCGTACCCTCGATCAGACCGGCGGGCATCTCAATTGTTGTTGAATGCGTACCGGCTTGCGTACGTCGTTTCTCGAGCACCGCGGCGAGATACGTCCAGGAGGTGATATTTATATAGAATGCGGCGAGCATAATGAGAGTGGCGCCGGTCACGCGCGGATCGCTTTGCGCGTACGCAACCGCGACGGGGATCGCCGCGTATACAATCACGTCGCTCATCATATCCACGTACCCGCCGAAGTCGCTCGCCTCATCGCGCGCGCGCGCCACCTCGCCGTCGAGACCGTCTATGATCCGATTGCACAACCAGAGAACGAGCGCCATACCGGTTGCGCCGAGAGCGGCAGCCACGGCGGAGGCGATCCCTAACGCAAGAGACAGGAGCGTGATCGGCATCGGTCCCACAAAACGCCCGATCCACCCGGCAATAGGGTAAAGCAGACGGTGTTTCAGTATACGCATCGGTCCTTCGATCATCGTTCATCCTCCGGCAGCCGCAGGAACCGGGCGGTTGCGTCTCTTCTATCAGGTGGATACTCTAAATGGCATATGGTTACCCGAACGCCCTTTGTTCCATCCGACTTGGTATACCGTATCACGAACCGCTTGTCCCGTTCATGGGCTCGCGGTAAGCTTCGACATATCGCAGCGTTTTTGCTGGGCGGGGTGCCGGACGGGGGCAGCATCATAGATATCGGTTCAGGGAAGGGGATGGTCGCACGGATGCTGCGCGAACGCGGATTCCGGGTCACTTCCGTGGACATCCGCGACCGCAGTCTTCCCGGAACGCCAACACCGGTTCTCTACGATGGGCGGACAATACCCTTTGACGACGGTGAGTTTGACTGTGCGCTGCTGCTTACCGTCCTTCACCATACCGCCGAGCCGTCCGTGGTGCTGCGGGAGGCGGCACGCGTCGCCCGAGCGGTGATCGTCATTGAAGATGTCTTTTCCAACCCTGTGCAGAAGCACCTCACCTTTTTCACCGACAGCCTCTTCAATCTCGAGTTTCGCGGGCATCCGCACACGAACAAAACCGACTCGGAGTGGCGTCATACTTTCCGTGAGCTGGACTTGGACGTCGCCGGATTTGAGGGGCGCCGGGTATTGCTCTTTTACCGGCAGCATGCATACCACCTCAAAAAAGGCCCCCGATAGAACCGGGGGCCATGGAATCGAGCAACAACGCTCGGTCTACTCGAGAACGTCCGCCGCCGCGCCTTTCTTCTTGAGGATCTTCGGTAGAAACGAGAGGCCGACCAGGATGATCGCGCCGATCGCGAAGTAGATCATGATCGTACCCATGTCGGCGCCGGAAACTGCCGCCCCGGCGATGAATACGTACGCTATTGTGCCCGGCAGCATGAAAAGCCAGGAGAGTACCGCAAAGGTGAGAAACGGAATCTTTGTAAGCCCGTACACGTAGTTCTGTACGTTGAAGGGAAAGATCGGTACAAACCGGGTAATCATGAGCATACGCCAGCCGTTGCGCTCCACACCGTCGTCGATCTTCTTGAGCTTGGGATTCTTTGCGACCAGGTTCTCGGCAAACCCGCGGAACGCATACCGTCCCAAAAGGAACGCCAGGGACGCGCCGATCGTGGAGCCGATCGAAGCCCAGATTGTCCCGAAAATGGGACCAAAAATGATACCGGCGATGATGCCGAAGGGGCCACCGGGTAGGAAGAAGATACACGCGACAATGAAGAGCAGGATAAAGACCACTGGCCCCATCAAACCGAAACCCTCGATCCACATCTGCAGCTCGTTGATGCGATCCATACTGATCAGGCTGAAGAGGTTGAAAAACCATGCCACAAAAAGAGCGTAGATCACGAGCAACAGAACATCCAGCTTGATCAGTTTGCTGCTTTTACCCTGCTTGACTTTTTTGAAATGAATCGCCCCGATAAATACGATACCGACGAAGAATACACCGGAGACGATATAGAGAAAATATGCGGTCACCGGGCGGTCGCGGTGGTAGCTCCATTCTACCCACGAACCGTCGTAATTCCTAACGTTGGGATAACCGAGCACGTCGGCAAGTACAGTGGTGGTCGTAGACGAACGCACGCCGGACTGGCAGTAGGCGATAATCTCCTTATCGGGGGTTACGCCGGCCGCCTCGTAGAGCGCTCGCAGCTCGTCAACCGATTTGACCCTACCGTTCTCCTTGTTCTCGGTGTAGTTGATATGAATTGCTCCGGGAATGTGGCCCTTGCGGAATGCGCCGTCGTACTGGGCGATTCCCCACCACTCCTGAGGAGTGCGCGTGTCGACGATTATCACGTTCGGGTCGTTGAGCGCGCGGTCCACATCCGCAATATGTGCCAGCCGCGACTCGTCCACGCGGCCGGGGGGCTGGTAGTCGACTATAGTGATCGAGGGTTCATCGGTAGTAGTGGGCAGTCCCGCCGCCTCCCAGGCGGGAAAGAAACCGTCAATGATATGCACCTTCTCCCGGTCATGACCGTACATGGTGACGAGCCAGGTAAAGCGAAACGCATCGTAGCCGGTACCGCCCGAGTAAACGAGTATGCGACTATTGCCGTCGATTCCCAGGGTGCCGAGGAGCTCGTAAATCTTTGTCGGCTGCCCGCGCATGCCTTTATATTCGTACTCATCGCCGGAGGCCCCGTAGGCGGGACGCCAGACGCTGACCGCTCCGGGAATGTGTCCCGCCTCGTAGTCTTCCGCCTTGCGGACATCTACAACGACCACGTTATCCTCGGTCTGCATCAGGAAGTGCGCCCGTTCTGCGCTGACCAACGTCTCAGAGCGCGCGTACTCCTCATATTTCGGCTCGATATCCACTCCAAATGCGGCAGTTACGGAAAAAACTGCCAGGAGAGCCAGTCCAAAACCAAAATTTCTTTTCATAGTTCAAACTCCTGTAACAACGAATGTTTCCTGCATGCAAAAAAGCTCACGCGAGCACTTCTTGCAGTCCCTTTTTGGCCTTTCGGCGGTTCTTCCACGATTCAATCGTGGTGCCGGAACCGGGAAAGGTCGACTGCGAGTTCCAGGGACCGCCGAATATCAGGTCCAGTATGTGAAGAGCGGTTTTACCGCCCATCAACATCGACATGCGACACGCCGCGCAGTAGGTGACCATATACTCGGACTCCACCTCCGAGGTGCGATTCTTCATGACTCGCTGCGCCAGGTCAGGGTTGGCCGGCAGGACCATACCACCGAAACCGCAGCAAAGCGTCGACGTCTTGGAATGCGGCGGTTCCTCGTACCGATATCCGAGCTCGTCCATAATCCAGCGAATGCCTTCGTGGATATCCGTGCGATAGCGGGTGGAGCACGAATCATGGATCGCAAAGGTGAGGTCGCTCTCCTTGCCAATACCGCGGGACGCCTCGGGCAGTCCGATTTCCGGTAGCAACGTCCAGAGCGAGCGTATTTTTTGCTTCGGGCTGTACTCTGAGAGCGTCAGAAAACAGGACTGGCAGGCGACGATAATCTCTTCGGCCCCGAGCCGGTCAAACTCTTGCTGTACGCCGGCGTACCGTTCCTTGAACTTATCGACCTGGCCGAGCGCCTTGGTGGGTTTACCGCAACACTTGAGAATCGCCCCCGTTCCGGGAAGGCGTTCCTGCAGGTGTTCCATTGTTTTGCGGACCGCTTCCGGGTTATACGAGGGAAGGCTGCATCCGGGGAAAAAGACGCGCTTTGTCGGTGTCATTGGGTGCCTCCTGCGGACGTTTCCGTGCCGTTGGTACGAGAGGGTTTCGCCGCTCGTGTAGTATTGAAGAAGCGAGAGAAGCTTAACAGCTGGTGCATATCGATCGCTTTGTGTCCTTTCATCGGCGACTTGCCATGGTTGGCGGCGACCATCTCTTTGCGCATATTCATGAAGATATCCTGGAGTTTGAGATCTTTGGGGCAGACGAGGTTGCATGTGCCGCACATATTGCAGGAGAAGGGAATGATCGCGTCGACATCACCGGCGATAAGCGCGTCCTTGAAAAACTTCTTGGGACACTCCGGCGAATACTCCTGAAGCATGAGGCATTCCTTGACACAGAGACGGCACTCGCATTTCAGACAGCGGGAGGCCTCCTCGACGGCCTGCTCCTCGGCGAATCCGAGGTCCACCTCAGAGAAGCTTTTGATCCGTACAGCCGGTTCAAGCTTGCGCGTATTGACACGGACCGGGTTGGTATCTTCCGCGGGAATTGTCGTCTCGAGACTGGTACGGTACGAGCGCTCGTGTTCACGATGAGCGCGCATATCCATCCTGTTCAAGTATCTGTGGAGCGATTCAGCGGCGATCCGTCCCTCCGCCATCGCCTCAACGGCCATAAGAGAAATCCCCGTGCCGTCGCCGCAGGCAAACACTTTACGGTTGGTGGTCTGGAGCGTTTTCTCGTCGACGACAAAGCGACCGCCCCTACCAACTTCCACCGACGTGGCAAACTCGCTGTCCACACCCTGGCCAACGGCAAAGATCACCATGTCCGTCTCAATCTTGTCCTTGTTCTGATCGTCGTAGGCGGGGTTGAAGCGCCCCTTGGGATCGAACACCTGGATACACTTTTTCAGGTTGATTCGTTCGACCTTTCCGTTACCCTCAATCGTATCGGTACCCCAGGAGTTGTGCAGAACGACGCCTTCTTCAAGAGCTTCCTCAACTTCCCAGTCGTGGGCGAACATTTCCTTGATATCTCGCTCAAGGCAGACCAGGTGGACTTCCCGTGCACCGAGACGTACCGCGGTACGAGCGGAGTCGAGAGCAACATTACCACCACCGATGACGGTTACCCGCTTGCCGAATCCTTTGTACGTACCGGTGAGGCTTACCTCACGCAGAAAATCGACCGCCTGGACCGCGCCGGGCAGATCGCTGCCGGCTACCGGTAGCTTGAACCCTTTGTGTGCGCCGACTGCGATCACCACACCGTCGTACTGTTCTACAAGATCATCAAAGGGAACGTCCTTACCGATTTCGGTTGCCAGCTTGATGCGAACACCGAGACGGTGTAGAAGGCCGTATTCCGAGTTGATGATCTCGCGCGGAAGCCGGTATGAGGGGATCCCCACATACAGCATACCGCCTACAACGGGATGCTTCTCGTAAATTGTGACCTGGTAGCCCTTGCGGCGCAGATCGAGAGCCGCCTGTGCACCGGCGGGTCCGGATCCGATGACCGCGACTTTTTCCGGCCGGTCCGCTTCGCGGGAGACGTCCCAGTCGATTTCGTCGTCGTAGTTGTCGGCGGCAAAGCGTTTGAGCGCCGCGATCGACATCGCGTTACCCACCTCGTTCCGTTTACACTGCTCCTCGCAGGGATGTGCGCAAACGCGTCCGAGGGACTTAGGGAGAAAGAGTTTCTCCCGGATTGTCTGAATCGCTTCTTTGTACTTACCTTCCGCGATCAGATTGACGTAGCCTTTGACGTCGGTATGCATCGGACATGCTGCATGGCAATACGGAGGAGCATCCCCCATACAGTCCTCGATGACCGAAAGCATCTCTTTGACAGTATCTGCTTTCATAA
>JBBDTM010000099.1:0-17136 GCA_040904425.1 Alkalispirochaeta sp.
GGATTACCGTTCCAGAAAATATATTTCTTGGTTTAACGGCTCATGAATGTGGGTTGGGATTCCCTCGTTCAGGAAATACCAGCGCGAGGGTGGGGCCGGGGTCGCTCAGGTGATTGATCTGATCCGCGCCCACTCGTCGAACCCCCTGCAGGATCAGAGAAGTCTGATCACCTGGCAGTTGGCGAACCTGATTCTTGGAAATGCCGACGGACACCTGAAAAACATCTCTTTCCTGTACGATGGAGCGCGGGTGAGTCTGGCGCCGTTTTACGACATGGTGTGCACCCGGAACTACGACGGTGTGGAACGGAAGCTCGCCCTGGAGATTGGTGGGGGTAAGGATCCCGGTCATATCGGACGTGACCAGTTGCGTACGTTTGCCCGAGAGACCCACACCGGTGAGGCGTACATCCTCGGGGAGCTTGAACGTATCCTGCAGGAGCTCGACGGGATGCTCGAGGACTACGCCCATGAATTTATAACGCGTTGGGGGGACAACCCGGTGATCGACCGCATTACAAGGATCGTACGGACGCAGATCCGGCGGACCAGAAAGCTGCTGCAACGGTAACCGTGGCGCGGGCCGAGAGCGTCAGTTCGATCTATTGCATGTCGGGATAGTCCGCGAAAAGCTCGGCGATCTCTATGCTGAACCCCTCCAGCACCGTTGAGGCGGCGGGGCCGCTTTTGACGAGGATATCGGGATCGGCGTACCGGCCGGTGTCGTCGAGATGGTAGACTTGGACACTTCCCGCGGGATCGACAACCCAGTACTCCCGGACTCCCCGCGACTCGTAGAGGGTGAACTTGTCGTTGAGGTCTTTCTTGCTGGTCCAGGGGGAGAGGATTTCCACCACCAGATCCGGTGCGCCCCGGCCACCGGCGTCGGTGAGACGGGTGAAATCACAGAAGACGCTGAGGTCCGGCTGGACGACGGTGTCTACCTCGTCGTTTGCCTGTTGCGGGTCGGCCGGCAGGACCACGTCGAAAGGAGCGAGAAAGACCTGACATGGTTTGTTCTGGAGCCACGTTCCAAACAAGAGGTGTAGTCGTCCCAGCACCGCCTGGTGGGCGCGACTGGGAGCGGGTGACATATTCCACGCGGTACCGTTAATGAGCTCCCACCGTTCTCCGTCGGGCCACCTGCGGTAATCACCGTAGGTGTAATGATCGTCGGTTTTTCGTAGCGCCTGTCCCATAGGACAATAATACCACGGAGCATGTGCATAGATAAGAGCGGGGCGTGCCGTGCTGTCGTGCGGCGGTGCTGCCGTATTGCCGTGTGCCGGGCTCGGCCATTGGATCCTGATCGCACTCGGTTGGTCCAGGCCGGATGCATGGTGTCGGTGCGGTCCAGTAGAGTGTTCGTGTTCCTCCCTACGGTCCGGTACACGAACTACGTCCGCACCTTACCCGAGCATGTCGTTGCGTTCCAGTGGGTACGTAACGTATATGAGCGGAGCGAATGACCAGGCCAAGGTGGGACCAGCGGTGAATGCGTTTGAAGATGCCCACAGATCGTTTATTGCACAGCTTGAGCACATCGCAGCGGCGTTGGACGACGTAGACTGATAGTGATGCCGGGGAGGGTGCGAGGGTGCACCAGCCACGCCCCCCCGCTGACTCCCGTCACGACGTCTAACCCGTAGACTTGTGCAAACAATTTGTTTTGCCCGGGGTAACCTTTTTGTGTGCACTATTCTACAGCACGGACTGCTGCGGCCGCCCCCTGAAGCACGGGATGCCACAGGTGCTCGGATACGGGTTTTACTACAGCGCAGCGAAAAGGCTGCGGACCCATGGGACCGCACGATAGGAACGATCCCGACACCCCCGAACAGGACGCTTCCCTCACGCGCCGGTTCGACCGTCGTCAACTTCTGAATACACCATTGTAAATGAAATAAATACGTCATTAGTAATGGTGTAAATCAGTATCACGTGCAATACTTGATCTATGAAGTTGTCCGAACTACGCGGTATCGCCGAAAGTCAGCGAGACGCTCTGGACGCGAATCCCTTGGGGTTGGAGCGAGAATCCTTATCAGCCCTGCCGGATATCCGTACTCACGCCCTGGTGGTTTCCGGAATCCGACGCTGCGGAAAAAGTACGCTGCTCCATCAGTTTGTCCGTCGCCTGGATGTAGCTTTTTTCTACCTCAACTTTGAAGATATTCGCCTTTCCGCCATCGAGACTGCCGACTATCGCCTGATAGACACGTTGATCGACGCTGCGGAGGTGTCGACGCTGTTTCTGGACGAGGTTCAAATGGCCCCCGAGTGGGACCGCTTTGTCCGGCACGCTCTCGATGCCGGCCGTCGGGTAATTCTTACCGGGTCAAACGCGTCGCTTCTCAACCGTGAGTTGGGCAGTTCTCTCACCGGTCGGCATCTCCAGGAGGAACTGTTTCCGTTTTCCTGGGCAGAGTACTGTCGGTTTCGCGATGTGAACCCGAGTGGTGAGGCTCTGCAGCGGTATCTCGCCGAGGGGGGCTTTCCGGAGTTCCTCAAGACGGAGAATTCTGAGATCCTGCGGCAACTCCAGGTGGACATACTGGCACGGGATATCTCCGTGCGTTTTAATATCCGTGACGACCACGCGTTGCGCACGCTCTATCTTTGGCTGGTGTCCAACATTGGTAATCTTATGACCCCGAGCAAACTCACCGGGATCGTCGGTGTGAAGTCGCCGACCACCGTCCTGGAGTATCTCGCTCACCTGGAATCAGCGTGGATGATCCATACGGTTCCGCGCTTTGCCTGGTCCGTAAAGGCGCGCTCTCTTGCGCCGAAGAAGGTATACGCCGCTGATCCCGGGTTTGTGCATACCTCGTCCCTCTCGACCACACCGGACCGGGGTCATCTGCTGGAAAACGTCGTCTATCTCGAACTCCGTCGACGCACGGCATCGATCTTTTATCTCACTGAACGTAATACAGAGTGTGATTTTGTGGTTGAACCGAAGTGCGGCGAGGCGCTGTGCATCCAGGTGTGCTGGGCGCTTACCTCCGAGAACGAGGAGCGGGAAATTAACGGACTCCGTACCGCGATGGAATTTTTCGGTGTTGACTCGGGAGTCATCCTCACCGCTGACCAGGAAGATGAAATCTCGATCGCCGGTCGATCGATTTCGGTGATTCCGGCATGGCGATTCGATTTTACAGCGGCACGCTCCCTCAGCGGCGGGCCGGCGCGTTAACTAATCGGGAATCCACGAGCTACGGGCCACGAGCTACGGGCTGCTCCCGGGTGGACGCGTAGAACGTATCGTTCCGTTCGGCTTCTGGATCACGTCTACCTCCCCGCACCCATCTTTCCTTGCAGTATGGTAAATAGTATGGTAATTTATATGGTATGAAAGGGTGGTTCTGTGAGTGAGTCGCGGAAGGTCACGTACCAGGTGTCGGAGGATCTGGTGCGGGAGGTGAGGGAGGCGGTGCGCGACGGGTATGCCGCCTCAATGAGTCGGTTTGTTGAGGATGCGATGCGGGCACGTCTGCAGGAGATCGCGCAGGAGCGGCTCCGGGACGGTGTGCGGCGCGCGGCGATGGATCCGCTGGTAGTGCAGGATATCGAAGCCGTGGAAGGCGAGTTGAGCGGGGTGGAAGAACAGATATGAAGCGGCAGTGGGAGGTCTATGCCACCGACGCGACGAGAGATATCACGTTTTTGGTTATCAGTTCCGATGAGGTGAACGAGCTGTTTTCCTATGTCACGGTGGTCCCCGTGGTTACTCGGGCGGAGGGACGCGAGGTGTACCCGATCGAGGCGGTGCTGCCGGTGAGCTTTGCTTCCAGTACCGCGGGGCGCCACGTGGGAAATGCAGAAGCAGTTCCAGAGGGCCATAGCGAAAGGGACCGTGGCGGCCAAGATGGCTCCTCGGTGGCGCTGGTCCATCAGATACGCACGCTGAAAGCAAACCGTCTCACTGATCGCCGGGGCGCGGTGGATGATGAGGACGCGAGAACCGCAGTGAGAGCGGCGATGACGGCGTATTTCGGCCTGTGATGAGTGCGTGGCGAGATGAGTGCGTGAGGAGGAGGTATCAGATGAGCGACGAACACGGCAAATTGTTTCTCTACGAAGCGTTGGAGCTCCGCGGAGAATTTGACGGACGAATCAAAACGTTGAAGGAGTGCTTGCCGGACGCACAGGTTGGAAACGACCGGTTGGGAATGTTTGCTCGCGGTGGATACGAGGCGCGATCGATCCCAGCCCCGGACGTAAACATCGATGCAATTCGTGAGGACATAAAGGCGCTGGAGTTCAAGCGACGCAAGTTGAACGCTGCGATCCAGGAAGCCAATTTCAAAAATACCGTCACGGTTGAGGGCGAGACACTCACCCTCGCGGAGGCGCTGGAACTTCGCAAAGCCACGAAGGACTCCATAGCGGAGCTCCACCACAAAGCAACCGCTGCGGCCTCTGTTCGAGTAATCCACAAGGAGGACCGAGACATCACCGAGGATCCACCGTTTCCGTTTTCCCGCACGATGAAGGAGTTGGAGGCTGCCCGCGGGACGTTCCGCGCGCTAAACCGTGCGCTTCGGGACGCTTCCTTTCGAATCGCAATCGCCTTTCGGGACGAACCGATCGGCGGCACGTAAACAGTCAGTATGGGAGACAGGGGGGCACGTGCGACCGTTCCGGCGACGGGACGTAGCCCGGTACTCAGCGACCGTAACAGCTGGACCATATAATGGGGCTTGAAACCCTCCAGGCTATTCGGTAAAGCGTCTGAGCTGCAAAGCCGAAGAGCATCACAGCAAGTAGAGCCCGACACGCAAAAGCCGTAGGGCCCCGCGTCTCCTTTTTTTTCTTCAACTACGTTTCGCAGCGTTCTCTTTGTATCGCAAGAGCAATCGCAGCGGTCACCCGGGAGAAGTCTATCCGTTCCTGCTCCAGACGCACCCCCTCTCCCAGACGATCGCTTCGTAAGTCTTCGTATAGGCGCGATTCTTCCGGCGACAGGTTTCGTAGTTCTCCCGCAAACTGCTGCGATTCTCGGCTCCACCGCGAGCGGTGTGTTTCGAGGGTCTCCCGGTCCATAAGAATCGACTGGGTGTGTTGGTGTCCGGCACGAAGACGATTGAGAATCGCGAAACCGTGCGTGTCGATGTCGCCCCAGTAGTAGACCGGTACCTCCGAGAGCCACTGCACTGCAGCCAGTGCGCCCACTGAGTATCCCCCGCCGAAGATTACGATCGCGGAGTCCACTGCGGGAAACGCCAGTCCCGTTATCTCGTTTTCGACGATGAATACGCGGCTTGCCACGTCGTGACGGTGATCTCCGGGAGGGTGTGCGGCAAATTCGCCGATCGGTACTCTGAGATCGGTGTACCCGGCGAGCGTCGTTCCCGACTCAAGGAGGCGGAAACGCACTCTCTCCTGCGGCAGACGAAATCCGTACCGCCGGGCAAAAGTGGCGGCCCGCCGCCCGCTGCGCGCTGTTCCGCCGTCCCGCGTCGCCTCATGGAGCGCCTGATCGTGTTCATTTCGCAGGGTATCCCACCACTCAGTGAGTGTGCCGCTGTGTCCCTCAACAAACTTCGTATCAATCCCATCAACCGGAATCTGTCGGATGTAGATGTCCGGTTCCGGGTGGTTCACGAACCACTCGGTCACCGCGATGAGCTGTTCCAGCGCCTCTGAGAGCTCGGTCAGGCGGACGGGGTGGGCGGAGATCCAGCCGTGTAGGGCGGGCAACGCGTCGAGGAGCCGCGCCGCGGCGGCGCGGTAGGTGGCGAGCTGCCGGGGTGCCGTCTTGCCCAGGAACTGTGCGAGGGTGTCGATCGTGGGGAAGTGCAGCCCCGTCGGAACGGCGTTGGTCCCGATCCGCCGGTCGTTTCGTTGGGTCCACTCCACGGTGGGGCGGTCAGTGCCGGGTTGAGCCGATCCCGCGCGCGTTTCCAGGTCGCGATACGCCGCCGCCGCGGTGCGGACCGTCTCAAACTCCTCGTGGAAGGCGCGGGCGCTGACGCTTCCTACCGGCTCCCGCAACGGAAACGCGTCGCCGCTGCCAATCGGCGCCGTATCCGCGAGGTAGACGCCCCGGTCCCACCGTCTTTGAAGACGCCGGCGCACTTCCGCGATCGTCTGTAGCGCCACTACTGCTCCTCGGATGGGCGGGCCGACCGCGCGCCGTCCTGCGCCTCGCGCTCCGCCTGGTACTCTTCAATCGTCAGGGTCCGCAACACCGAATTGCTGCCCTCCCGGTTGGAGACAAACCCGACCGTTGACACGTGCGGTTCTATGATGTGCAGCTTCGTGAGGGGGGTCACGATTACGAGTTGTAGGTTCAGCCGCTTAAAAAGATCGAGGCCGTACTTCGCGGACTCGTCGGAGCCTTTGCCAAACGCCTCGTCGATAACGACGCAGCGAAAACTGCGGGAGCGTGTTTCGCCCCACTCCAAGCCAAACTGGTACGCCACGCTGGCCGCCAGGACGGTATAGGCGAGTTTTTCCTTCTGTCCGCCCGATTTCCCATCCGAGTCGGTATGGTGCTCGTATTCGCTGTCGTCTTCCCTCCACCGGACCGATGCGGCAAACGTGTACCACGACCGCACATCGGTGACTTTCTCGCGCCAGCGGCGGTCCAGCTCGGCGGTGCCCTCCCGTCCGCGAAAGCGGTCGATAATTGCCTTCACCTGTTCAAACTTCGTTTCGGTGTACTGTTCGTCCTCGCCGCCGCCACCTCCACCGCCGATCGTCCCGGTGGTGCACGCCTTTAGATCCTGGCGAAACGCGCGAATCTCCTGATCCGGTGTCGGCTCCGCCTCCAGACGGATGTAACGCCCACCCTCGTAGTCGATCGAAGCCAGGGAGCGGTTGATCGTCTCAACTCGCTCCAGGATCGTTTCGCTCTCCCGATTGAGTTGCGCCTGAAAGTTGGCGATTTCCCGAATCGTATTCTCGTTCAGCAGACGCTTAAAACGCGCTTCAAACTGAGGAAGGTTGTCACTGCGCAGACGGGTGAGCAGCTCCAGAAATGCGTCCCCACCCTCTACGGATGCGTCCAGCTCCTGCGACTCCACCGGGTATTCACGGATAAAGTCGTGCATTTTGCCGATGAGCTGGTCGTTGATGCGGTGGAGCCGTTTCTGTTCCGCATCGATCTTTCCCTGCAGAACGCTTCGCAAATCCATTTGGCGTTTATCCGCGTTTTCGATCGTTATCGCCGCCTCGGAGATCTCACCCGCTGCGTCCGCCTCGGCGCGAAGGGTATCCACGATCGTCCGGATCTCTTCCGCCGGCGCCGGCGCCGCGGCAACGGTCTCTTGATCCGACTCAAGGAGCGCTGTGTCGTTGGCGGTGCGTTCGTCGTTGCGGCTGAGTTCGTCTTTGATGCGGTCCAGCTTGTGCGTTGCCGCGTCGATCGCGGCGTCGACGGCGGTGCGTTGAGTGGTGAGCGTCTCCAAAACGTCGGAGGCGCGTTTCAGTTGCGCTATCTCCGAGTCGACCGCCTCAATACGCTTTGCCGGTGTCGACCAATCAATCGTCGTAAAGTCTCGTGTTGCGGCGAGCCCGGCGAGCTGCTCCCCACGCTGCGACTCCTCAGTCAACCGCTTCTGCTGGTTCGCGTACGCGTCGGCCGCTGCGGCGAGTTTCTCCTCGAGCTCCGTGCGCTGCGCCGTGAGGTGGGCGATCTTGTCCCGATTTGTCCATCCGAGGATGTAGCGGCTCCGGTCGTCTATGCGGTGGCGGTCGTCCTTTTCATGGTGGTTAGGGGAGCCCTTAATCTGCCCCGCCGGCGTGATCGCTCTGTCGGAGCGGCGAAACTCTGCGAGCGAAGGGGTGCACCGGTAGTTAAAGCGTTGCTCAATTCGGTCGGTGAGCCACTCCGCGTACAGCGTATCCGCTTTCACGTCGATTTTGTGGATCACCGCGTCCTCGTCCGGCTCCATGCGATAGGATGGCTCCTCATCGGTGCGGACGCGGTAGTAGATCAGCCGCCCACCCAGGTGCGTGGCGTTTACCCACGTGCTGACCGCGTCGTACCGTTCGGCGGGAATCAGCAGGGAAAGGCCGAAGCTGTGAAATAGACGTTCGAGCGCGCCTTCCCACTCTGTTTCTTCCGCGCGCACCCTGAGCAGCTCACCGACAAACGGCAGCTCCTCCGGGGGTGCCCCGATCGCCTCGCATAGGCGATCGCGCGTGGCGATCTGCCGCGACGGGATGTTGCTGCGCCGGCTCTCAAGGGAGGTGATTTCCGTGTTGAGCTCGTCGTGTTGCTCCTTGAGGGCGCGCACGTCGCCGCCGCGCTCGGTCAGCCCGTTGACGAGTTCGTCGGCGCGGCGGCGACTCTCGGTCTGCAACCCCTCTATCCGGCGCAGGTTGGCGGCGAACGTATCCGCTTCCAGCGGGTCGGGAAGGTCAAACGGTTCCGCCGCGGCGCGGTAGGCGGCGTAGGCGGTGCGGCGCCGCTCTTTTTCACCGGCAAGTGCCTCCCGTTCGCGGTGCAGCGCTGAGAGTCGGTCGCCACCGTTCGCGGCGATCGCTTCGCTCAGCTGATCGCGTTCGTCTTGGCGCGCTCGCAGGTCATCTTCAATCGCCGCGCGGCGCGCAGTGAGACGCTCGCGCTCGGTCCGGCGCGTTACCAGGCGCGCTTCCAACAGCCCGGTGCGGAGTTCCGCGAAGTACGCCGCCAGCCCCTCGCGCGCAAACACCATCGTTGTGATGCGCTCATCCGCCTCCCGGTAGTCGGTAAGGGCGCTTTCAATCTCACTCAACCGCGTGATCTGCTTTTTCGCGGTCACTACCGCCTCGTGGGCGTGGTAGAGGTCCTCAAAGTGGTTTACCAACGCCTCTATCCGCTCGGCCACGTCCGAGGGCTCCAGCATGTGCTCCCGCACAAAGATCGTCAGGTTGCCGACCGATTTCATCGAAACGGTCTGGTGAAACAACATCAACGCCTGCTCGCCGCGAAGTCCGAAACGGCGCCGAAACGCGGCACTGTATTGCGAGAAAGACTGGTACACCCCGTCGGCGCCAGGCAGATTGCGCAACGACGCGCGCAACTGTTTGACCGAAGTACCGCCGGAGAGGATATCGTCTTTGATGGAGAGGTCGCTGTCCGCGACCAGGTAGAGGCGCTCCGGTTGCCCCCCGCCGTCCGTGGTATAGTACACCTGCGCGAGTGTTACCGTCTGGTTAAAACCCCCGTTCACGAATACCGCCAGAATCACGGAAATTGCCCGGCGGTCGCGCAGCGCGATCGGTTTGGCGGTACTACCCTCAAAACTGCGTTGCGAACGGTAATACCCGAGAACGTACGAGCGCAGGTCCCGCTCTCGGCGCTCCGCCCCGGCGGCCTTGTTAAAACTCACCCGGCCCGGTGGTACCAAGAGTGCGTTGATCGCGTCGACGATCGTCGACTTGCCCGAACCGATCTCCCCGGTGAGCAGCGCGTTTCGCCCGTGTGGTGCCAGTGTCCACACGCGGTTGTGAAACGTGCCCCAGTTGTAGAGTTCCAACCGGTGCAGGCGAAATCCGGCAAGCGAGTCGTCGGCGGCAAAATCCAGCAGCGCGTCGCTCACGACTCGTCCTCCGCGGCCGCCCCGGCGCCCATTCCGCCGGTCGCCGCCATCCGCCGCTCAAATTCATCCAGCCACTCGGCGGTGACAAACGCGTTAATCAGCCGCCGTATCTCAAAGCGCGTTTCATCGGTACGGAGAAAGCGAATAAACCCCAGTCGGGCCACCGCGTTCAGATAGTTGGCGAAGCGGTCGCTCTGTTTCGCCTCGTCATACCCTTCCGATAGGTACGTCTCAAATACGCTGCGAATTTCCTCAACCGCGACGATAACACGCGCATCCCCCGAGGACGCATCGTGCTCCGCGACGCGGCGCCGCAGGACCGCCAGAAGGAGCGACACGTGGTACGAGAGCGGCCGCCGGGCAACCAGACGGGGAAGCGCCTTCTCTCCCTCCGTCTCTGCGTCGGCGCGTTGCCGCAGAAACGCATAGCCGTCATCCTCGGCGATAACAAGGTCAAGGCCCAGAACCGCGACGTAGTCGCGTACGCGCGCCTCCAGGCGCATGAGCTGTTGCCAGCGCGTCTCCTGTTCTTCCCGGACGATTACCCCCTTCAGCAGGGCGATCACCACCGTAGACAGCTCGTTGGTATCTTCGCTACTCATCTTCCGTCACTCGTCTGCTCCGTCTCTCTGAAATAGAATCTGCGGCACCCGGGCGCGGCGGTGCGTCCCGCTGCGGTCGGTCCAGGAGATCATCTCACTGCGGTCATCGTCGATGACGCTGTACGCGTCGTGCGCGGCGATTGAGAAGTATCCCATCAGTTCCGCCAACCCGTCCTGCAACGGATAGGTGGCGACCACCGTTGCCAGCGACGCCTGGTCAACCTCGGCCAGGATCGTCCGTAGGTGACGGCGTAGGCGCTCCGTATCCACCGACACCTGTTCAAATAGCGCCGAGATATCCACCGAGAGTTCTTCCTCGTCGTCGAGATCGATACTGATCGAGTCATCGCCGGATTCAGTGTACAGCGGCCGCTCCAGGGGCAGCACGATCTCCGCCCCGATCGCGTCGATCTCCATGAACGTTCCGCGCGGCGGCGCATCGCGCAAGGAAAGCGCCCGGCGGCCGATACCGTCCAGTATCTCGATAATGCGGCGGTTTTCCAGATACGCCTGGTCGTCAAGAAAGCGGCGCAGCTGCTGCGAAAGGCGGGCAACGGTGCGCTGCGTCTGTTCACCCGCGCTCATCCAGTCGTGATGGATACGGCGCAGACGCCGGTCGTCCCGAAGTTCTCCCAGTGAATCGATCGAAAACGTCTGGTCCAGAAGCGCGGAGAGATCGTCCTGGCTCTCCGGTGACATCAGAAAATCCCAGAACGCCCGAAAGCTGCGCCCCTCATCGGAGTCGGCAATCACATCGTGCCGGCCAAACACCGATTCCAGCAACGTAGCTTTGTCCTGCGTCCACCCGGCGATCTCTTCCCGTACGCGCCGGTCCAGCTCGCGAAAGTTGTGCTCCACCGCGCGAAAATCGGACAGCAGCTCCCGGGCGGTGCGGCTGAACTGGGTAAACCGCTCCCGCAGCGCCCGGTCGTCAAGGACCGGGGCGTCACCAGCACGAATCGCGGCGATTTCCGCATCGATCTCCCGCTTGCGCGCCTCCAACCGTTCGATGCGTGTGTCCTCGTCTTCCTCCACCCCGTGGACGATTTCCTCCAACAGACGGATCACCGTGTACAATCGGCTTTCCGTTCCCACAAATCCGCGTTGAAATAGCGTGTCGACCCACCCAAGTGCGCGCTCGGCGCCGGGGGTGAGATCGTAATGCGCCTCATCATTTCCGGGAGGGTAAAACTTACGCAGCCACCCCTTGTCGTTCTGGGCCCACTCCGTGAGGTAGTCGGTCGCTTCCCGGGGGAACGCCTCACTTCCTTCCAGTCGCCGCAACTCAAACAGAAAATCATCGAGGATCAGCCCCAGTTCCGACTCGGACAGGTAGCGGTTGTTCGGCTCACGAAACGCACGATCAAAAAACGCCACGATCAACGGCGCGTGGTCGGCGGTGAGAAGCCGCCAGGTCGGGTTATTTCTGCGTTGCGCGACAAGATCGTCGTAGGAGATGCTCACGAGAATATTAGTGTAGCAAACCTGAGGCTCGGATGTCGCCACCGTAGGCAGGGCCGTTCAGGGCCGTTGCACATAAACATGAGGAGGGGGCGGCGTAGGCGTGTTCCGGGCCCAGCCCTCGGACCCCATCCGCCCTTGAAGCGACCGGATAATTGGGTAAAACTCACTGTATGGCCCTGGCAGGAGATCTGCAAGCGATCGTTCATAGACTCAACCGTGAAAACGCGCGCGCCGCGGCGCGAGTGGCTGATGCCCAACGGGAGGCGTATCGCGCCGCGCGCGAGCTGGCGGTCAGAATGGGTACCGAAGACGCATCGGTGCGGCAGGTCATACTGTTTGGTTCTACGTTGCCCGGCAGAAGATACCGGAACGATTCCGACATAGACTTCGCCGTTGAGGGAGGCGACCGGGCACTCCTGGAACGACTTGCCGCGGACGGACCACGGACGGTAGATATTATCGGCATAGACGAACTCCGGCCGGGAATCCGCGATCGGGTTCTGGCGGAGGGAGAGGTTCTCTATGAAGCGAAGTAGAGACGACTTTGAGCGACTCATTGCGGAATTGCAGTCGGACGTGCGGGATCTGCGGGTGGTCTTGGGAGAGAATTCCCGGGCCTGGGAACGCATTGAGCATGGGGCGGATGATCGTCTCGATTGGGCGGCTCTGGGGTATACGATTCACAATGTGTACGGAGTAATCGAGAACTACTGTTTGCGTGTCGCCAAGTTTTTTGAGAACGGGCTCGAGGGCAGTGCGTGGCACAAGGAACTGCTTCACCGCATGACGCTGGAGATCGGAACGCTCCGTCCCGCGCTCCTCACCGAAGACACCTACCTCCTGATTGATGAATTACGCTCGTTTCGGCATCTGTTTCGCAACTTATACGCGCGGCCGTTGGATCCTGATCGCACTCGGTTGGTTCAGGCCAAGGTGGGACCAGCGGTGAAGGCGTTCGAAGATGCCCATAGCGCGTTTGTTGCGAAGCTGGAGCAGATTGCGGCGGCCTTAGACGACGTAGACTGACAGTGACGTCGGAGAGAGTGCGAGGGTGCACCAGCCGCGCCGCCCGCCGGCTCCCCGTTACCACGTCTATCCCGTAGAATTGTGCAAACAATTTGTGTTGCCCGGTGCGATCTTTTTGTGTGCACTTTTCTACGGCACGAACCACTGCAGCGGCGCTGAATCGCATGCTCCTGGAGGCGCTACGTAAACAGTCAGTATGGGAGACAGGGAGGCACGTGCGACCGTAACAGCTGGACCATATAATGGGGCTTGAAACCCTCCAGGCTATTCGGTAAAGCGTCTGAGCGAGAGAGGCGAAAAGCGTCAGAGCAAGCACAGCCCGACACACCAAAGCCGTAGGGTCCCGCGTCTCACCTTGCCGACCGAGAGCGGCAGTTCGATCTATTGCATGTCTGGGTTGCCCGCGAACAGCTCGGCGATCTCCAGACTGAAACCCTTGAGTACCGTTGAGGCGGCGGAACCGCTTTTGACGAGGATGTCCGGGTCGGCGTACCGGCCGGTGTCGTCAAGCTGGTAGATCTGGACGCTTCCCGCGGGATCGACGACCCAGTACTCCCGGACTCCCCGCGATTCGTAGAGGGTGAACTTGTCGTTGAGGTCCTTCTTGCTGGTCCAGGGGGAGAGGATTTCTACCACCAGATCCGGTGCGCCCCGGGCGCCGGCGTCGGTGAGGCGGGAAGGATCACAAAAGACGCTGAGGTCCGGCTGGACGACGGTGTCTACCTCGTCGTTTGCCTGTTGCGGGTCGGCCGGCAGGACCACGTCGAAAGGAGCGAGAAAGACCTGACATGGTTTGTTCTGGAGCCACGTTCCAAACAAGAGGTGTAGTCGTCCCAGCACCGCCTGGTGGGCGCGACTGGGAGCGGGTGACATATTCCACGCGGTACCGTTAATGAGCTCCCACCGTTCTCCGTCGGGCCACCTGCGGTAATCACCGTAGGTGTAATGATCGTCGGTTTTTCGTAGCGCCTGTCCCATAGGACAATAATACCACGGAGCATGTGCATAGATAAGAGCGGGGCGTGCCGTGCTGTCGTGCGGCGGTGCTGCCGTATTGCCGTGTGCCGGGCTCGGCCATTGGATCCTGATCGCACTCGGTTGGTCCAGGCCGGATGCATGGTGTCGGTGCGGTCCAGTAGAGTGTTCGTGTTCCTCCCTACGGTCCGGTACACGAACTACGTCCGCACCTTACCCGAGCATGTCGTTGCGTTCCAGTGGGTACGTAACGTATATGAGCGGAGCGAATGACCAGGCCAAGGTGGGACCAGCGGTGAATGCGTTTGAAGATGCCCACAGATCGTTTATTGCACAGCTTGAGCACATCGCAGCGGCGTTGGACGACGTAGACTGATAGTGATGCCGGGGAGGGTGCGAGGGTGCACCAGCCACGCCCCCCCGCTGACTCCCGTCACGACGTCTAACCCGTAGACTTGTGCAAACAATTTGTTTTGCCCGGGGTAACCTTTTTGTGTGCACTATTCTACAGCACGGACTGCTGCGGCCGCCCCCTGAAGCACGGGATGCCACAGGTGCTCGGATACGGGTTTTACTACAGCGCAGCGAAAAGGCTGCGGACCCATGGGACCGCACGATAGGAACGATCCCGACACCCCCGAACAGGACGCTTCCCTCACGCGCCGGTTCGACCGTCGTCAACTTCTGAATACACCATTGTAAATGAAATAAATACGTCATTAGTAATGGTGTAAATCAGTATCACGTGCAATACTTGATCTATGAAGTTGTCCGAACTACGCGGTATCGCCGAAAGTCAGCGAGACGCTCTGGACGCGAATCCCTTGGGGTTGGAGCGAGAATCCTTATCAGCCCTGCCGGATATCCGTACTCACGCCCTGGTGGTTTCCGGAATCCGACGCTGCGGAAAAAGTACGCTGCTCCATCAGTTTGTCCGTCGCCTGGATGTAGCTTTTTTCTACCTCAACTTTGAAGATATTCGCCTTTCCGCCATCGAGACTGCCGACTATCGCCTGATAGACACGTTGATCGACGCTGCGGAGGTGTCGACGCTGTTTCTGGACGAGGTTCAAATGGCCCCCGAGTGGGACCGCTTTGTCCGGCACGCTCTCGATGCCGGCCGTCGGGTAATTCTTACCGGGTCAAACGCGTCGCTTCTCAACCGTGAGTTGGGCAGTTCTCTCACCGGTCGGCATCTCCAGGAGGAACTGTTTCCGTTTTCCTGGGCAGAGTACTGTCGGTTTCGCGATGTGAACCCGAGTGGTGAGGCTCTGCAGCGGTATCTCGCCGAGGGGGGCTTTCCGGAGTTCCTCAAGACGGAGAATTCTGAGATCCTGCGGCAACTCCAGGTGGACATACTGGCACGGGATATCTCCGTGCGTTTTAATATCCGTGACGACCACGCGTTGCGCACGCTCTATCTTTGGCTGGTGTCCAACATTGGTAATCTTATGACCCCGAGCAAACTCACCGGGATCGTCGGTGTGAAGTCGCCGACCACCGTCCTGGAGTATCTCGCTCACCTGGAATCAGCGTGGATGATCCATACGGTTCCGCGCTTTGCCTGGTCCGTAAAGGCGCGCTCTCTTGCGCCGAAGAAGGTATACGCCGCTGATCCCGGGTTTGTGCATACCTCGTCCCTCTCGACCACACCGGACCGGGGTCATCTGCTGGAAAACGTCGTCTATCTCGAACTCCGTCGACGCACGGCATCGATCTTTTATCTCACTGAACGTAATACAGAGTGTGATTTTGTGGTTGAACCGAAGTGCGGCGAGGCGCTGTGCATCCAGGTGTGCTGGGCGCTTACCTCCGAGAACGAGGAGCGGGAAATTAACGGACTCCGTACCGCGATGGAATTTTTCGGTGTTGACTCGGGAGTCATCCTCACCGCTGACCAGGAAGATGAAATCTCGATCGCCGGTCGATCGATTTCGGTGATTCCGGCATGGCGATTCGATTTTACAGCGGCACGCTCCCTCAGCGGCGGGCCGGCGCGTTAACTAATCGGGAATCCACGAGCTACGGGCCACGAGCTACGGGCTGCTCCCGGGTGGACGCGTAGAACGTATCGTTCCGTTCGGCTTCTGGATCACGTCTACCTCCCCGCACCCATCTTTCCTTGCAGTATGGTAAATAGTATGGTAATTTATATGGTATGAAAGGGTGGTTCTGTGAGTGAGTCGCGGAAGGTCACGTACCAGGTGTCGGAGGATCTGGTGCGGGAGGTGAGGGAGGCGGTGCGCGACGGGTATGCCGCCTCAATGAGTCGGTTTGTTGAGGATGCGATGCGGGCACGTCTGCAGGAGATCGCGCAGGAGCGGCTCCGGGACGGTGTGCGGCGCGCGGCGATGGATCCGCTGGTAGTGCAGGATATCGAAGCCGTGGAAGGCGAGTTGAGCGGGGTGGAAGAACAGATATGAAGCGGCAGTGGGAGGTCTATGCCACCGACGCGACGAGAGATATCACGTTTTTGGTTATCAGTTCCGATGAGGTGAACGAGCTGTTTTCCTATGTCACGGTGGTCCCCGTGGTTACTCGGGCGGAGGGACGCGAGGTGTACCCGATCGAGGCGGTGCTGCCGGTGAGCTTTGCTTCCAGTACCGCGGGGCGCCACGTGGGAAATGCAGAAGCAGTTCCAGAGGGCCATAGCGAAAGGGACCGTGGCGGCCAAGATGGCTCCTCGGTGGCGCTGGTCCATCAGATACGCACGCTGAAAGCAAACCGTCTCACTGATCGCCGGGGCGCGGTGGATGATGAGGACGCGAGAACCGCAGTGAGAGCGGCGATGACGGCGTATTTCGGCCTGTGATGAGTGCGTGGCGAGATGAGTGCGTGAGGAGGAGGTATCAGATGAGCGACGAACACGGCAAATTGTTTCTCTACGAAGCGTTGGAGCTCCGCGGAGAATTTGACGGACGAATCAAAACGTTGAAGGAGTGCTTGCCGGACGCACAGGTTGGAAACGACCGGTTGGGAATGTTTGCTCGCGGTGGATACGAGGCGCGATCGATCCCAGCCCCGGACGTAAACATCGATGCAATTCGTGAGGACATAAAGGCGCTGGAGTTCAAGCGACGCAAGTTGAACGCTGCGATCCAGGAAGCCAATTTCAAAAATACCGTCACGGTTGAGGGCGAGACACTCACCCTCGCGGAGGCGCTGGAACTTCGCAAAGCCACGAAGGACTCCATAGCGGAGCTCCACCACAAAGCAACCGCTGCGGCCTCTGTTCGAGTAATCCACAAGGAGGACCGAGACATCACCGAGGATCCACCGTTTCCGTTTTCCCGCACGATGAAGGAGTTGGAGGCTGCCCGCGGGACGTTCCGCGCGCTAAACCGTGCGCTTCGGGACGCTTCCTTTCGAATCGCAATCGCCTTTCGGGACGAACCGATCGGCGGCACGTAAACAGTCAGTATGGGAGACAGGGGGGCACGTGCGACCGTTCCGGCGACGGGACGTAGCCCGGTACTCAGCGACCGTAACAGCTGGACCATATAATGGGGCTTGAAACCCTCCAGGCTATTCGG
>JBBDTM010000100.1:0-16842 GCA_040904425.1 Alkalispirochaeta sp.
CTATCTCTGTATTATCTAATTCTAAAGTGCCGCAAATTTGCTCATGAAAGTGGGACGTATGATTCGCTTCTATTGATAGTATCGGGTGCGTTCTTCAGACCATTAAGAAAAATCGTATCTTCGAAGTAGATCGATGTGAAACGCCGCGGCGTCATGGAGCGTGCGGTACAAAGTCTCCGCCTGATCCAGAGCTTCCGTTGCGGTGGTGGCGCGCCCGGCGGATATCTCCTCAAGGATCGAACCGGATATGAAGCCCACAATCTCCCGGTCATCGAGAGCCCCCAGGCGGCGGTCGACTTCGTCCAGAGGAGCCATGCGACTCAAGAGGTGAGAATCGTCACGTGTGTTCTGATCGCGACGGATCGCGGTACAGAGCTCCAATCCTGAGGCGGTAATCCGTTCCATTTCACGAAGACTGCCCAAGAGCTCATTCAGGACGGGTGTGGCATCGAGCACGTCGGTCATGGGGGTCGAGCGCAAATGCCGGCGTGCTTTCGCAACGCGGGATCGATCACCGTTGGTGGCGATCCACGTGTCCAACGTTTCAAAGGGAATCCCGGGAATAGCGCTGCTCTCCGGTGAGAGTAGCACGGTGGAGATCTCCTCGTATTGCAGAGGACGCTCGGAAAACCAGCTCCGATAGACTTTCATCCTGGCATCGCTGGGAATCGGCGCTGCTCCCGCTGAGGGAGTCATGATCGCCCGTGCTCCGTGAAGATAGCGCCACAGACCGTGTTCCGCCGGCTGCAGCCGGTGCGCCACGGTCGTCAGACGTCGTTCGAAGAACGACCCCGCGCAGTGCGTCCGATACCGAGGAAAGCCGAGGTCTGTCCCTGCCATGGCGATCGATGTGGAACCGATAACTCGGGCAAGATCCCAGGCCGATGTTGCCACTGATCCCCCAGACCCCAGTTTGAGATGACGACCGGTGCGCGAATCGATGTACGAGCCCAAGGGGAAGAGCGACGCCGACATGACGGCGCGGCCCGGCCACAGGCGGAGAGTTCTGGGATGTGTGGCCGGTTCCGCCACTAACACGGCGGTGGTTGGGGATATCTGATCCAAATGTCGCGTATTCCAGTATTGCGGGTCTGATATGACCGCTAAATCGGGATCGATTCCCGACTTCTGCAGGGCGATCACCGCCGTATCTACGGCGATAATCAACGCTTCTCCATCCCTTCGGTAAAGTTCCGGGAGCACATCGTCCAGCGTGGGACCGGCGGCGCAGACTACGACGGGAGCCCCCGGGGCGAAATGCACCAGATGATCCACTCCTGCGTAGATTCCGAATTGACGGATGGAACGAATCGTATTGCGAACCCATAGCCGTCCGAAGCGGCGAAGCGTGTTTCGATTCACTTCCGTCCGTTCCCGATACTGTTCTAAGGCGGTTTCCACGGTAGTCAGCATTTCCGGGTATGACTCGCCCAACGGGACCAGCTTCAGAGATAGAAAGGATCGAATCTCATGCTGCTGCAGAACCGGTACCAGCAGTCCCGGCAACCATGCTGGTACGATCCGGTCGGGGCCGTATCTAGTCCACCACTCCGACGAACGGCACCGTAGAGCGGTTCTGAGGAGGTTCGGATGGAAGACGACGGCTATCTTGGTGCTGGAGAATGCGGCCACCTGTTCGCTTCGATGCAACGCTTCGCAGAGGTAACCCAGGCCCAGACCGAGGATAACGACGCCGTCCTGGTGTTCCTCGGGGGGTGTCATGGACCGTATCCGGCGGGTCGCCTCTTTCTCCGGATCGAAGGAACTGTGTATCCACCTACCGTTTAATCGCAGGCTGTCCGTTCCACGGCGAGAGGGGAAGACTTCGATCCTGGGCTCGACGACCTCCGGTCCGGCATCGGAAAGAACGCGCTGCATATCGGAGGACAGTTCCGGCGCCACCTCAGCTATCTCCCGAAGTCGCGCACGAAGCGTAGAATCCTGATCCTCACTCATTCTAACTCCAGGCGGATCGTCATGCCGTCAGTCACTTCGACTCCGGGCTGAGGCTCCTGCGCGACCACCCATCCGCTGCCCTCTAGTATCACGTCTACGTCGTCGCGACCTAGTAGCGGCATCAGCGTGCGGACCGGCAGACCGGTGTAATCCGGCACACGATCCTCCAGGGGTGGAAGAACCGGGGAGCGAGCTATGATTCTTCCGGGGTGGGTCGAGACCGTATCCGTGTCGCGCGGGATATCCCAGTACGGTACCAGGAACTCCAGCATTTCGTCGGCGGCGGGGGCCGCGATGCGCCCTCCGTAGAAGCTCTCACCCCGAGGAAAATCGATCAGCACGTATACGCCCAATTCCGGATCATCCGCCGGAACCATCGCCAACGTGGAGGCGATGAATTGAGTATCAGAATACGTGTTGAGCTCGGGATCATATACTTCCGCCGTCCCGGTCTTCGCCGCCACAGAGACCCCTTCCACCTGGATTCTCCGAGCGGTACTGTCTGGCTCCGTGGCGGAATCCATAAACCGGAGTATGCGGCGGGCGGTCTCAGGAGATACCACTTCCCGCACCGGTTCCCGAGGAAACCTTCGAAGCACCTCGCCGGTGGGAGATACAATCTGGTCCACGATCTGTGGTCTGAGAAGCATGCCGTCGTTTGCCAGAGCCGTGGCGGCGGCGAAAATCTGCACTGCAGTCACGCCGATTTCCTGACCGATCGCAATCGTCGGCAAGGTTCGCCGGGACCAGTTTTCCGGTAGAGACAAGAGCCCGTTCTCCTCGCCATTCAGATCGATACCGGTCCGTCGGCCAAACCCGAATCGTGTGAGAACCGTGTAGAATGAGCCGGGGTCGACCGTTTCGGAGGCGTACGCCGCTCCGACATTGCTGGAGTATTTAATGATTTCCTCCGGGGTCACTCGACCGTAGTCGGCGAGGTCCGTGATTACCAGCTCGCCGTCGTCCGTAACGTAACCTCCGGACGTATCGAATTGGTCGGTCTCAGTAATGCCGCCCAGTTCGAGGAAGCTCGCGATGGAAAATACTTTAAACACCGAACCCGGCTCATAGATTCGTGATACGAATCGATTATTTTGCTCGCCTGCCGTGTACTGTTGGAAGTGGTTGGGATCAAATGAGGGAAGACTCGAAACCGCCAGGAGTTGTCCGTTCTTCACGTTTCCCACGACGATCATCACCGAGTCCGCTTGGTGTTCTTGGAGAAGTTCCCGGGCCAGTTCATCGGCGGTACTCTGGATCGCCAGATCCAAAGTGAGAAAAACCTGGTTCCCCATCGTGAGCGACTGCTCCATCGAAGATCGCGTGTCCGGCTCCGGCATGAGCTCGCTCGAGAACATGTACTCGATTCCGGCAAGCCCCACGTTGTCCACACCGGTAAAGCCGATTATCGGGGCCGCCGCCTCCCGTTCCGGATAGCTGCGACCGGTATCGGCCTCGAGGCGAATACCGGATAGGTTCCCCATCTGCATCTCGCTGCGGATTCGGTCGCTCTGACTAGGTGTGATGGTACGTTGCACCACGAGAAATCCGTCGGTAGTTGCGAGACGTCCCGCGAGTTCATCCTCGGAGAGATCGAGAATGTCGGCAAGAGTCGCGGCGGTGGTATCGGTATCCTCGATCTCCGGTTTCCACGCGGTAACCGTATCCAGCCGTGTCTGTATCGCGAGGACGCGCCCGCGGCGATCAAGAATCGGGCCCCGTTCGATCTCGGGTGATCCCGATGAGGCTGGTCGGTCGGACCCGGGAATCATAATCATCGCATAGCGAGATACCACAAGGGCCGCCGCCACGACGACTACCGTTCCCACGATATTGAAACGACGAGAACGTTTATCGGTGTTGCTCTGGGCCAATGAAGACTACCCTCCCGAGTATGTGTCTCGGCGATATCGCTCCGTAGTGGCGGGAGTCCAGGGAGCGGTCGGAATTGTCACCACGCAGAATGTATCGACCGTCACCGGTATCGCCTGTAAGCCGTTTTACGACTACCTGGTCCGGCCGAAGCGGATGGTGTGCCACTACGACATCCCCCGCTTCCGGGGCGTGAATGCGAAATGCCAGGCGATTCACCACAACGATCTGGCCCGGCCCGATAGCCGGCTCCATGCTGCTCCCCTCCACTCCATATAATCCAACCGAGGTGATGAGAAGCAAACCGAATCCCAAGACGGTAAGCGCAACCGTGGCCACAGGAATACGCACAGGCAACTATAATATGCTCCATTTTTCTTGTCGATACTGCTACTATGGTCAGCGTGATCGAGCACCAGAAGGTTGAACGACGAAAGCGAGTGAAACGACGGCTGGATGCTTCCGGTACTCGAGGCGGCCTGCTGGAGGCGTCTAAACTGCGGCGGGAGCCGCGGCATCACCAACCGACCATTCGAATGCCCCGGCGTTCGGTGGCGGGCTCGACGGGAGCGCGCGGATTTCCGCAAAACTCAGATTTGCGTTCGGCGGTTTACATCGGCTGGTCCGGTGCAGGGGGTGCGCTAAGTCGCATTCTGCCGTCGATAACCGGGAACCGTCGAATCGCGCTGGATGTGCACGAGCGGGATGTGCCGTTGCTCATGGCGGCGGTGGTCTTTGCGGTGGTGGCCAATATGATTCTCCTCACGGTGGGCTCCGACCGGATCTTGCTGTCCGGGGCGGTCTCATCCATACACCTGCCGCCCCAAACTGAACTGGTCACCACCTCCTCCCTGGCGCCCAGGCGAAGCGAATTCGCTGTGATCGGCGAGGTGGCGGGGGTTGATCCATCACAGTTCGCTCGGCTGGAAGTGTCGGAATACACCGTTCAGTCCGGGGATACGTTGGGAGAAATCGCTGCGGAATATGGCTTGGCGATGGATACGCTGATCAGTTTTAATCAGATCGAAGATGTCCGTCGCCTTCAGGTGGGTGATACGTTCCAGATACCGAATCGTGATGGCCTGCTGTATACCGTGAAACGGGGTGATTCCCTCAGTTCCATCGCACACGAACACGATACCACCGTGAACGAACTTCTAGATGCAAATGACTTGCGCTCGCAGACGGTAGATGTGGGGCAGGTGGTCTTTGTCCCTGGAGCCCGTCTGAATGCCACTGAGCGCGGAATCATCCTGGGAGAATTATTTGCCTGGCCGGTTCAAGGGGTGTTCACCAGCGGGTTCGGAATGCGAGCGGACCCATTCACGGGACTCCCCCGTTTCCACAATGGCGTGGATCTGGCCGGTCCTATCGGTTCGCCGATTCGTGCCGCCGCGTCGGGAAGGATAGTTCACGTGGAGAGCCAGATAGGAAACTACGGACGATTCGTGATCGTTCGCCATCCCGATGGCTTTCAGACGTTGTACGCCCACCTACAGGATTTTGCAGTGCGTAACGGGCAGACGGTATCTCGCGGGCAACGGTTGGGGACTATGGGGAATACCGGGCGCAGCACGGGTCCCCATTTGCACTTTTCAGTGATACACAACGGGCGATTCGTGAACCCGTTGCGCTATCTCCACTAATCTGATAAAGGTGGTGTTATGCGCAGACTAGTAATAACTCTGGTGATTCTGCTTGCGGTATTCTCGTTCATTAACGCCTACACGCCGGTCTAGGCAAAAACACGATAACGCCCGGCGGAGTTCGCCGGGAGGTCTCTTTTGTTTCACCGTGCGCTTAGTTACGCGGTTCGCCCGTGACAGTGTTTGTACTTCTTTCCACTCCCACAGGGGCACGGGTCGTTCCGACCCACTTTTGGTACCGATCGCTTGATTTGCGCCTGTTGAGGGAGGCTTCCCTGTGAATCGGAACCGGCGGCCGCCCGGGCTGAGGGCGAGCCGGCGGCGCTGCTTGTGCCCGCACCGAGCAGGCTCATGTCCCTGTGTTGAGCGGTACCTGAAGCAGCGGCGGTAGGTCTGCGCTCTTCCATACCCTGCGCCTTGATCGCAAACATGCGCTTCGCGATACTCACCCGAATACCCGCCAGGAGTTCGTCGAACATCCGAAAGCCCTCGAGTTTGTACTCAAGGAGGGGATTGCGCTGCGCGTACCCTCGCAAATATACCGCCTCCCGGAGTTCTTCCAGGTTTTCCAAATGATCCTGCCAACGCTGGTCAATTGTGCGGAGGTATTCGATCCTAATAATGAAATTGAACCGCTCTTTACCGACGATCTCCTCTTTGCGCTGGATCTCGGCGTTCATGTCGGCCAGGATCGACTGGGATAACTGTTCCGGACTGAGCTCGATGTACGACGAAACGTCCCGCGAAGGAAAATAGAGGAGCTGATTTTGAAGGGCGTCGAAAAACTGCTGCAACTGCGCTTCGGAGAAGGTCCTGCCCACGTCGACCGTTTCCAAGACCTCGGTGATGACATCCTCTGCCGTTGCCAGAACCCGATTCACCAGACGGTCGTCGGCCATGATCGCGTCGCGCTGCTCGTAAATCACTTTTCGCTGCTCATTGACGACATCGTCAAACTCGAGTAGGTGTTTGCGGATATCGAAGTTCCGTTCCTCGACCTTGTTCTGGGCGCGCTCGATCGATTTGTTGATGAGCGAATGGTTGAGAGGTTCCCCCGGCTCGAGACCGCGCTCCATGATTCCTCTGAGGTTGAACCGGCCTCCGCCGAAGAGGCGCATCAGGTCGTCGTCCATGGAGAGAAAGAACCGAGATTCTCCGGGATCACCCTGCCGGCCACTCCGCCCGCGGAGCTGGTTGTCTATGCGGCGGGACTCATGACGCTCCGTCCCGAGAACGTACAACCCTCCCAACTCGCGGACCTCGTCGTAGTGCGTCCGCCATTTTGTCCGTTCTTTCTGGAGGGCCGCCAGGTACTGCTCCTGCGTATGATCGTCCGGAAGTCCGCTGCGTGCCCAAAACTCCGGATTTCCACCGAGCTTGATGTCGGTGCCGCGACCGGCCATGTTGGTGGCGATCGTCACCGAGCTCTTGGCGCCGGCCTCGGCGATGATCAGTGCTTCCCGGGCGTGGTTCTTCGCGTTCAGGATCTCGTGTCGTACGCCACGTTTCGTCAAGTATGAGGAGAGCTTCTCCGAGTGTTCGATGGAAATCGTGCCGACCAGAACCGGCTGCCCCTTGTGGTAGAGTCTCTCGATTTCATCGGAGATCGCCTTGTACTTGTCCTCTTCCGAAATATAGATGACGTCGTCCTGGTCAAGCCGTGCCAGCGGACGGTTCGTGGGAATCACTACCACGTCCAGGCCATAGATCTTGCCGAACTCCTTGGCCTCCGTTTCCGCGGTACCGGTCATTCCGGAGATTTTGTCGTACATCCGAAAGAAGTTCTGAAACGTCACCGTCGCCAGCGTACGGTTGCGGGCGGCCACCCGGATTCCTTCCTTGGCTTCGATCGCCTGGTGGAGGCCGTCCGAGTAGCGTCGGCCGTGGAGAATGCGACCGGTAAACTCGTCGACAATTTCCACCTTTCCGTCGGCCACGACATACTGCTGGTCTTTGTGGAAGAGGCGGTGTGCGCGGAGCGCCTGAGTGGCGTAGTGAATGAACTCGAAGTTTTCCTGATCGAAGACGCTGCCTTCGATTATTCGACGGGCACGGAGCAGCTCCTCGAGATGGTTCAGACCCTGATCGGTGAAGCTAATCTTCTTGCCCTTTTCGTCGACCTTGTAATCTCCATCCGGTTCTTCCGGGTAGTCTCCGGTCTCGGGATCTTTTGATGACTCCTGCAGGCCCGACACCACGCCGTTTACCTCGCGATACTTGCCGGTGTCGTCCTTGGTCTGGCCGCTGATGATAAGAGGAGTACGAGCTTCGTCGATCAGAATCGAATCGATCTCATCAACGATGCAGTACGGATGACCACGCTGGACTTTGCCGCGCAGGTCGTATCGCATATTGTCCCGCAAGTAGTCGAAGCCGAACTCGTTGTTGGTGCCGTAGGTTACATCCTTACCGTACGATTCTTTTCGAGTCTCATTGTCCATGGAGGAGAGGATGTAGCCTGCGGAGATACCGAGGTAGTCGAAGACGGGCCCCATCCAGCCGGCATCCCGTTCCGCAAGATAGTCATTGACCGTGATTACGTGGACTCCCCGTCCACTGAGTGCGTTCAAATAGGCCGCGGCCACCGATGAGAGCGTTTTGCCTTCACCGGTCTTCATTTCCATGATCTTTCCCTGGTGGAGAACGACCGCCCCGAGCATCTGCACGTCGTAGGGACGCTCCCCGAGGACACGGCGGGCGGCCTCCCGGGCGACGGCGAACGCCTCCGGAAGGATATCGTCCATTCGGCCGTCAGTAGAGAGCGACTGTCGCCACGTCTCCGTCTGATTCCGCATATCTTCGCGGGTCAGACTGAGTGCCCATGACTCCCGGGCGTTAATCGCGTGGAGTATCGGAAGGAGTTGTTTCAGATCTGCATCGGATTTGGAGCCGAACACTCCCTGAATGAGACGCTCGAGCATATGCGCCAAGGGTATACCGGTGGTGAACGGACGGTCAAGTTGACAGGCGACGGGAGCGATGGATAGTATCACCCGTTGTGGTTCATTTACCCAGGCACGTTCATCGCTACGTCCGATTAATCCTTGTCCTATTCGTCGTGGTGATTCTCGCCGCATGTGACGAACAACAGCCCACATTTCTGGAAGACGAGTCCCTTTTTCAACTAGAAATTGGCCGGCTGGAAGACCAGCTCGACCTGGTCAGCCGTGATGGAGTGATGCCGCGAGCGGAAACCTCAATCGCGATGCAGGACGGTATGCTCTATGTCGGTGACGGGGCGGCGAACAAGATTATGGAGTTCACTTCCTATGGCGACCTGGTGCGATTGATCTATCACCCGGATCAGAACCCGACACCGGTTACGCTGGGCCAGTCCGCGAACGTCGGTGATTCGGGACTGACGCGTATCGCCACTCCCTACCAGTTCACCCAACTGGGAAACATTGCCGTTGATTCCCGACGTCACGTGTACGCGGAAGACCGCCTCTCTTCGGAGCGATCGATCTATGATGAGGATTTGGGGGTACAACTCAACCGGACGATCGTTCGCTTCGACGACGACGGTTCGGCGCTGGACTACCTCGGACAGGAAGGTATCGGCGGAACCCCGTTTCCCTACATCGAGCGAATGCAGGTGACCCTGCGGGACGAATTGGTGGTAATCACCGGTACGACAAACGCCAAGCTTGTCTACATGTTTGCGCCCTCCGGGGATCAGATCTACAACGTCCGTATCGGTCTCGACCGGTTGCCGATACCCGCCGAGGACGATGACGCCATCGCCGTGCTTGATGCAATTGTTGCCGGAGTTGATCAGTACCGTCTGTATTTGAAGGTTTCCTACTACCGGACGGAAGTAGCCGAAGACACCGGTGAAGAGTTCGGTATCAGTTTTGAACAGAGCCGTCTGTACTGGCTGGATCTGGAATCGGGGCGGTACGAAGGATATGTGGAACTCCCCCGGGGGACGGCCGACGGTGGCGACGCCCACTACGAACTGGTGGGGGTCGCGCGGGATGAGTATATTTTTTTGCTTGCCCGACAAGATGTCGGGCGAACGCGGTTGCTCATCATGAATGACGACGGACGGGTTCTACGGCGACGCGTGCTGAACGTTCCCGAGACGCAGCTGGTTCTGCGTCGGTTCCACTTGTCTCAGTCCGGCGTGCTCACGGGGCTTCTGGGATTTATGGACCGCGCAGATCTGGTCTGGTGGCGGTCGGATCGGCTGTTGCCGGAATCCTCCGAGGATATCGATGCAAGCCGCTGATCGTATCGTTACCGCCGCAGAAATGGCGGAGATCGATCGCCGTGCCCAGGAAGATTTCGGAATTTCCGGGCTCCTCCTTATGGAGAACGCCGGGCAGAAGGCGTGGGCGGTGGTTCGCGATCTCCTCCGTACCGAAAGGATGAATACGTCCCGTCCCCGGATCGCGTTTATTGCCGGAAACGGCAACAACGGGGGAGATGCCCTGGTTATGGCGAGACAGGCATGCATCGAAGATGAGGTCGATGTGCTGATTGTCACCGTGACGGGGGAGTTGAAGGGATCAGCTCAGCAGCACTGGCAGATCCTGCACCGCCTCGGGGCGCGCCGTCTTGTTTGGCAGGACGATTCGGATGGGGTACGCACCGCGCTGGATGATGTGGAGTGGATCGTTGACGGGATCGCCGGTACCGGACTTTCCGGGGCGCTGCGGGATCCGGTAGGTGTACTGGTAGATACGATCAACCGCAGTCCTGCATCGGTAGTTGCGGTAGACGTGCCCTCCGGTATGCGGGACGGCCGCCGAAGGGGAGAGTTGGCGGTACGGGCGCATGTTACCGTGGTCACCGGCTATCTCAAGGCGATGCTCTTCGAGGGGCATAACCGTTCCCTGGCCGGTGATATCCGGCAGGTTGATCCCGGGTTTCCATCGAGCATCGTGAATGATCCTCGGGTGGTACCCTCTCGGATCAGGCGAATGCCGATTCCTCCTGACCATCCGGTGCCGGTTAAGAGCGACGCCCACAAGGGAAGACGGGGACGCGTGCTTGTGATCGGAGGTAGTTCGGGGACGGCGGGAGCTGCTGTGCTCAGCGCCGAGGGTGCGGGAGCCGCTGGGGCTGGAATGATCCGGGTTCTCGCCAGTGCACAAGGAGTGACCGCTGTTCTGGCTCGGAACCCCTCCTTCATGGCACGCGATATGTCCGCCCCTGATGGCGGGGGAACTCGGCGGGAGGCCGTCGAGTGGGCCGATGTTGCGGTTCTGGGTCCCGGCTGGACAACTCTCACAGATACCGATCTGGCGGAATGGATGACACTCTGTGAGGAGTCTACTACCGCATGTGTCCTGGATGCCTCCGCCCTGCGAGTGCTCGCTCAGCGCGGAGAGGCGTGGGACCGACTCTACAATGGAGCTGTCCCCTCGATTCTCACCCCTCACCGGGGGGAATGGAGGGCGTTGGCATCTGAAGAGGATGACGACGGCGAGGTACGGGAGATGCTGGAGCGCTTTCCCCGTCGGCAGGGGCTTACGGTAGTCGTAAAGTCGTCTGTGACATGGGTACGGCACGCTACCGATGAGGTGGACATTCTCGATGGCCGGGTCCCGACGCTTGCTGTCGCCGGCAGTGGCGATGTTCTCTCCGGGGTACTGGCGGCAGCACTAGCACGCGTGGTGGCTGCTGGTCTCGATACCCCGGCTATGATTCGCGATTCGCTGCGATGGGGGCTCGCGCGCCACCTTCACGCGGGACGCTCACTTGCAGGTGGGGGGCGTTCCGTCTCAGCTGCCGATATCGCGGCGCGGATCGCCGCTGGACTTGAGTCTCATCATGGATGAACCGAAGCGCGCAACTCCTTGGCGCTCTACCAGTTCCGGGGCCGCACACTATCACTACAACAGAGAGGAACGGGAAGCATCCCGGCAACGCGTCTGGACTCCGCCCTCTGGAGGTTTCTTTCGTCGAAATCGGGCTCTCACGCTCACCCTGATCGACGTCATTGTGGTGCTGGTGCTCTTTGCGATCGTGATGTTTGTGGTGGGACCGCTATCGTCCCGGGCGTCGCTCGGCGATTACCGCGTATCCGCGGAGGCGGTCCACTTTGACGGTGAAATCCTGGTGGCGGTTACGGTAACTGACCCGCAGTTCGAAGAGCGCTCCGGCCCGCCTCCGGGGAGCGCGATTACCGTTCGAGTGGGGGAAAACGAAGTCTCCGATCTGGTTCCCTCGCTCTCCGCGCAGCGTACTATCCGGCTCCGGACTTCGTTGGAAGCGGTCCGCCCCAGTCTCCGGGGGAATACGCTACCCGTACACGTCCGCCTGGGAGAACGGGACGTGACGATCCAGGCTAACGTGTCCGGGGAATCGACGGAGCGTTGACCGAAGCCGATATAGCCGGTACCATCCGCCTATGTATCAGATCTATTTTCTCTCCATCCTTACTAACATCCTGGCCGGTATCGCTTTAGGATTCGACCGGATGGATGAGCGACTCCGATTGCGATCGGTCTTCAACCCGGAGCTGTTTCAGAACATCGGATTCCGGCTCGCTATCGGACTCATCGCCTTCGTCGTGGGCTTCTTGAAGCTGCTTTCCGTCAGTCGCGGGGACGTGGCCGTTGTCGGGGATCTTGTGCCGGCCCTGACCGGAATGCTCTCGGGATTCGCTCTGGCGTTTCAGTACTATCAAGAGCGGACAACCACTGAGAGCAGTACAGTTGCCTCCCTGGATAAGGTATTCGGACGCCACAGTTCTACGTTAGGTATGGTGGCGCTCACTGCGGGAATAGTCCACTTCTTCCTGCATCGCGTACTCTTCCTGTAGGACGGGGTGCTCTACCGTGACGGCCGGCTGGTAACCACCGCCGGCGTTGCCGTTGTAGATGGGTGCTATTTTCTCGCCAAGCGTAAGCCCGGTGGGGCGCTTTCTCACAAGTGGGAGTTTCCCGGCGGAAAATGCGATCAGGACGACGGGACCGAGAGGAACTGTCTGATTCGCGAATTCGAAGAAGAGTTCCGGGTTGCGGTTACCGTGGGTGACGAGATCGGGACGGTACCGTTCGAGCACAAGGGGACTCGTTATCTCCTGGTGGCGTATCAGATCCGGTTTCATTCACCACCGGATATTCTATTGGAACACACCGACTCCGGATGGTTTCCTCCGGAGGAACTATGTGGATTGGACTTGGCCGAATCCGACCGTCGGCTGATCGAAGACGTTATTCTTGTGTAATATCGAATGGGCCGCCGGTCTTCACGGCATGGAGACCGAATTCGGGTACGTTCAAGCGGGAATCCTCCTGCGCTCCGGCTCAGTATCCAATCCCGCCGGGGTCACGTTCTGGCCGGCCGGTACTCATTCTCGCCGGGAGGTGGCGCTGACGCGTCGTATCTTCGCGCATAGCCTCAACCGGTCACCACGTGATTTTCGGCTCCTCCGGCAGGTACACGGAACGACGGTGATCCGGCGCTACGCCGATCGCGCGGGAGACTCCTCGAATGACTCACCCCCCGCCGATGCCCATTTCACCACCGACCGAGGGCCAATCCTTGTGGCAAACGTAGCCGATTGCTGTCCAGTGATCTGCGTTTCCCGGGAACCGGCGCTAGTGGGTATCGCCCATGCCGGGTGGCGCGGTGCCGCTCACGGGGTGGTAGAACAGCTACTGGCGGCGTGCGTCGATGCCGGTGCTCCGGTTGAGGATTTGCGGATGTGGATTGGACCCTGTGCTGAGGCCACCCGATATGAAGTGGGATTGGATACCGCTTCGCACTTTGAATCGTGGCCGCATGCACTTCTGCCACACCCCCACACGTCTGAGAAACGGCTCCTAGATGTCCGATCGGTTGTCGCCGCGCAACTGCACCGGGCCGGAGTCGCTCCGGATCACGTGACAACCAGTCCCGGGGGTACGATCGGCGACCGGCGCTACCACTCGCACCGGCGCTCGCGATTCGCGGCGGGCCGTATGGCGGCGTTCGTTACCGTAGCGTAGCGTTGGACGATGAGACCATTTCTTACTACCTTTTGAGAGTCAACACAGAGATATACCCAAAAGGAGACGTAACACATGGCAGATATCGTACCTGAAATCGGAAAGCGACGAGCCCGTCGGGCGATCTCGGAAGAAAAGATAGACAAGGCAACGATCGAGCGTCTCTTTGACGCGGCTACCAAGGCGCCGAGTTGCAGCAATAAGCAGCCGTGGAGATTTCTCATAGCTACGGAAGGCGAGGCGCTGGAGAACGCTCGATCGGCGCTCCTTGGAGGGAACTACTGGGCGAAGAAAGCGCCTGTCCTCGTAGTGGTCACCACTCGCGACGAGTTCGACTGCCAACTCAGTGACGACCGAAACTATGCGCAGTTCGACACGGGCATGGCTGTAATGGGCCTCATGATGCAGGCCACGCGGGAAGGCTTTTACGCGCATCCCATGGCGGGATTCGAGCCCGCCACTCTCCGAGAGAAGTTCAACATCGAGCCGGAAACACGGGTGATCACGATGATCGCGATCGGGCGTCCCGGTGATAGTTCCCACCTCAACGAAAAGCACAGCACGTCGGAAACGTCGGAGCGAGAGCGAATGAGTCTGAACGAAGTGCTGCAGTGGAACGGCTGGAGCTCGTTAGGCTGATCTCGCGATTCCGACGCGCAGCCGCTGGGTAGATCGTATCTACCAGCGGCTGCCGGCGGTTATCCGGTGACTACGGTATCGGGGATTCCCAGGTTCAGCCGCCGGGCAACGGCTTTGGCGTATCCCGCCAATCCCGTGTGATCCTCGAGGCGGGTGTGTTCCCACGCCGCAAGACACGACAAATCTTCATCGCAGCCCTCACTCAGGGCGTGTGCCAGGTGGATCGCATCATCCACCGCTTTCGCGGTTCCCGATCCTATATGCGGCCGGACCAAACTGGCGGCATCCCCAATTAGGACCACCCGACCAAAGACGAGACGAGGAATCGTGAGGTCTTCGATCTTTTGCAGGAACGGGTCCGGTGTCTTGAGTACAACCTCCCGAAACGGCAGGCAGAGATCGTGTTCAGCCAACTCCTTCATACCAGAAAGAGTTTCCTCCGACATGACTCCCCGCGGTACGGTGGTTCGGTGTACGTACCCGTCGGTATCGGTCATGAGTGATTGTAAAGCGGGGCCCTCCGCTACCGTCTGGTACCACACCCAGTTTATCCGCCGATGGCCGGGGCGGACGTCTCCGTCTTCCCCGGGTACTTCATACAACAGGATCGATGTTTCCTCTCCGTTAAAAGAGGAGAGGCTGTCCACAAAGAGCTCCAGCGTATCCGGGGTGAGTTCCTCTTCATCTACCATTCCCCGCCACGCCACGTAGCCGGCGTATTCCGGCTGAATTCCCGGCAGAAGGAGGCGGCGGGACCGCGATCCGATTCCGTCGGCGGCGATCACCACATCTCCCCGGACGATCTGGCCCGTGTCCAGTTCTACCTCGCCGTTGGCGCCCCAATCGGGCAGGTCTTCCATCGCCACGCCACGACGAATCGACTCGGGACCGACCACGCGCTCGAGTTCTCGGAGGAGTACGTCCCAGGACGTATAGGCAGCGGCGCTTTCCGGCATCCGCATGACAGTGTTGTCGTTCTTAAAGATCTTCCGCTCCACCGCGGGAACGGCGGCGATCCCCGGGGTGGCGACGCCGTGTCTCTGCAGATAGTCCAGCATACGACGCTGTACCACGACGCCACCGCCGGTGCGGAGGAGCTCAGTGGATTTTTCCACGATCTCCACCGTCCAATCGTTACAACGCAGTCCCGCTGCTGCCACAAGTCCTGCGTATGACGCACCGATTATTACCGCGTGTCGCCCCGGTTTTTCTGATTCCATAACGTGAACATACTCCCGTCGCCTTTGCAGGTAAAGGCGTACCTGCGATACACTTCAGCCATGACACCGCAATTGATCGGGACCAAGAAGACCCAAGCGTTTCGAGCGTGTGAGCGCTACTGCAAAGAGCGGAATCTCGAGTTTCAGACGAGAGATCCGCAGGACAAGCCCCTTGGACGCCGGGAGCTGGAGACGATCGCCGCCGGTATCGGTGACGCTGAGGCGCTGATCGACACGGAGTCCGCCGCGTACCGCACGCGGGGACTGGCGTGGATGGAATATGATCCCCTAAAGGAGCTCATGGAGCATCCGGCGCTACTCCGGCAGCCGGTAGTACGAACTGATCAGGGAGTAGAGATCGCCCCGGACCGAGCTGCGCTGGATCGGCTCTTCAACCAAACGTGAGCGGTATGCGCCGATGACCTCCGGACAATTGCGCCGCGCCCTCCGCCGACAGTTCGGTTTCGATGAGTTTCGTGAGCATCAGGAGCAGATAGTCCAGGCGATCGTTGCCGGTCGGGATGTCTTTGCTGCACTCCCTACCGGTGGCGGCAAATCGCTGTGCTACCAGCTACCGGCGACGCTGATCGATGGACTCACCGTGGTGGTAAGCCCCCTGATCGCCTTGATGCAGGACCAGGTGGACGGAGCGGTACAGGACGGAGTTCGTGCGGCGTATCTCAACAGCAGCATGGACGCCGAGGCGATCCGCCGCACCTGGTTAGATCTTTCCGGCGGTACGGTGGATCTGCTCTACGTTTCTCCGGAGCGGTTGTCGAATCCCGATTTTCGCTCTCACCTGCGGGAATGGAATCTCACCGGAATTGCTGTAGACGAGGCTCATTGCATCTCCGAGTGGGGCCATGAGTTTCGCCAGGAGTATCGGAATCTGGCGATTCTTCGTGACGAATATCCCCAGGTACCGATCGCTGCTTTCACCGCAACCGCCACCGGGGAAGTCCAGCGGGACGTGGTGGAACAGCTGTCATTGAATGATCCCCTCATCGTCCGCGCCGGATTCGATCGCCCGGAGATAAGCTACCGCGTCGAGCCGCGGCGCCATGAGACTCGGCAGATTGTGGAGTTTGTCACGGCCCGCTCCGGGAGCGCGGGCATTGTGTATCGCAGCACCCGAAACGCCGTGGAGCAGACCGCAGAGCGTTTGGTGGAGGCGGGAATCCCAGCGGTGCCGTACCACGCCGGACTGGATGCGGAGACCCGACGCCGCCGGCAGCGGGAGTTCGTCAATGATGAGGTGGATGTGGTGGTAGCGACAATCGCCTTTGGAATGGGAATCGACAAGTCCAACGTGCGCTGGATCGTTCATGGGGATCTCCCGCGCAGCCTGGAGGCGTACTACCAGGAAACCGGTCGCGCCGGCCGTGACGGGGAACAGGCGGAAGCTCTGCTCCTGCACGGCGCCAAGGATCTATCCACGATTCGGTGGCACATCGGAAACATGGAACGAGAGCGCGAACGGGAACGAGCGGAACGCAATGTCCGGGAGGTGCTGTCGTACGTGGAGTCCGGTGCCTGTCGGCGGCAGCGTCTGTTGGCCCACTTCGA
>JBBDTM010000101.1:0-67270 GCA_040904425.1 Alkalispirochaeta sp.
GATGCGCTCCAGTTTTTCCGGCGGGATGTCGCGCTCAATAATCGGGTAGTACTCAAAGGTCGGGATGTACTTGGCCGGAATCTCGGAAGCGATCAGTTCGTTCAGGTTGATCGGTACGGTCCAGGGACGGCTGCCGTTGTACAGCAGAACCGGGAATACCGCGGGCAACAGACCCTTGGTGCTGCTACGAAACAGTTGGTCGTACAGCTGGAGAATGTACAACAACATGCGCACCGGAATAGTCTTGTCCGGGGTAGATTGGAACTCCAAGAGAACGTATACATAGACCTCGCGGCCGGGTAGGTCAACCTTATAGATAATATCGCTTTCCCGGTCCAGAAGCTCATCGCTGACAAAGCTTTTGTCTATCAGCTCGACATCGTCAACGGCCAGGCCCTGCACAAAATCCTCATCCACAAAGCGGGTGAGAAACTGGTGAAACACCTGCTTACTGGAGAAGAGGTACTTGTAGGCACTGTCCCAGGGCTTTCGCTCCGCCATAGGGAGAAGTATATGAGGTTTCGGGTGTTGAAACAATTGAAGACGGCGACAACTGGTACGCGTATGTGGGCAATGACCCGGTGAACTCTGTGGAGCCATACGTTCCACGGAACGAGCAACGCGAATGACCAGACCTGTTGGGCTGGGAGATGGGGCTCCTGAGAACCGTGGATGCCCCAAGCCTCCCAGCCGATTAGACAGCAAACCGCGCCCCGTGGTAGATTCGTGGCGAAGGAGACCAGCATGCTGCAAGATTTGACCGCCCCCCTGAAACAACTGAAGGAAGACGTCCACTCCACCTGGAGGTATCTTTGACCCGGATGACGTCAGAGCCCAGATAGCGGATAAGGAAGCGGCCTCCGCGGATCCCGAGTTCTGGAACGATCGGGAGAAAGCGGAATCGACGATGACCGAGATTAAGCGACTCCGTGACACGATCGAACCGTGGGAGACGTTGATCGAAAAACTCGACGACGCTGAGGCGTTGCTGGAGCTTGCCCTGGAGGAGGGAGACGACTCACAGGAGGCGGAAATCCGCGCCGCCATGAATTCCGCCCGGAAGGCGTACGAAAAACTGCAACTGAAGCAGCTCCTCAGTGGAGAGGCGGACACGGCCAACGCCTTTCTCACGATCCACTCCGGCGCCGGCGGCACGGAGGCCAACGACTGGGCGAGCATGCTCTACCGCATGTACACCCGTTGGCTTGATGCCCACGAGTTTAAGCGGGAGTTAATCGATTTGCAGGAGGCCGAGGGCGGCATAAAATCGGTGACGCTGGAGGTCTCCGGGCCCTACGCGTTCGGGTATCTCAAGGCGGAGGCCGGTATTCACCGGCTGGTGCGGATCAGCCCCTTCGATTCCAGCGGGCGACGACATACCTCCTTTGCCTCGGTATACGTGGCTCCGGTGATCGACGACACGATCGAGGTGGAGCTCAAAATGGATGAGATTCGCGTCGATACCTACCGCGCCAGCGGTGCCGGTGGTCAGCACGTGAATAAGACCGACTCGGCGGTCCGGATGACGCATATCCCCACGGGGATCGTGGTACAGTGCCAAAGTGAACGGAGCCAGCACAAGAACCGCGCCACCGCTCAGAAGATGCTCAAGTCCCACCTCTACGAGTACTACCGCCAACAGCAGGAGGCGGAGCAGGAGGCCAAGGCGATCGAGAAAAAGGAGATCGGCTGGGGCAGCCAGATCCGCTCCTACGTCTTTCAGCCGTACACGATGGTGAAAGATCTGCGTACCGGTATGGAGACCGGTAACGTGCAGGGAGTAATGGACGGCGACCTGGATTCCTTTATCGAGGCCTATCTCAAATATGAGGCCGGGCAAAGCGTTACCTCGTAGACCACGTCCCGCGGTCTTCCTGCTTATTCTGATGGCGGCGGGAATCACCTCCGTGGCCGCCGGGGGCGCCGCCGAAGAGGAAACGCGGCGACGGCGGGCCGATCTGCTGTCGGAGCTACGCGAAGAGGAACCGGTCTATCTGGTGGCGATCGGTGCCGTGGTAGCGCCGGAAGCGAGCGATCGGCAGCGAAGTACCATGAGTTCGTACGCAGAGGTCCTCCGCGACCTTGCCACCGGCCCGCCCACCCGCTACCTGGACGACGAGGAGCGGCGGAGCGTGGCGGAGCAACGGTTGACGCAACACCGGCGGCAGCTTCTCCGCGAGATCGATGATCGCCGAAACGTGCTGGAACGACGCCGCCTGGAGCGAACGAGTCCATCGACTGCCACAGATTCAGCAGATTCCTCAGACGATGAACAGCTTCAGGAGCTCCGCGACGAACTTGATCTGCTCACATCGATCTCCGCCTCGGAGGTTGCGATTCCCCGGGAGATTCCGGTCTCGATCACCGATGAGTCACACCGCTTTCGACGCACGCTTCCCACGGCGGCGGGGCTTGCCCGGGAGCTCCCGGAGGTGGATCTGATTCTGTACCTCCTGGTGGAGCCGGTGAGTGACCGCGTGTTGGTGCGCGTTCGCGCCTACGAAGTTGCGTTGGAGCGAGACTGGGAGTTATTTCGTCTGGTGGACACTCCAGAAGCGATCTCGGTTCGTTTGGAGTCCCGGGAACGGGATGTGGTAGCGGCGATCGCCGGGAAAGCCCTCGGGGGAATTAAGGTTTCGGTGGCGGATGCCCGGGAGCAGCCCCTGGATGCTCAGGTCTTCGTGGGAGACCGATACCTGGGAGTGGCACCAGCGGAGGATCGTTATGTGCCGCCCGGCACGTATACTGCTCGCGCTGAGCTCCCCGACGGACGATCCGTGTCACAACCGGTTGAAATTAGTGCCGGAGTACCGCAACCGCTGGCGCTGGCGGTCCGTGAAGACGCGCCGGAGCGCGTGACGATCCGGTCCACGCCGGCGGGAGCGCGCGTGTACCGCGGGTCGGTGTGGGTCGGATTCAGTCCTGTGGAGGTGTACCGTCCGCGGGAAGACACCAGTTACACCCTGGTGCAGGAGGGCTACTACGATAGCCGGGTAACCCTGACCGCGGACTCGCCGTCGCTGGTCGAACGGACGATGGTTTCCGCCGACGGCGACTGGGCGGCAGAGGTTGAGACCTCGCGGGATCGATTCTATCGCTCTTTCGGCTTTTTTGCGCTCTCTGTGGGGGTTCCGATTCTGGTGAATGGGGTCTATCAGAACTACGCCGGACTCGTTGATGGGAGTGGGACGGTGAGCGGGCAACTCACTGAGTCGGAACAGGACCGCGTGCTGAGCCGAGCGAATACGCTCTACTATGGGTACTACGCCGGCCTCGGCTTGAGTGCCGGTCTCTTTGGCAATATGATGTGGCGGCTGGTCAATTACGTACAAACCGCTCAGGGATACCACACGCGATAGGAGTGGATCCGGGGCTGTAAGGAACAATATGGCGAAGAAATCCCTGGGACAACGATTGAAGAACCTCTTTTCCTTTTCTTCCGATAGCGAAGAATTCTTCGAAGAACTGGAAGAGATGCTCATAGAGGCGGATCTGGGAGCACAATTCACCATGGAGCTCTCCGACCGGCTTCGAGGTGCCGGCAAAATCCGCGATCGCGATGATCTGCGGCAGGCGTTGCGGGCGGAATTGCTTCGAGAGCTGAAGGTAACGGATCCCGGACTGAACCCGGACGCCCTTAACGTGGTGCTGGTGCTGGGCGTGAACGGGGTGGGAAAGACCACTAATCTGGCAAAGCTTGCGCACCTCTACCAACGGGAGTGGCCTCAGGCCGGCATATCTCTTGCCGCGGGCGATACGTTTCGGGCGGCGGCCGTGGAGCAGTTAACGCTCCACGCGGAACGTCTGGGCGTGCGCATTATCAAGCAGAAGTCGGGCTCCGATTCCGGCGCGGTGATTTGGGACGCCCTGGAAAGCGCGATGGCTCGAGGCGACAAACTGCTCTTCGCCGACACCGCCGGACGCATGCACAACAAGGCACACCTCGTGCAGGAGCTTGAGAAGATCCACGGGATTATTCGTAAGAAGGCCGGTGACGCGGTAAATTACCGGAAGATCCTCGTGGTCGACGCCACCACCGGGCAGAACGCCCTGCGGCAGGCGGAGATGTTCCACGAGGCGGTCGGTGTGGACGGCGTGCTCCTGGCCAAGTACGATTCCACCGCCCGCGGAGGGATTCTGGTACCCCTGGTGCGGACGTTGGGGTTGGGGTGTATCTGGGTAGGTTCGGGAGAGCGCTACGAGGATATCCAGCGCTTCGATCCGGACGCGTACATCGACGAACTAATCGCGCCGTGATGATTCCGCTCGCGTTCGTGTGGATTCTGACCGTGTTGGCGCCCGCGGCGTTGGCGCCCCCGGCGGGGGCGCAGGTGCCGGATACCTCCCCCGGTGCCTCACAAGCATCACCGGAAGAGCGGATCGCCCAGGCTCTGGGTCGCCGGTCGTTCACCGCGGTGGTGGCCGGTGCCAGTTGGTATGAGAGCAACGGAGAGTTCATGCGACTCGAGCCCATCGATCCACCGGTCGACGATTCCCCCGTTCCTGATCAGGGTTGGGTCGTGGCGGTTAGTGCTGTGGGTCGCGCCGAGTCGGTTCGAGACGACTATCGGTTCCTGTTTCGGGACGGCGCCGTAGTTGGGGGAGAGCACACCACGTATACCACCGACGGCGCGGTAGCCCGCCGACGCCGGGTCAATGACACGGGAGAAGAGGTTCTTTCGGAGCACATGACCTACCGCGGAGACGGCACGGTCCGCTCGATTCGGCGGTGCCACGGGGAGGAATGCCTCACGGCCCGCTTCTCGCCCCCCGGGGAGGGCGGCGAAGAATCGATTATCGGAGACTCGCTGGCTATGCTGATCCGCTTCAGTACCACCGCTCGCCCGGAATACATTCGCATCGATCGGGACGGAGCGGTGACCGAGGAGTTTCTCACCTACGGTGAAGAGGGACTCAGCGAACGTCGAGTGGTTCGCGGAGATACGGAGATTACCACCACCTATGCCGACGGCCTACTTCTCACCGAGGAGGAGCGCCAGGGGGAACGGGTGGTCCGCCGCCTGGAGAACACCTACGATGAGCAGGGGCGCCCGGTGCTGCAAGTGGAGATTCGGCGAAATCTGCGACGAGAGACGCGGTGGAGCTATAAGAACGGAGATGACTACGTGATGGAGCGGTTTGAGAACGAAGCGCTCGTCCTGCGGGAGGAATTCACCGGAGATACCACGATCCGCACCCATTTCCGTGGCGGAGATCCGGTGTTTCGGGAAACGGAAGTTGCCGGAGAGGTGACTCGCCGGGAAATCTTCGTGGACGGTGCCTTTGTAGTGGAGGACCCTTCGTGAAACGGTGGATTCTATTCGTGGCGCGCCGTTTCCTCGGTACCCGCCGCACCCGAGGGGCCGGGGCCACCGGCATGGCGGTGGCGGGAATCGCTACTGGGGTGGCAACGCTCATCATTGTGCTGGCGGTAATGAACGGGTTCCAGCTGGGGACGATTGAGAACATTCTGGAAGTCAACTCGTTTCATCTCCGTCTCAGTACGGACCGGACGGTGTCACAGGTGGAGGAAGTCGAGTCGGTGGTGAGCGATCTGCGAGGTGACCCGGCGGTAGAGTCGGTGGTCCCCACCGCCGAGATCCAGACGCTGGCGCGCGGTTTCTGGCCGGAACCGCAGGGTATCGTGCTCCGGGCGGTACCGGAAGACTGGCTCAGCAGGGATAGGGGCGCGGCGGAACAGCTACGCATCGTCTCCGGGGAGTTTGTCCTTGGAGAGCCGCGGTCGGTGGTTCTCGGTGCGGAACTGGCCCGGGCGCTGGGAGTGCGCGTGGGGGACCCGCTGGCGGTCACTCACATTCCCCGGGGGAGCTCTCGTCCCGCCGAGGTGGAGCTCACGGTGCGGGGCCTATTTCGCACCGGTTATCTCGATTTTGACCGGGGATGGGCGTTTACCTCGCTCTCCACCGCGGACGATGCGCTGGCGGCAACGGACGCTCTGGTGGTGGGAGTGAAGCTTGCCAACCGATTTCGGGACGCCGAGACGGCTGAGCGCCTCCGCCCAACGATTCCATCTAGCTGGTCCCTGGAAAACTGGCGCGAGTACAATCGCGGTATCTTCGGTGCTCTGCGCGTGGAGAAGGCGATGATGGTGTTTCTCGTGGCGTTGATCTTCGTGGTGGTGGCGGGCAATATCTTCCAGCTGCTCCGGCGAAGCATACTTGAACGAAGCGAGGAGATTGCAATTCTCCGCGCCTTGGGAGCACGGCGCGGAGAAGTTCGTCGCGTCTTTGTTCTGGAAGGGTGGTATATCGGTATCGCGGGTACCGCCGTGGGGACGCTGGTGGGGCTGCTGATTGCCGGCAATATCAACGAAATCTTTGCTCTGTTGGAATCGCTGGCCGGTCTGATCGGTAACAATGCCCCCCTCGTGTTCTCGCCGACGTTTTTCTACCTGGAGAGCGTTCCCGCGCGTATCCTCCCCGGGGAGCTGGTGCTGGTCGGAGCGGGAGCGGTGGGTGCCTCCGCGACATCCTCCTGGTTGGCGGGGCGTTCCGCGGTACGTCGCATGCCGATGGATCTGTTACGATCGGAGTGAATGGTGAACGACAACACAGGCATCGATGGAATCGGTCTCCACCTGATGGAGGTGGCCAAGAGTTTTCCCAACGGCACGCGACGGCTCCAGGTGTTGCAGGATATCAGCTTCGAGCTTGAGCCCGGACGACGGGTGGCGGTCACGGGGGAAAGTGGCAGCGGCAAGAGTACCCTTCTCAGCTTGGTGGCGGGGCTGGATACCCCGGACGGGGGCTCGATTCGGGTTGGCGAGCATGAGGTGCAGCAGCTGGATGACGAGGGACTTACCTACTACCGCTCCCGGGTGGTGGGGCTGATCTTTCAGTTTCACTATCTGCTGCAGGATTTTACCGCGCGGGAAAACGTCATGCTTCCGGCGCTGATGATCTCCTCCGGGAAACGTGAGGCTCGGCGGGAGATTCGGAGCCGGGCGGAGGATCTCCTGCAGTCCGTGGGGCTTTCCGACCGCATGTCTCATATGCCGGCGCAACTCTCCGGGGGGGAGCGGCAGCGGGTGGCGCTGGCGCGGGCTCTGATCAACGATCCGCCTTTGATTCTGGCGGATGAACCTACCGGCAATCTTGATGACCGCAATTCCCGTATGGTGGAGGATACGCTCTTCTCCTTGGTGGCCGACCGCGGGCGCACCCTTGTTCTGGTGACTCACAACCGGGCTCTGGCGGAACGCACCGGTGCCGTTCTGGAGCTGGAGGCGGGATGTCTCAAAGGGGTGTAGCGTTTCTGGCGGCCCGCTTCCTCGGCGCCCGCCGCCGGGGCGGGAGGGGACGTCTCATCGGCGCGATCGTGGGAGTGGCGCTGAGTATGGTGCCGCTGGTGGTGGTCCAGCAGGTAGCGGAAGGGATGATCGGCGGTATCGCCGAACGCTTCATAGAGACGGGTAGCTACCACCTGCAGGCGGTTGCTCGACAGACCCCCGATCCGGAAGCGCTCGCCGCCGTGGTGAGCCGGACGGAGGATCTTCCCGGGGTCACCAGCGCCACCGCCGAGCGGCGGGGATTCGGATTGCTCTACTCGGACGAAGGCCGCAGTGGAGTCAGCATTCGGGGAGTCTCCGACCGGTGGTGGCGCGATGATCCGCGCGTCCGGGACTTGATGGATGTCTCCGCAGGAGAATTCGACCTGAGTGGTGAGGACGGAATCGTGGTGGGGGCCGAGATTGCCGCACGTCTCGCTGTAGGTCCCGGGGACCCAGTGAGAATGCTTACCGTTCGCCCCGTGGGAGAAGGCCGCGTGCTTCCCCGGGTGAGCCGATTCACCGTGGCGGGAGTTGTGAGCAGCGGGTACCGGGATCTGGATCGGCTGTGGGTGTTTGTGCCGTTGGCCCGGGCGCAGCGGATCATTCCCGATGAGACTGCCACCGATCTGGTTGGAATCAAGGTGGATTATCCCCGGGCTCTACCGAACCCTCTCTTTAACCGCGGTCTTAGCGGTCTTGGTCGGCACGAGCAGAGTCGTGCGATGCTGGACACCACCGAGCAGGTGGTGTCCGCCTTCGATGCGGGATGGATGGTATACGACTGGTACTCGGCGGAACGAGGGCGGTATGTCTCCTTCTTGACCAGTCGAAACTTGCTGACGGTGGTAATGGCGATGATCGTACTGGTAGCGGTGGTGAACATTTCCTCCGCCCTGGTGCTGCTGGTGGTTGAAAAGGAACAGGAGATCGCGATTCTCCGCGCCACCGGTGTGAGCTCCCGGGATGTGGCCCTGACCTTCGTGGCGGCGGGGTGTATCATCGGACTGGCGGGGGCGATTCTCGGGGCGGTGGTGGGGCTCCTGGCTGCGATCAACATTAACGAAATCCTTCGCGGTATCGAGACGGTACTCTCCGTGATCGCCGGGCAATCGGTGGACGTATTCAACCCTGAATTCTATCTGTCGACGATTCCGGTGGATCTGCAGTTTCTCCCAACGGCGGGAGCGGTATTGCTGGTGCTGGTGCTCTCGGTGGCGGCAGCGATCATTCCCGCCCGGCGGGCAGCGCGGATTCCACCGGATCGTATTCTGCGGCACGGCGCACGATCTTCGCAGGCGCTTGGTCGGCGCCGACGGGCGTGATACACTGATTGTTAACTATGGGAGATGATACACGCACTGTTCGCGTCATTCGCGTTATCGGCGGAACTCGTAAAGAGGTGGAGATTCCTTCCTCCCGGGCGCGGGAGTTGGGCATTGGCACCAATCACGGTTATCGTCCCACCGTGGCCTACCTCATGGATGGGCTCATGGCGTGGCAGGAGGCCGAGTCCAGCGAGGTGCTCCGCTGTCCGCAGTGCGGCACCACCCACCGGGAGCTCATTCTGCGTCACACCGCGGGATGCGCTCAGTGTTACGAGGTGTTTTCCGTCGGGGTGCATCGGGTGCTGGCCGGTAGAAACGAAGCGCCCCTTCATCGGGGCCGTATTCCCAAGCGATTACAACGTTATCGACGGCTCTTCGTAGAGCGTGAAGATCTGATCTCCCGACTGAACGGAGCAGTGGCGGAGGAAGACTTTGAGACAGCCGCCAAGTTGCGCGACCGTCTCCGGACGATCTCGGATGACGACGGTGTTGACACTGAGATCGACACACATGCGGAATAGCGGACCACGCTGATGCTTACGCACAGTTCAACGCCGCAGCGTTCGCTCTGGTTCCTTCCGGAGGGCCCCGATTTCGATGTGGTGGTACACTCCGAGATTCAGCTGGCCCGAAATCTGGCGATGATTCCGTTCCCGCACCGCATGGGTCCTTCCGATGCGGTGGAGCTTCGCAAACAGGTGGAGCGGGCGTTTCAGGAGCAGGATGAAACGTACCATCTTCTCGACGGTGAAACGGTAAGCGAATCCTCCCGGGCGTGTTACCGCTTTCGCGGGTACTTCGCGCCGGAACCGGCGCCGCCTGTCGCGGTGATCCACGAAACAACCAAGAGTTTCGTCCGGCTCAGCGGGGAGGACCACCTGGAAGTATGTGCCCGCGCCGGCGGTTTCGAGCTGCACAACCCCCGGGAACGGTGTGACCACATCGATACCCTTCTTGAGCGTGACCTGGATTACGCGGTGTCGCTGCAATTGGGTTATCTGGGTCCAGACATTCGGCGCGTGGGCAGCGGGCTCTCCGCGGCGGTGTACCTTCATTTGTCGGCCCTCGAGCAGAGCGACGCTGCCGGGGCGATGGACACCGAAAAAGCCGATTCGTACTCCATGGAACGCATGGGAGGGTTGTACCGCGTTTCATATCGCGCCGAAGCTGGTGAAACGGAAGAGGCCACGCTTGCGGCGCTTGCAGATTACGCGCGCAGATTATTACATTATGAGCGTGAGGCGCGGAACGAGCTGGTCCAGCACCACGGAGATGCGGTGGCTGAGGCGGGACATCGGGCGTTGGGAACACTCCTACATGCCCAGCGCCTGGACGCGTCGGAATCGGCGGAGCTCTTCAATGTGCTCCGTTTCGCCGTTGCCGTGGGAGGTGTCCAGGAGATATCTCTTGCGGTGGCAACCGAACTATTGCTGATGAGTCATGACAGCCAGGTAGCGGCCATGACCGAGGACGATGGCTCGACGTTGGATGTACGTCGGGCACGATTGATCAAGGAATTGTACCGGAGCAGAACCGGAACGGGAGAATAGGAATGTTTAAGGGATTAACCCAGCGAGCACAGCGGGTGCTGCAGATCCTGGCTCAGGATGAAGCGAAACGGTTTCATTCCGACCAGCTATTGCCGGAGCACATCATGCTGGCGCTTCTTAAAGAGGGGGGCGGCCTGGGCTACAAAGCGCTGGAGAAGCTCATGGTGGACCCCGCGAAGATGCAGATCGAGCTTGAGAACACGATTCCCAAGAAGCGCGGTGGCTTCACCCTCGGTGATGTCCCACCGTCACCGAGGGGACGCAAAGTTCTCGAGGATTCCGCCGAGGAAGCGCGTAATTTGGGGCACGAATATATTGGAACTGAACACCTCTTGCTGGCGTGTAGCCGCGAAGCGGGTGGGGAAACTGCTAAGTTTCTGACCGCCGGCAATATCACCGTGGAAATGCTGCGAGACGTCATCTCCGAACTCAGCGGCGGGGCGGCCGCAGGCCAGGCGGCGGGAAGTCCCGCCGGTGCCGGCAGCCAACAGCAGAGCCAGAGCCAAGGCGGTCGGCGGCGAATCGCCACAGCCCAGTCCGGCAAGAAAACAACCCCCACGCTCGATGAGTTTTCCCGTGACCTCACCGCCATGGCGCGGGAGGAGAAGCTGGACCCGGTAGTGGGGCGTAGCCGCGAGATCGAACGGGTGATCCAGATTCTGGCGCGACGCACGAAGAACAATCCGGTTCTTATCGGCGAGCCCGGTGTGGGTAAGACCGCCATCGTGGAAGGTCTGGCCCAGAAGATCATCGACGGTACCGCGCCGGAAGTGTTAATCGGCAAACGGGTGCTCACCCTGGATCTGGCCAGTCTGATCGCCGGGACCAAGTACCGCGGCGAGTTCGAGGAGCGGCTAAAACGCGTCATGAAAGAGATTACCACCAACGGCAACGTGGTACTCTTCATCGACGAATTGCATACCATTATCGGTGCCGGTGGTGCGGAAGGAGCGATCGACGCCAGCAATATGCTTAAACCGGCGCTTTCCCGCGGCGAGATTCAGTGCATCGGCGCCACCACACTTAACGAATACAAGAAGTACATAGAAAAAGATGCTGCTCTGGAGCGTCGTTTCCAGACGATCGTGGTGGATGAGCCCACTGTGGACGACACGATTGAGATCCTGAAAGGCATTAAAGAGCGCTACGAGCAGCATCACCACGTCTCCTACACTCCCGGAGCGATTGAGGTAGCTGCGGTTATGTCGCGGCGGTATATCGCCGACCGCTTCCTGCCGGACAAGGCGATCGATCTTATCGACGAGGCCGGGAGCCGCAAGCGAATCAACAACAGCGTGCGTCCCACGGAAATCGCGGAACTGGAGCAGGAGATCGAGCGGCTGAACTCCGAGAAGCTGGCGCTGGTGAACAGTCAGAACTACGAGCGCGCCGCCGCCGTCCGGGACGAGGTTCGCCAGTTGAAGGAGCGGGTCGACGAGCTGCGGAGTCAGTGGAAAGTGACGCTCCGCAATGAAGAGACGATCGTCGATGCGGAGGACATAAACTACGTCCTCAGTGAGATTACCGGCATTCCGCTGGTGAGATTGGCGCAGACGGAGAGCGAAAAGCTGCTCCATATAGAAGAAGAACTGCACCGCCGCGTGATCGGACAGGACGACGCGATTCAGGCGATCGCCAGCTCGATCCGCCGCAGCCGAACCGGACTGAGCGCTCCCGAACGTCCCATGGGGTCCTTTATCTTTCTCGGGCCCACCGGCGTTGGAAAGAGCCTGTTGGCAAAAACGCTGGCGGAGTTCCTCTTTGGAAGCGACGAGGCGCTGATTCGTATCGACATGTCGGACTACATGGAGAAACACAACGTGTCCCGGCTGGTGGGAGCTCCCCCGGGCTACGTCGGCTACGACGAGGGCGGCGTCCTCACGGAGAAGATCCGCCGCAAGCCGTACTCCGTGGTGCTCCTGGATGAGATCGAGAAGGCGCATCCCGATGTATTCAACATTCTGTTGCAGATCCTGGAAGAGGGAGAGCTCCAGGACAACCTGGGACACAAGGTGAACTTCCGCAACACGGTGCTGATCATGACATCCAACGCCGGAGCCCGGGAGATTACTCGCGACTCCACGGTGGGATTTCGCAGTGAAGAGGGGATTATGGATCACAAGGAGATCCGATCCTCCGCGATGAACGAATTGCGCCGCCTCTTCCGACCGGAGTTCATTAACCGCGTCGATGAAATCGTGGTGTTCCACAGCCTCACCGACAAGCAGATTCGCAATATTCTCGATATTCTGCTGGGAGATGTGCAGACGCGCCTCGCGGAACGGGAGATCATCCTGGAGGTGAACCGTCCCGCCCGGGATCTGCTCATCGAGAAGGGGTACGACATCAAGTACGGCGCCCGGCCGTTCCGCCGAACGCTGCAACGGGAAATCGAAGATCCCCTGGCGATGGATATCCTCCGAGGCCGTTTTGGTCAGGGCTCCCACATCGTTGTGGGCGTACGGAAAGGGGGAATCGTCTTTCGCCAGAAAAAACGCAAAGTCAAGAATATCACCCCTGGAGCGGAGGACGACCGGAAACAGCTACCTCCCGCCGAGGAGGGCGCGATCTCCGGTGCCGCCACCGATACCGGCCATGCGGGAAATGCCGGAGGTACTCCCGCCGACGACGGAACGCAAGCCGAACCCGACACGAGCCGCGGCGATTTCCGCCTCGGTGACGATCGCTGATTTCGGTGGCCGCCGCATGTCACTGATGATCCGCCCGGTGCGGGACGCCAAGAGTCGTCTCGGCCGGGCGTTTTTTTCGTTCCCGGCGGGGCTGTATGCCGATAATCCCTACTGGGTTCCCCCGTTTGTCTCCGGAGTACGGAGAATTCTCTCACAGAAGCATCCCTTCTTCCGCCACTCCCGGGGCGAAGCGTTCGTCATTGTCGACGGCGAGCGGGCGGTGGCTCGCTTTCTCTTGCTGGAGCCGGTTTGCTACAACGAGTACAGCGGAAACCGGGATGTGCGGATCGGTCTGCCGGAAGCGGTTGATCGCGAAGAAGTGTGGGATGCGATGTTCTCCCACGCCCGGCGGTGGGCGCAGGAACGGGGCGCGAAGCGCCTCATCGGGCCGCAACACTTCTCTCCCATGGACGGTTCCGGAGTACTGGTGGAGGGGTTTGAGCAGCGCGCGTCCATGACGATGATGCCCTACCATCTTCCCTTTGTCCGGAGACAGTTCGAGCGGGCCGGATTCGAGAAGTATAAAGATTTCGTCTCAGCGATCGCTCGCGCCGAAGGTTTCGTCGTTCCCGAGAAGATCCGCCGAGTGGCGTCCATCGCAGCCACGCGCTCCGGACTCCACGTGGAGCATCCCCGGAGCTCCCGGGAACTCCGGCGCCTGGGAACCGAGGTGGGCGCCGTCTATAATAGAGCCTGGGGTGACCATCAGGAGTTTAGGCCGCTGACGGAGGCGGAACTGGCGAATCTGGTGAGTGATCTGGTGACGGTGGCGACGCCACGGTTGATTACGGTGCTGCGGGATCGGAAGAATGGACTCGCGGGTTTCGTTCTGCCCTTTCCTGATCTGAGTCCGGCACTGCAGCGCGCCGGTGGCCACCTGGGGCTGCGGACGATACTGGATGTAGCGCGGGAACGCCGGCGAGCCACGCATTGCATCGTGAATGGGCTTGGTATACTCCCGGAGTACCGCAATCGCGGTGGGACAGCGCTGCTCTACACGGACCTGGTGGATCGCCTCCAGCGGTCGGGGTTCAGCACCGCCGAGATGACGCAAATAGCGGAAACGACGGATCTCATGCTCAGCGATCTGGCGACCCTCGGCGGCGAGATCTACAAGCGCCACCGCGTGTACCAGATGGGGCTGTAAGGGAAAGGGGTGGGATCGGGCCCTTACGCCCCCTTACAGCGCATCCTCACAACGCCCCTTGATCCCGAAAGCTGTAGTAGTCCCCGGGTGAGAAGATAATATGGTCCAGGAGTCGGATCCCTACGACTTCTCCCGCATCGGTGAGGGAACGTGTCACGAGCCGATCGTCGTCGCTGGGGGTCACATTGCCGCTGGGATGGTTGTGAGCACATATGATTGCGGTGGCGCGGTCGGTGAGCGCCCCGGCAAACACTTCCCGAGGGTGGACCAGGGTGCGGTTTACCAGTCCGATCGAAATAACCCGAATCCGTTCCACCTCGTGGGCGCCGTTGAGGGTTACCGTGATGAAATGCTCCTGGGGCCGGTCAGCATAGTGTTGAAGCAGCGGCACCGCGTCCCCCGGCTGGCGTATACGGTAGCTTCGGGGGGCCATCACTCTGCGGCCCAGCTCCAGTGCAGCGGCGAGCTGCGTGGCCTTGGCCGGTCCCATTCCGCTAATCTTCATCAGCGACTCCGGAGGACTGCCGTAATTGTCACGGTCCAGGACGGATAGTACACGTCCCGCCAAGGTGAATACATCACAGGAGGCGCTGCCGCTTCCCAGGAGCACGGCCAGTAATTCGCGGTCGCTGAGAGTATCAGCCCCGGCGGAAAGGATCCGCTCCCGCGGTCTGGGGAGCGTAGACGCTCCCGGAATCCGATTTTCTTCTTGTACGATCACACTATTTACACAGCCGGAACTACCACGCTGCTTTTTTTGGCGCACGATTTCTGCTATATTGTACGCATGGGAGAAATCAAATCCGCTCTGGAAAGAGCGCTGGAACGCACTCAAGATATCAAGAGCGACCCGGAGTCACTACGACGTCACGAGGCGGAAAACGAAGGAAAACGTCTCTACGCGAGGCTTCGCAACGGTGAGGATGTCGATATAAAACAGGTTCTCAAGGAGCAGCCCAAAGATCGTCGCCGCTGGATGCGACAGGGGCTGTTCGATGTGGCGATCGGCAACTTGACGCTCCCGCAAAACGAAGCGGAGCTTGCCAACGTGGATACGGCGGAATCGGTGCTCGCGGAACTGGTTCGCGACCGGGGTACCTTGCAGGAACTTATGAAGCAGATTCGGCAGTTCTTCTCGCAGTACCTATCCGACAAGCAGCAGCTTTCCGAGACGCTCCATAAACAGTATGAACCGCGAATCAAGCAGAAGGAACAGCAGTATGCGCAGCAGTATGGGCGTCAGGTGAAGCTGGATCCCATGCAGGATCCGGAGTTTTCTCAGGTGATGCAGGACAATATGGAGCATCTCGATTCGCAATACCGGGGAGCACTGGAAGAAGTGTACACCCACCTGCGAACGATGTTCGCGCCGTGAAGTGAACCTTCCTCGCATCAAACGCGGCACCGTCACGATCCTTTCCATCGACGGGGGAGGCGTGCGCGGGCTCATCCCGGCGCTTATCGTGGAAGATATCGTCCGGCGGGTGCGCTTTCTCCGCTACCGCACCGGTCAGACCGGTAGGCCTCAGCCCTGCGATCTGTTTGATATCTTTGCCGGTACCTCCACCGGAGCGCTTCTGACGCTGGGTCTGACGCTGCCGAAGCCGTTTACGCCTTCCCAGATCGTGGAGGTGTATCGCCGAAAATCGGAGGTGATCTTTCCGGTGAGTCGCTTCGCCTCCGTTCTGGCGATGCGGCAGGCGTTCTCCGAGAAGTACGACCATCATCCCATTGAATCGGTGCTGTCCGACATGTTCGGTGACACCACGCTTAGCCGGCTGCGCTCCAACGTGATCGTTGCCGCCTACAACACCGACGATCGGGGTCCTTTCTTTTTCAAACACTATACGCACCAGGCAATTCACCGGCAGGCCGCGCTCCGGGCGGCGGCGGCCGAGAATCCGGACTTCTATCTCCGGGATGTGGCTCGCGCCACCACGGCGGCTCCCACCTATTTTGTCCCCGCCAAGATCACGTCCCTCGCCGGGGATACGTACAGTCTGGTGGATGGGGGGCTAGTGGCCAATAACCCGGCTCTCAGCGCGTACGTGGAGGCGCGCAAACTGTATCGGGACGCCCGGCGCTACCTGATCGTCTCGATCGGTACCGGCCGCAGCGGGCGCCGTTTTCGCCACGACGTGATCAAACGCTGGGGCTATCTGGACTGGGTGTCCCCCACCCACGGCGTTCCGATAACCGCCATGATATGGGACGGACAGAGTGAATCGGTGGCTCACGCGCTCAAGAGTTTACCCCGAGTGGAGTACTTTCGATTTAATGCTGATTTGGGAAACGTAAGCGAGGAGATGGATGACGCTCGGGAAGAAAACCTCCAGCGAGTTGAGGCGCTTGCACGGGAGATAATCGCGAGCCACAGCCGCGATCTTCACCGTCTGGCGAAGCTTATCTACCGCCGGGGCGCCGCTCCTCCGCCCCAATAATCTCGAGCCACGCGTCGGGCATCGAGATCACTGGATATATGTATCCCAGTTGGCTGGTGTCGAACCCAACCACTTCCGTGGTGAGTCCTACCAACCGCATATCCTCATCCAGGGCCGCGCCCCCGGAGCTTCCCTCATTGATTACGGCGTCCGTCTTGATAATACGGCCAAAGGGAACGGTCTGAAAGCCGGCCACCACGCCCCGCGTATAGGTAACGGTACTGCGAGAACCGGTGCTGCCGATCCATGGATACCCTACGAAGTGCAGCGTATCGCCGATGGAAACGGCGGACTCGCGCCGAATCGGCACGGCGGGGAACGCCCGCGGCGTCGGCAGGTCCTCACCGTATCGCCCGGAAACGATCTGCAGAAGAGCCAGATCCCGGTCGACCACCTCATCTATCACCTGTGCCTGAAAGAGCTCCTCCGCAGGAAACCCCGGATTTCGGCTGAACCCGATCGTGATATTCTCCGCGGGAGCATCAGCGTAGTTCACGATCACGTGTCGGTTTGTGAGAATGTGTCCCTCGGTGCTGACCAGCACTCCAGAACCTCCGCCGTAATCGGTAAGAATCTCAACTGTGGCCAATACCGACCGATCCAGTCCCGCGTCGGCGGTCGGATAGGCCACCGCAGTCCGTAGTGCCTCCGGCGGTTCCCGGGAGTCGTGAACGGTGAGGGTGTAGGGGGAGGGGAAGCTGTCGGACACCTGGTCAAGAACCAGCACGTAATAGACTCCCGGACGCAATGCCGGGGCGCTGTCACGGTCTATCGTAAGCGATTCGGTAGAACGGATCGACTGGGCTCGGTGGTCGGCGTTCTGGGAATCCAAAGGCACGCGATCGCGACTGAGGAAGAGGTCCAGGTCGCCGGTGGTATCGCTAATATCCAGCCGAAGCGCGAGCGTACCGGTGGGCACATTGATCCGATACAGGTGAGCCATCGCTTCTTCCGGTTGCAGCGTCGCGCGTACGGAGGTGGATGTGGACAGTTCTCGCCGAACCGTGGGCCGTACTACCGAGAAGGTGATCTGGAACGGAATCTCAGTGAGCTCCTCTCCATCGACCACCGGGCGGTGAGGCAACTGGTAGATAACCTCAAAATCGAAATACCCACCTTCCAGGAGGGAGTCACCGTTACGACGCAATTCCAGGATCTCATTGTAGTCGGACCGTTCAGAATATGTCACCAGTTCACCGGCGGTGGTATACATCGCGAGATCCAGATCCGCCGGGGCATCCTCAATCTTCACCGTGAGGGCGAAAACGTCTTCCGGAAGCTTAAGCCGATATGTGAGTGTCTGCTCCTCAGTGTCCACCAGTGGAACGACTCCTTCTATCGGCTCGTTCATCGGAGCGATCCTGGTGCGAACCTTTTCCTGTCCGAAAAGCGCGCCGGTGAGCGTTACCAGGGCTACCACGGCTACTACGGGGACCATTATGGGGTGGTATCGCATGCAGTACCTCACGGAGAGAATCGGAGCGTGTGCAGACGACGCATCCGCGATTCGAGATCATCAGTGTTAACGTAGCGAGCCTCGCGAAGCGTTTCGCGACCGTCCACAAACAGCAGGATCCCGGGAATCGTAAAAATCGAATACTCGCCGGCAGCTTCCGGTATGTCGTCAAGATTGACATAGTACATGTGCGCATCGGGAAGATCCGCCACCATGTCATTGATCTTGGGTTTTAGCGCGGTGCACACACCGCAGTCCGGTCGGGAGAAATACGCCACTACAAACGGGCATTCGGTGATCACGTGTTTCAGTTCGGTCAGAGATGTAACGTCGGTCATTACCTACACAAGTATAGCGGTTTCCCGCAGCTCTGTGCTATACTCCGCCGCCGCACACAACGCCCGAGTCGAACGAAGGAAGAAACACTATGCCGCTTAATGTCGGAATCGTCGGTCTGCCCAACGTAGGCAAATCAACCATATTCTCAGCGCTGACCTCAGTTCCCGCGGAAGCTGCCAACTACCCATTCTGCACGATCGACCCTAACGTGGGTATCGTTCCCGTCCCGGACGAGCGCCTTCAACGGTTATCCGAGATAATCCGTACGGAGAAGGTGATCCCCACGGTGGTGGAATTCGTGGACATCGCCGGTCTGGTACGGGGTGCCAGCAAGGGAGAGGGACGCGGCAACCAGTTCCTGGCTCATATTCGTGAAACCGGAATCATCGCGCACGTGGTCCGGTGCTTTGACGATGACGATGTGACCCACGTGGACGGTTCCATCGATCCGATCCGTGATATCGATACGATCGACATCGAGCTTGCCCTGGCCGACCTGGAGACGGTGACCCGCCGCCGTGAACGTCTGGAAAAGGAACTGAAATCGCACGACAAGAAGATCGCCGCCATGGCGAAAGCGTTGCAACCGGTGTTGGAAGCGCTCACCGAGCATCTGCAGGATGGGCGTCCGACGCGATCTCTGGAGTTGTCGCCGGAACAGCGTGCGATGATCTACGATTTGCATCTGCTCACGGCGAAACCGGTGCTGTACGTGTGTAACGTGGACGAATCGGGAATGGACGGCAGCTCGCCCTATGAAGCGCTTGTTCGGGGCCACGCCGCCGGAGAAGGGGCCGAGGTGGTGCGGATCTGCGGACAGCTGGAGGCGGAAATCGCCGCCCTGGAGACGAAGGAGGAGCGCCGGGCGTTTCTGGACGACGCCGGCCTGCAGGAGCCGGGCCTCGCTCAGCTGATCCGGAGCGGCTACCGCGGGCTGGGCATGCGCACCTTTTTCACCGCGGGGCCCAAGGAAAACCGGGCGTGGACGTTTCATGAGGGCGCCACCGCCCCGGAGGCGGCGGGAGTCATTCATACCGATTTTCAAAAGGGATTCATCCGCGCCGAGACGTACCATATCGAGGATCTCTTCACCTACGGTAGTGAGCAAAAGGTCCGGGAGGCCGGCAAGCTTCGGCAGGAAGGCAAGGAGTACCGGGTGAAAGACGGCGACGTCATGTTCTTCAAGTTCAACGTGTGAGCGGTCTGGTCTGTGTGAATCAACCGTCGGCGTCTGCGTTCTTGCCCTCCAGTAGCGAGCGGTACCGCCGGGTGAACTGACGCCACACCACCACAAAGAGCGCCGCCAGTACCGGACCCACGAGAAACCCAATTAGCCCGAGCCAGGCGATACCGCCTATCGTTGACAAGAGCGCCAGCGCCGGATGAAGGCCGGATCGGTCTCCCAGGAGCTTCGGTTTCACCACGTTTTGCGTGATCGCCACCCCCACCGCGCCGGTGACGATGATCATGATACCCGCCACCGGCCGCCCCGCCATAAGGGTAATCAGTCCTGCCGGAATGAGTACCAGGTTGGTGCCGATAAGAGGAATCATCGACAATACCATCGTAATCACGCCCCAGAGAAACGGGCTGGGCAGCTGGAAGAGTAGGAAAAGCACTGTGGCCAGTCCCCCCTCCAGCAGACCGATAATGATCGTGCTGATCAGGGTGGCGCTGGTCGTGTTAAACGTCTCCGAGACGATCTGATCCATATCGCGGGTGCTCACCGGGATCGTCTCGTACACCCGATCCACCAGGCGGCGACCATCGACAAAGAAAAAGAAGAGCAGCAGCAGAATGATCGCAAAGTTGAACACCGCCGCGGTGATATTGCCGATCGACCGCTGGGAGACGCGCAACAGGTAATCACCGGAGGTGGATACGATCTCTCTGATCGTGTTGGTGATATCCTCGGTGGAAAACTGCGACAGGAGCTGGCCGATGACCGGAAGATCTTCCGCCGCGGCCACCAGGTCGGGAATACCGATCGATGACTGCAGCGCGCTCCAGTTCTGGCGGACGTTCGCCACGGCTCCGGCCAGTTCCGCCGAAACCAGGGTTGCCACCATCGCCACCGGTAGCGCCACCACAAGAAAGACCAGGAGGATCATCAGCGAGGAGGCCAGCCGCGGTTTACCGGTGGCCGCCGCGAGACGGGCATAGGGATGGCGGAAGATATTCGCCAGCACCAGCGCCAGGAATACATCCAGAATAAACGGTTCCATGAGGCGCAGAAACGCCACGGAAAAGACAAGCAGAATCCCAATGAACACTGCTTCTAGGAATAGTCGTTCGGTCCGCGTCATGATGGGTTCAAAATAACACAGGACGTGCTAAGATGACTGCATGTACCGCTTCGTGCTCCCGCTACGCTCGCGTCGGGAGCTTCAAGACGATTACGATCAGCATGCGGTCGTTTTGGAAAAGGCTCTGCACGAACTCCAGCGACGGATCCGGCGCACCGTGGAACTGCACGAACTCCGGCCGACGATGAAGTATCGCATTAAGAGCTTCGACAGCTTTTACGAGAAGTTGCTTCGGCGGAGCCGGGAACTCAGCGACGGCGATACGCTCCGCGTCACCGACCTCCTGGGAATCCGGGTGGTGTGCCCCTTCGTGGAAGATATCGCCCGGGTGGAGGAAATTCTGCTGGAAGCGTTTCCTGTGGACGAAGTAGAACGGAAGGGCTCGGAACTGGCGACCTCAGAGTTCGGGTACTCCTCCGTGCACTTGCTCACGACGCTTCCCGGTGATATCTGCGATAGCTTTCATCTCAACACCGAGTGGATCTGTGAGGTGCAGCTTCGTACCATTCTGCAAGATGCCTGGGCGGAGGTTGAGCACGAACTCGTGTACAAAGCGGAGCTAACCCCCCTTGACGGCAAGCTTCGGAGAAAACTGGCGGCGCTCAACGCCAATCTCACCTTGTCGGACATCATTTTTCAGGAGATTCGTGACTATCAGCGTTCCCTCCAGAAGAAGCTCATGATGCGCCGAGAGAACTTCTGGTCGCAGGCGAGTGGTGCCGAGGCCACGGCGGAGTCCAAGGATACCGAGGTGGATTCGCTCAATACCGGCAGCGACACGATCGACAGCATGCTGATCAAGGCGCTCCACGCCCACAACCAGAAAGACTACGGCGGGGCGGAGCGGATGTATAGCGACATTCTCGCCTACCAGCCCCAGGACCACGTGGCGGCGGTGATTCACAGCCATCGGGCCATGGCGCGATTCGCTCTGGGAGATCCCGAGGGGGCGTTGGAAGATTTTTCCGCCACGATCCGCCTCTCGCCGCATACAACCCGCGCGTACTACTACCGAGGTGTCGTGCATCGCCACCAGGAACACATGCAACGGGCGCTGGCGGATTTTTCCCGGTGTCTCGAGTACGATCCGTACCATCTCGAGTCGCGGATTGCCCGGGCGCAGGTGTACCGGGAGTTGGGTGACACCGACGCAGCCCTTGCTGACTATCACATGGTTGAAAAGCTGGAGCCTGACCATCCGCAACTGGCGGACCTCTACCAGAAAATACACTCGAATTCGGAGAAACACACAGATGAGACAACTGTTCGCGAGTGACAACGCATCCCCGGTGCATCCGGCTATTCTCTCCGCGCTGACTGAGCTTAACCGGGATCACGAAATTTCATATGGGGACGATGCTGCCACCGGGGAGGCCCGTCGGCGACTTCAAGAGCTTTTCGGCGTCGACTGCGGAGTCTACTTCGTCTACAACGGGACCGGTGCTAACGTGGGCGCCCTGCGAACGATGGCGCGTTCCTTTGAGGCGGTGATTTGCACCGAGATGGCCCATATCAACGAAGATGAGGGGGGTGCGCCGGAGGCGATCGGGGGGTTCAAGCTGTTAGGTGTACACCGCGAAGACGGCCGGCTTCGCCCGGAGGATATCACTCCGTTCCTTGCGCGCCGCGGGTTCGAGCACACCAATCAGCCGACGGCGGTTTCGCTCACGCAGGCCACGGAGGTGGGTACCGTCTATTGGCCCGAGGAACTGCACACGCTGGTACAGGGAGCCCATGACGCGGGACTCGCCGTTCATATGGATGGCGCGCGGATCTCCAACGCCGCCGCGGCGGTGTGGGAACGGGCGCATTCCGCCGGTGATGGCAGTCGGCTGTCACCCCGGGACGCGCTGCGGGCGGTCACGGTAGATTCCGGAGTTGATGTACTCTCCTTTGGGGCCACCAAGAACGGTCTGCTCTTTGGGGAAGCGGTGATTTTCTTCAATCGTGACCTGGAGGAGCCCTTTCGCTTCTTTCGGAAACAGACGACGCAACTGCACTCCAAGATGCGCTACATCTCGGCGCAGTTCTCACGCTATGTGCACGACGACTTGTGGATGGAGAACGCCCTCCGAGCCAATCGCTTAGCGCGGGAGCTTGGCGGTGGTCTTGCGGAGATCTCCGGTTTTGAAGTTGCCCTGCCCACTGAGGCGAACGGCGTTTTCGTGACGATTCCGCAACCGGCGATCGCTGCGCTTCAGGAGGAGTTCGGGTTTTATCTGTGGAATGCGGACGCGAACCTGGCCCGTCTCATGGTGTCATGGGACACCACGGAGGCCACAATCGCGGCGTTCATTGAGCGGGCGCGAGCCTGTGCCCTTTGATGTGGAGCGGAACGGTTACAGGCGGCCGCTGAAGCGCCGCCTTTTGCAGCGGGACCAATTCTGAAGCGCGGCCGTCGCTACTCCGGCTGGTTGCGGCGTTCGGGAATCTGCTGTACGTCAAGTGGTTCCTGCTTCGCCTTTTCCTCAGAGAGAAACAGCCCGCAGAAGCATTGACCGTACTCTTCGACATCCTTCTTGGCGTAGATACAAGGGCATACGATATCCTTGTCCGTCTGCCGGTCCCCGTCACCGTCGCGGCAGGGACAGAGGTAGTAACCGAACCGATTTGCGTTGGTAGTGAGTCCTTCGGCGATCGTCTCCCGAAACTCGGTGTCCGGATTCGCTACCCATCCGTTGCGGGCGGCGGCGTTTTCGATGAATTGCCGAGTCTGTTCGATCGTTCTCTTATTCATGTTCGGCGTTACTCCAGATCCAGAGCTCGTACCCACACCGCTTCTGTGAATCCCGAATAGGCGCGCTGATCATCCACGACGAGAATCGGAAAGACCACGATATTGTCGAAACGCTCGGAGAGCTCTCGCTTTACGGATCGCTTCGTCTCCACATCGATCTGATCAAGATAGGTGTAGCGAAACTGGACGCCGTTCTTCTTGAGATACTCGATGGCGCGGCGGCAAAAGGCACACGTGGAGAGCGCGTATATAATCACGTCATGATCCTGCCGATCGCCTTCAACTGTTTTGTAGTTCACCTGGTCAATTGCACGTTCCACGTGTAAGAGTGTATTGCTTTCTCCACTCACCATCAAGATATCGATCGCGTTTGACAGCCCCCGGGGTCGCTGATATAACAGCTCTCCATGAAGGTTGTTATCGTCGGTGCGGGAGCGGTGGGATTTCAGCTGGCCAAGCAGTTGATCAGCGAGAAGAAAGACGTCGTTCTGATCGAGAAGAACCCCGACGCCGCCAACCGCGTATCCAACGCTCTCGATTGTATGGTGGTCACCGGCGAGGGAACCAACCGGGAGATCCTGCGCCGCGCAGGAACCGCCACGGCGGACTACTTTGTCGCTGCCACTGACTCCGATGAGGTGAACATGATCGCCTGCGGGATCGTCTCCTCAGAGTTTCAGGTCAAAGCCAAAATTGCCCGAGTTCGCAGCTTCGATTACCATTCGGGAAAACTCTCCGAGAAACGCTTTCTCGGTATCGATTTTGTGGTGAATCCCGAGATTGAGGCTGCCCGGGCAATTATAAGGGCGGTGGACTTCGGTGCGGTCAGTGATATTATGGCGTTCGAGCAGTCCCGCGTTCAGATTCGGAATATCGTAGTCGAGCGGGATGGGCCCCTCTCCGGACGCACTCTCGAAAAACTATCTGAAGTACTTCCGGGGTCGTTCCTTATCGCTGTGGTGGTCCGAGAGAACCGATATCTGATTCCTTCGGGAACAACTCGTCTGCAGGGTGGCGATATTCTGTACATCGTCGCCAACGAGGGAGACTTCGACGCGATCTTCGACAGCCTCGGCAAGAGTCGCGGCGAGTTAAAGAAGGTGATTCTCGTTGGTGGCGGTCGCATCGGGCGGCAAGTGGCGGAGTATCTGCTGACCGGCCCTCCGCAGTCGCTGTTTCGCCGCGTCAGTCGCCGCCTCACCGGACACAATGAGCGGCAAGTGAAAATCGTTGAACGAGACTACCAGCGGTGCAAGGCGCTCATCGAGGAATTTCCCAGAGCGCTTGTGATCAACGCCGATATCTCCGATGACGGCGTTTTTGAGGAGCAACACTTTGCCAATGCCGACCTGGTGATCGCCGCTACCGATAATCAGGAGCTCAATATCGTCACCGCCTTGTACGCCAAGAGTCAGGGAATTCGCCGGTCGGTGGTTCTGGTGAATCGCGCCAGTTACGCTCCGATCGCCGCCCAGTTGGGAATCGATGTTCCGGTAAGTCAGAAGAACGCGATCGTCACCACGATACTCAGATTTATACGTAGCGGTGCGGTGCGCAGCATTCATACGATCAGCGATGGGCGAGTTGAAGTGCTGGAGCTGACGGTGCTTCCCAATAGCCGAGCGGTGGGCACGGCGATCAAGGATCTCCAGTTGCCCCGGGATACGCTGATCGTTGCGATGGAGCGGGAAGGTATGAGTCTGGTCCCCGGGGGAAACAACGTGGTCCGCGCAAATGACCAACTGGTGGTGATCGCCAAGAAAGAGCACGGCGAGCGGGTGCAGGAGTTGTTCTCCCGGTGATCAATTACCGTGCCGTATTCAGATTCGTGGTGGTTCTCCTGCTGGTGGTTTCCGGATTCATGCTGACTCCCATTATCTGGGCGATCATCGACGGCGAAGTGGGTACTATTCGGGCGTTCCTGATTCCGGTGACCGTGCTCATTCCGGTGGCACTGGTGGGGCTGCGGTTGTCCGGGACGGATTTCCCGGATGTTTCCACGCGCGACGGGTTCCTCATGGTCAGTCTGGGATGGAGCGCGGTGAGCCTCTTCGGGGCGATCCCGTTTGTTCTGTCCGGGGCGATTCCCTCGTACGTGAACGCCCTCTTTGAAACGATGAGTGGCTTCACCACCACCGGTGCGTCCATTCTCGAAGAGATTGAGGCGGTCCCCCGGTCGATGCTGTTCTGGCGCTCGCTGACGCATTGGCTGGGAGGCATGGGGATAATCGTTCTCACCGTGGCGATCTTTCCCCTGTTGGGAATCGGTGGCCTGCAACTCATCAAGGCGGAGGCTCCCGGCCCCCGGGTGGATAAATTGACGCCCAAAGTCACGGAGACTGCCAAGATACTGTGGCTTACCTATCTGCTTCTGAGCGCCACCGAAACGGTGCTGCTGATGTTCGGTGGTATGGATCTGTTTGACTCCCTGACTCATACCTTTGGCACCATGGCAACGGGAGGGTTTTCTCCGCGCAACGCCAGTGTCGGGGCGTACAACTCTCCATACATTGACGGTGTGATCACCCTTTTTATGGTACTCGCCGGAGTCAATTTCGTGATCTACCACCGTTTTGTCACGCGCCGGGTGCACTCGATCGTACAGGATGGCGAGCTCCGGGCGTACCTGGGAATTTTCACGGTGGGAAGCATTGTTGCCGCCGTGGTCCTCGCGGAACGGTATGGAGGATTCTGGAGCGGTCTGCGATACGGATCGTTCCAGGTTGCCAGTTTCCTCACTACTACCGGATACGCCACCGCCGATTTCGCTGCATGGCCCTATCTGGCCCAAACTATCCTCTTCGTTCTGATGTTCGTGGGAGGAAGCTCCGGTTCGACTGGTGGAGGAATCAAAGTGGTCCGAGTGGTGACGATGCTTAAGCAGGGGTGGAACGAGATGAGTTATCTCGTGTATCCCCGGGGAGTGTTCGCGATCCGCCTGAGTGGAGAACGCTTGAGAAAGGATATCGTCTACGCGATCAGCGGCTTCGTCATGCTCTACCTGGTAATTATCCTCGTGACGACCGCTGTAGTCGCCGCCGCCGGCAACGATATTCTCACTTCCTTGACCACCGCCTTGGCCACGCTGGGAAACATCGGACCCGGTTTCGGGAGCATCGGGCCCACGCGGAACTACGCCTTTTTTCCTGACTGGATTAAGGTGTTTCTCACCTTCGTCATGATGATAGGGCGTCTCGAGATTTATACCGTAATGGTGCTCTTCACCCAGCGCTTCTGGCGGCAGCAGTGAGGGATTCCCGTTATTCGTACAGGTCCGGATACCGATATCGATCCGGATCAGAGGCGAAGGGGGGCACTCCGTCGGTCAGGACTCCCAGATTGAACAGGAAGCGATTGCCCGGAATGGTGGTGGTCGGCGTCCTGGCGTACTGACTCAACGCAAGATACCGGCGCATATCGGAGTCGGGGGGAACGACGATCACCGTTTCCGGTTGCGTTCGCTGAACCCGCAGAACCACCGAGCTCACCGTGAACCACGGGGTATCCATGACCGTGTGTTCCGGGGTTTCGAAGAGGTATTCCCGAGCCGGGTCTTGGCGGTTCCGTGATGGTTCCGGTTCCGCCGCCGTGCCACCGATGAGACTGACGCATCCGGTGAGGGAGAGTATCAGCAGCAACGTGAGGAGAACGAGCGCTCTGGATCGACGTTTTCGGTGCGGAATCGTGGCGATCAACTACACTCCTCGCCTCTGAAGAATCCTGCCGGCGGCGTGGATGCCGCTGGCAAACGCCCCCTCCACCCGGGCCCCTCCGAAGCCGTCGCCGGCGATGATAATACTCGGAGTAACCGGCACACTGAGCTCGGACCAACGCTGCGTCGGGCGGGCGTAGCGCCACTTCTTGAGATCACCGGCACCCCCGGCGAGGGCGCGTACCGGCGCCTCACGATCGCGCCCCGGGAGAAGCGCCGCCAACGCCTCCGTCAACGCGGTCATAGCGTGGGGGGTGTCTTCGTCATACAGGCGGCGCGCGGCCTCGCTGGAGCTGTGGATCGTTAGCCGCGGAGTGTCTCGTCCCTCCGTTCCGGGGAGCCCCTTCCGGGTATTGTCCGCCACCCAGGCGATCGTACCGTCCCCCCCGGTGGGACGAAAGTAGCCGTGCTCATTGAACAATTCCGGTAGCGGGATGTCGAGAGAGATCAGGAGTGCCAGACACGGGTCATACTGAAGCTTACTGATAGCGGGGTCGACCTGATCGGTGATACTTTGCGGTAGAAGCGCGAGCGCCTGCGGGGCGGGAGGAGTGAGAATCACCGACCGTGTGCGAATAGGGATGCCCGTATTCTCGTCGGTGAAGATCAGAACACCTTCGGCTGCGGGCTCTACCCTTGCAACCCGGGTAGCCTTCCGCAACTCGACCGTGCCCAAGTCTGTCCCCGTGCCCGTCCCCAGGCGCGGCTCCGCCCGCCGGAGCCCGGAGGCGATCCATTTCGGAAGATCGGTCATGCTCTCACTTCCGCGCCACACCGGGAACGATTTTGCTCCCGTCTGCCGCGGAGGACGCTGATACCACCGGACAACTGCACCCGCCTCGGACGCAGCCTCCACCATAGTTCTAAATTTCGGGGACACAGCGGTGAAGAACTGGGCGCCGGTATCGAAGGCGCCTCCCTGCAGTCTTCGCGTGGCCATACGCCCGCCCACCTGACGGCCCTTGTCCAGTATGAGCGTGCGTAGACCTCCGCCGCTGAGTTCGCGAGCCGCTGCGAGTCCGGCGATGCCTGCGCCGACAATTGTTACATCGTAGCCGTGTTCCATTCACGCGTAAGTTACAAAGATCCCGGCTTGCGCGACCACGGGCGCTGCCGAAAAACCGCGTTCTGTGATACTCTCTGCGGCAATCATGGCGAAACAGTACGACGAAAACTCGATTAAGACACTTTCCAGTCTTGAACATATACGGTTGCGCAGCGGCATGTACGTGGGACGCCTCGGCGACGGGAGCAATTTCGAAGACGGTATCTACATCCTGTTGAAAGAGGTGGTGGACAATTCTATTGATGAGTTCATCATGGGGCACGGCAAACGTATCGAAATCAGGCGCGCCGATGACGGCACGATTACCGTTCGGGACTACGGTCGTGGTATTCCTCTGGGAAAGCTCACCGCTGCGGTGAGTCAGATCAATACCGGCGCCAAATACAATGACGACGTGTTCCAGTTCTCCGTGGGCCTCAATGGAGTGGGGACCAAGGCGGTAAACGCGCTTTCGGAGTACTTCTACGCCGTGTCCTTTCGGGACGGAAAGTATGCCGAGGCGGAGTTCGCTAAAGGTGCCCTGAAGAAAGAGAAAAAAGGCTCTACCACTAAGTATCGTGACGGCACCTACGTTCAGTTCCGTCCCGACCGGGAACTCTTCGGGGACTATGCGTACAACGAAGAGTTCATCCTGCAACGGTTGTGGAACTACGCCTATCTCAACGCCGGACTCACTATTCTTTACAACAAGGAGAAAATCGTCTCCGAAGGGGGGTTGCGAGACCTGTTGGCGGCGGAGGTCGGCGAGCAGGGGATGTATGAAGTGGCCCATCTCCGCCAGGAGCGACTCGAGTTTGCCTTTACCCATACCACCAGCTACGGAGAAACGTACTGGTCCTTCGTGAACGGGCAGTTTACCTCCGACGGCGGCACGCACCAGAGCGCCTTCCGGGAGGGAATCCTCAAGGGAGTAAACGAGTTCTACAAGAAGAACTACTCCGGCGATGACGTCCGCGAGGGCATCGCCGGGGCGGTGGCGATTCGCATGAAAGACCCGCAGTTCGAGGGGCAAACCAAAAACAAGTTGGGCAATTCTGATGTTCGCTCCTGGATCGTGGGCGAGGTTCGCGCGGCGGTGGTGGATTTTCTGCATAAGAATAAAGATGCCGCGAAGCGCCTGGAATACAAGATTACGCAGAACGAGAAGCTGCGCAAGGAGCTCAACGCGGTCCGGAAGGAAAGCCGGGAGGCGGCGAAGCGGGTGGCGCTGAAGATTCCGAAGCTCAAGGACTGCAAGCATCACCTCGGGGACAAGAACAAGCTCGCCGAGGAATCCACGATTTTTATCACCGAGGGCGACAGCGCCACTGGAAGCATGGTCGCTTCCCGCAACGTGCATACGCAGGCGATCTTCAGTCTCCGCGGCAAGCCGCAGAACATGTTCGCCCGCAAACGCAGTGAAATCTACCGAAACGAAGAGCTCTACAACATGATGATGGCCCTCGGTATCGAAGAGGATATCAGTAATCTCCGATACAACAAGATCGTGGTCACCACCGATGCCGACCATGATGGCTTTCATATTCGCAATTTGCTCCTTACCTTCTTTCTGCAGTACTTTGAAGAGCTGGTCGTGGCGGGCCACATCTACATTCTGGAGACGCCGCTCTTTCGCGTGCGCAACAAGAAGGAGACGCGCTACTGCTACTCGCCGAAGGAGCGCGAGGAAGCGGTGAAGGCGATCCGCGGCGCCGAGGTGACGCGCTTCAAGGGTCTGGGAGAGATCTCCCCCAGTGAGTTCGGACAGTTCATCGGCGGTGACATGCGACTTGTCCGAGTGAATGTGAAGACGATCAAGGGAATCCAGGAGACGCTCCAGTTTTATATGGGCAAAAATACCCCGGAGCGCCGGAGCTTTATCATGGAGAATCTGATCGACGTGTGAATAAGGGAAACTCCGCAGGGGGCGCTTCCGGGGGTGGCGTGGTTGCCACCGGGGTAACGCACCAGATCATGGCGGCCCCGCGCAGGAGCGCCTATGCTCGCACCAGCCCCAAGACCACCGTTTGTGGGTGATTCGTCCGCGGACGGTGCCGCGGAACACAGGTGACACCAGCCCTCGTTTTGTGGAAAATCAACGCTCCATGGCTTACGTGAATACGCTCTTCAATCGAAACTTCCTCGAGTACGCCAGTTATGTTATCAAGGATCGCGCGATCCCCCACATCGACGACGGCCTCAAGCCGGTGCAGCGACGCATTCTGCATACGCTGCTGGAAATCGACGACGGAAAATTTCACAAGGTGGCCAACATCGTAGGCCACGCCATGAAGTACCACCCCCACGGTGACGCCTCAATCTACGAGGCGCTGGTGGTACTCGCCAACAAAGATATCTTCGTCGACAAACAGGGCAACTTCGGAAACATATTCACCGGAGATAGCGCATCGGCTTCCCGGTATATCGAGTGCCGCATCGATCCTATCGCCCGGGAGATCCTCTGGCGGCCGGAGCTCACCGAGTACACCGACAGCTACGATGGGCGCAACCGGGAACCGGTGGTGTTTCCCGCCAAGATCCCGCTGGTGTTAATCCTCGGCGCCGAGGGAATCGCCGTGGGCATGTCCACCCGCATCCTTCCGCACAATTTTCGGGAAGTAGTGGAGGCGCTGCAGGCGCAGCTCCGCGGTGAACACGTTGAGCTGTATCCGGATTTTCCCACGGCGGGATTGATGGAAGTCTCGGAGTACGCCGACGGCCAGGGGAAGGTCCTGGTCCGCGCGAAACTGGATACCTCCGACGACAAACGTATCGTGATCCGGGAACTGCCCTTCGGTACCACCACCGAAAGCCTCATCGCCTCCATAGAGAACGCCGCCAAGCGGGGCAAGATCAAGATTGCCCAGATCAACGACTACACTTCGGAGCACGTGGAGATCGAGGTCAAGCTGCCCCGGGGGGTGTATACGCAGGACGTGGTGGACGGACTCTTCGCCTTCACCGACTGCGAGCAGTCGATTTCCGTCAACCTGCTGGTCATCGCCGGTGACAAACCGCGCCTCATGACGATTACCGAGGTTATCGCGCACCACGCCGAGCGCCTCGTGGCGCTTCTCAAGCAGGAGCTGGAACATGAACGGGCGACGCTCATGGAACGTCTCCACATGCGAACCCTGGAGCGAATCTTCATCGAGGAGCGGATCTACAAACGTATCGAGGAGCAGCGCACCCACGACGGGGTGCAGGAAGCGGTCCGCACCGGCTTCGAGCCGTTCAAGAAGGAACTGATCCGGCCAATCACCGATGAAGATATCGAGCGATTGCTGAAAATCCCGATCCGGCGGATATCACTTTACGATATAGAGAAAAACCGGCAGGAGGTGGAGCAGATTCGGGAGCGGCTGGAAGAGATCAAGAAGCACTTGGCCACCCTCACTGAGTACGCTCTGGCATTCCTCGATGGAATCCTGGAGAAGCACGGCTCCCGGTTTCCCCGGCGCACGGCGATTACCGGATTTGAACGGGTGGACGTGCGGGAAGCAGCGGTCCGTGACCGGACCCTGGCGTACGACGCCACCTCCGGCTACCTCGGTACCGACGTGGGAACCGGAAGCGCCGTCCAAAACATTGAGGCGGTTTCGCAGTATGACCGCGTGCTGGTGATTTCGGCGGACGGGAGCTACCGGGTGATGAGCGTCCCGGAGAAGCTCTTCGTAGGGAAGGGGATGCTCTACGCCGGGCTCGCGGATAAGGACGCCTTGGCGGAACGGGTGTTTACCGTGGTGTACAGAAACGCCGAGGGCGACACATACCTCAAACGGTGTCGTATCGAGCAGTACATCATGGAGAAGGAGTACTCCCTGGTACCGGACGGCGCCAAGCCGTTACTCCTGACCGTCCGAGACAATGTGGTGGTTCGGCTGCGCTACAAGAAGAAGCCCCGTCTGCAGAAACTCGAGGACGATTTCGTGGTGGACGACTACCTGGTGAAAAGCGTCCGCGCCACAGGCATTCGTCTTTCAACCAAAGAGCTTAGTTCCGTGAAACTGTTGGCTAATCGCGCCACCACGGGAAAGAAGCAGAAGTGACGGTGAATCGTGCCGGATGCGGGGCCGAGCAGCAATCCGACCAGTCCCGACACAGGGCGTGGCCGGTTCCGCGCAGCGTTACTGCCGGCGCACATCCACGGCGTCGTAATAGACGAGGGAGAGGATCACCGTCCATCCCACAAAGTGAAACATCACGTTACCGAAGGGGTCTAGTGTATCCGCCAGGCTGTTGAGAGTTGCACTAATCAGGAAGACCGTCGAAAGTAACGACATCACGGCGATCACGTGGGTAAAGACCAGGAGTCCCACCGAGGACTGTTCCCGGTAACTCGTGGAGGTCCAAATCTGAATCAACGTGGACCAGATGATCGGTACCGCCACAAAATAGAGCAACAGATTGTTTTCCGTGGGAAAGCGATAGTCGATGAGGAACTCGAAGTACCACGTGCCTACTACAAATATGGACAGATCTCGGGCCAGCACGAAGCGGGCGGTATTCCAGAATCGTCGCGGTTTCCGAGGCGGATGAGACACGGGTTGCGGTTCACGAGTGCGGTCTGCTTCCATCATCACTACCATACCAAAAAAGATGAACCAAAAAAACAGCGGCCGGGGGCTCCCGACCGCTGCTAATACCGTCCCTTCGATTGGGAAACGGTTATTTTCCGGTGCCGAACCAGTTCAGCGGCTCTGTGGCGTGATTCTGGTAGACGTGCTTCGTCTCCGTATACTCCTCGAGGCCCGGTTTTCCGAGCTCCCGGCCAATACCGGACTGCTTGTAGCCGCCCCAGGGGGCCTGAGCAAAGTACACGTTGAAGTCGTTGATCCAGACGGTACCCATACGGAGCGCCGCCGCTACCCGTTCCGCGCGATTCTGATCCTTGGACCAGACCGCACCGGAGAGGCCGTACGTGGAGTCGTTGGCCAGGCGAATCGCTTCTGACTCGTCTTTAAACGTTTCCACCGTCAATACGGGACCAAAAACCTCTTCCTGCACTACCCGCATCTTTGAGCGGCAGTTGGTGAAGACCGTGGGAAGGTAGAAGAACCCTTTGGAGAACTCCTTTTCCGTGGGCCGTGACCCGCCCAGGGCGAGCGTGGCGCCCTCTTTCTGCGCCAGGGCAACGTAGCCTTCCACTTTGTTCCGGTGCTTCTCCGAAATGAGTGGGCCCATCTCGGTGGAGGGATCGAAGGCGTCCCCGAGCTTGATCTTCTTGGCGCGCGCTACGATACCCTTCACGAGTTCATCGTGGATCGACTCGTGGACGATCAACCGGGCGCCGGCGCTGCACACCTGCCCTGCATGAAAAAACACGCCGTTCAGGGCGTAGTCGATCGCCAGTTCCATGTCTACATCTTCAAAGAAGATATTCGGGTTCTTCCCACCAAGTTCAAAGGCGATCTTCTTCATGTTGGACGTTGCCGCCTGCATAATGGAGCGTCCCGTCTCAATTCCGCCGGTGAAGCTGATCAAGTCGACGTCGGTACTCACTGCGAGTTCATGTCCCACGGTGGGGCCCGGCCCAAGCACCAGGTTGACCACTCCCGCGGGAATTCCCGCCTCTTCCGCAAGTTCCGTCACCTTGATCGTAGTAAGCGGAGTGTCTTCGCTTGGCTTCATGACGATCGTGTTTCCCGCAGCCAGGGCGGGGGCCATCTTCCATGATGCCTGAAGTAGCGGATAGTTCCACGGGGAAATCTGTCCGCAGACCCCCACCGGTTCCCGCACAACGCGACTGGTGGTGTTGGGAATGGGGGATGCGATCACCTCGCCCCCATCTTTGTCGGCGAGTTCCGCGAAGTAGTGGAAAATGCCGGCGATATCCTGCATATCGGTGCGGCTCTCCTCCATCGTCTTGGCGGTGTCCCAGCTTTCCAGGGCCGCAAGTTCTTCGGCATCACGTTCAATCAGATCCGCCAGACGCCGGACCAGCCGGCCTCGCTCGGCGGCGGGGGTTCGAGGCCAGGGGCCCTCATCAAACGCTTTTCGCGCCGCGGCGATCGCCTTGGTGGCATCGGTGGCGTCACCGTCGGTGACGGTGGCGATGTGACGCTGATCGTAAGGATAGATTATATCCCGCGTCTTACCGGCGGCGGCGGTGATCCACGCGCCGCCGATGAACATTTTTTTCAGTTCGGTTGGTTTCAGATATTTTTCCAAGTAGTCCTCCCTTACCACATCGAGCCGGCGGAGATCGTAATGTCCTGTCCGGTGATGCCCACCGCTTCCTCACGGCAGAGGTGAGCCGCCATGGCGCCGATCTCTTTCGGCTGGATGAGTCGCTTCTGCGGATTATCGGCCTTCTGTTCGTCAATGAACTCGTCGCCCTTCTTGTGCATTTGCTTCTCGGCTATGTCCGTGAGCCACTCGCGACCAAAGGTGGTTTCAACCCATCCGGGGCTGATCGTATTGGCGGTAACCATCGCCGGTGCACCTTCCTGGGCGACCGCTTTGGTAAAGCCCACGACCGCTGCTTTGCTGGCGCAGTACGCCGGCGACATGGGGGCACCCACGCTGGCGGCGGTGGAAGCGATATTTACGATGCGTCCCCAGCCCCGTTCAACCATGCCGGGAAGCACTTCTCGGGTGGCGCGGAAGGTGCCGTTTGTATTCACATCCATCACCTTAAGCCACAGCGCTTCCGGATGATCCACCGTAAGGTGCTCAGCGGTGATTCCCGCGGCGTTGGCCAGAATATCTACGGGACCGAGCGTGTCTACCACCACCTTATGGAAATTCTTGACGCTTTCCACGTCGCAGACATCAAGGTCTACGGCAACGCACTTTACGCCGAGCGCTTCGATCTCGCCCTTGGTCCGATCCAGTTCGTCCTGTCCCGGACGATTCACCAGCTCTCCGTCGGCCTTCTTCGACGTACTCTGCCGCAGGAGTGAGCCAATGCCCACGTTCGCGCCGGCCTCAGCAAAAGCCAACGCCATCGCTCGTCCCATTCCGGACGCTCCGCCGGTGACCATTGCTACCCGGCCAGTCAGAAATTTTTCTTTCATACTACCTCCAAAAGTTTGATATACGAATTGTTATGAAACAACTGATTATCAGTACTGTACCAGAAGTTTTTCTTTATGGCAATCAAGACGATTTCTAAATGGTTTAATAACAGGCATTTAGAAGATTGGTCGTGAGAATTTGCTGCATCCTATCCTGTAAATCTCGAAAATTAACACCGGAATCGAAGCGTAATTTGCTTTACAGGTTGAAAGAAGCTTGATAATGTATAGCCTTCAAAACGATAGGAGGTTTTATGAAACGTTCAATTTATGGTGTATGTCTGGTGCTCATGGGAGCCCTCATCTTTCCGGCAGTCGGGTTTGCCTCCGGTGCCCAAGAGGAGCAGGCGGCGTCCCCCACGGACTCGGTGGAGATGACCACCGTTGATTTCGCGGAGGTGGGTTGGCTGGATATTCAGGCCACTACCGCCACCACTCGCGTGGTTCTTGAGGCCCTCGGGTATGACACGACCTCAACTACTGTGTCGGTACCCCTCGCCTACGAAGGGATGTCCAGTGGTGATCTCGATGTGTTTCTCGGCAACTGGATGCCTTCCATGGCGACGATCTCCAACCAGTACTTCGATGACGGATCGGTTGAGCAGTACGCTCTGAATCTGGTGGGCGCCAAGTACACGCTGGCGGTTCCCACGTATCTTGCGGAAGCGGGGCTCGAGAGCTTCGGCGATATTGCGGATTTCGGTGAAGAGCTCGAATACCAGATTCACGGTATCGAAGCCGGCAACGATGGGAACCTACTGATTCAGACGATGATCGACGAAGACGCCTTCGGTCTCGGTGACTTCCAGGTGATTGATTCCAGCGAAGCCGGCATGCTGGCGGAAGTTCGCGGACGCTCTCAAGAAAATGAGCCGATCGTATTTCTCGGATGGGAGCCGCACCCGATGAACACCTTTCTGGATATGACCTACCTCACCGGCGGTGACGACTACTTTGGACCCGATCTGGGCGCCGCGGAGGTGTATACTAACATCCGAACCGGATTCGACGAGGAGTACCCCAATCTGGGACAGTTCTTCGAGAATCTTGAGTTTACCCTGACGATGGAGAACGAGATCATGACTGCCATTAATGACGGTGCTGATGCTCGAGAGGCCGCTGCCGATTGGCTGCGGACGAATCCGGAGGTTCTTGAGGCGTGGCTCGACGGCGTCCTGGCAGTGGACGGGGAGTCAGGCTTGGCTACGGTGGAGTCAGCCCTGGAGATCTAAGGGTTGCGGTGCGTGCGCCGCACCGCGCGGATTAGGTCGGGAAGCTCCGCGACGGAGTCCAGAACCTCATCCGCTGTGAGGGTGAGCACGTGCCGGGGTACGGCGCCGGTAAGAACCGCCACGGTCATGGCGGCGCCGGCGTCGCGGCCCATCGTCAGATCATGGAGCGTGTCTCCTACAACCGCGATTTCTTGCGGTGGTTGGGAGATGTGTTTTCCGAACGCGTAGACTACGGCGGGATCAGGTTTTACGCCGACGCCGCTGTCGTATCCGCTGATCCATTGGAAGCGGTCTGTGATTCGGAAACGGTCCAGCGTCTTTCGGGCGCCCGTTTCCGAGTCGCTCGTGGCGAGGCCCACCGCGATGCCCAGTTCGGACAGTTCGTTCAGCAGGGCGGTGAGGTCGCACACGGGAACTGCGGACGCCGGTCCCCGGGTTTCGCTCACGCGATCGATGAGCTGCTGTAGTTCGTGACGGTCACGAGCGGGAAGGACAGTCTTCCAGGCGGCGCTAATGTCACGGGAGTTGCCGGCGGCGATCGGCCCGTCCGGCACGAAACGATCGGCCCCGGGATCGTAGCCGGCTGCAAGAATGAGGGCGCGTGCCGTATTCGGGTCGCCGTGAGCGACCGTTTTCGCCACGTCCTTGAGGATCGGCAGCCAGGTGCGCCTGAAGTCGAAGAGCGTGCCGTCCTTGTCGAAGAGGATCGCCGAGATCTGCATGCGGTGGATGGTATGTGAAAAGTAAGGTTCCCTGAAAGGGGAGTCTTGGACAACGAACACGATATAAGGAGTGTTTATGTTAAGAATAAGACTGACGGGACTCGCAATTGCGGTCCTGCTCGTAGTATCGGCGGGGATTGTTGTCGCCGGTGGCCAGGCTGAAACGCCGGAAGATGCCACAAAGACGTTACGCGTCGCCGTGCCAACGTTTCCGAACTCCTTGGATGCGTCGATCGCCTCCGAGCGAAACTCGCAGAATGTGGCGTGGCAGATGTTTGACAGTCTCGTGTGGGCCAACGACGAGAACGTTATCGAGCCGGCTCTCGCTGAAGACTGGGAGGTATCGGAAGACGGAACAGAGTACACGTTCTACCTTCGAGAAGGCGTGGAGTTCCACAACGGTGAGCCTTTCAATGCAGAGGCGGTAGTCTACTCCTGGGAACGCGGTATTCAACCGGAAATCGAATGGAGTGATCGCTGGGCCCGGGCCGACTCGGTGGAGGCGATCGACGAATATACCGTCCGAATCACCACCGAAGAGCCGGACCCCCTCTTGTTGGGCGTCATGGCGCAGCACTGGAACATCGTGCCCCCGCAGTATCTGGAAGAGGTCGGCAACGACGGGTTTGGAGAGTCTCCCGTGGGAACGGGCCCCTTTGAGTTTGTCGAATGGGCGCGGGAGGACCGGATCATCTTGCGGGCCAATGAAGACTACTGGCGCGAAGGTCTCCCCAAGGTGGATGAAGTGATCTACCGTCCCATTCCTGAGGCTTCCACGAGAATGGCCGCGATTCAGACCGGTGAGATCGATATCGTGAACCGGCTCACCGCGGAGCAGGCGGATGCACTGGAAGACGTTGACGGGGTCAACGTGGTGACCTATGCCGTAGACCGAACGTTTTATATCGCTTTCAATAATCTCACCTCCGGGGTTGATGAACCCACGGAAGACGTCCGCGTTCGCCGCGCAATGAACTACGCCGTTGATCGGCAGGCGATTATTGACAGCCTTTTCGGCGGACGGGCACAGCTCGCCACCGGTCTCATGACTGAGTCCAACCTTGGATACGATCAGAGTCTCGATCCTTATCCGTATGATCCGGAGCGCGCCCGGGAGCTCCTGGCGGATGCCGGATATCCCGACGGGTTTGAGATGGACTTTGCCGCCCCCGCCGGCGCGTACACCAACTTCGAGCAGGTGGCGCAAGCGGTCCAAGGCTATCTCTCAGAGGTAGGAATTGAGACGAGCCTGGATATTATGGAGTCCGGCCGCTACTGGGATCTGGAAGCGGAGAAGCAACTTCCCCCGCTCTTTGGTGATAGCTGGTCTGAACGGTCCGGCGAGGCGCTGCCGCGGTTACGGGGTGCTCTCGGTGGCTGGGACGCGAGTTTCTCCGCCTGGAGTGAACCAACCATCGACGAGTACCTGGACGAGATTTCGGTAACGATCGATCAGGAGGAGCGGGCTGAGCTCTACACCGAGCTGCACAACTACATGTATGAGAACCCGCCGTTTATCTACCTCTACGTACCTGAGACGTTTGAGGCGACCCGGGATAACGTGGTGGACTATCGACCGCGCGCGGCTGAGGACTATTTCCTCATGTTCACCGATATTCAGTAATCTGACCCGTGTAAGATTCTTCCTGGGAGCTCCCGCCCATGCGGGGGCTCCCGGTTTCTTTAATTGGGAGAACGTATGCAACGATATCTGTTGTCCAGGGTCCTGCAATCCGCATTACTGATGGTGGGAGTCCTGATTCTGGTGTTCTTTATCGTGCGGCTTACCGGTGATCCGGCCAGCCTCATGATGCCCCGCGATGCTTCCCCGGAAGATGTGGAGGAATTTCGCGAGGCGATGGGGTTCAATGATCCTCTTCACGAGCAGTTCTTTTCTTACCTGAAAAACGCCGCCGTCGGCGATTTTGGGCGTTCATTGCACTACCGGTCGGCGGCGATGCCCTTAGTGTTGGAACGCTTTCCCGCGACGCTGCAACTGGCGGCGTCGGCGTTGACCTTTGCCCTGATCTTCGCCATCCCCTTGGGGATTATCGGAGGCACCCGACCCGGCACGATGTGGGATACCCTGTGCCGCGGGATAGGGTTGATCGGTCAGACCGTACCCAACTTCTGGCTGGCGCTGATGCTCATCGTCTTGTTTTCGGTTCAGCTCGGGTGGTTTCCGTCTTTCGGGCGGGATAGCCTGCGGTCGGTCATCCTTCCTACCGTAGCGCTGGGATTTTTCCCGTTGGGTAAGTTCACTCGGTTGGTTCGGGCATCGGTCCTGGAGATCAAAAACGAGGATTATATTCGTACCGCCAACAGCAAAGGGATCCCGGAGCGGCGTATTCTGATACACCACATCTTTCGCAATGTGGCGATCACCCTGGTCAGTATTATCGGGGTGCAGTTCGGCTATATGCTGGGTGGTTCGATCTATATCGAGTCCATCTTCGCCTGGCCCGGAATCGGACGCATGATCAATGAGGCGGTACAGGCGCGGGATTATCCCCTGGTACAGGCGATCGCGGTGTTCAGCGCCGGATTCGTGGTGATTCTCAATCTAATGACCGATGTCGCCTATGCCCTTATCGACCCGAGGATTCGCTATGAGGATTGATGCACTTGATAGAAGCAACCTGAACTCACCGTTCCGTCGGTTCTTGAAGATTATCCTGCGTGACAACGCGGGACTCTTCGGGGCACTACTGTTCGTTGCCTTGGTCGGATTGGCCGTCATGGCCCCGCATGTTGCGCCCCACGATCCGCTGCAGCAACGCCTGGGAATCAGCCGCCTGCCACCGGCGTGGCAGGAGGGGGGCTCCTGGGAGTATCCGCTGGGAACCGACAATCTCGGTCGCGACATGCTGAGCCGGATTATCTACGGCACGCGGGTATCCCTCACCGTGGGCTTTGTCGGCGTCCTCATCGCGTCCTCGTTGGGACTGATTCTCGGTATGATTGCAGGGTACGTGGGAGGTCGTACGGATAGTATCATCATGGGCGTATCCAACCTCTTTCTCGCAATACCGTATCTGCTCCTCGTGGTCGTGATCGCCTCGGTATTGGGGCGGAGCCTGGTGAATGTGATCCTGATTTTCGGATTCACCAATGCACCGCTCTTTGTACGCATCACTCGCGGAGAGGTGCTTCGTATTCGAAAATCGGGATACGTGGAATCCGCCGTGGCGATCGGCGCGTCGCAGCGGCGGATACTGATCCACCATATCCTGCCCAACCTGGTGGGGCCCCTCCTGACGGTGGCGACCTTTGAAATGTCCGGAATGATCTTCTATGAGGCGGGTCTGGGTTTTCTTGGTCTCAGCGTGCCTCCGAATATTCCCAGTTGGGGCAATATGCTCAGTGCCGGTCGGCAGTACATTCAGTTTTCACCGTGGATCGCGGCCTTTCCCGGACTGGCGATCGTGGTGACATCGCTCAGCATGAACCTCTTGGGAGACTGGTTGCGCGATGTTCTTGATCCAAAGATTCGACGGAGCGCATCGTGAGCAATACGCCAATACTGCAAGTACGAGACCTGCACGTCCGGTTTGATACGGTGGATGGAACGGTGTTTGCCGTAAATGGAGTTTCATTCGATCTCAATCGCGGTGAGACGCTGGGCGTCGTGGGAGAAAGCGGAAGCGGCAAGAGCGTCACGATGATGTCGCTTCTCCGGCTCATACCGGAACCTCCCGGCAGAATCGCATCCGGAACCGCTCGATTCCGATCGAGGGAATCGGACGTAGACCTCCTGGCGCTCAACAAGAGCGAACGGGCGAAAATCCGCGGGAATCGGATCGGCTTTATTTTCCAGGATCCCATGAGTTCCCTGAATCCGCTTCTCACCGTAGGTGATCAGATTCGTGAATCGCTGGAACAGCATACCGACTACCGTGGTGCGCGCTCCCGGCGGCGGGTAGTGGAGTTGTTGGAACAGGTGGGTATTCCGGACCCGGCGAAACGCTATGGAAACTACCCCCACCAGTTCTCCGGCGGAATGCGGCAGCGGGTGATGATCGCCATCGCCGTGGCCTGCGATCCGGACATCATTATCGCCGATGAACCGACGACGGCTTTGGACGTGACGGTACAGGCGCAGATCGTAGACCTCATGAACCGCTTGAGCCGGGAATACGGCATTGCCGTCATCTGGATCTCTCATGATCTGGGTGTTGTGGCGGGCATTGCGGAGCGAGTTATGGTGATGTACGGCGGCACGGTGGTGGAGACGGGTGAGATAGAAACGGTGTACAACCATCCTCGCCACCCGTATACGGTGGGGCTCCTGGGGGCGTTACCGAAGCTTCATGAGAGCGTGCCGGAGCTGGTAGACATCTCCGGTACACCGCCCAGTCTTTTTTCGTCACCGGCGAAGTGTCCCTTTGAGCCTCGGTGTCCCTGGGCGTTCGACGCCTGTCGAGATGACAAGCCGCAACTGAAAGTTGCCGGAGCTCCCGCTGCATCGGGCACCCAGCACCTGAGCGCATGCTGGTACGACCTGGAGCGGAACGAACCACGACCGGAGGCATTACCACGAAAGGGGAGAACCCAATGAATGCAGATCATGGAACACCGGCTTCGGAGGAACAGCCCTTTGTCCGCGTCCGTGGACTGACGCAGTATTTTCCGATCACCAAGGGCGTGATTTTCAGCCGCCGTATCGGCGAGGTGCGGGCGGTGGACGGCGTTTCCTTCGAGATTCCCCGGGGTGAGACGCTGGGGTTGGTTGGGGAGAGCGGATGCGGAAAGTCGACAACTGGTCGCAGCATGCTTCGCTTGTACGAGCCCACTGCGGGGACGGTGGAAATCGGTGGTACGGACATCACCGCCCTCTCCAAACAGGAACTTCGGGCGCAGCGCTGGGATATGCAGATGATCTTTCAGGATTCCTACTCAGCGCTCAATCCGCGCCATTCGGTGGGGAAAATCGTCGGTGAGCCGCTGGTGATCCAGGGCAGGATGACGTCCACGGAGATCAGTTCCCGGGTTCGGGAGCTTCTGGCGCTGGTCGGATTGGAGCAGGACCATATGAAACGCTTCGCCCATGAGTTTTCCGGCGGACAACGGCAGCGAATCGGGATCGCTCGGGCGCTTGCCCTGAACCCGAAGTTCGTGGTCTGCGACGAGCCGATATCAGCCCTGGACGTCGCGATCCAGGCTCAAGTTGTAAATCTTCTCGACCGCTTGCAACGACAGTTGGGGCTTACGTACCTGTTTATCGCCCACGACCTAAGCATGGTCCGGCACATATCCCATCGAATAGCGGTGATGTATCTGGGGAAGATCGTAGAGCTGGCGAACTACGATAAGCTATTCAGTCACCCGCTGCATCCCTACACTCAGTCGCTGATGTCGGCCGTGCCGATTCCCGAACCGCAGGTGGAGCGCTCCCGGACTCGGCTTCTGCTGGAAGGTGATGTTCCAAGTCCGGCGACACCTCCGTCGGGATGCGTCTTCAGTACCCGGTGTCCGTTTGCCACCGAACGGTGTCGGACCGAGGTTCCTCAGCAGCGGGAACTGCGCCCGGGCCACGTGGTCGCCTGTCACAACGTGGATGACCCCACGGCGGGACCCCAAATCACCGAATCCCGGGAGTCGATCGTACAGGGGCTCCGGGACGCCGCAACAGCCGGTCCGGACCGGACGTTTAGCGATGCCCCGGCGTAAGCCGGGGTGGCCCCCGGGCCGGAATTCAGGGCACGGCGAGTGCCTTACCCGAGTTCCAGAGTGAACCCGGCAAAGAGCTGCACCGGCTGGTCCGAGAACTGTGCTTTCGGGTACAGGTCGATTCCTGGTGCCACTTCAAAGAAGAACTCCAGGAAGTCATCCAGCAACAGCACGCTGAGAGCAAAGGGAATGCGCGCACCACCGTCGCTGTCAATTCCCCCCTCACCGTCACGTCCTTCCAGGTAGAGTTTACCGAAGAGCCCCGCTCCGAATGAACCGTGAAGCATACCCACCAAGGGGCGGTTGTCGATCAAACGTATGTCGCCACTCAGAAAGAGGTACTGACTACCTTGAGTCAAGTCGTATCCGAACTTTACGTCGAACGGAGCCGGTCGATAGACGAGCACCCCATTGGGGACCCCCGCGGCCAGCCCCAACCGCTGACTGCCGCGGCGGGTCTGAGCGAAGAGCGGCGAAGCCGCCACGAGGGTGAGCAGAACGGTCCATATAATGATGTGTCTATAGTTCATAGTTGCGTATCTCCTTGCTCTCTTCAATATCGGGAGACTACGTCTCCCTCTCAACCTCGGAACCACAGTAAGGCGTCTCCGGACTAATCCCCTTCAGGGTAAAACCATTGATAGGTTTCCGACGAATCCCATACGACATCATCGGACGAATCGAATTCGGTGTCCAGCACGTGGTCGATCCACCGGCGAGCGGTGTCGCGCCGGTTGAACTTCATGACGCGTTCTTCCCCCGGTTCTTCGCCGGGGCCCGCTTGTGGGCGTACGGTGACGTAGATATGGCTTCCCAGGCCGCGGAAGTGGCGCAGACTGATATGGATCTTTCGCGAACGCTGCATGCCATGAACATACTAATATCACGGACTCACTGCCACGTCCTATTTCTGTGTGGTAAGGTTCCTGTGTGGTAATGTTCCTGTGTGGTAATGTGAAAATATGAAAGACGGAAGTCCGGAGGAATTACTTGGCATCATCGGAGGCATGAGCTGGGAGTCCACAGCGAGCTACTACAGGGAGATCAATCGTCGCTACAACGAGCGTCGTGGCGGTCACCATTCCGCTCCGATTCTCCTTTACTCGGTGGATTTCGCGCCGATCGAAGCGATGCAGCGCAGCGGAAACTGGCCTGGAACGGCACGGACGCTCATCTCCGCTGCAGAGGCGTTACAGCGCGCCGGCGCGACGGTGCTGCTTCTGGCCACCAACACGATGCATCTCGTCTTTGGCGAGCTCACCCAGGCGGTGGCGCTTCCCTGGATACACATCGCCGATGCCACCGGTGAGGCGCTTTCACGGGATGGTGTGAAGCGGGTAGGGCTGCTGGGAACGCGTTTCACCATGGAACAGCAGTTTTACCGCGATCGCCTGGCGGAACGATTTGGACTGGAGGTGGTGGTTCCCGGAGACGACGACCGCCGCACCATCGACGAAACGATCTTTTCTGAGTTGGTCCATGGGCGTTTCACGGATAAAAGCAAAGATCGATTTCGCTCCGTCATGAAGCGAGTCGTTACAGCAGGGGCGGAAGCGATGATCTTCGGCTGCACCGAGATCGGTCTGCTGGTTGGACCGGAAGATAGTCCCGTGGCGGTCTACGACACCACCACACTCCACGCCGCGGCGGCGGTGGACCGGCTCCTCCCTGAGAAGGGCGAATAATCCGGATCGCGATCTACTGCGGGTCTCATACCGGCAACGCCCCCTCCTTTGCTCGGGATGCGGAAGCCCTTGCGGAAGCGCTCGGAACGCAGGGTTACAGCGTTGTGTACGGTGGTGGCAACATCGGTCTCATGGGAATCGTGGCCGACACCGTTCTCGCCCTCGGGGGTGAGGTAATCGGAGTTATGCCCTCCCATCTGACGCAACGGGAAATCGCGCACCGGGGGATTACCGAGCTGTACGAAACGACGTCCATGCATGAGCGCAAGGCGAAGATGATCGAGCTCGCCGACGCTTTCATCGCTCTTCCCGGCGGCGTAGGTACGCTGGAGGAGCTATCCGAGGTGCTCAGCTGGGCGCGGATCGGCCTCCACTCAAAGCCGATGGCGGTTCTCGATACCGGCGGGTACTACCAACCGCTGCTCAGCTTCCTGGACTCCATGGTGGTCCACGGCTTCATCACCCAGCACGAGCGGGACCTCGTCTTCGCAGAGGAGGACCCGCGTCGGCTGATTTACCGCATCGGTGAAACTGCTGCTACACGAAGAAGCTGATTAGGAAGAACACGCCCACGATGTAGGTGAGCAGCGGTACGTGCTTCCCCTGACCGGTGGCGAGCTTGAGAATGACGTAGCTCAGGACGCCGAAGACGATGCCCTCAGAGATGCTGTAGGTGAGCGGCATCATGATCAGCGTCAGGAACGCCGGGATCGCCTCGGTGTAGTCGGAAAAGTCCAGCTCTTTCACGGGACTTGCCATGAAGACTCCCACCAGTATAAGCGCTGGGGCGGTGGCGGCGCCGGGAATCAGGAGGAAGAGCTGACTGAAGAAGAGCGCCACGAAGAAGAGGATCGCCACTACCAGGGCGGTAAGGCCGGTGCGGCCCCCCTCTTCAACACCGGAGGCGCTTTCGATATAGGTAGTGACGGTGCTCGTTCCCAGCATCGCCCCCACTGTGGTGCCAACGGCGTCTGCCAAAAGCGCCTGCTTTACGCGCGGAATTCGTCCTTCCTCGTCCAGGAGACCCGCCTTTGTGGCAACGCCCACCAAGGTTCCGACGGTGTCGAACATATCCACAAACAGAAAGGTGAACACCACCACCAGCATGTCCAACGTAAGGATCTGCGTCCACTCAAACTGAAACGCCACCGGTGCCAGAGATGGGGGCATGCTTACGAGTGAAAAACCCTCAGTAACGGAGGTCACACCAAAGGGAATCCCGATGATCGTGGCTCCGAGAATACCCAGGAGGAGCGCTCCTTTCATGCGGAGTGCCACGAGAACGCCGGTGATCACCAATCCCAGAACCGCTACGAGCACCGCCGGTGTCCCGAAGTCGCCGAGACTCACCAGGGTGGCGTCGTTATTGACGATCATGCCGGCGTTCTGCATACCCACGAAGGCGATGAACAGACCGATACCCACCGAGATCGCCCGCTTAATATTGGTTGGTATACTGTTGACGATCGCCTCCCGCACGTTGAACCCGGTGAGAAGCAGGAAGATCAGCCCCTCCAGAAACACGGCGGTAAGCGCGAACTGCCACGTCTTTCCCATGCCGATCACGACGGAAAAGGCAAAGAACGCGTTCAGTCCCATCCCCGGCGCCAGCGCGAAGGGTAAACGGGCGGCAAACGCCATCACCAGTGTCCCCACCATGGACGCGATGGCGGTAGCTGTGAACACCCCACCGAAATCCATGCCGGCATTCTGCAGAGTCAGGGGTTGCACGATGAGGATGTATGCCATCGTGAGAAACGTCGTAACTCCGGCGATTACCTCCGTTTTCACGTCGGTGCCGTGGGCCTTGAGACCAAAATATGTTTCCATGGCGCGGTTCTACCACGAATCTTCCCGCCGTGTATATGATATTTATACGATCAATAGGTATGAGTATGCGGTCTATCCGGTCGGGGAGTTCCCGGAGCTGTCATCCTCATCGTTGTACACTTCCGGGGAGTAGACATCGCTTGTGTATTCCATGGCGGCATCCTCTCCGGGGGCTGATGAGAACCCATCGTAGGCGGTGGGTGCCGGTGATGCGACGCCCCGCTTCTTTCGCGGAGCCATTCGCCGAAGCATCGTATACGCTACCACCGTGGTGCGGGGAATAATGCGATAGGTCGCGGTGCGGCCACGTACGCGAAAGGTCGGCACCAATCGAATCCGGAGGACGCCGAACGCCATGTAGATCACCAGGATTCCGGCGGCGAAGAGGTACAGCGCTCCCAAGCCGAGCTGAGCCATCATCGCCGACGCCGCGATCGGTCCCACCACCGAGCCAAGTCCGTAGAATACATAGAGCGCTCCTGCAGCTTCCACCATTTCCTCGGTTGATACCTGGTCGTTAAATGCCGCAACCGCCAGGGAATAGAGCGGTATCGCGAAACCGCCGAAGACGAACGCCATCGCCAGGGCGTACACACCGCCGCCCTGAACTATGCTCAGGCCCAAGGCGGCCAGTCCGCCCAGAGCCGAACTCACCAGCAGTGCTCGCCGACGATCGAAATGGTCTGAAATCCATCCCAGCGGCATTTGCAACACCATCGTACCCAGTGAGAACACCAGCAGATACACACCGATCGCTCCCGGCGACATTCCAACTCCCTGGGCGAAACGGGGTGACAGACTGAGGTGTGCCCCGGCCACCAGGCCGCTCACAATCACCCCGAGCGAACCCATGGGAGACTTCCGGAACATTCCGAGCACGCGGATCCGGATGCTGCCTACCTGCGGGTTGCCGCTCACCTGCGCCAGGGTTATCGGCAGAATACACAGGGAAATCATGATCGATGTCACGCCGAACAGCGAGAAGGATGCCGGCGGGAACACTGAAATGAGCGGTTGCACGGCACCCAGAGCTGCGAGATAAACGATCCCGTAGATTGACAGAACCTGTCCTCGTTTTCCGGTGGGCGCGGTGACGTTGAGCCAGCTCTCGACCACCACCAACACGACCGACAGGCATATCCCGTGAATAAACCGAAAGACAAACCACGCCGTGGGATCTATCCACAGCACGTGGGCCAGCGACGTGGCCGATGCCAGTGAGGCGAAGGCGGCGAACGCACGAACATATCCGACGTTGCGGATAACCAGCAGTGCGAGAAACGACCCTGCCAGCACCCCGCCGTAATAACCCGCACTGACGAGGCCGATCGATAGCTCCGAAAAGCCTTCCAGGCCGGCACGGAGGGTAACCGCGGTTCCCTGTAACGCCGATCCGCTTCCCAATAAGAACACCGATGCCAGGATCGCGGTAAGCGTTGTCAGGGGTCGGTCAGGTGTTGCCATAGACCGGTGCTACCATATCCATCGCGCCGCATCAAGACGGTGTGTTGTCGTTGATCTCCGGGAGGATCGCGGCGTACCGTTCGAGTGCCCGCCGACCCGCGCCGTTGAGCCGGTACACGCCGCGGGATACCCGATCAAACCATCCGTAGTGGTTCCTGGAAAGGATCTGCTGCACCGTATCCGGTGCACCGAGCACGCGCAGTTGGGACGGAGTCAGCGCGTCGCGGTCGCTATCTCTCATGAGAGCAGCCACCCGAATCGTACGCTGCCGGTATGCTGAGAACCGCTCCTCCCGGCTGGTCTGCCCGGCACGATTGAGCTCGGCGTAACGGCCATCGATCTCCTGAAGAATCGCCCGGCGCCGGGAAGGACGCGCCGTCCGGTGGGCCGGGGTCGGGTGTAGGTGTACTTCGATCCGTGTTCCCGTCCGCAGAAAGCGGACAAAAATGAGTCCCAGCTCCAGTCTGCGGAGCACCGGCACTACCGTGCGCGCGTTCCGTAGGCGCCCACGGCTACCCGCGAGGGGAATCGCCAAGTATACACTGGGGCTGATTTCCTGCCGACGTACGCCTTGAGCGATCAGGTCGAGACTCATGCGAGTTTTCAATTCCAGGATCACCGGATCTTCATCGGCGGCGAGAGCCCTGGCCACCAGGTCGCAGTCACGGACCTCCGCCGATACGCGGTATCCCTGACCCTCCAACCAGTGTTTTAGCGGCACATATAGATCACTTTCGCGCATTTTGGGCTATCATAGCACAAGACGAATCGTCTCTCGATATTGTAACTTAGATGTGGTATCTTGGTTACCAATTCAATAGCAATAGACCAGTTCGGTCGTAGGCGAGGAGCTTATGAAATTTTTTAGAAAACTTACGTTATGTGTCATTTTACTACACGTACCGGCGATAGTACTGTTTGCCGGCGGGGCGCAAGAGGCGGAAGCTCCAACCCTCGAGTTGCCTGCGCAACCACGACAGTATGTCTCTCCGGAAAACCAGGACGGAGTTCAGGATGTGCTCGAATTACCGTTTTCCAGTGTGGTGGTGCCTGCTGAGGAGATGGTAATTGTGGCGTACGAACTCACCGTCTACGACGGTGATGGTCGTCTCGTCTATCAAATATCCGAGCGAGAAGAAGAGCGTCGAGGATTTTTCGGAAACATCTTCGGCGGTGAGAAACCGCGCGTGGCTATTCCCGATACGTTGACGTGGGACGGCACGTGGCAGGTACCGGAAACCCGGCTTCCTGAAGGCATGTCCAACGGCGACCTGGTTGAGGACGGAGAATACACCTATCAGCTGGCGGTCATTGATGATGCCGGCAAATTCTCCCGGAGCGCTCCATTCAACGTCACGGTGGACAACACGCCACCGGAGATCGGGGAATTCCGGGACCCGAACTATACGATCTTCTCACCCAATGACGATAGCATCCGCGACGAACTGATTGTTCCGCTCGCCGGAAGTCGAGAAATGGTATGGGTCGTAGAGGTTCGGGACACCGAGGGCAACGTGGTCTACGGTGAAGAGTATCGAAATGAAAACGTCCGACGCCCCGGGCAGGACCCGACCCCTCCCGAGCAGTTTATCTGGGATGGTTCCACCGGAACCGCTGATGATCCCGGTGACACAGCTCCGGAAGGTGAGTACCGGGTTGCCCTCATCGGCCGCGATCGAGCGGGAAACGAGGCCGAGGGAGTCCATCCTGCGACCTTTGTGCTCAGTCTGCAGGGAGCTGATCTTGCGGTGACGGTGGCTGATCCGCCGGCGGTGTTCTCTCCCAACGACGACGGACGGCGCGATACCCTGACACTGAGACTCGATACGTCGGAGCCGGAATCGGTACGGCAGTGGCGTCTGGAGATCGTCAACCGCAATCAGGTGGTTCGCAGTGAATCGGGCTCCGGCACTCCTCCGGCGGAGTGGGAGTTCGACGGCGCCCGCGATGATGGTTCAACTCTGCAGGATGGGTCGGTTTCGGCTCGGTTGTGGGCTCGCCTGGACAATGGAAATGAGGTGCAGTCCGCTCCGCTGACGATTACGATCGATACGAAAGCTCCCGAAGCAACTCTCAGTGCAGACACCGCTCCGCAAGCTACGGAGCAGGGCGAGCCTCTGGTGTTCGGCGCCGGAGACAAGGAGTCGATCCAGGGCACGATTCGGTACGAAGCCGCCGCCGACTGGAGTTTCGAGCTTCAGCAGGATGGTGCAATCGTAACCGACGGCAACGTTGCCGAGTTTTTCGATGTAATCGGTGCTCGACCCGAGGCGGTTGCCGACGGAACGGAAGAGCGAGTCCGCCTCGTATGGCGCGGAGAGGCGATCGGTGAGTCCGGAATGGCTCCCGACGGCACGTATGCGTTGACGCTCACCGGTGAAGATCCCGCGGGCAATGTGGGACGGAGCCGGACGCTGCGGGTGATCAAAGATTCGCGAACGCCCGGCATAAATCTGAGTGTGCAGGAAGAGTACATCTCACCCCTTTCGGGAGGACCGTACAATTCCGCCGTGTTCCGGACCGAATACGGAGCGCAGGAACTGATTCGGGAGTTCCTCTTCGAGATTCGAAATGAAGACGACCGAATGGTCCGAAGTAGCTATCAGCGGCGGCCGTTTAACAGTTTCGAGTGGAACGGGTTGACCAACGGAGGAACGGTGGTCCCCGATGGTCCCTATACGGCGGGGCTGCGCGTCATCTACCGCAATGGCCACGAAGCTGAAGTAAGCAGAATCGGCCCGGTGATCGTGGATCGCACGAGTCCGCGGATCGAACAGTTGAGCGCGGAACCGCGACAGTTTTCTCCGGATGACGATGGGGAAGATGATGAGGTGCGGATCACGCAGGAAGTAGCTCCCGGCGATATGTGGACCGGTGAGCTTCTCAATGCGGCGGGAGACACGCTCCTTTCCCGAGAATGGGGCGATTCCGTAGAATCGTTCACCTGGGATGGGCGTGGTCCCGACGGTGAAATGCTGCCTGACGGCGACTACCGCTACGTTCTCAGTTCCACCGACAACGCCGGTAACAGTACCCGGGAACAGCTCCTGATTACGATCGATACCGTGCCGGCCAGTCCTCCCGTGGTGCGGGTCTCGCTGCGGCCGCGGCCGTTTAGTCCGTACGGTGATCGCGGGGATACGCTCACCATGGCGATCAATGTCGAGTCCGAGACGAACCTGACCGAATGGGAAGTGGAAATCCGCAGTCCCGACGGTAATGTCTTTAAGACGTTCTCCGGTTCCGGGGCACCTCCCCGTAGCGTCACATGGGATGGCATGAGTGATGACGGTACCCTCGTGGAACCGGGGCGACAATATCCGGTCTCGGTGACGGTCCGGGATGACGCAGGCCATGAAGTGGTGGAAGAAGACAGCATTGAGACCAGGCCCGCTGGTCCTCCCGTGGTGCGGGTCTCGCTGCGGCCGCGGCCGTTTAGTCCGTACGGTGATCGCGGGGATACGCTCACCATGGCGATCAATGTCGAGTCCGAGACGAACCTGACCGAATGGGAAGTGGAAATCCGCAGTCCCGACGGTAATGTCTTTAAGACGTTCTCCGGTTCCGGGGCACCTCCCCGTAGCGTCACATGGGATGGCATGAGTGATGACGGTACCCTCGTGGAACCGGGGCGACAATATCCGGTCTCGGTGACGGTCCGGGATGACGCAGGCCATGAAGTGGTGGAAGAAGACAGCATTGAGACCAGGCCCGCTGGTCCCCCCGAGGTCCGCGTGTCGCTCCGACCGCAGCCGTTCAGCCCGGACGGTGATGGCCGGCAGGATACTCTCACAATCTCGATCAATGTCTCCGCGGTGGCGGAATTGACGGGTTGGGAAGCGGTAATTCTCAGTCCTGAAGGGGACGTTTTCAAGACGTTCTCCGGTTCCGGCACTCCTCCTCGCAGAATCACCTGGAACGGTAGAGGCGATGACGGAAGTCTCGTGGAGACCGCGCGGCAGTATCCGCTCTCGGTGACGGTTCGGGATGATGTGGGCCATGAAGTGACGGAACAAGATACCATCGAGATCGACATTCTCGTGATGCGTGACGGAAACCGCCTGCGTATCCGCGTTTCCAACATCCTCTTTGCCGGTAATACGCCGGATATGTTCCTCAGTGACGACGACCAGCTCGATACAAATCTAGAGACGCTGCGTCGTCTGGCAACGATTCTGAATCGCTATCCCGACCGAGAGATCATTATCGAAGGTCACGCGGCGCACATCTATCTCGAGGGTCCTGCCCAGCAACGCGAGCAGGATCACGTCCTTATTCCGCTTTCCCGCGCACGGGCGACGGAGGTAATGCAGGCACTGATGATCCTGGGAGTGGACCGTGATCGGATGACGATCGAGGCGTATGGCGGAGCGCGTCCGGTGGTACCTCATTCCAATCGGGACGAGATGTGGCGCAATCGGCGGGTTGAGTTCCTGCTGCAGCGCTTGGGTAACTGATTCCTGTATGTACGGTGATGCCTCTCCAGGACCTTGAGGTTCGGAGGGGCTCCGTTCTATACTTGCGTTCTCATAATAAAGAAGGAGATGCTATGTCCAAGGCACATCGGGGAACGCCCCTGAAAGAAGAACAGCCCAACTCCGGGCGCGGCAAGTGCCCGATCACCGGACAGACCGGCGTCAAACTTGTGTACGAACACGAGATCGATGGTAAGAAGGTGATGATTTCGAAGATGGGTAAGGCGACGCTGGCCAATCAGAAGCGTCGCGAGGAAGCGTCCGCTAAGAGCGCGTGACGCGGTCTATACTCACGGAGAGGGGCGAGGGCGGCGCAGCTGCACTCGCCCTTATTCTCTTTGTGGGTTGAATTCCGCGATGCGCCGTAGCCCGTCCAAAGTCAACCATTGGTCCACCGCATCGAAGGACCCCGCCACCGGGGCAAACGTCTCGGCCAACCCGCCGGTAGCGATAACGATAGGCGTCCCTTCCATTTCCGCCGCCATGCGGTGGGTTACTTCTTTCACCAATCCCACATAGCCGTAGATCACGCCGGACTGGATCGAATGGACAGTGGTCCGCGCCAGCGCCTGCGGCGGCGGTACCAGGTCTACTCCGGGGAGCTGGGACGTATTGGAGCTTAGGGCTGCCATGGCGCTGCGCAGACCAGGCGCGATACTCACGCCCACGATCTCGCCATCGCCGGAGACCGCCGTAAAAGTCAACGCCGTGCCGAAGTCCACCGCTATCGCGGCCCGCTGATAGCGGTGCCACACGGCCACAGCATTGGCCAGGAGATCACTGCCCAATTCCGGCGGAATCGGGCTGTTCGGGTTGAGGCCGGTGATCAGGTCGTGCCGCACGATGAGCGGCGTAGTTCCCCCGATGTGTTCCGCCACCGTGACGATCGCCGGAGTAAGGGCGGGAACCACTGAACTGATGACGATCCGCTCGTAGGATCCCAGTGCATGACCCGCATACGTCAGCAGGTTGTCAAACAGCACCAGATACTCATCCGAGGTGCTTGCGGGGTCGGTCTTCAGTCGCCAGTGGTTCAGCCATTGGTCCTGAGACCAGATGCCGAAGGCAATATTGGTGTTACCGACATCCACCGTCAGAATCACTCGCACTCCTCCGACTGCGTACCCCCGGGCTCCGCGGACACTACGATGCGGTCCAGCCCTTGCAGCTTGGCAAAGTCTTCATCAAGGCATCCGTTCCGCTCGACGTTAATGTAGTCCTCCGCCTGAAAGGAATACGTGAATTGTGTGTGCACGTCGTAGGTGCCGCTCATGAGCGCGTAGGTATCTTCGGTCATGACCAGTTCCTCATCGGTGGGAATAACAAAGATCCGCGTCGGTGAGTCATCGGCACTTATGTCGGTTTCCGCGTTCTTGGTGCGGGAAAGGGCGTTCTTCTCGGGGTCTACCTTAATCCCCATGAAACTGAGCCCCTCCAGCGCCTTTTTTCGGATCAGTGGGCCTCGTTCTCCAACGCCCGCGGTGAAGACCACCGCGTCTACACCGCCCACCGCGGCGGCGTACGCTCCGATGTACTTACGAATCCGGTAGGACTCGACGTCGATCGCCAGGGCGGCCTGCTTGTTACCCTTCTCCGCGGCGATCTCGATGTCGCGGCGGTCTACGAGATCTTCCGTGATTCCCAGGACGCCGCTCTTCTTATTGAGCGTCCGTTCCAGGTCGTCAGGATCGTAGCCGGCCTGATTCATCATGTAAAACGGAATCGCCGGATCGATATCGCCGCTGCGCGTTCCCATGACGAGGCCTTCCAGCGGCGTGAGTCCCATGCTCGTATCGACGGAGACGCCGTTTTTTACGGCGCACATGCTGGCTCCGTTTCCGATATGGGCGATGATCAAATTCGTTTCGAAAGGATCCTTCCCCAGCAGGACCGCCGCCCGTTTCGCCGTGTAGAGAAACGATGTACCGTGAAATCCGTACCGCCGGACCCCGTGATCGCGATACCAGGAGTAGGGCAGGGCATAGGTGAACGCGTGAGCGGGCATCGTCTGGTGCCAGGCGGTGTCCATGATTGCACAGTGAGTCACATCCGGCAGTACGGCCCGCGCCGCTTCAATTCCCTGAATGTTGGCGGGATTGTGAAGCGGGGCCAAGGACTGAATGCTGCGAAACGTCTCAATTACGGAGTCGTCCACGATAACCGACTTGGCGAACTTCTCGCCGCCGTGAACTACACGATGACCAACCGCCTTCACCTCGGATATATCGGATATGGCGCCGACATCCTTGTCCACCAGCGTGTCCAGAATGAGCCTAATCGCTTCGGTGTGATCCGGGCAGGTATGATCCACAGCATGCTCGTCCCGACCGGGAACTTTGTGAAGGATACGAGATCCTTCCTGAGTCACCCGCTCGACCTGGCCGCCGGCAAGGACCGCTTTGTGATTCCAGTCAAATAACTGGTACTTGACGGATGAACTTCCGCAATTGAGTGTCAAAATAGTCATGGTTGAGTGCGCCTCCAGATAGGTGTCAATACAGTATTTCACGAAGTTCGTAGATTTGGAAGTGCTGATGCGCGTAGCTCCGGGCAATGTGAACAAAAGTTACAACGGATCGGACTAACGTAAAGTCTACGTTGCGCCCGCACCGAACTGGTTCTACAATAGTAACGGGAAAATGTGTGATAATTATGGAGGTTCACGATGAAAAAACTGATCAACACTGCTGATGGGGTGATTGTTGATGCGCTGAAGGGAATGGAGGCGGCTCACGGAGATCTACTTACCGTTTCCTATGAGCCGCGATTCATTGCTCGCAAGGATGCGCCGGTGAAGAACAAAGTCGGGATCGTCTCCGGAGGCGGAAGCGGTCATGAACCGCTGCACGGAGGGTTTGTCGGCCGAGGTATGCTGGATGCCGCGTGTCCGGGGCAGATCTTTACCAGCCCCACACCGGACCAGATGGAGGCCGCCACGAAAGCGGTGAACAGCGGCAAAGGCGTACTGCACATCGTGAAAAACTATACCGGGGACGTTCTCAATTTTGAAACGGCCGCGGATCTCTGTCAGGCTGAAGGTATCGATGTAGAGGCGGTAGTCGTGGATGACGACGTTGCCGTAAAGGACAGTCTCTACACCGCCGGTCGCCGAGGAGTTGGCACCACGGTGCTGATGGAAAAGATCGTCGGCGCCGGTGCGGAACGGGGAATGGATCTGAAATCGCTGGCTGACCTGGCGCGAAAAATCAACAGCCAGGGCCGCTCCATGGGGATGGCTCTCACTAGCTGTACCGTGCCTTCCGCCGGCAAGCCCACGTTCGAGTTGGGAGAGGATGAGATTGAGGTGGGAATCGGGATTCATGGGGAGCCCGGTCGGGAGCGCATGAAAGCCAAGACCGCCAAAGAAATCGTCGGCATGATGAGCGACGCGGTAATCTCGGATCTGCCCTTTAAGAAGGGTGATGATGTGATCGTAATGATTAACGGTATGGGCGGAACTCCACTGATTGAGTTGTACCTGCTGTACAACGAGTTTGTCGCAGTGGCGGCGTCCAAGGGCCTCAACATCTCCCGGCGTCTGGTGGGCAACTACATCACCTCGTTGGAGATGCAGGGCTTTTCAATTACGCTGCTAAAAGTAGATGATGAAATGGTGAAGCTCTGGGATGATCCGGTGCTGACACCGGGACTGCGTTGGGGAGCTTGAATGGCAACTCGTGATCAAATCGTGGCGTGGATCGACCGGCTGGAGTCGGTCTACGTCGAAAACAAAGAGTATCTCACGCAACTCGACTCGGCGATCGGCGATGCGGACCATGGGATCAACATGGCCCGCGGATTTACCGCGGCCAAGAAGGCACTTGCCGAGAATCCCCCGGATGATGTGGGAGCGGCGCTGAAGGCGGTGTCTATGACGCTGATAAAGACGGTCGGAGGTGCCTCCGGTCCGCTCTTCGGGACGTTCTTTTTGAAGGCCGCCGTAAAGGCCACGGGGCAGTCCGAACTCGACGCCGACGGCGTGGAGGCGCTCTTCGAAGAGGGGATTAACGGCATTAAACAGCGGGGCAAGGCGGAAGTCGGTGATAAGACGATGATCGACGCCTGGGAACCGGCGTTGGCCGCCTTGAAGGAGCGCCACGCTGCGGGAGCGTCCGTGAAGGACATGCTGGACGCCGCCGTAACGGCCGCGGAAGAGGGGCGGGACTCCACGATCCCCTTGGTGGCCCGGAAGGGCCGTGCAAGCTATTTGGGAGAACGGAGCAAAGATCACCAGGATCCCGGCGCTACGTCGGCGGTTCTGATGCTTGCCGCTGCTCGGGATACGCTGGCGTAGTCGACAGGGCGTCGAGACGAGCACTTTGCTGGAACCGGTGGATGCGTTCGCCGGTTCTTTTTTTGGTATCATGAACGGCAGAGGATTACTGAGACGATGGTTGGACTGGTAGTGGTTTCTCATAGTCGAGCGCTGGCCGCGGGCCTCGCCGAATTGGTGGCCAGTGTCGGCGACGCCGACATATCGATCGCCTACGCCGGGGGGACGGGCGAAGAGCACAAAGAACTCGGTACCGATGCCATGGATATCATGGAGGCGATTCAGGCGGTCGACAATCCCCGGGGAACGGTAGTGCTCATGGATCTGGGAAGCGCCATCCTCAGCGCGGAAACAGCATTGGAGTTTCTTGAGGGTAGCCTGCAGGGGCCCGTCCAACTGGTCTCGGCGCCGCTTGTGGAGGGAGCCGTCTCCGCGGCGGTGCAGATCGGACTGGATTCCGACATTGACGCGGTGATTGCTGAAGCGCGTTCATCTCTGGAACCGAAAGAGGAACAGCTGGGTGACGGGGTGACGCAGGGTGACGGAGCCAAGCCGGGTGACGGTGCGGTGCCGGGTGACGGAGTCACGCAAGAGGCCGGAACCCCTCAGGCCTCCACCGGCGGCGATCATGCCGACGGAAGTGGGCGCCGCGTCTTTCCCGTGAACACCGTACATGGGCTTCACGCTCGGCCCGCGGCGCAGCTCGCCCGAACGGTGGGGCGATTCGCCTCGGAAGCAGTGATTCGCCGGGTGGAAGACAACGGCGATCGGTGGGTCAACGCCCGAAGCCTCAATCGAATTGCCACGTTGCAACTCCGACGGGGAGACCATTTCGAGTTGAGGGCAACCGGAGCGGACGCCGTGGCGTTGCTCGACGCGGTGGAGACGCTCGTCGCCAACAACTTTGGTGAGTCCCAGGCTGATTACGCGTCCACGTCTACATCTGCGTCTGCGTCTACGGCCCAGGCCGATACCCCCTCCTCTACCGGTTCCGGCGCCGATCCGGCATCCCCCACGGAGACGACCGGAGCCCTGGCAACGATGCGCGACTGGAGCGGAGTCCTTTCCGGAGTGCCCGCCTCCCCAGGAGTCGCTCTGGGGCCTGCGTTCGTCCTGGCCGCGGCGCACGTTTCCATCGAACCGGAGCAGATCTCGGCGCGCAGTAAACCGCTCGGTGAGGTGGAGGCGCTCCGTGAGCTGGAGCCGGTGGTGATCGCTCGCGATGCCGTGGCGGAGGAGCTTGGCTCGGAAGCGGCGGAGGCGGATCGACAGGGCAATAGGGAGGCGGCGGAGATCGCTCGGGCCCATGAGACGCTATTGCGTGATCCGGAACTGGAACGATCGGCGGTGAACACGCTTCGGGAGCGCGCATGCTCCGCTGTGGAGGCGTATTGGCTCGCCGCGGAAGCGCTGGCACAGGAGTATCGCCGTATGGATGATCCCTATCTTCGGGCGCGCGCCACGGACGTATCCGATGTGGCGGTTCGTCTGTTGCGGGCGGTAGCTCCGGAGACGGTGGAAAAGACGGCGATGCCCGGAGAGCCGGCGATCCTCGTGGCGGGTGATCTGCTTCCGTCCCAGACGATGCGTCTCGATCCGACTGTGGTGCGCGGCATCGTGACGGCTCACGGTACGGCGCGATCCCACGCGGCGATTATTGCCCGGGGGTTGGGAATCCCCATGGTCACCGGCGTGCCGCTGGCGTCCGACTGGACCGATACACTTCGGGGGACCGTACTCGTGGTAAATGGTGAGACCGGTACCGTTGAAGTGGCGCCCGATGAGGCTCGACGGACCGAGATTTCTGCGATCCTCGCATCCCGTCGGGAAGAGGCTTGGCGGCGGCGGGACGCGGCTCAACGACCGGGGACGCTGGCCGATGGAACGAGTGTTCCCGTGCGGGCCAATGTTGCCACTGTCGCTGATGCGGCGCGGGCGGTGGAAAACGGCGCCGACGGAGTTGGTCTGCTTCGGACGGAGTTCATCTTTCTCTCCGCCGAATCGACTCCCAATGAGGACTCGCAGGTGTCCTCCCTTGTCGAGATGACCAAGCCCTTTGGTGAACGGCCCGTGGTTATTCGGCTGCTGGATATCGGTGGTGATAAGGACGTTCCCTACTTGAAGCTTCCCCGAGAGACCAATCCCTTTCTGGGCGTTCGCGGCGTGCGACTCCTCCTTAGTGAGGAGTTCAGGGAAACGCTGCGGGTCCATCTTCGGGCGCTTCTGCGAGTCGCGGATCGGGGGAGTATCAAATTGATGGTACCGATGGTCACGGAGGTTGGCGAACTATCCGCTATTCGCCGCCGACTGGAGGAAGCGCACCGGGAGTTGGCTGCTGAGGGCGCGGCCCACCAGTGGCCGGTGGAGGTGGGAACGATGATCGAAACCCCGGCGGCAGCGTTGCGGGCGGGGGATTTGGCGCGGGAGTCAGCGTTTTTTTCCATCGGTACCAACGACCTTACCCAGTATGTGATGGCTGCGGAGCGCGGCAATGATGATGTGACACATCTCTCCGACGGGATGCATCCGGCGGTGCTGGAAGCGATTCGTCGAACGGTGGAGGGGGCGCGAACCCAGGGTATTCCGGTGAGCGTCTGTGGCGAGTTAGGCTCCGACGTGGCAGCGATTCCGATACTGATCGGACTTGGGGTGGAGTCGTTGAGCGTGAATCCCGCCGCGGTGGCGCGGACCAAGGAAAGAATCTCCCGCCTTCAGGAAGACCTGTGCAGCGACCTTGCGACGGCAGCTCTGACGTGCGTAACCGCCGATGAGGTCCGGGGGCGCACTCCTCCGGCCGAGGCGTAGAACGCGCCGTCTATCCCTTGGCGGCGATTATCTCCTGCACGTCTTCCATGGTGAGTTGCTCGATCGCCTCGGGGGTGCGTTTCTCATCGGGGAGTGAGTAGTTCTTGGTGCCTGCCTTAATGTAGGGCCCGTAGCGTCCGTCATAGACCGCGACGTTGCGTTTCTTCTTGGGATCCTGCCCGAAGTCTTTCAGCAGGGTTGCCCCGCGGCGACCTTTCTTTTCCTCGGCCAGGAGCTGCAGGGCGCGATCCAGAGAGATTTCGTAGACGTCATCTCCCTTCTTAAGTGAGCGATACTCCCCGTCACACACCACAAACGGACCGAACCGGCCTATGTTGGCAACCACTTCCTCCCCCGATTCCGGATGAACGCCCAGCGTCCGGGGAAGGCTCAGGAGGCGGACCGCCAGCGGTATATCGACGTCGCTCGGTTTGACGCCCTTCGGGAGACTGGCCCGTTTCGGCTTGGTACCATCCTCCGGTGTTTCTCCCAACTGCAGATACGGCCCATATCGGCCGGTCAAACAATAAATATTCTGGCCCGTCTCCGGATGCACGCCCAGCGGCGCTGGACCGTTCTTCTGTATCTCGATCAGCTCCCGTATATCGTCTTCGTCGAGATCTGCCGGGGTATACTCCTCGGGAATAGAGGCGTGGATCTCGTCATCGCCCTCATTATGGATAATATAGGCGCCGTAGCGGCCGATCTTCACCGTCTGGTGCTCGGACAGCTGCGGGAGCGCAATGCTCCGGGACTGCTCCGGCTTAATTTCACTCTCCCTCTGCTCCACTCGGGTAAGCAATCCCGTGTCGCCGAAATAGAACTGCTGCAAATAGTGCTGCGAATCGCGCTGCCCGTAGGCGATCTCATCCAGGGCGTTTTCCATGTTGCGGGTGAAGCTGTATTCCACCAATTCGTGAAAATGGTCTTCCAGCAGCTCTACCACTGCCATTCCGGTGAAAGTGGGAGCCAGTGCTTTGTCCTGGCGGCGGATATACGAGCGTTCATAAAGCGTAGCGATGATCGATGCATAGGTGGATGGCCGGCCGATGCCACGTTTCTCCAGTTGCTGTACCAGAGATGCCTCCGTGTAGCGCGCGGGGGGCTTGGTCTGGTGACGTTCGGTGGAGAGATCCTGTACCGAGAGCGTGTCGCCCTCGTCCAGGGGAGGAAGCAGTACCTCCTTGTCCTCCAGCGCCGCTTCAGGGTTGTCCTTTCCTTCCACGTAGACGCGGAGAAACCCCGGAAAGATAATCCGGTTTCCGGTGGCATTGAACACCGCGTTGCCCACGCGAATCTTCACCCCCATCGAGCGCTTCTTGGCATCGGCCATCTGGCTGGCGACGGTGCGTTTCCAGATCAGCTCATACAAGGCCCGTTCACGGCCGGTAAGGTCAGACTCATTTGGATGTCGGAACGTCGTTCCCGCCGGACGGATCGCTTCATGCGCCTCCTGGGCGTCCCCGCTGGAGGATGAGAACTGCCGTGGCTTCTCCGAGAGGTAGTCGGAGCCGTAGAGGGTTTCGATCTGTGCTCGGGCGCCGACCACCGCCTCCGAGGAGAGGGTGGGGCTGTCCGTTCTCATATACGTGATGTATCCCTCTTCATAGAGTCGCTGCGCCGTACGCATCGTCTCCCGGGCGCTGAGCCCCAGCTTGCGGTTTCCCTCCTGCTGGAGGGTGGACGTAATAAACGGTGCCGCCGGGCGATTGGTTGTATCCCGCGAGGTGATCTCGTCCACCACCCAGGGTTGTTCCCGGAGATCCTTCTGAAGGGTAGCGGCGGCGTCTTCCGTGAGCTGTAGAACGGCGTCCGCCTTGAGAGCTCCCGTTTCGGGATCGAAGTCCTTTCCTCCGGCGAGGCGGTTCCCCTCGTATTCGATGAGACGCGCCTCGAAGGAGGGATCGGCCCCGGGTTTTTCAAGGCGTGCCAGAAGATCCCAGTAGACCGCCGGTTTGAACCGGATACGCTCGCGCTCCCGTTCCACGATCATGCGCAGCCCCGGGGATTGCACGCGCCCCGCGGACAGCCCGTAGGCAATCTTCTTCCAGATGAGGGGAGACAAGGTGTAGCCGTAGAGACGGTCCAGAATGCGGCGCGTCTCCTGAGCCCTCACGAGTTGCAAATCTACACTGCGGTAGTTTTCCAGGGCGTTCTCGATCGCTTTCTTTGTGATCTCGTGAAAGACCATACGCCGCACCGGCACCTTGGGCTTCAGGATCTCCAGAAGATGCCAGGAAATGCTTTCGCCCTCCCGGTCTTCATCAGTGGCGAGGTACAGTACGTCGGCAGATTTCAGTTGCTCTTTCAGGTGTCGAATAACCTTGCTCTTGCCCTTTGGCGTGACGTAGAGGGGGGCAAATTTGTTATCCACGTTAATTCCCAGTCGGGACCACGGCTCCTTCTTATACTTGGCCGGAACTTCCGAGGCGGACTGCGGTAAGTCGCGGACGTGGCCGATGCTCGCCTCTACGACAAATCCTTTCGGGAGAAATCGCTTAATCGTGCGCGCTTTCGTTGGTGACTCTACAATTACGAGAGCTGATTCCGCCATTCATACCTTCCTTGTATTTGCGCTGAATGTTCGACGATCATGTGCACTTCGTCAAGGTTGTGCTGAGTACGCCGTCCCGGCCCGCCGTGCCGGGCCACTAACCTGGGCCGTGCGTGTGTGTTGACCCCGGGCGATCAGCCGGATATTCTTAAGGTTCGGAGGATCCATGGCAATACCCCTCGATACACTACTGGAAGACGAGCGAAACATATACGAACTCACCTCAGCTATCGTGCGCCGGGCGTACCAGATCGGCGAGATTCGTCGGGCGTTCAGTTCTGATGAACACGGGAGCGTCGCTGAGGAAGGCGACAAAGTCGTATCCCAGGCGATACGTGAGATTATCGAGAACGAAGTTCGCTTCGAGCTCACCGATAACTGACGGTTTTCGATGATGTGAATGAGAGCGAGGGGGGTTCTCCCTCGCTTCCCGCGGCGATGCCGGAACCCACGGTGCTGCTATTCGGATCGACGGCGGTTGGAAAGACCGCGGCGCTCGGTACCATAGCAACAGACACCAATTCCCCACCCATCGAAATTATCTCGGCCGACTCCCGGCAGGTCTATCGGGACATGGATATTGGTACCGCCAAGCCGGATTCTGAGGAACAGCGGCGGACGCGATATCACCTGATCGACGTGGTATCTCCTCGGGAATCGTGGGATGTGGGGCAGTTCGTGGAGGCCGCGGACGAACTAATTCCCGAGATCCGCCGGCGGAGCGCGCTTCCGGTGATCTGTGGTGGTACCGCATTCTACCATCAGGGATATCTCTTGGGACTACCTGGAACACCTCGAGCCTCACGCGAGACTCGTCTTCAGCTGGAGGAGCGCCTCTACCGGGAGGGGCTGGAGGAACTCAGGCGGGAATTGCGGAGCGTAGATCCCGAAAGCGATCGACGGATCGCGGCCAATGACCGGTACCGGGTGCTCCGGGCGCTCGAAGTGTACCACACGTCGGGATATCCTCTGTCCTCCTATGTCCCCCCCACGACGCCACGGCCCGGGGTAGCCCCGCAGGTTGTGGGACTGTACCGTCCCCGACAGGAGCTGTACCGGCGTATCTCTGCCCGGGTGGATCAGATGTTTACGGCGGGTCTTTCGGAAGAAGTAGGCTGGCTGCTGGAGAAGGGCTACAAACCCACCGATCCCGGATTGCAGACGATCGGGTACCGGGAGTTCTTTCAGGTGGGGGGCACTCCTCCCTGGAGCGACACGATTCTGGGGAAGGTTCGCGATGCGGTGGACCGTAATACGCGGCGTTACGCCAAGCGGCAGGAGACGTTTTTCAAGCGGATTCCCGGCGTGCAATGGATTCACGCGGATGACGTCCACGCCCTCCTTCAGACGTTCGAACCGCTTCTTGACACGGTACGGTAGGACAGGCATACTGACCGCTCATTTTTCTGAAGAGTTACGAGACCCATACATAGAAGGAGACGCCAGTGCCCTGCGGACGAAAGCGTAAGCGCAAGAAGATTGCTACACACAAACGGAAGAAGAAACTTCGAAAGAATCGACACAAGAAGCGGAAGTAAGGCTATTTATGCCTGACCGGCGCACATGCGCCCGAGAACCATGGAACCCCAACCGGGCCGCCATGGTTCTTTTTTTTGCCGCGGGGGACGTCCCACGATAGGGGCGTCTGGTGTACAATAGGCTCCACCATGGGCGCGCTGCAGGATTTCTGGATCGTTCGAGAGCTGGTACTCCCGGCGCTGGACGTATTGCTTCTGAGTTTTCTCATCTACCGCGGGTACCAGATCCTGGTTCAAACGAGGGCGGTGCAGCTGGTCCGGGGCGCGTTGTTTCTCGGAATCCTCTACGCGGTTTCCATTTTTCTTAACCTACGGACGCTTCAGTGGCTTATCAATCTTCTGGCGCCGAGCTTCGTCATCGGTATCGCGATTATCTTCCAGCCGGAACTGCGCAAGATCTTCACCCGAATCGGTCAGGGCACGTGGTTGCACCTCAACTCAGGGGCACGGCCGCAGCAGATTGACGCGGTTCTGCTTGCGGCGGAGACGTTGGGTTTTCGTCGGCGCGGCGCCTTAATCGTGTTTAGTCGTTCCGTAGGCCAGAAGAATATCATCGAAACCGGTACCGCTCTCGATTCGGAGGTCAGTTCTGCGTTGCTCTTGTCTCTGTTCAGTCACGATACCGAACTCCATGATGGGGCCGTGGTTATCGAGAATGGCCGTATCGCCTCCGCTGGATGCTTCCTTCCGCTATCGGAACAGACGGATGTGCGTCGGAGTTTTGGTACCCGGCACCGGGCCGCCCTGGGGTTGGCGGAGGAAAGTGATGCCGTGGTGCTGGTGGTGAGCGAAGAGAGCGGCGCGGTGAGTCTCGCCTACGATGCCAATTTGTACTACGACCTCACCACCGAGGAGATTCGCGATCAGCTGGCGGAGCTGCTCAACCTGAGCCCGCGGCCGGCATCCCCCGCCGCGGAGGAGGTGGCTGAACTTGCAGATTAGAGAAGCCTTGCGACGCACCTTCCGCAATTGGCCGGCGAAAATTCTCTCCTTTGCAGCGGCACTGCTTCTATTGGTGTTTCACGACATCACCCGATTAGAGGAACGGTTTGTCACGGTGCCTCTCGAGCTTGAGCTGAACGACCAGTTTGTTCCAGGGTCCACCTACCCCCAACAGGTGAGAGTACGCCTGAGGGGCGAGTCGCAGCAGGTCTTTCGCGTCGTCGAAGAAGATCTCCGGGCGTATATCGATCTTCGGCGGTATACCTCGGAAGATGAGTACCGCACCCCGGTTCTGGTGGAGCGCCAAGGGACCGCCGCCGAGGCGGGCGCCCTGGAGGTGACGGTCGAACCGGATTCTGTGCAGATCGAACTCGAGGAAAAGATGCTCAGCAGCCTCGAGGTAGAACCCACCACGAGCGGGTTCCCCGCCGCTGGATATGAGCTCATTCAACTTGTCATGAGCCCTTCCTCCGTTCAAGTCGAGGGGCCGCGCAGTGTCGTGGAGGACCTCACTGTCGTCCGTACTGAAGAGGTTGACCTTTCTACCCGCCGGGAGGACTTCACGGAGCGGATTCGCCTGGTACGGCCGGATCCGCTGGTGCGCTTCCCCGGGGGATCGGTGGTAGAGATGCGCGGCATGATCGAGGAGTCGGTAGTTCTGGAAACGTTTGACTCCGTGGAGCTGGTGGTAACGGGCCTCGATCCGCAGTTTCATCTCGCCGAGAGTCTCCCGGCGGGGTTGATTCGTGTTCAGGCGCGGCAGATTGACGTGGAAAATATCAGTCCTGGAGACATGCAGCTATCGGTGAACGCCTCATCGGTGGAGGAGACGGGATCGGTAAGATTGCCGGTGCGTCCCATCGTACCGTCAGGTTTCGTCGTCCTGCGATATGAGCCGACGTCGATTCTACTGCGGATCGAGGAGACTGAATGATCCGGGGTATCGGCGTTGATGTGGTTGCCGTGGAGCGGATGCGCCGCTGGGTCGCGGACCCGCGGATCCTGTCACGATACTTTGCCGAGCAGGAACGGGACGCGATCTATGAACGTCGGGACGGGGCTGCCCTCTCCCTGGCGGCGCGTTTTGCCGCCAAGGAGGCGTTCGCCAAAGCTCTGGGAACGGGATTTCGGGGATTTGGGCTGCGCGACGTATGGGTGGTAAACGACGTTCTGGGCAAGCCGGAACTCCATGTGAGTGGTCCCGCTGCTCGGGCGCTGTCGCGGATCGGCGGGAGACAGCTGTGGCTCTCGCTGACTCATGAGCAGGAGCACGCGATCGCGATGGTAGTGATTGAAGGATGAGAGAAGGGAGTAAGCCGTGGCCGCCAATGCAGCGTTAACGTTCTTTTCGAAAACACCGATCGAGTGTCCGGTCTGCGAAGAGAAAGTGTTCCGGGAGGAGATGCGGACCGGCCGCGGACGGCAGATTGCCGGCAATGTGACCCGTGAGTTGCGGCGCAATTATGAACCGTCCAAACAGTTCGGAGAGGTGTATCCGCTGATCTATCCGGTGACGGTTTGTCCCTCCTGTTACTATGCGGTGTATCACGAGGACTTTTCCAACGTACCGGAGACGATTATCGGTACGTTGGAGGGTGAAACGGAACAGCGCCACCGATTTCTCGCCGAGATATTCCCGGCTTTGGATTTCACGCAGCCCCGGGGACTGGAAGAAGGTGTCGCGAGCTATGTCTTCGCCACCATGTGCTACGAGCATTTCCCTAAACAGTTCTCGCCGGTCTTCAAGGCGGGTGTAAGTCAGCTCCGGGCGGCGTGGCTCTGCAACGACCTCCACCGTCGGCAGCCGTCGGAGAACTACGATTACCTGGCCCGAGTCTTCTACCGCAAAGCGCGGTACTACTACACCCGATCGGTGGATGGCGAGCAGGACGGAACGCAGCCGCTTTCCGGAGCGAAGCATCTCGGGCCGGATCTTGACAAAAACTACGGTTACGATGGTGTCCTGTACGTTTCGGGACTTCTGGAGTACGAGTACGGTCCGCGATCCGATCCGGAGGCGCGACGCCTGGCGCTGGATCGCGCCAAGCGGACGGTGGCACGAATTTTCGGTATGGGTAAGGCCAGCAAGAACAAGCCGGCGGCGATTCTCGACAACGCCCGCGATGTATACGAAGCGATCTCCAAGGAGCTTGGGGACAGCAATACCTCTCCGGAAGAGTAATGCGCACCTTTCTGATCCGTGTCGCCTATGACGGCACTGATTTCTCAGGATATCAGGTTCAGCGACAAGGTGAGCGGACGGTACAGTCGGTGTTGGAGCATGCGCTTCAGGCGCTGCACGGACATCCGGTGGCTACCGTTGTGGCGGGTCGGACCGATTCCGGTGTACACGCTGTAGGGCAGCATGTGAGTTTCGAGTCGGACCGCGACTCGATTCCCGAGGATCGAATGGCGGCGGCGATCACCAGCCGCCTCCCGCGGGATGTGGCGGTTCTCAGCGCTCGGGTCGTGGCGGAGGGCTTCCACGCCCGCTACAACGCGGTGAGTCGCCACTACCGGTATCACCTTGTGGTAGCGCCTGTGCAGTTCCCGCATCTTCGGCACCATACGTGGGCGATTCCATTTCACCCCGAGATTGATCGGGTTAGTCGTGACGCGCAGGCGCTGGTGGGTTGCCACGATTTCTCTACGTTTGCCGCCCGGCGCGATTTCGGCGCCACTATGGTCCGGAACGTGCTGTACGCCGATCTATTGGACCAGGGAGATCGGTTGGTGTTTGCCATTGGTGCCGACGGCTTCCTGTGGCGTATGGTACGGTCGATCGTGGGTACGCTCGTCAGGCGCGAACAGCGCCGGCAGCGGGGCGAGGTGATCGGCGAATCGATGGCGGAGCTCCTCGCTGCCCGCGATCGGTCCCGGGCGGGGACCACGGCGCCGGCGGCGGGACTCTTCCTGCAGGATGTGGAGTATGAACTGTGAGCAACGAACGGCATTTTGAATCGCTGTACCGCATATTGGTTGAGGTGGAGGAACTCCTCGCCGGGTCGCCGCCGGGGCCCCC
>JBBDTM010000101.1:67280-225101 GCA_040904425.1 Alkalispirochaeta sp.
GCCCCCCGCACCTCCTACGAGGAACGGGTCGCTTCCATGAACGAACGGGGATGGGACGTGCAGGACGGCACATCTCAGGAGTCGCATGAGGGTGATCTCCAGGTCTTTCCGTTGCCGGCAACGGGAGCGTCGCGAGAATCGAACCGCTCTGGAGAGGCACGGACGTTCCCACCGGCAAGACCCGCCGTACCTGTCGACGCGCCCAACGACACGCGGTCGGCCGCAGCAGAACCCGGCCCGGAACTCTCCCCGGACGAGCGTCGTCGGCGCCTGGACGCGATAGCGGAACAGATACGGTCATGTCGCGGGTGTCCCCTTTCAATGGGGAGGACCAATGCGGTCCCCGGCGAGGGTGCGTTGGATGCGATGGTGATGATCGTCGGAGAAGGGCCCGGGTACCACGAGGACCAGCAGGGGCGTCCATTCGTGGGAAAGGCGGGTCTCTATTTGGACAAATGGCTGGAGGCGATCGGCATAACCCGGGAGGAGAGCGCGTTTATTGCCAATATCGTCAAGTGTAGACCGCCCAACAACCGTGACCCGAAGCCGGAAGAGAGCGATGTCTGTTCGCCCTATCTCCGCCGGCAGATCTCTCTGATCCGGCCGCGACTGATCGTTACCGTGGGACGCATCAGCACCAGAATTCTTACCGGTTCCACCCAGGGCATTACACGGATTCATGGCACGTTCTTTCGCTATGAAGGTATTCCTCTGGTGCCGACCTTTCATCCCAGTGCCGTGCTCCGCAATCCCGCGTATCGCCGTCCCGTGTGGGAAGATCTCAAGAAAGTCCGGAACTGGCTTATCGACAACGCCGGACATCAGCCCCAGGGTAGTGCAGAGTGAGTCGGACGGTGCAGGTCGCGGTGCCGGTACCGGTGGACCGTGTGTTTTCCTACAACGTGCCGGACGGTGAGCCGCTTCCCGCCGTGGGGTGCCGGGTCATCGTGCCCTTCGGGCGGCGTACCGTTACCGGTGTTGTGATCGATCATGGCGATCCACCGGATTCCGTGGACCGGTTGAAACCGATCTCACGGGTCCTCGATGCGGAACCGCTCTTCGCTCCGGAGTATCTAGCTCTCGCCCGGTGGGTATCAACCACCTATCTCAGTCCCTTGGGGGAGGTTCTGTCGGCGATGCTCCCTGGGGCTCGCCGCACTCGGGAGATGCCGGAAGTCAGTGGTGATGAACCCACCGTTGCACCGGAACGGATCCAGCTGTCCGCGGAGCAGGAGCGCGCGCTGCAGGCGATTACGGTACAGGGTGCTCCCGGTGGGGAGTCGTGGTTCTACCTGTACGGGATCACCGGTAGCGGCAAGACGGAGGTCTTTCTTCGCGCGGCGGAGGCGGTAATCGGCCGCGGAGAAAGTGTCATTTACCTTGTTCCCGAGATTGCGCTTACCCACCAGCTCTTCGACCATATCAGTCGCCGCTTCGGGCCGATCGCCGCCATGTTGCATTCCGGACTCACGGCGTCGCAACGGCTTGGAGAGTGGCGTCGCATTCAACGCGGTGAGGCGCGACTGGTGGTGGGAGCGCGGAGCGCCGTGTTCGCCCCGGTGTACCGGCTGGGGATGGTGGTAATTGATGAGGAGCACGAAAACTCCTACAAGGCGGGAAATGCCCCTCGCTATCACGCCCGGCAGATCGCGCTGTGGCGGGCGGTGCGGGCCGGCGCGGTCTGTGTGATGGGGTCGGCCACACCGTCCGTGGAGGCGTGGCACCTCATGGAAGAGGGGCGGCTCACTCGGCTGGAACTCACCGAGCGCCTCAGCGGTGGCGCCCTACCGCGGATCGCGGTTCACAACCTTCGGGGAAGTGATTCGCTCTTATCGCCCCCGCTGATTCAGGCGCTCACGGAGACGCACGCCGCCGGTGCTCAGAGCATCTTATTTCTCAATCGGCGAGGATTTGCCAGTGTGTTTCAGTGTCGCAGTTGTGGCTACCAGCACGAGTGTCCCCACTGCTCCGTACCCATGACGTGGCACAAGAGCCGAGGGAAACTCCTGTGTCACTACTGCGGTCACCAGACGCGGCCCGCCTCCGTGTGTCCCGCATGTGGCTCGTTGGACGTGGGGTACACCGGTTTCGGCACCGAGCGAATAGAAGAGGATATGGAACAACGGCTTCCGGGAATTCGCGTAGCACGGCTCGACACCGATGTTACGGCGAAGAAGGGCGCGCTCCGGGATATTCTGGATCGGTTCGCCGCCGGAGAGATCGACGTCCTGTTGGGGACGCAAATGGTGGCGAAGGGACTCAACTTTCCCAACGTGCGCACTGTGGGGATCGTCATGGCCGATACGGGGCTGAGCCTTCCCGACTTCCGTGCGGCGGAACGGACGTTTTCCCTGATCGTGCAGGTTGCCGGACGCGCAGGCCGGTTTCGAACCGATGGAGAGGTGATCGTGCAGACGGTGCGACCGGAACACCCGGCGATCCGACGGGCGGTGACGATGCACATCGACGACTTCTACCGCGAGGAGCTTGCCGTGCGGCGGGAGCTCGGATTTCCCCCGTTTTCGCGTTTGGTTCGAGTTGTCGTGCGATCCGCGCAACGGGATCAAGCGTCGCACGGTGCGGATCTCCTGGCGGCGGCTATCCAGGGAGCGCTGGACGCCGCCGGTGATGATACGGTGGAGGTTCTCGGTCCGGCACCGTCTCCCCTGGAGCGGGTAAACCGGAACTGGCGATACCAGATTATCCTCCGCGGTACCTCCGCCGCCGCTCTGACTCGGGTGGTGCGGGCATCGTTGATGGGAGGCTCCATGCCGAAGACGGTCTACATGGAAGTGGATGTAGACCCGGTGAACCTGTTGTAAGTAGAATACTCCCGTGATTCCTTTGGTTTACCATCCTGACACACGCCTCACCACTGTAGCCGGTGAGGTGAGCACAATCGACGACGAGCTGGCGGCGTTTGCTCGCTCCATGGTGGCAACGATGCACGGTGAAAAGGGCATCGGCCTCGCCGGCCCGCAGGTGGGCCGTATGGACCGGCTCTTCGTGGTTCACGTCCCCGATGACGAGCCGCGAGTCTTCATCAACCCCCGCATCGTCGCCGCATCCCCGGATGAAGGTGCCTACGAAGAGGGGTGCCTCAGTATCCCCGGGGTGTATGCAGATATCCAACGGCCCCTGGAGATTACCGTGGAAGCGTACAACGAGGAGGGAGATTCCTTTCGCCTTGATGCCGACGGACTTCTGGCGCGCGTCATTCAACACGAATATGACCATCTCGATGGGGTGCTCTTCATAGATCGACTCACCCAGCGGAAGCGGGAGCGCCTCCTCAAGAATTACCGGCCCCCGGCGGGAGTCACTTCCGCGAAGGGACCTGTCCCCGCGGAGGGACCCGCTGTCGGCACGGACGATTCCACGTCCCGGGAGCGGTCGTGACCGGAGCCGCCTCTACCCCCGTCCGGGTACTTTTCGCCGGAACACCGGAGATCGCGCTCTTCTCGCTGGAGCGGCTTCTTCAGGAAAACGGGAGGGAGTGGGTTCTCACCGGGGTGCTCACGAATCCCGATGCCCCCCGGGGGCGGGGCCGGCGGGTACAGCCGTCACCGGTGAAAGTTCGCGCCCGGGATGCGGGGCTGCCGGTGCTGCAACCGGAACGCCTCAACCCCGAGGCTCGGTCGGCGGTTCAGGCGTTGGAGCCGGATCTACTGGTGGTTGTGGCGTACGGAAAGATCTTCGGACCCAAGTTTCTCTCCCTTTTCCCCGGGGGAGGAATCAATCTGCATCCCTCGCTCCTTCCTCGACACCGGGGACCGAGTCCGTTGCAGGCTGCGATTCTGGCAGGAGACCGGGAGACCGGAGTATCCGTCCAGTACCTGGCGCACGAAATGGATGCCGGCGATATTATCGCCCAGGAACGTGCTCAGCTCGGCCCCAACACGACCGTTTCCGAGCTCCACGATCAGCTTGGCCGGCGAGGGGCTGAGCTTCTGGCCGACGCGATCCACCACGTCGCCCGGGGAACGGTGAGGGCCACACCGCAAGATGAGCAGGAAGCCACGTACTGCACGAAGGTGAGTCGCAGTGATGGGGAGCTCACCTGGAGAGAGTCCGCGGAGGAGATTCACCGCAAAGTTCGTGCGCTCACCCCGTGGCCGGGAGTTCGGTGTCGCTGGAACGATATTTCCCTGCAGTTGACAGAGACGGCGCTCCCCGGTGACGGGAACCGGCCGCCGGACACCCGTGGCGTGGCCGAGAACGGAGAGGCTGTCCCTGCCGGCGCCTGCGGGAACAGTGGTGTCATCCCCCCCCAGGCTTCCGAACACGACGGGGACGCCCCCGCCGGGAGCGTCCTCGCGGTAGACAGCGCGCTCGGAATTCTGGTACAAACCACGGATGGTGTGCTGGCAATCCGCCGCTTGAAGCAGCACGCCCGCAAAGAACTCGATTTTCGTTCTTTTGTGAACGGCAATTCTGAGATCATAGGCTCTGTATTACAGCAGGCATAACGCATGAATGTATTCGGCTTTCTCAAACGTAAACACCGCACCGACGACGACAGTCCGGAACAACGCTACGTTCGCATCACGGCCTGGGCGTTTGTCGGGCTTTTCTTGCTCTTTTCCCTCGGTGGGGTTGTGGCGTTCCTTCTGGCCTTGGAAGGGCCCGACCAGACTCAGGTCCCGGACCTCCGGGAGGAAGAGCTCGCCGATGCGGTCATTATGCTCCAGGAGCGGGGTCTCTATCCCGAGCTCCAGTTGCGCTTTCACTCCGACCCCTCCATGAGAGGACGTGTGCTCTCCCAGGACCCGGAACCGGGATCAGTGGTCCGTTCCGGTCGTCGTATCACCTTACTGGTGAGCCAGGGTGCGGTGGTTGACGAAGTACGAAGCTATGTGGGACTTCCTCTGCAGGAGGTGCAGGCGGATATCCAGTCCCTCGGCGCCGGAAGCGAGGGCGTTCTCTACATAGATGCGGTGAGCTACGTCTTTGACGAAGAGTCCTCGGGCACCGTCGTCGCGCAGTCCCCAGACCCGGGTACCGCGATATCCGGATCTACCGGGATCGATTTAGTTGTTAGTCGAGGCCCCGACGTGGAGCAGGTGTCTCTCCCGACGTTCGAAGGTCTGAGCTGGGATGACGCGTTGCAGATCCTTGCGCGGGACGACATTCCGTTTCAGTTCGAACGGGAAGAGCAGCCCACTGCCGGGCGAGACGGTGTTATTGTTGGTCAGCGCCCCGATCCCGGGGAGCAGGTAGAAGTGGGAACACCGGTGGTGTTGACGATGCGGGATGTGCGGTCTGTACCGTCGGGAGAGGTGTTCGGTATCTTTGATCGAACGCTTCCGGAGTATGCCGTGGCGGTGGAATTGAGCGCCGTGGCGGTGGGGCCGGAGGGTGAGAGTTCCACGCTGTTCAACATGATCCATCCCGGTGGCCGGCTGGCGTTCCCGTACCGGGTCGTAGAAGGATCAACGATCATCATCTATCGCTATGACACGGAAGTGATTCGTTATGTCGTGAGCGACTCGTCTGATTCTGAGTAGCTTTACCCGACGCCGCGACGAGATACGCCGAGACGAGATACGCCGAGACGAGATACGCCGAGACGAGATACGCCGCGACGAGATATGAGATACGTGAGTTACCACCGTAGGACACGAGGAGGAAGTTTTGTATAAGCCGGTCGACCCGAAGGTGAATTTTCCTGCCATGGAAGAAGCGATTCTTGCATTCTGGGAAGAAAACGGCATCTTCGAAAAATCGGTGCAGCAGCGTCAGGATGCACCGCAATACGTCTTCTATGATGGTCCTCCCTTTGCCACGGGGTTGCCGCACTTTGGTCATTTCGTACCCGGCACGATCAAGGACATCATTCCTCGCTACCAGACGATGAAGGGTAAACGCGTGGAACGTCGCTTCGGATGGGACTGCCACGGTTTGCCGGTTGAGTACGAAATGGAGAAAGAGCTGGGAATCTCCGGCGCCTCGCAGATCGAGGAGTATGGAGTCGCTGAGTTCAATGAAGCGTGCCGCGGTATCGTGCTTCGCTACACATCGGAGTGGCGTGAGGTAGTAACCCGCATGGGGCGATGGGTTGACTTCGATCATGACTACAAAACGATGGACCCCGACTACATGGAGACGATCTGGTGGGTGTTCAAGCGTCTCTGGGAGAAGGGGCTCGTTTACGAGGGGCATTACATCCTGCCCTACAGTCCCGCCTTGGCTACCCCGCTTTCCAACTTCGAGGTGAACCTCGGTGGGTATCATGACGTGGACGATCCGGCGATTACCGTCCGCTTTGAACTGGTGGATCGGCCCCGGACCTATATTCTCGCCTGGACAACCACTCCCTGGACGCTACCGAGCAATCTGGCGTTGGCCGCAGGCAGGGATATCACCTATGTCACGGTGCAGGATGGGGACGACCGCTATATTCTTGCAGAAGAATTGCTCAACCAGTACTACAAGGACGAGGCTGAATACGAAATTGTCGAGCGTTTCACCGGGGCGGAACTAGAGGGTCTTCAGTACACGCCGATCTTTCCCTATTTCGCAGACCTTGCGGAGCAGGGAGCCTTTCGCGTGCATCTCGGTGACTTCGTTACCACCGATGATGGAACGGGTGTGGTACATATTGCTCCGGGATTCGGTGAAGACGACCATCGCCTTCTGAAGGGGACGGGGCTGCCGGTGCTCGTGCCCATCGATCCTGAGGCGCGCTTCACTTCGGAGGTGCCCGATTTTGAAGGGCAGCAGGTGAAAGACGCGGACAAGGCGATCATCGCGTGGCTCAAAGAGCGAGGAATCCTGGTCAAGCGGGAGACCTACCGCCATTCCTATCCGTTCTGCTACCGCACCAAGAAACCGCTTATCTATCGCGCGGTGAGCTCCTGGTTTGTTGATATCGACAAGATTAAGCAACGCATGCTGGACGCAAACAGCAAAGTCAGATGGGTTCCGGGACATCTCCAGCAGGGACGTTTCGGCAAGTGGCTGGAGGGTGCCCGGCACTGGGCGATTAGCCGTAACCGGTACTGGGGAAACCCGATTCCGGTATGGAAGTCCGACGGCAGCGATCATATGGAAGTGATCGGTAGTCGTGAGGAGCTCCAGGCCAAGAGCGGGGTCTGGGTGGATGATCTGCACAAGCACCACGTGGACGAGATTACGTGGCCCAGTCCCGACGGAATGGGCACGATGCGCCGCGTCCCGGAAGTGCTGGATTGCTGGTTTGAGTCCGGGGCGATGCCCTACGCTCAGAATCACTATCCCTTTGAAAACAAAGAGTTCTTTGAGGCCAACTTTCCAGCGGACTTTATCTGTGAAGGGCTGGACCAGACACGAGGCTGGTTTTATACGCTCACGGTGCTGGCGGCGGCGCTCTTCGACGCCCCCGCCTTCGAGAATGTGGTGGTGAATGGTCTCGTCCTCGCCCCCGACGGGAAGAAGATGTCCAAGTCGGACCGCAACTACACCGATCCCAAAGAGGTAATTCAACAGTTCGGCGCCGACGCGCTCCGGCTGTTTCTTATGGATTCGGCCGTGGTTAAAGCGGAAGACCTGAAATACACCGACGAGGGGGTTCGGGAAGTCCTTAAGACGGTGATCATCCCTTACTGGAACGCGTACAGTTTCTACGTGACCTACGCCAATATCGACGGCGTCCAGCCCACAGCCGCTCCCAACGATCCCGATAATCCCCTGGACCGGTGGGTTCTCTCGGAGGCGGAACGTCTGGTTGAGGAGGTCACTGACCAGCTTGACCAGTACGATCTGCAGAAAGCGATCGATCCGATCGTTTCCTTTATCGACTCGCTGAATAACTGGTACATCCGACGCAGTCGTCGGCGATTCTGGAAGAGTGAAAATGACGGTGACAAGGAACAGGCGTACCAGACACTCTATTCGGTGCTTATGACCCTCACCGCGGTGGCGGCGCCGATCGTTCCGTTTATGACTGAAGAGATCTATCGGAATCTTCGGGGTACGCGGGATCCGGAATCGGTACATCTTTGCGATTATCCGCAGTCCGACGAGAGCCGGCGTGATTCGGAGCTGGAGCGAAAGATGGCGGTCACCCGGCAGGCGGTGAGTCTCGGCCGGGCGATTCGTACGATGCATAACCTGAAGATCAGGCAGCCCCTGGCGGCGATTCACGTGGTAACCCGTGACGATGAGGCGCGGCGCGTCCTGCGTGAGATGGAAGATATTATCCGTGAAGAGCTCAACGTCAAGGATGTGGTCTTTCGGGAGAACGAGGAAGAACTGGTTGAGTACTCGGCCAAGGCAAACTTCCGAGAGCTGGGCCCGCGGTTGGGCAAGCGAATGCGCGCGGCCGCGGCGGTAATCGAAGAGCTTTCCGGCGCTGAGATTCAACAGCTCATGGACGGCAGCACGCTGAGCCTTGACGTTGACGGTGAGCCGGTGGATATCACTGTCGAGAGTGTTCTTGTACAGCGCCACGAGAAGGAGAACTTGCGGGTTCTCAACGAGGGCAGTCTCACGGTGGCCGTGGATCCCGAGATTACGCCGGAGCTGTTGCAGGAAGGACTGGTGCGCGATCTGATTCGGGCGGTGCAGAACCTTCGCAAGGAACAGGGGTTCGACGTTACCGATCGGATCGTTCTGGCGCTGGAGGGTAGCGAAGATCTGGTGAGTGCCGTTCGACAGCACGAAGACTATTTCAGTGGTGAGACGCTCACCGAGCGGATAGAGTGGCAGTCCGACGATACCGCTGCGGAGTTCTCCATCGGTGAGTATTCCGTCCGGATCTCGATCCGCAAGGTACAATGAACGCCGCGCGGAGGCTCCTGATCATCGGTGTTGTGACCGTAGTGATCGGGGGCTGCGCCTCAACCGGCTCCGGCAGGCCCGTTTCGCCGCGGGAAACCGCCCCGGTGACGGCCGAGATCCCCTGGTCCGGTGCGGACCTTCAGTTTTTCGAACACGCCGTGACGACTCTGGAAGCAGAGCGCGAATCCCTAAATGCGGATTCCGCTCAGGAAATACCTGAGCCGCAGGCGCCGACCGAGCAAATTGCCTTGGGCGCTTCTGCGACGCTTACGGAGCTGGTGTTCGCGGTGTCCTTTGCAAAGTGGGATGCCGGCCGTACCGTGCTCGTCGATACCGATCTGTTGGAGGCACAGGCCGCTGCCCGGATAGACCGCGCCGTATTGCGCCGTCGTGGAGATTCCGTCGCGGGGTATCTGGATATAGACAGTCGGCGACTTTCGGCGGCGCTAAGTTTGCACTGGTCCGGCTGGGAGCGCGTAGGTTTGGGTCAGTGGCGCGATCCCGCTTCCGAGGTGGAAGTGCAGATACCGCGAAGCGGCGGATGGACTGTGTCCCGAGGTGCGGAAATCACTACTCCCTTGGAGCAGAGCATCACGGGAGGTGCCGTGGGACGGCTGGCTATGGCCGGCTCAACAGGGGTAGATGCGGTGCCGGTGATCGTCTGGGCGCGCGGGCTTACCGTCTCCGGGATTCCCCCGCAGTTACTTCCAACACGGCTGGTGCTGCTTGTAGGTTCCACCGAGACCTCGGAGGACCTCCTCGTTCATGTGGCGCTCCCCTTTGGAACAGAGCGGGACGCGCGGATCGCTACGGTCGCATCACGGCTGGTGATGCCCCGTTTTCTTCAAGAAATCGGGGTGGAACGGGGACCCGATTTCAGTATTTTCAGAGATGGTGACGAGCTCTTTATCGTGAATGTTGCGCTCAGTCTTGGACAGGTGACCGGTCTCCTGGCGGAGTCGGTGGAATTGACGGGGGAGGAATCGGACCAATGATTGCGGTAATAGATTATGACGCAGGAAATCTCCGCAGCGTGGAGACAGCTCTGCGATACGTGGGAGCCCCGTTTGTGGTGACCGCGGACCCGGAGCGATTGCGTACCGCAGATCGGGTGATCGTACCCGGTGTTGGAGACGCGGCGGCGGCGATGGACCGACTTAACAGCCTATGTATGAGTGACGCTCTCCGGGAGTTCGCCCGTTCCGGCAGACCCTTTCTGGGAATCTGTCTGGGCAGTCAGATCGTACTGGACCGATCTCAAGAGAACAACGCCCGATGCCTGGGAATCGTTCCCGGAGAAGCGGTGGCGTTTGATGAACGACCGGGGCGTAAGGTGCCTCACATGGGGTGGAACACGCTGCAACCAAGAAGAACTCATCCGCTGTTTGCCGGAATCGAACCGGAAACATCTTTCTATTTCGTGCATTCATACGTGCCTCGGCCTGATCAGGAACGTGATTGCCTGGCGGTTACCGACTACGAAGAGACGTTCTGCTCGGTAGTGGGCCGGGACAATGTGGTGGCTACTCAGTTTCATCCTGAGAAAAGTGGTGAGCCGGGTCTACGAATGCTCCAGAATTTCGTCGAGTGGAACGTGTAGGGGAGCGTGAGGGTATGTACCAGAAGCGGGTAATTGTGTGTCTCGACGTCCGGGACGGACTGGTAACCAAGGGAGTTCGGTTCAAGGGGAACGTGGATATCGGCGATCCGGTGGTGATGGCTCGGCAGTACTACGAAGCCGGCGTGGATGAGCTCGTCTTCTACGACATAACGGCCAGTGCCGAGCGACGTGGCATTATCGTGGATGTGGTGGAACGAGTGGCGTCGCAGATTTTCGTGCCGTTTTCGGTGGGTGGAGGCATCGGCACGGTGGAGGATATGCGAGCCGTGCTTCTTGCCGGTGCGGAAAAGGTGAGTGTCAACAGTCAGGCGGTGCGCAACCCTGAGATAATCGCTCAAGGGGCGGCGCGGTTCGGACGCCAGTGCGTCGTACTCGGCATGGATGCCGCCGCGGATGCGGAGATGCCCTCCGGGTACCGTGTGGTTATTAACGGCGGGCGGACTCCCACCGAACTCGATGCGCTCCAGTGGGCCCGGCGAGCAGTGGACCTGGGCGCCGGCGAGATCGTGGTGAACAGTATTGATGCCGACGGAACCCGCAACGGCTACGAATGTGCTTTGACGCGGAAGATCTCTCAGGCGGTATCGGTGCCGGTTGTGGCCTCCGGCGGCGCCGGTTCTCCCGAGCACTTGCAGGAGGTGTTTACCTGGGGAGCGGCCGATGCCGCGCTGGTTGCAAGCATGGTTCACTATGGCGATTACTCGATCAGCGATATCAAGAGCTATCTCGCTGCTCACGGAACAGCGGTGCGCGCGGTATGACCCGGCCGGCAACGCCCGGTACTTGTCGGGCGTGGACCGATTGGCTATATTTCAGCATCAGCTGAAGGAGATTCACCGTGCCGACCTATGATTATCAGTGTGACAGTTGTGGACACGTCTTTGAGACGATGCAGTCAATGAAGGATGCACCTCTGTCGGTATGCCCGGAGTGTGAGAACGCAGCACTGCGTCGCCTGATCTCCGGCGGAGCCGGCGTGATTTTCAAAGGAAGTGGCTTCTACGTTAACGACAGCCGCAAGACCGGATCCGGCGGTGCCTCTACGGCCTCGCAGAAAGCGACCTCGGACAGCGGAACGTCGGATCCTTCGACGACCACCCCCGCCGGTGATGGAGCCAAGAAAGACGGGTCGAAGAAGGATGCTCCCGCGGCGGACAGTTCCAAAAAGTCTGCCTGAGCATTTTGTAACCTCTATATATTGATTTTACCCGGAATACCGAGTATTCTAGAACTATGGATATATCGGCGTACTCTCAGGAGAATTCCAACTGCTGTTCCGATGCGTTCGTGGACACCTGTGCCCAGAAGCTGAAAGTGTGTGGTCACCCGATGCGTTTGCGACTCTTGTGCCGTATTGCACAAGAGGACGACCCCTGCGTGTCCGACCTGTGGAGTTGTCTTGATCAGCCGCAACCGGTCATATCTCAGCACTTGGCAGTGCTCAAGCAGAAGGGAATTGTTGCCAGTGAGGTTCGCGGCAATCGACGCGTCTACTCGATCGTTGATCCGTTTATCAGGCAGATTGTCGGCAGTCTTATGGACGAGCCGATGGCAGATCCCGCCGAAACACTGACGCACCGGTAGCTACGGGCAGTGCAGTAGGCGGGCGTGTTGCCGGTACGGTACACTCAGATTCATGAGATATCGGTCTACGGAAATCACCGCACTACACCTTGGCTCCTATGCATCTCACGTGCTCCTCTGTGAATCGGTGTCGGACGCTCTGGTACCTCTGACTACTTCCGGGGAAGATCGGCAGATCGACCTGATCGTCGCTGACCGCAATACCGCGCCCCTTATTCCCACAGCAGTATCTCATCCACTCGTTGTGTTGCCCGCGGGGGAAGAAGCCAAGCAGATCTCCGTTCTGGAAGACCTTCTGGAGTCAATGGTGGCCGCCGGGCTCAGGCGCGATAGTGTCGTCGCCGCGGTAGGTGGGGGGGCGATCACCGATGTGGTGGCGTGCGCCGGCAGTCTCTACCTCCGAGGTATCGATACGATTCTTGTTCCGACGACTCTGCTGGGTATGGTGGATGCCGCGATCGGCGGAAAAACCGGCATCGACTTCGGCGGGTTCAAGAATATCGTCGGAACGTTTGCGCCGGCTCGGGAGGTGCGGATCGCCCCGGATTTTCTCTCATCTCTCTCGGATCGAGAGTTCCGCAGTGGTTTGGCAGAGGTAATTAAGGCGGCGCTCTTGGGTGATGACCGGCTGCTAACCATCCTCGAAGAACAGGCTGATGCGGTGGTACGCCGGGAGCGGCCCGTGCTGGAAGAGGTGATCTCCCGGGCGGTGGCGGTAAAGGCGGCCGTAGTACAGGACGATTTCACTGAACAGGGAAAGAGGGCGTTCCTCAATCTGGGGCACACCTTCGGCCACGCCTTGGAGGCCACGGCGGGTCTCGGAGCACTAACGCACGGAGAAGCGGTCGCCTGGGGCATCGCCCGGGCGGCGGCCGCCGCCGAGCACGAAGGGATCGGGAACCCGGCCTGGGGCGATCGGACCCGGGCGGTACTCCGGCGCTACGGGTACGACGTATCGCCGTGTCCTGCCGGTGTTGATCCCGATGAGGTGATCGCGGCGATGCAGTTTGACAAGAAGCGTCGCCGTCAGGGTCTCAGTTTCGTCGTGCAGACCGGCCCTCAGCGCACGGAAACGCGAATTCTGGCGCGGGAAACGCTTCTGCATATACTGAAAGAGCATGAGGGGGACGACAGATGAGCGCGTGGAGACGGCTGCTGGCGGGATGTGCTCTGATAATACTGGTCACCGCGGATGTCGCGGCGGAGTCAGTTCTGTTCTCTACCGAGAATCAGTTTTCCCCGCAGGAGTCATCCGAAGCGGCGGATCACGTCTACCGGGTCAGGGTAGAGGCGGGACAGATGGTGGAGGTCCTCGTTCGCAGTGATGCGGTTGATACCTATGTCGAGAGCGTGCTTCCCGATGGTCGGCACGTGAGCAACGATGACTATGATGGCCTCAACGCCGGATTCCTGCGAACGATGATCGTCGGGGGAATTCTCATCATAGAAGCGGCACCGCTCTTCGACGAAGGAGAGGGTCCATATGAGGTGATCGTCCGCGAGGTGGGTGCTGCAGACCAGATTGACCTGAACGAGTCGGTTGAGTCCGTCTTCGACAAGACTGATGTCTTTCAAGGCGCAGCGGTGGATCGCTATTGGTTTCAGGGAACCGAGGGGCAGGTGCTGGTCATTGATCTGACCTCCGATAACTTTGACACCTATCTTCGCATCCAGGATGATCGCGGGCGAGAGTACATCGATGATGACGGCGGACCGGGACGGAACAGTCGCGTGAATTACGCCTTCGACCGCGACGGTGTGATTTCTATTCATGCGTCCAGTTTCTCCGGGGAAGGGGTCGGCAGATACCGACTACAGGTGGCGGAGATCGGAGCGGACCCGGTGGCCACCTACCAGGGGGAGCTCTCAGCCGGGAGTGACCGAACCTATGACGGGAAGTGGGTTGACCGCTATGAGTACGCCGGGAGCGCAGGAGAAACGGTTTCGATTCATCTGCAGTCCGACGTCTTCGACACCCAGCTTTACCTCAGTGGTCCCAGCGGGGAAAGCATCGCCCACGACGACGACGGCGGCGGGGATACCAACAGCCTGGTTACCGTAACGCTTCCTGAGACGGGAACCTACCAAATTTTCGTTGTGCCGTTCATTGACGGCGGCGGTCCATACCGCCTCTCGATATACCGTTAGTCCCGTTCCAGGATGTCGGACAGACGACGATACGTGGTGCTCACCGTTTCCTGATACGTCTGGTGACCCGCATCGTCCAGCTCATCGATCAGCTGTTCAAGACTGGCGAGGCTCTCGTGGACGGCGTTGTAGAACCCGCGATTCGGCTTAAACCAGTACTGCCCCTCATCAGAGCTGTACAGCGCCAGGAAACCGAGCTGAGAGGTGTTCTTCTTGAGGGGGGCGGGGCGGAGCACTATGTCGAGGTAGCGCACCAGTTCCGGAAACTCCCGTTTCACGGAAAAGCTGCGTTTCCGCGGCCAATCTGTGAGCACTTCCGGCCGGTCTCCTATGAGGGGGGCGATCTTCAGGACTGAAGAGAGGCGCTCACCGTTGAGCAGTTGGTACTCTCCCATCGTGATTCGTCCGCGAAGCTTACCGGCATTGCCGGGAATCGCCGGGCGTTTCCCCCCGGTGACCAGAGGGGCCAGTTCTTCCCAGGGGAGAATCACGATTTTCTTCTTCCCCTTATAGGGGACCATCGGAAAGGTGCGAGGCCCGATCTGAAGCTGCCAACGGGTATCGTCGGCTTTTGCTTCGCGACTTCCCCCGGCGGTGTCACCGGCACGACCTCCTTTGCCGGGGGGCTGACCGCTCCGGCGGCTCTGCTGGAGCCCCTCATAGAGGTCGGGAGAAATGGCGCGCAGCCATTCTTTCTGCAGGGGCGAGACGCTGCGGGCGTAGGTCCGGCTGGTGCGGACGATCTCCCCGGCAACGATAAACTGGGGAGTCTCCCGAAACAGTCCCGACCCGGGATGGATCTGTATCCGTTCCGCAGTGAGGCTCTGGTAGATGCCCTTGCCGGTGTGGACGCAGACAAATTGGATCAGTCCGCGGGCGATCGCCGAGAGGTAGTCCGCGTGTGATCCGCCGTTCACGATGGGGATCTCCATTTCAGAGACGATCTCCGCAAGTTGCTGCTTTACGTTGGCGATCTCTCCCATCGTGCGGGGATCCAGGTAACGGCTCTCGCAGAATCGGTGCTTATCCGGAGCGTCGGTATAGGCGGCGAAGAGGCGCAGATAGCTCACAAAGTCTCCCAGGTCATCGCGATACCGGTGGTGAGCCTTGCGAGCTTCCACCTCTTCTCCGGGAGGCAGCACGAAGGGGGTGGCCGAGGTCAGAAAGGATACCGCAATAAGGATCTCCTCCATCACATCGGGGTAGCTATGGATCGCTTCGACGATAATTCGTGAGTGTCGGGGAAGGAGCGGAAACACCGCCATCATGCGGCCGATGGCGGTGAGCTCCCGCTCGTCGTTAATCGCATCCAGCAGGCGCAGCGTCTCCACCGCTCCCAGGATATTGCCCCGCCCGGGACTGGAGATGAAATCGAACTCCTCGAAATCTCGGATTCCGAGTTCCGCCATTCGTAGAACCACTTCGGAGAGATCGGTGCGATAGATCTCATCCTCCTGAAAGAGGGGACGATTTTCGAAATCGCGCCTGCCGTATAGTCGGTAACACCGTCCCGGGCGGGTCCGACCGGCACGCCCTTTGCGCTGGTTGGCGCTGGCTTTGGAAATCGGCCCCTCCACTAGGGCTGATGTGTAGGTACGCGGATTGTAGAAGTTCGTTTTGGAGAGGCCTGAGTCGATCACCGCCGTAATTCCGTCGATGGTGATACTGGTCTCGGCGATATTCGTGGCAACCACAATCTTGCGTTTGCCCTGCGGCGGGGGAGGGAACACAGCGTCCTGCTCCGCCTTGCTCAGCCGACCATACAACGGCAGAATGTGCAGGCTACGGCGGATCGGCAGCGAATAGAGACGGGTGATCGTGTCCTTGATCATCTGCTCCCCTGAGAGGAAGATAAGAATATCCCCGGGGTGTTCCTCATCGACGATTCGCTGTACCACGTTCACCACCCGGTCAACGATCGCGTCGTAGGCCAGCTCGCGCGCCTGGCGTTGCGTCACTCCCTTTCCTCCGCGTCCGCGGTTCCCGCTGCCGGATGCGGCTGCCTCCTGCAGGTCTTGCACCTTGGGATCGTCGTAGATCACCTGCACCGGATACATCTGAGTTTCAATACGTACCACCGGACACGAATCGAAGTATTGGCTGAAAATATCAGCGTTGATCGTCGCCGAGGAGACGATTACTCGCAGGTCCGATCGGAGTTCCAGAGCGCGCTTCAGGAGCCCCAGGACGAAGTCGATGTTGAGGCTGCGCTCGTGGGCCTCGTCCACCATGATCACACTGTAGTCGTGCAGGTACTCGTCGTTCTTAATTTCCTGCAGGAGAATTCCGTCGGTCATCACCTTAATGCGGGTGTCGTTGGTAGTGCGATCGTCAAATCGCATCTTGTAGCCCACCAGCCCGGGAATTGTAGCGTCCAGTTGTTTCGCGATGAAGTCACTGACTGAAACGGCAGCTATCCGACGGGGTTGCGTTACGCCGATCGTTCGGTCCGAGGAGTAGCCCGCTTCGTGTAGAATGACCGGGAGCTGGGTGGTTTTGCCACTCCCGGTGGGGCTTTCTACAACCACCACCCGGTGTGATTCAAGGGCGGAGAGAATCTTGTCTCTTTGCTGGTAGACAGGGAGTTCGCTGGGGTTCATGACGCGCATTGTAGGCCACGAGAGGGGTATCCACAACCGCCCACTCTCCGTTCTCGGAGAACGGCTCCTCAGCCGTACCGATCAAAGAATGCGGGAGATAACGCGGAAAGCTCGATCCGATCGAGATTCGTCCGCGTCGACAACACACGGACATTTACCGTTTCCGCCTCGTACTCCTGGCGACCGCAGATGACCGCGAAGGGAATCCCCTTACGTTCGGCGAAGGCGAACTGCTGTCCAAGCTTCTTGGAATCCGGGTACACCTCACAACGGATTCCCCGATTCCTGAGCGTCGCTGCAATCATGTGGTAGTGGCTGAGGAGTTCCGGATCTTGCATCGTCACCAGGACGTCTGCCGACGACTGGGAGTCCCCGGTCGTTCCCAGCTCTTCCAGGGCCGCAATGAGGCGATCAAGACCGATCGAGGCGCCCACGCCGGGCATCGATTCCTTGCTGTACAGAGAAACGAGGTCGTCATAGCGTCCGCCGGAACAGACGGAACCGATGTTCTCTACACCTTCCAGAAACGTCTCAAAAACCACTCCCGTGTAGTAGTCCAAGCCGCGGGTGATGGAGGGATCGATGACAACATCCTCCGCCATTCCGAGTTCCTCGGTTGCCCGCGCCAGCCGGCGAAGACGGTCCGTTTCCGGCGTGTCACCTCCGAGGAGCCGTTCCATGGTGTCTATTACCTCGGGCATCGTTCCCTGGGCACCGATGAACTCCAGGACGCGGTCCGCCGTTTCGGAGCCGATGAGTCCGGCGAGCTCCTCCCGTGTCTTGGCAGTGCCCACTTTTCGGAGTTTGTCCACCGTTCGCAAGACCGCTTCGCTGTGCTCGCGGACCTCGTTCCGCTCCAGGAGGCGATTAAACACGCCGCGGTGAGAGATGTGAATCGCGACTCCCGGCACCTGCAACTTGCGGAAGCTGTGGTACATCATCGTAACTATTTCCAGATCAGCGGATACCGAATCGGTGCCGACGATATCGAAATCGCACTGCGTGAACTCGCGGTACCGGCCGCGCTGCGTATTCTCTCCGCGAAAGACTTTGCTGATGTGGTAGCGCTTGAAGGGCAGATAGAGTTCATTTCGATGAAGCGCCATATACCGGGCGAAGGGCACCGTCAGATCGAACCGCATGGAGACATCTCGCTGTCCGTGGTCGGTGAACCGGTAGACCTGTTTGTCTGTCTCTCCCCCGCCCTTACCGAGAAGCACTTCGGTGTACTCCAGGATCGGGGTGTCGATCGGTTCGAAACCGAAGGAGGCGAAGCTGTCCTCCAGCGTGCGGATAAGTGACTGTCGGAGCGCTTCCTGTTGCGGCAGGAAATCGCGGAAACCTTTGAGAATGCGTGGATCAATGGGCATAGGCCATAGTGATATAACGGATCGCCGTTGCCAAGCAATACGTGTATTTTGAAAGATATGACAGTTGCGGAACAACAACGACGGGAACAGGAAGAATACCGGCGTCTCCTTCCGACGATCGTGGAGGGACTTCGTCGCGATGAAGAACCGGTTTCCCTGTCTCTGAGTTTGGCGGAAAACGCCACGGAGGCGGACCAGAAACTCCTCTATCGCTGGATTCAGCTTACCGATGAAAAACTTGACGCGCAGCGGCGGAGGGAAGCCACGTTGCTCGCACTGGGCATGTGGATCGGTGTCCTCGCCGTGGTCGTGCCGGTGGTGGGGGTGTTGCTGGGAAGATTCTCCTTCGCGTCGTCGGCGGTGATCGCTGCGGTGGTGCTGGGCGGTGGAATCGCGGTGGCCGCAGCATTTCGGCTCCGAGGGGTGACCCGGCGCGCATATCAGCGGTGGCTGGAGCGGGAACTGGCCTAATCGGGACGGTGGCGTTCATGAGTGGATACGTGGTGCTTCCCCGTGGTACAGTGCGGGCCTGTCATGAACATGGAGGCCTTCATACTCGGAGCCGGCGGTACAATGCCGCTCCCCAATCGACACCTTACCTCGGTGCTTCTTCGTCGCGAGGGCGAGGTGTTTCTGTTTGACGCCGGCGAGGGGACGCAAGTCAGCCTCAGAGCTCTCAACCTCAAATGGAAGAAGATCAGCGCGATCTTGATCTCTCATACCCATGCGGATCACGTCACGGGACTGCCGGGGATGCTCATGCTCTCCAGTCAGGTCGACCGTGATGATCCGCTCTACGTGATCGGGCCTCCGCGGATCGCCGAGTACGTCGAGAGCAACCGGAAGGTGCTGGAGATGTACATAAACTTCGAGATCCGCGTGCGCGAGATTGTGGAGCCTCGGGAGCCGCAACTGGTGTTCCAGGGTGAAGGGTATTCGATCCATTCCTTTCCGCTCCGGCATTCCCGGGTGTGTGTAGGGTATACGCTCATTGAGGAAGACCGACCGGGACTGTTCTATCCGGAGCGCGCTCAGGATGCGGGAGTTCCGCGGGGGCCCTTGTGGTCCCGGCTTCAGTCCGGTGAGACGGTGACGCTCGATGACGGCCGGGACGTGTCACCTAATCAGGTGCTGGGGCCGCGGCGAAAGGGTCGCAAATTCACGTATATGACGGATACCTTGCCATTGGACAGCGTGGTCCCCCATATCGCGAATTCCGACATGCTCATTAGCGAGGGGATGTTCACCGAAGAGCATCGGGAATCGGCGCTCGCGAAGAAGCACATGACCGCCGCCGACGCCGCTCGACTTGCGGCGCGCGCCGGGGGCATCAGGAGAATGGGACTGATTCATTACAGTCCCCGGTTTACCAATCGACAGCTCAAAGACCTATTGCGCGAAGCTCAGGAACATTTCCCCGCGAGCTTTCTCACCCGAGACCGGATGCATCTGGAGATTCCGTATCAGGAGGAGTGACCGGCGAGGTACTCTCGGTACCGTTGCGGGTCGGGTTGAAACCCGACAATTCGCCCTGGAAGCGTGTCAGCCCGGCGGACCGCGGCGCGACATTCACTAATTATACGCTCCGCATCCACCAGACGTCCGTTACGGGCGGACAGGCCGCAGGAAAAATCCACGTCCCGCCGCCCCCATGTATGGCGTTCATCCCAGTAGAATCCCTGAAACCGTTCTACCTGCGCCAGAGCTTCCGGAAGCGATGTACTCGGAAGCACCACGACGATCGACTGGGTGTTGCGTTGCTGACCACCGTCCAAGCAGAGATCGGCGAACGAGAAAAACGCCAGGATCGCCTGGGCGTTGTGATGCGCCAACGCACCATCGGAGACGCTGCGGAATGTGAACCACGCCACGGAAATGTCCTGTTCGTGAAATCCGGCCCGTTCCAGTTCAAGGGTTAGGCGGTGCTCCATTCCTTCTTGCGGCATGAGTCCTAGGCTGGGAGCTTGATCTTCGTTAGAGTCATGAACGGGTGATGGGGAGGGATCGTTTCGAGACGGGGCATTTTCCGGGCCGCTCCGGCTTTGTTGGAAGCGCGTCGCTTGACGGACCGTGTGGATCAGCGCGATCACCAGCACCGCCGCGATCAGTCCGAGGAACGCCACCAACGTATCCCGCAGCACCGGATACGCATTTTGCCGGTCGAGCACGGGGTACACGGCCGTCACGATTCGTCGACCCCCGTCAGGGAGTTCGAAAGATCGCGTGAATCGACGGTGCACGATGGCGTTCGCGCGAATCTGAGGGACTGCGCTGTGGGTATCGGGCATGTATTCCAGAAACTGTCCGTTCCGCGCCCAGAGGTAATCTACACCCTCTTCAAATGAATACACGCTCACCACCAGCGGATCCCGGGAGCTTCGATTGTCGGTGAGTCGTCGGGATGCTTCTTGACCGGCCGCTTGCAGAGTATCGCTGCGCCACAGCTGCGTCATCTCCTGGGAGAGCGCTCGGAAGTGACTGGCGGCGCGCTGTTCTTCCGCAGCAATCATAGATCCCAACCGCCAGAAGAAAAACGCCGCGATGAGCACAAGCGCGAGAATAGTGAGTATGAGATAGGTCCTGGCGAGCAAACGACTCATCTGGTTGGTATTATCGGTCATTCTGGAGGAAAACAAAAGCATAACTGGGGTCAGCCGCTGGAAATCTTCTCTACCACCTGTTCCAGAAGATCCAGGCCGGCTTTAGCCGAGGTTGCCACGGCCCGGGTGTCGAGCTCGCCCCGGAGCGCCTTGAGTACCTCCACCGGAGCCAGATGGAACAGAATTTCCCGCTGCTCGGTATCCCAAGTGCCGTCAACCGCGGCGGTACGCCACAGACGCAGTACTCGTCGGGCGTGGGCGATGCGCTGTGTTCGGGGGGGACGGCTGTGCTCGCGAAGCGCAGGATTCGAGGGTGGCGCTACCGAGGGTGAGGGCCGCCCGTACCACCGCTCTTCATCTTGGACGGATTGCGGACGACTGTGTGCGGTCGGTGTCACGTCGTCCGCACCCAACCACGCAACTGACCCTGAGGTACGGTGCAGTGCCACGATACGATCGATTTCGGGTAGAAATGCTTCCATCGCCGGTGATTGGTATCCGACGACACTGTCCGTCCAGGCATGGAGCGTCACCGGTGAACGAAGAATTCGCTCAGCTCGAATTGCAAGTTCCGGGCGCAGGCGGTGCGCCCCGGTGGCGATCAAGCGATCGTTGGGGTGGGGGCGGGCGTGGTCCAGAAGTCCCCGCGACATAAGATCGAGGCCGGCGAGATAGATCTTTCCGTGCGGAAGCAAGTGGTGGAGCACATGCAGGGCGGTGGCGGTTACGGTGGGAGCTTCCGGTACGGGGTACCACTCGTCGACATCCGTATGGAGCTGTTCACCGAGCCACCCGGTGGACAAGAAGCTGAACGGTTGTATATCGGGTGATCGTACGAGGGCATCCGGCACTGCTGCGTGAGCCGGCATCGCCACGACCGGGCGCCGCGTGCCACCGTAGCTGGAGAACGGCCGCAGATAACGAGTGGCCCAGTATCCACCGTCGGTATGTACCACCATTTCGGGGACAATATCGCACGCCGTCAGAGTAGACCAGGCGGAACTGGTGACGGCAAGCATCCCTGGAAACGCGGTTCGTCCGCCGGTCCGCAGCCGTTCAAGACTTGGGCCGCTGGTGGCCAGGGTCGCGGTCGTTCCGGAGCGGGGTAGCTGCCGACGATGGTCCACAAGTATCGCGGAGCGGATCGCGTTTGCAAGCCAGCGTCGCCCGAAGGACCCGATCGTTGCGATTTCGGCGGAGGCGTTCCGCACTACTTCGAGTGTCTCCTGTTGCGCCGCAGCGATCAGCTTCGGGGCGACGCGCCTCCCCGGCTCCCACGTGACCAGCTCCAGGGCTCCGGCGTCCAGCGGGGAGAGTGTTCTTCGCACCCACCGGCGGAGATCTCCATCCTCCAGAGAGGTCAGGTCGATCTGCACCACGCGGTGATCGTGCGAGATCGGGCCCAACAAGACAGCGAACACGGCGACGTCAGGGTACCGGGCGGAGATTGCTTCACTGAGATACGGAATTCCTTCTCCGATGACGACAACGGTTCGGGGCGTCCGAGACGTAAGGTCAAGGCTTTCCAGATGGCGGTGAGCTTCGCGGAGCGGATCGTAGCGGGAATGCAGAAATACGCCGTCCACGCGGAGCGTCGGCGCTCCACTGCGTCCGGTTACTCTCTCACGCGTCACCGGACAATTCGTCGGTTGATCGTTCCCGATGGGTGAGGACGTGTCGAGGTCCGATACCGAAAAGGTGAGAGATCGTCGTGCTTACCAGATGCACAAGCAACTCCGAGTCGAGCGGGGGATGGTGCAGACCGAGGAATACCACCCGGCCCTGGCCGAAATGAGCGATGTCATGGGTGGCAGACACCAGCAACGCTACGGTGTCCACCATATCCTCCAACAGGCGCTCGCGATCCAAATGCGGATGCACTTCGAGGATCGTCTCCGCCATCGGAACGAGGTCCGTTTCGACTATCTGCAACTGACGGTGAGGGTCTTCCGCCGACAGACGGGAGATCGCATCGGCTACCTGGTGCCGCTGCAGGACAACCGACCGCGACCGATTACCCATCGGGCGTTGTCTTCCGTTGAAGAGCAGTCGCCCGGCGTTGTCGCTGAGCGCCCCAAGGATGACGTCGAGGACGGTAGGGTCCAGGTCGAGTATGGGCGATTCGAACACAATCAGCGTCGCCAGCAGCCGGTTGTGGTGGAAGAAGGGAAACAGAGCGAGTCGCGGAGATCTTCGGTAGTCCGATCGCGATAATCGGTCGGCGAACAGTTCCCGCTGCTGCCCCGCCAGAATCCGCACACCCTGATGGCTCAGCAATCCCATGAGCTCCTCGTCGGTGGCGCGCAGACGTAAGGTGCTGGTCCGATCCAGGCCGGCGGTCGCCAGGGGAAGGTGTTCTCCTTCCGGAGCGGGAACGAGCAACGCTCCCCGTTCGACTGCCAGATGCCTGTGCAACACTGAAAACAGGTGGGACGGAGTGGTAATTCCGTAGACGCGCTGAACCTGTAGTTCTTTCAGAAGCGCCCGTACCGCGGCGCCGGCGTCCACCGGCGTACCGGCGGACGTGAGTACGATGTGTTCTTCGTCGAATCCGCTCTCAGTGTCTTCCGGCTTCCGGGCGTCCCGGAGCGCAAACGCCCGGGCAAGCACTGACTCCGGCTCTGTGGGACCGTTGAGGCGGTCGATAAGGTCCATCAGACGCGCTCCATGGGTTACGTCTCGAGTCCCAATTCCTCAAAGAGTCTCTTGTACACCTCGAAATGCTCTGAATGGGCAAACTCCTCGATCTTGTCGTCGGGAAGTGCTTCCAGGAGCTGATCCATATAACTTAGGACTGAGCGAATCTCCTGCTTCAGGTCGTCCGGGAGGTCGGAAATTGACGCGGCTGATTGCGCCGCCGGATATGCCGGCTCTTCCTCCGGCTCCTCGAGATCGGGTTCCTCGAATTCCGGTTCTTCAGAGACCGGCTCTTCACCGTGATCCTCGTCGAAATCGTCGATTCCATCGATATCGTCAAGGTCTATCTCGATCTCTTCGTCTTCTCCGCTGTCCAGACCGGAAGATTCAGGCTCAGGTTCCGACGCGGGCTCATCGTCGAATTCCTCGTCCAGTTGTACGCCGGTACCCCCGGAGGAGATGTCTTCTTCAACGGCGGCGGCAAACTGATCGAAGTCGTCGTTCTCGGATTCGTCCTCGTCCCCTGCTGCAATGGCTTCCTGAACCGGAGCTTCCGATTCCTCGGACTCCTCAGCACCCTCATCGAGGTCAAGGTCATCGATCTCAAGATCGCCCAGATCTTCGGCTTCCGCCTGCAGCGCCTGCTGGTCCAATTCCGCGGCACTCTCTTCCGCGGCGCTTTCAGCACTGTCGTCCAGAACCCCGGAGGTGTCTACGTCGTCTAGGCTGTCAAGGTCGATCTCCAGATCATCTGTGTCGTCGTCGGAGTCGTCCTCCAAGCTGTCGATATCGGCGAGTTCGCTGTCTATATCCATCTCGGCGAGTTCATCAACGGCGGAGTCATCACCTTCAAAGACTACCGGATCCCGGTTCACCGGTTCTAATTCGATCGAATCCACGTCATTGTCGTTGGTAGGAATCTCACCGGTACTTTCGGCGTCACCGGCGTCACCGGCGTCACCGGCATCGAGATCCACGTCCTCGTCCAGATTGGTTTCGTTCCCCTCCGGCTCTTCCGATGGCGTCGGCTCCACGATGAAGTCATCTTCCAACTCCACCGCCTGCCCCGCCTGTTCGGTGAATTCCGCGGTGTTGAGGATATTGTCCAGTTCATCCCCGGTGAGGGCGATCGTTTCGTCTTCCTCATCCTCGAAGAAACCGGGACCGGGTTGAGTGGAATCGTCGGCGGGCTCATCCTCGGACGCTTCGTCTCGTTCGGAGATTTCATCCGGCTCGATCTCATTAGTGGGGGCTTCAAAACCGAAATCATCGGAGGCCGGTTCTTCCGTGGGGGCGAAATCATCGGAGGCCGGTTCTTCCGTGGGGGGCACGTCCGCGACAGCCGGAGTTCCCGCCCCGCGAAGAGCAGCCTTCAGTTCCGCCAGCTCTTTCTTGATGTCGCTGAGTTCCGTCTGGATGCGTTCAAACGCTTCCCGTTCTTGCAGGTCCATTGAGGGTGGTATAGCACTTTCCGACTCGTTTTGCAAATCGGATTGGTCGCTAAGAAACTCTTCTTCATCGGGAGAGATCGTATTATCTGATGCGAGACTCTCAATCTCTATTCCCTGATCCTCGGGAGTGAAGTCATGCTCAGTCTGCTCTATGGCGTCGGCTTCCAACTCGGGGAGCTCTTCGCTGGTGTCGTCAACGGAGATGTCGTCCACCGACAGGTCGTCGAGTTCTCCGTCGGATCCCGGAATCGATGAGTCGAACTCGTCGGACTGGAGTTGGTCGGGCTCATCGAGATCAAGCTCCTCAAAGTCGTCGGGAAGATCCTCTTCCAGCGCGTCAAGATCAAAATCGTAGGAAGAATCGTCCTTCTGTTCTTCGTCATTCGGGAGAGAACGGAATGGATCAGGCTCATCGTCCGGCACCTCCAGGTCGAAATCGTCAAGAGAGATCAAGTCCTCCTCGTCCTGGGCCTCTTGTGGTGTATCACCGATCGTCAGTTCATCCGAGCTGTCGCCCAGGGATGGAGCCTCACCCACTGGCGATGACTCACTCTGATCGGCGGACTCGGTTTCCTGATCGTCACCGAAGTCCAGATCGTCGAGGCTGATATCGTCGAACTCATCCAGTGACGGGAGGTCTTCCGTATCCCCGGTATCCTGGAACTCATCGGCGGGAGCGGTCATCGGCTCATCGCCGGTGTCCTCGGATTCCTCCGACAAATCTGACAACGAATAGTCATCGTCGGCCTCGATAACCTCTTCCGGCCCGGCCTTTACCCAGACTCCGTATCGCTCGAGCTCTTCATCTTGCATTTGGTCGTTTCTCAATTCATCCATGTACGCGCTCCCCGCCGGAGAAATGGCTCCTCCTCATACTATGTCGGAGAATTCCAGTTCTGGGTTAACTCAAAAATACCAACTCAGAGATGTCGGTGCAACTCTTCCGCTACCGCCTTCCTTAGATCTAAAGCTTATCACCGGTTGGACCGTAATGAGGTAGTAATGAAACTCTGGTCTCTGGTGATCGCGACCCTGGTGGGTGTCGCCACGTATTTGCTGCTCGAGCTGTTCTTCGGGAGCTATGGATTTGTGGCTTACGACCTGATGAACGACTACGTGGCGCTGTCGAATCAGGAATTGGAGGAGTTGGAAGAGCGGCATGCAGCGCTACGGGATCAGATCCGGCGGCTCACCACCAGTCGAGAAACGATACGGCTGGAAGCGCGCGACTCAGGATTGGTGGCCCCCGATGAGTATATCGTGCGTATTGAGGGGCGCGAACCGCGACCGCGCCACCGGTATTCGCCGGGATCTTTGCCGCCCGTGATTCCCGAAACCCGTGATAATCGGCCCCTCTTTCGTTCAATCGGGGTGGCGGTGGCCCTCGTCTATATTCTTGTGGACGCGTTGGCGTTCCATCCGAATCCGACCGCTCTCCACCGGCGGCGCCGGACTACCGGTTCCTCCTGGGATGTGGAGGTCGAAGGGGAAGAATTTCAGACGTGACCGTCAGTTCCCGGTGCTCATTTCGCAGAGCATTATCGTAGTGCCCGGCATTCCAGGTAGTACCGCTTGTCGCGCGCTTCTCCCAGGGAGAACGCTTTCCGGGGGAGCGCCCCGTCGCGGCTCACCGTGGCGAAGAGCCGGCTTCGATCCAGGTGCGGAAGGATGACGGCGATCGCGTCGCTCCGTTCCGCCGCGGTTACCACCTCTTCGAAACCGTGTACATAGTCCACCTCCTCAGTCCCGGCATGGGCAATGGCCGCGTCCGCCACGGCCACCGGCAGATCTCCCTCCTCGGGGAGTGTGAGAATCCCCGCCTGATTCGGACCGATGAATGCGATCTCCCGGGGAGACAGCCCCTCGTAGGCGATGTGACCGGCGATTCGATCCACGGGGAAGCCGTGAAACCGGGCGTCGCTGTGGCGGAGGAGTGCGTCCAGCATGGCGGTCTCCGTTCCCGTGACCAGGCGGTGAATCGGATGGAACGGAAGGCCCGGATCATACACGTTGACAAGCTCCACCAGGCACCACCGGCGGGGATCATCGGAGACGGCTCCCGATGCCTTAACCTCCTCCCAGAGCGCCTTCGCCGCCGCCAGGCTATGGTTACCGTCGCCGGTGGCGAAGCGGAACCCATACTCCGCCGGTGTGGGGAGCTGTTTCAGATCTTGCACCAGCTGTTGCGCCGTGGAAGAATCCGCCGGCACGCGATACCCGGCAATTTCACCGCCTCCCTCCATGAGCTCCGTGGCGTACAGTTCTTCCAGGGAGGAGTTGGCCGCGCCCAGGTGATCCATGACGGTATCGTCCGGGTCGTCGAAGAGGACCAGCACGTGAGGGCTTTCCAGCGACGCCTCCCGGCGAATATCGACGCGCGCCGGTAGCCGTGCGGGAATCGTCTCTTCGCTGGCGCGTATCTCGGAGGTGCTTTCCGGGGAATAGTCGTACGCTTCCAGATCCACCGCCACCACCAAACCCTGCCGCACCGTCCCGGAGGGTAGGGTCCTCCGGACGTACACCGCCGACTCCGGAACCGTCCTGAGCGTGTCATCCCGGCGATACTGTTCCATTGTGGCGTTGATCCGTTCCAGCCTGTGGGAGGTGTCCCCCTGGGACAGATAAATTTCGGGAACGATCATGTGCAAGGTGGAAGGCGCATTTCCCACGAAATCGGTCACGGACTGCCAGTATTCCGGATCGGAAGTGAACTGGTCGCAGGCGATAACCGCCCATTTCTTGAGGTCCACCGCGGGTTGGGGCAGGATCACATCGGAAAAGATAAACGGGAGTTCTCCCGTTGGCGAATTACTCATGGCCGTACCGTATCCCGGCACGATCCACCGGTGCAAGCGTCGCGCAGTACCGACTCCGCATCCGCCCAGAACTCCAGAAAATGGTGCTGAATTCCGTCGAAGTAGCGCGCTTCCATCCGCGTACCGCTCCGCGAAATCCATCGAAAGTGCCACGGCTCATAACTGTAACCTGTCACCGCTTCGTATCCATCAGGGTAGGAGAGGGAGAACCCGAATTTCGAGGCGTGTTCCAGCAGCCAGACCCCGGCGGGGTGCTCGGCAAACGCCGGGGTTACACTTCCAAAATCGATAGTAGTTCCCAACTGGTGCTGACTCGTCCCCGGGCGGGCGCTGACGCGTTCCGCTTCGGCCAGGCCCAGTTCTTCCGTCCAGTATTCGAAGAGGCTTTTCTGGTAGTCGTAGCTCCGGTAGGTGCTGGATATGTCAAGTTGAACGCCGTCTTGCTTGGCGGCTTCCACCATCGCCAGCACGTCCGGCATGATCATCGCCCGTAGCGCCAGCCCCTCCCGATTGAGGGTGAGTTGATCCGCATACTGCTCGAGCGCAACAAGATCGTCCGGCACGTAATCCGCCGGAAGTGGTGTCTGTTTGTCCACCAGGGCAAGTATCGGAGCTTCCCGCGGCAGGAGGCGCGCCACATACTCCAGAAATACCGCCGGCTGCGACAGGATTCTCCGCTGGATCGCCGGCGGCTGGTTACCTACCAGTTCCTGGATATTTGCCGGCGTCAGGTTGAACTCCGGATGTAGCCGGTGCGTATCCGGCGCTTCCTCCGGGGCACGACGTTGTTCGATGGTGGCGGGGTTGTTCGTGTTTTCCGGCGAAGCGGGGGTGCAGCCGCTCATCAGCACCATTCCGACGACGAGAGAGCGTGCCATGAGATGCCCCACGCGGATTCGCCCTGCCGCGGCGCGCCGTGGTGAGAGAAGCTCCGCCTTGAGATACCCCGCCGCGCCGGGGCGCGGTGGAGCACCCCCCCGGTCACGATGAGTGAGTCTTCTCCTGGAACGCGATGTCAAGCACCTCTTCCATCCGCTCGACCGGGTAGAACGTGATACCTCGTTTGATGTGGTCCGGTATTTCCACAAGATCCTTTTCATTCTGCTTCGGAATGATAACGTGTTTTATGCCGTTGCGACGAGCGGCGATCGTCTTTTCCTTCAGCCCGCCGATGGGAAGGACCTGTCCCACGAGGGAGAGCTCCCCGGTCATCGCGACTCGGGACCGTGTCTGCTTCTCTCGGGCCAAAGAAAGCAACGTAGTGGCCATGGTGACCCCGGCGGAGGGACCGTCCTTGGGAGTCGCTCCGGCGGGAATGTGTATGTGAATCTCGTTCTCATCGAAGAAGCGGCTATCCACTCCATATTCCTGTCCCACGTGGCGAGCGTAGCTGTAGGCAATGTTGGCGCTCTCCTGCATGACGGCTCCCATCTGTCCGGTAAGCTTATACTCACCTTTCCCGGGATTGCTGATCGCCTCGATCACCAGGGTGTCACCGCCGTAAGGCGTCCACGCCAGACCGATCGTCATCCCCGGACGATCTATCTTCTTCCCCACGTCCTCCGGGAAAATCGGTTGTCCCAGGTACTTCTCAAGACGTTCCGGAGTGATCTCATACTTCTCCGGAGCTGAATCGTTGCTTACCTGGTCCCGGGCGAGCTTGCGGTGGATCTTGTCCAGCATCTGCTCATACGTGCGCATTCCCGCTTCTCGGGCGTAATCGTTAGCGATCGACCGAAGAGCAGACTTGTTGTAGCTGACCTGCTTCTTACCGAGTCCGGCGCGCTCCGCGGATCGCGGTACGAGATACTTCCGGGCGATGGCGATCTTCTCCTCATCGATATACCCGGAGAGTCGGATAATCTCCATGCGGTCCATGAGCGGAGCCGGAACGGAGTCAAGCGTGTTCGCGGTAGCGATAAAGAGAATGTTGCTGATATCGAAGGGGAGATCCAGATAGTGATCGCGGAACGCCACGTTCTGCTCCGGGTCCAGCACCTCGAGCAGCGCAGATGAGGGATCTCCCTGGAAGCTGACTCCCAGCTTGTCGATCTCGTCGATCATGAAGACCGGATCCTTGCTGCCCACGATCTTGAGCCCCTGAATCACTTTCCCCGGCATCGCCCCCACGTAGGTGCGGCGGTGGCCCTTGATCTCCGCCTCGTCCCGCATGCCACCCACGGAAAAGCGGAAGAACTCCTTCCCCAGGGCGCGGGATACCGATTTCCCGATGGAGGTCTTTCCCACTCCGGGAGGTCCCACGAGGCAAATGATGGAACCTTTCATATCTCCCTTCAGCTTCCGTACCGCCAGAAACTCGAGAATCCGCTCTTTGACATCCTCCAGACCGTAATGGTCCGCATCGAGAATTTTGGAGGCTTTCTTCAGGTCAAGCTCCCGCGGTTCCGGTGGGGCCCAGGGGAGCTGGATAATCGTATCCAGGTAGTTACGGGTGACGGTGAACTCCGAGGAGTTGGGCTCCATCAGCTGAAACTTCTCCAGCTCCTGCTCAACCTGTTTTCGCGCTTCCCCCTCGATGGGAAGGTTCTCGATCGCCTCCTTGAAGCGCTGATATTCTGAACTCTTGGCATCTGTAGGCATACCCAGCTCTTGCTTGATCGCCTTGAGTTCTTCCTTGAGAAAATACTCCCGCTGGCTCTTTTCGATCTTCTCGTTGATCTGGCTCTGTATGCGCTTCTGGATGCGAAGAAGCTCCTGCTCTTTCTTTATGAACATGAGGACCTTCTCCAGGCGCTCATGGACGTTAAGTGTTTCCAGTACGTCCTGCTGTGCATCGCGATCGATGTTGAGAATACTTGTGACAAAATCGGCGATCTTCCCCGGTTGGTCGATGTTGACCATGTTCAATCGCATCTCCTCCGAGAAAAGGGGATTGTTCTCACTGACCTGTTTGGTCTCGGAGATGATCGATCGGGTTAACGCCTGCACTTCGTCACTATCGGAGTTCTCATCATCCAGATAATCAACGGCGGCCACCATGGGGAGGTCGTTGCCGGAGAGACTCTTGCGAATCCGAAATCGCTTCAGCGTCGAGACGAAGATGTTCATCCCGCCGTCGGGGAGATTGATCCGCTTGAGAATCTTGGCGGCTGTCCCGATTTCATGGAGGTCGCCCACACGGGCGCTTTCGGACTCTTCGTCCCGGGTCATCACCAGGCCGATGTGTTTGTCACCTTCCAGCGCTTTCTGTACAACATCGATGTCTTCCTGGGCGCTGATCATGAGTGGCGTGAAGAGCCCCGGAAAGATCGGCTTTCCGTTGAGCGCAATGAGATAGAGCTTGTTCGGCAGTACTTGGTCTGCCGGTAAAATTTCGCGTTGATCTGACATAGCTGTTTCCTGTGTTCCTTGATTTCTACTGTTGTTTGGTCCTGCGGTTGGTATAAGCTATGAACGTGAACCGCAGCAGTCAACACTCCGCGCTCGTTCTCCGGCTGAGTCCCTTCGGCGAGAGCCACGCCATGGTGGATCTTCTCATCCCGGAGGAGGGAATAGTGCCGGCTGTAGCTTACGGCCTGCGGTCACGGCGGAGTTCACTTCGTGGGAAGGTAGTCCCCTTCGCCCGGGGGCGGGTGTGGCTCTACCGTGATCCTCGGCAGGACCGGAGCAAGATAACCGATTTCGATGTTGAACGCTACGCCCTGGAGCTACAGAACAATCTCACCGCTTTCTACCACGCAAACCTCTGGGCGGAGCTGATCTGGCGCACGCACGCCTCGGGAGATGCGGGAGCCGCGGCGTACGAGCTTCTGTCGGAAGGGTTGGACCTGATACAGCAATCCGGCCCCGAGCCGGAGGCGCGGGCGCGGCAGATCGGGCTGGGGGTCCTTTGGCGCTACCTTTCGATTCTGGGGGTACAACCGGAACTGGACTACTGTGTCGCCTCGGAACGCCCCTTTCAGCCGCGGGAGTCTCGCTACTATCAGCCCGGTGACGGAGGCCTGGTAACGGCGGATTGGGCGGGTCCTGCCACGCTCCACCTTACCGCGGAGGGAGCTGCGTTTCTTCGGGCGGCGGATGAACGGGGCCTCTCGATTCTCACCGCCCGCCTTCTGGATCCGGCCGTTGTCGGTCAGGTGCGGGCGGTGGTGCTGGCGGCGATCCAGGACGCCGTTGATTCGCAGCTGAATACCGTGCATGTCGCCGGCGGGCTCCTGTAGGAGCCCCGGAGTGGTGGCTATCGGGCTGTCATGGCTTACTCTTCCGTGTTATTCTTGCGAGATGCGCGCATTGGATATCATTGTAAAGAAGAGACAGGGAGAGGCGCTTTCCCAGGATGAGATATCATTTCTCGTTCGGGGCTATGTGGACGGGTCCATTCCCGAGTACCAAGTCTCCGCGTTCCTCATGGCGGTTTTCTTCGCAGGCATGACACCGGAGGAGACCGGATACCTGACGCGGGAGATGATCGAATCCGGTCGGACGATCGACTTAACGTCTCTGCACACCACCTTCGTGGACAAGCATTCCACCGGGGGCGTCGGTGACAAAGTCTCACTCATCCTTGCTCCTCTCGCCGCCGCCTGTGGTGCTCACGTACCGATGATGAGTGGGCGCTCCCTGGGGCATACCGGGGGAACGCTGGACAAGCTGGAGTCGATTTCCGGATACCGCACCGATCTTTCCCCGCAACGGTTTGCCGAGATAATCGGAGAATGCGGATTCTCCATGACCGGCCAGAGTAGTGATGTGGTCCCGGCTGATCGGCAACTGTACGCCCTGCGTGATGTCACCGGTACCGTTGAGAGCGTCCCCCTGATCACCTCCAGTATTCTGTCAAAGAAATTTGCCGAAGGGGCGGACGCTCTTGTTTTCGATGTAAAGACCGGCCCCGGGGCGTTCATGAAGACGCGGGAGGACGCCCGGGCGCTGGCCACCTCGCTGGTGAACACGGGGAAAAGCCTCGGGAAGCAGGTGGTGGCTGTGCTGACGCGGATGGATAGCCCCCTGGGGTCGAAAGTGGGAAACTTCCTCGAAGTAGAGGAGTCGATGGCGCTCCTCGGGTGTCCCGCGGCGCTTGATCGGGTTCCCACCGACGGCCGCAGCGACGATCTCATGGCGGTAACGGTGCGCCTCACGGCGTGGATGTTGGTGGCCGACGGGAAGGCGTCGTCCGTGGCGGAGGCGGAAGAACGGTGCCGTGCGGCGATCGCCGATGGTAGCGCGTGGAACGCGATGGAACGGAATATTCGCCTTCAGGGAGGGGACCCCAACAAGATGATCGCCGATTTCGGTACGCTTCGTGCTCCGGTGACCACCGAAATTACCGCTTCTCGGAGCGGGACGGTGACCGGACTGGACGCCTATCGTGTAGGAATGGGAGGTGTCTATCTGGGAGCGGGGCGGAACAAGGCCGACGACGGTGTGTACGGCGATGTGGGATTCGAGATCCTTCGAAAACCGGGGAGTTCCGTCGATGTCGGTGATCCGATGATCCGCGTCTGGGGGCACACCCAGGAGGCGGTTGACCAGGCGGTGGCCACCGTAACGGAAGGAATCACGATCGAGGATGTGGCGAGCGGCACCGTCTCCGATGACATGGTCCTGGAAGAAATCTCCTCTCTATGAAGTGGGATAAGCCGGCTATCGACGGCGCGGCGGTGAAGGAGCTTTCTTCGCGGTTCGGCACCGATCTGCTCACCGCCGCGATTCTCGTACGACGCGGAATAACCGCGGGCGCGGAGCTTCCGTACTACCTGGAGACCGATCTCCGCTACCTTCACAGCCCGTTTCTGTTTGAGGACATGCCCGACGCGGTGGAACGCATTCGCCAGGCGGCGGACGAAGGGGAAAAGGTGTTGGTCTTCGGTGACCGTGACGTGGACGGGATCACCAGTACCGCCGTGATGGTCTCCACCCTGCGCGATATGGAAATTGACGTGGAGTGGCGTGTGCCCCAGGGGGATGATCCGTATGGCCTGACGATGGCTGCGGTGGAGGAGTTCGCCGGAAACGACGGCACGCTGATTATCACCGTGGACTCGGGAATCACCAACGTGGAAGAGATCGCCGCCGCCGCCGCCGCCGGCATCGACACGATCGTTGTGGATCACCACAACCCACAGGATCAGCTTCCGCCGGCGGTGGCGATAATCAATCCCAAGGTGGAGGAGAGCTATCCCTTTGACGGGCTCTGCGCGTGTGCGGTAACCGCCAAGGTCCGACAGGCGTTGGCCTTCGGCGGGACGGAACTCTTCGGCGAACTGGTGACACTGATAAACGCTCGGCCCACCAACGATACGGTGGTGGTCGACGCTATCCTGCTGGAGAATGGCCTGGAGGTGGATCGTGTCACGGAGGCGCTCGTGCCGGGGGTTGCCTCGCTCGAGACGAGCCGACTCCAGGAGTTTCTGGTGGGACGAAAGCTCGTCTGCTACGATCTTCCCTTGCAGCAGAAGCTTCTGGCCCGCGGCTTGGGACCACACGTGGACATCTTCATGCTGGACCTGGCGGAGCAGGTGGCTGAGCTCTTCCCTCCGCTCGCCGAGAAGAGTCTGCTGCAGATCGGCGACGGTTCGCGGATGGCGCGCTACCACGGTTCCGCCACGGAAGAGATCGACGTTCTGGCGGCGATGTACCAGACGGTGGTTGATCAGCGTTTTCCCCAGGTCCGGGAGGCGATCGATTCGGTAATGGATTTGGTGGCGATCGCCAGTCTGGCGGACATGATGCCCGCCGTCGACGAGAATCGGATGCTCATTCGCCGCGGCCTGGAGCGCCTCAACTCTAACCCCTGGCCGGGAATCGGCTCGCTGGCACGTACCCTGGATCTCTCCAATCGCCGGCTGGGAAGTCGTGAGATCAGCTGGAACCTTTCCCCGGCGATCAACGCCACGGGAAGGATGGGTACTCCCTCGGTGGCGGTGGAGCTGCTGCTCTCCGATGACGAGGCGGAACGGGTTCGCCTGTCACAGGAGATAAGCGAGCTCAACAAGAAGCGGCGACGTGTGGGAGATGAGGCGTGGAAAAGCGTTCTGCCCCGAGCGTATGAAGCGGCGGAAACGCTCGGCGGAAAGATCATCGCCGTGCATGACACCGTCGTTCATCGGGGGGTTACGGGAATCATCGCCGGTCGCCTGAGCCGTCGGTTCAATCGCCCCGCCACCGTGCTCACCTCGGTGGAAAGTTCCGTGGTGGGAAGTGTCCGCAGCGCCCGAGGCTTTCTTGCCACGGAATTTCTACAGCGGTTCGACGATATCTTCGATAAGTGGGGCGGTCATAATGAAGCGGCCGGTTTTCATTTGCCGGCGGAGCGAATGGATGAGTTCTGGTCGCGACTGACGGAGTTGGCGCCGGAGGTGAATCTCGATGACGAGGTAGAGGAATCGATTGCTATCGATGCGGAGCTCCCGCCCAAATACCTCACCCCGGAATTGGAGGAGATCGTGCGACGCTTTGAGCCGTACGGGCAGGCTAATCCGCAGTTGCGGTTTCTCGCGCGAAACATGGTGCTTGAGGATATGCAGATTATCGGACGTGACCAGGACCATCTGCGACTTCTTCTGGCGGGAGGCGGGTACAAGTGGCCTTCCGTATTTTGGGGTGCCGCGGAGCGTGCGCGGAGGGATTTTGATATCCGGGATCGTGTGGACGCTGTCTTTGAATTCAGCAAGAACTACTTCAACGGAAATGAGAACGTACAGCTGGTGGTCCTTGATATTCGTCGGGCGGAAGAACAGGTTGTATAACTCGTGCACGATTAGACGGGTCGCAACCGTCCTGCTATTGGGCGCGGGGCTGTGGCATGTCATGGCGGTTCCCCGCGCGGTGGTGGACGTACCCGCCACGGTACTCCAGGGCGAGGCGCTTACCGTGAGGATCTCGTCCGCCACGATTAAAGGAACCACCGCGGAGCTCGTGCTCGCCGATGGCTCTCGCCACAGTTCTTCGGCGTGGCGTGTGGCGGTCTACGCTCACGCTCACGCTCACAGCGACCGTAGCGCCTGGATCGCGCTTCTGGGGGTTCCGAGCACCGCGGCGGTGGGCGAGGCGGAACTTGTGGTTCGATTCACCGGGGGAGACGAGGGTGCGTCGCGGGATGCGCCCCAACGGAGATTTTCGGTTCGTGTGCAGGAGGGACGATTTCGCAGCGAACGAATCGCCCTCAATCGCGGTATGACCGATCTGCGGACCACCGATGACCCACGCCGCGCGGAACAGTCGCAAACGCTCTGGAAGCTAATTCATCGCGTGGATCTCGATACCCGCGTCCATTCGGGGCGGTTTCGATTGCCGGTGGCCGATTTCCGAGAGACGTCGTACTTCGGAGATCGTCGGGAGTTCGGCTATGCCGATGGAGCATCCGCGCAGGCGATCCACAACGGAATGGACCTTGCCGCTCCCACCGGGACTCCCGTTATCGCTCCTGCCTCCGGCCGAGTCGTTATGGCGGAAGATCGGATTATCACCGGGTTGTCCGTCGTGCTCGAGCATCTGCCCGGCGTTTTTTCGCTCTACTACCACCTGGACTCGATGGACGTAGTTCCGGGGGATGTAGTCTCCGCCGGCGCTCCGCTGGGAACGGTGGGGTCCACCGGTCTCTCCACCGGGCCTCATCTTCACTGGGAGCTGCGAATCGCCGGCGTCGCGGTTGATCCTCGAACGTATCTCACAGAGCCCCTTGTTGACACAGCGATGCTGGTCAGGTCATTATCGTTGATACCTTAAGCGTGGAAGGGGGTGATGTTACATCGCCACAGTAAAGATTGACGACGGAGAAAACCTCGAGAAAGCGATCAAGCGGTTTAAACGCATGGTTGAAAAAGAGGGAATCATTCGAGAGTGGAAAAAGCGCGAGTATTTCGAGAAGCCTTCCACGATCAAGAATCGGAAGAAAAAGGCCATGGAGCGGAAGATTCAGAAGAAGATTCGCAAGATGCAGACCTCTAAGAGCTACTGATTCATGGCAGGTTTTCTGCACAGATATGCGCCCGGCAACGGGCGTTTTTTTATTTTTCAGGCGGTTCATCGCGTTTTCGGGCTTGTTTTCCTGGCGGCCCTGGTCGGGTGCAGTTCCTCGGATCCGCAGATCATGCAAATCGATCACTACCTGGTAGCGTCTCGACATCCAAGCGACGAGGAGGTAACGGAGGCTCTGGTAGTCTCCGTGGACGTCTTTGACCCAGACGGCAGCGGAGAACTGGCGGAACTCGAGGTGATCCTCGCCGATCGCGATCTGGGCTGGACTCTCAAGGTGGAGGATCTCTCGTCTCACGAGCAGGATGGGCAACAGTGGTACACGACGCCGCCCCTCACGATCGATGGACGATCGCGGCTGCCGCGCGGAAGCGTGCAGATTACTGTCACGGATCTGTCCGGCCGCCGGGATCGGCGGGAAGTGCAGCTTCCCCGGACGCTCCCGGAACTCACCACTGAAGCAACGGCGCATATGGATGCATCGGGAATAATCGTTCCCGCCGATGAAGCTGATTCCCTGCTGGTGGTGCTGGAAACCGCCGACAACCTACGGGAAGCACGGTATGTGTCTGGTCCGAAGGAGGCGCTTCCGGTATCGCGCGTTTTCGAGGGTGCAACGCTCGAACGCCTGTCCGAGACGTCCCAGCCGATCCGGGTCTGGCTGCTCCATGAATGGAGCCCCCGAATGCAGACCGAGAGCGGTCCGTGGATGATGGATCCTGGAGATTTACCGTTTACGAATGAGCCGTAGTACGCCGTCTTTGATGCGATGCCACCCCCCGCGACCGTACCGTTCGGAATAGTCCCGTGCTGCCTGCTGTACCGGAAAATCGGGACCGTACCGGCGCTTCAGTTGATCCCAGTGTTTTACGATCCACAGATACATATCCGTCTCCGTTCGTCCCGGAAAGCGTGCCATGAGATTGTTCTCCCGGACGACATCGACGATCGGACGATAGACGTTGTCATACCAGCTTCGCAGAGCACGTTCCAGTGGTATTTCCACCGTTTCATGTTCGTTGAGAAAGTACTTGTGACCGTAAACATGGTGCGTGAGCTCATCATATCGTCCGGTGGCACTCACCGATAGGTCACACTCCGGAAGTACCCGATCCACGGGCATCTGCCTACAGAAGATCTTCCGTTCATGCTCAATCACGGCCTCCCGGAGATGGTCCCGTGTTAGTGATTCCTGGAGCGGAATTTCCGTATCGAGGGCAACAACTTCGGCATCGATCTGCTTCACGCCTTGCGCCTTTGCCACCGAGACTCGGTGGTTTCCGTCACGGACGAAGTACACGCCGCCGATCTCGTATAAGGCGATCGGCGGCAGTATCACGTCGGTGAGATGGGCCATATCAACACGCTGCCACCGATTTCTGAGATACTCGTGGCGGGGAAGAAACTGCTTGTTAAAATCCCGGTAGCGCCCTTCGCTTCCCACGATACGATCGATCGGAACTTCCTGCATGCCCCTGTACGTCTCGCCCCGGGGCTTGAGAACATCCTTCACTTCCTGCAGCGACAAAAGCTCCTGTCTCTCCGGGGCAAATAGACTAAACAGTTGGGAAAAAAACGCATTCTTTCGAGCACGGTTGAAGTCGTCCCGCGCTTCCGATTCAAAGAGATTACTCATTGGCTTCTCCCAGGTCGAGGATGTAATGGTCGTATACGTTGATTACTTCGGTTTCCCGAAAGCGGGTAGACCGCTCAGCGTTAAGATCATACAAATGGATATGTCCGTGGAGCAAATAGCGTGGTTTGAACCATCGCATGAACCACAGCATACTACGAAAACCAACATGGCACGGGTCCTGCTTGTCGTGAATACCGCGCGGTGAGGCGTGGGTGAGAAGGATGTCCAGGAAACGTCCATGAATCAGCCGATTCCACACTAACCGCGGAACCAGGCGCCACATACGGCGATACATCTGGAATTCGGTGAACTGGTGTTCTCCGTTGTTGTATCGCATGCTCCCTCCCAGTCCGGCGATGAGGAGTCCATTCAGGTTGCGGACGCGGTCGTCAATACACGTCGCGCCAAAATGGTGGCGAAACTGGTTGTCAACACTCGTTGATTCCAGCATCGGCCGGGCCGAACGGTAGAAGGTGGAAAGCTCTTTGAGGTTGTGGTTACCGAAGATGAATCCCACGATGACGTTCAGGTTGGATGCGATGAATCCCAGGTATTCCATCGGAAGATCTCCCGCGCTCAGTACCAGATCCACGTAAGAGAAGCGTTTCTTGACCGTCATCGAATAGACCAGCGGATCGACATGGTCGGCGACGCACAGAATCTTCACGGGGCTCCCGTCAGGATCTTCTGGAGGTAGTCTTTGTCGTATAGCTCAACCGGACGGCTTTCAGCATAATCCATTGCCATCCGGGAGAACCCGGTGGTGGCGATAATCTTCGCCCGGGTCATGTTCTGGCTACGCATGTCCTCGTACGTTTGTCGCACGGTAGCTTCATCGATCATCTCCGCCACTCGCACAAACCGGAACAGATTCGGCATCGCCTTGGTATTGCGCCAGTTGGTTTTGGCTTCCACCGCGATGGCGCTGAGGCCGTCTTTTTCGTCGGTCATTGACTGAAGCGTGAACCCCATCGCTTCGGTTACCTTACGGCACATTTCCCGGAATTGCGTCTGTGACGCGGTGAGAAAGTCCTTGACCAGGTCGTCCTGGCGAAGTTCCTGATACTGCGAGAGCTTTTCGGCGATGTCCTGGAATCCCGGTTTCTGTTGATAGATCTGCTCCCATTGCTCGATGGCGCGTTCTATCTTGCGCATGCGCTCATAACACGTTGCGAGGAAGTAATGCGCCCACAGGGAGTCCGGCACGGTGGGATCTTTTATCTGGCCGATCGCCCGCTCCAGCTCCGGGATCGCCCGCTCCAGATTGTTCATCTCCATGTAGCTGGCACCCCGTTCTATCAGCGATTTCACCTTGTATTCGGTGGACTTGGCAGACCACTCGAACGACTGAAGGGCTGCGGCGTAGTCTTTGCTCTCCTTCTGAATGCGTCCGATATAGTAGTACGCCTCGTAGTGTTCCGGTTCAAAGCGCAGCGCCTTTTCCAAGTACTGCTGCGCCTCGCCAAACTTCTTGGCCCGGTACAGGAGTAGTCCCAGTTGGAGGTACGCAAGTCCGTGCCCCGGCTGCAGCTCAATCGCCTTACGGTAGTAGCCGACCGCCTTCGCCCCTTTGTTGCGATGCTCGAAGAGGAGGCCTACCTGATAGTAGTGATCCGCGGTATTGGGGTCCTTCTGCAATAGGAGCAGGTACTCCTTGAGCGCCTCATCCGGTTGATTGAACCGTTGAAAAAGCTCCGCCAGCTGGCGCCGAAATCGTGTTTCCGGTATGGTACCGTCGAACACGCCGATCTGGTTCACCATTTTGTATTCCATCAGCGCCAGTTCCGGCTTGTTGTCCTGCTGGTACGCGCGGCCCATAAGATAATGGAGTTCCGGATTTCGTTGGTCTCTGGCGAGGAGTTGTTTTCCGAGTTTTACCGCCGCCGTTGACTTATTCTGTTTGAGAAGGTGCTCGATGCGAGATACTTTTTTCGGGGCGATCTGATTGCGTACGATGTACAGGGTAGCGATACCGATGCCGACACCTAATACTACGATGACTATGATAAGGCCCATGTACCGCCATTATGATAATGGAGAGAACAATAGGCAAGGTCTTACTCGCCGGGTCGGCGTTGCGGTGTTGGCGCTGGCGCTGATCTTTCTCGTCGTTTCAGGCGGAGCCGGAGCTCAGGAGAGTTCCTCCCAAGGAGACGACGTCTGGGATCGGGCGGTGGCGGCGATGCAGAACAATGAGCTTGCCGAGGCGATTCCGCTCCTGGAGATCGAAATCTCCCGTGACCCGACCCGCGTGGAAGCGGTCCGGTATTTGTCGGTAGCGCTTGAGCAGTCCGGCCGCGGTGACCGTGCGGAGACGGTTCTCAGACAGGCGTTGAGCGGCGGCGAGCTCTCATCGGAGGGAAAGAGCAAAGTGGCCTTCGATCTGGCCCTGCTTCTCTCGCGGCGGGGAAACTCTGATGAGGCTATTGAAATGTACTCCGCTGCGCTACAACATGATAGCGCCCGGGTGGCGGCGTATCTAAATCGAGCGAACTTGAAAGTGGCCACTGAGGCGTACGAGGGTGCCGTAGAGGACTATGAGTACTTCCTTGCCCTGCGGCCCGATACGGAGCAGCGCCCTCAGATCGAGGAGATGATCGCACTGCTGCAGGAGTCGATCGAGGCGGAACGGATCGCCCGCGAAGAGGAAGAGCGGCGCCGCCGTGAGGAAGAAGAGGCGCGGCGCATCGCCGAAGAGGAGCGGCGGCGGCGGGAAGAGGAAGAACGCCAGGCCACCGAAGAACGGCGACAACGGATGCTCGATTCCGTCCTGCGGTCATTGGAGTCCGCCGACGAGGAGACCACCAGCTTCGAGGCGGAAGATGAAGAATTACGAAGATACGACGACGAACTCGATATCGTCGATTGAGAGGCGTATACCATTATGAATGCCAGTTCACGACAGAAGGTGCTTTTGGCGGCGGGAATCGCCGCGGCGATCGCCTTAATCGGTGCCGGAGGGGCACTCCTGTGGGGCCCCTGGGGGGATGGGGAAGAGCCGTCGGAACCCGTCACCGGGACCGAATCTTCCGAACCTACCGAAGCCGAGCGGCGGGCTGAGGAGCGGCTGCGCAACACGCTGCGCCTGGCGGAAGACTACATCGAGAACGGAGAGTATCAGCGAGCGCTGGATCTCCTCGATCAAGTGCTGATAGAGGATTCTGAGAACCAGGATGCGCGAGACCTGCGCGATCGGGCGATCGCCGCTCGCCGTGAAACGCAGGAAGAGGGTGATCAGACGTTACCGAATACTGATGCCGCGGACGCCGCCGTTCAGCAGGCGGAAGCGGAAGCGCGCCGCCTGGAAGCGGAAGCACGCGCCCAAGAGGCGGAGGCGCGCCGGAGAGAAGCGGAGCTCGCTGTGCAGCAGGAACTCGCCGCCCAACGGGAAGCGGAAGCGCGTCGTCGTGAAGAAGAGGCGCGCCGGAGAGAAGCGGAGCGACAGGCGGAACTGGAACGCCTCAACGCGGAGGAACGGGAAAAAACCGAGTCGATTCAATCGCTGTTGGCCCGTGCTCGGGAGCAGCTCGAAAACGAGGAATACGCCCGTGCCCGGGACACGCTGGAGGAGGTACTGGCGATCGACCTGGAGGACGAGAATTCCGAGAACCGTCTCCACGCTGAGGCGCTCGCGGCAACTGCCCAGAGCTATTTCTCCCAGGATCCTGGAAGCTCTGATAACCGGCGTGAAGCGATTGAGCACGCGAATCAGGCGCTTCGACGGGACGATGTATGGGAGGCGCATTACACCCTGGGACAGGTGTATTACGAAACCGATCGATTCTCGGATGCGATCGACTCCTTCTCGCGGGCGGTGCGTCTGAATCCGGACAGCGCGGTTCTCCTCTACGACCTGGCGCGGGCACAGTATCGGGCAGGCCAGTTCCAGGACGCTCGTTCCAGTTATCGCGGGGTCGCTCGGGTGAATCCGTACTATCGCAACACCTATTACAACCTAGGGATCACCAATTTGCAGCTTCGTCGGGAGGACGATGCGCTGGAGGCGTTTCGTTACGCCGTCGAAATCGACTCGGAGAATGACGCCGCCCACTACCGGATCGCCACGATTCTCATAGACCGGCAGGATTTCGGCGGCGCCGAGATCAGCCTGAACCGCGCGATCGATGTCAATCCCGGCGACGCCCGGTACCACTCACGACTCGGTTCTGCAATGTACAGCCAGGGAAAAATCGCGGAAGCCGAGCGTTCCTTCGATCGTGCCGCTGAATTGGAGCCCGACAACCCCACCCACGCCTACAACGCCGCCCTCGTCAAGACTGAGCGCGGAGAACACCGGGAGGCGCTTCGGCTGATACGGCGGGCGATCAACCAGGATGATCGCCAACCGGAGTACCACTTCACTCTGGGGCGAATTCAGGAGCGCCTCGGTGATATCAACAGTGCTATCGAAGCGCATATGGCGGCGATCCAGCGCGACGGATCATACGATCGTTCGATGATCGAGCTGGGCAGGCTCCTGAACGACCAGGGGTCGCATCGACAAGCTCTCGATGTGCTACGGCGCGCCTACGAGCAATCACCGGACGACTTCGAAGTCAACAACAATCTGGGGAACGTGTATTTGAATCTTGAACGGTTTGATGACGCGATTAGCCATTATCAGACCGCTGTGGATCTCCGCGACGAAGACCCCTCGGTGCGGTACAACCTGGCGGTGGCCTACCTGGAATCCGACAATCTCAACCGCGCCGAGGAAGAGCTGAACCAGGTTGTTCAAAACGACGGACGATTCTGGCGGGCGTACCACCGCCTGGGTGAGGTATACGTGTCGCAGGATAATGCCGAAGCGGCGCGGACCGTGCTCTCTCAGTTGCTGGAGGCGAATCCGGAGTACGAGAATCGCCAAGCGGTGGAGCAGATTCTCGATTCGCTGTGAGGCGGCGACCGGGGTTCTGTTGTCACCGTGATTGGCGTATAATAGAGACTATGAACTCCGAGGAGCCCATGCCCACCGATTTGGGAGGCCATTTTCTCATCGCCGAAACGGAGCTGCAGGACCCGAATTTCTTTCGGACGGTGGTACTTGTCATTCACCATACCGACGAAGGGGCGTTCGGCCTGGTCGTGAATCGCGAGAGCGAGGTCAGTGTGGGAGAGGTTCTCGATTCAGTGGAAGGAACTGCGCTTGAGGATGCTCCCGTCTTCGTGGGGGGACCGGTACAGCAGAACTACGTCTTCGCGCTTCACAACGGTATCCCTCTCCAATACCGGAGCGAGCATACCGAGGAACCTACTCCGGGCGTGTTCTTTGAACCTTCTTTTGGCCACATCATTGACTACGTAAAATCTGAAGACTATCACTTGTCTCTTGGACCTGAGGTACCGCGCATTCGTGTGTTTGCCGGCTATTCCGGGTGGGGAGCGGGGCAGTTGGAAGCGGAACTCCAGGAGGAGGCGTGGTTCATAAATCACGCTTCCGGCGACGTCATCTTTCAGGCGGAGCCGACGGAGGGATGGAAGAAGGCGCTCAGTAAGAAGGGCAGTTTCTACCGGATCGTGGCGGAAACCGGCTTCAGGCCGTCCAACAACTGACACCGGAATTGTCCGTGGACAACCGCGAAGCGGCCCTGTTGCTGAACAGCACCTCCGATGGCATTATCGTTATCGATCGCTCTCGGAGAATCACCGTCTTCAATCCCGCTGCGGAAGAGATTCTCAAAATCTCCGCTTCGGCTTCCTTGGGCAGCTCTATCGAATCAGTTATTCCCGTCACTCGCCTTCCAGTCGTGCTGGAGACGGGGACGAACGAACTTCAGCAGCGTCTCTCCTGGAAATCGGTAACGATTATCACTAACCGCTACGCCCTGCGGGATTCCGACGGACAGGTGTTCGCGGCGGCCGCGATCTTTCGCGACATAAGTGAGTTGCAACGGTTGGCGGAGGAGATCACAAACCTTCGGGAAATCCGCCTCTTGAATGACGCGATCTTTAACAGCACGCAGGATGCGATTTCGGTGGTCGATGAGCGCGGAAATGGAGTGCTGGTGAACCCCGCCTATACGCGGGTCACCGGCCTGACCCAGGAGGAGGTAATCGGAAAGCCGTGTACCGTTGACATCGCCGGCGGTGAGAGCATTCACATGGCGGTACTGCGCACCGGAGAACCGGTGCGAAATCGCCGGTTGCGGGTTGGTCCGTATCGGCGCGACGTGGTTGTCGATGCCAATCCGATCGTGGTGGATGGGGAGATCCGCGGCTCGGTGGCGGTTATCAAGGATGTCAGCGAACTGCGGCAGCTTCACGACCAGCTGGAGGATGCCAAGGCCACAATTCGCAAGTTGGAGGCGCGCTACACGTTTGAAGATGTGGTCGGCGAGCATCCGGCGTTCCTGGCGGCAGTGCACAAGGCTCGAGTCGCCGCCGGCACGCCGGCCACCGTTCTGTTGCAAGGTGAGAGCGGCACCGGGAAGGAACTATTTGCGCACGCCATACACAACGCCAGTGAGCGGCGAAACGCTCGCTTCGTCCGGGTGAATTGCGCCGCCCTCTCGGAAGGGGTGCTGGAAAGTGAGCTCTTCGGCTATGTGGGGGGGGCCTTCACCGGCGCCCGGCGCGACGGCCGACGGGGACTGTTTGAGGAGGCTCACGGGGGGACGATTTTTCTCGACGAGGTGGGACTCATGAGTCTCACCACGCAGGCGAAGCTGCTGCGGGTCCTGCAGGAACATGAAGTCCGGAGGGTCGGAGGAAATCACTCGATTCCGATTAACGTCCGAGTGATTGCCGCCACCAACATGGATTTGACCCGGGCGATCGGGGACGCCACGTTCCGGGAGGATCTCTTCTATCGGCTCTTGGTAGTTCCGGTGACGATTCCCGCGCTGCGGGATCGTGCCGGCGATATCGGCCTCCTCTGCAACCGTCTGCTGTCCGAGATCAATGCGGAGTACGGCCGCGGCATCCAGGGGATCAGCCCTGCAGCGATGGAACACCTCACCGGGTATGCGTGGCCCGGGAACGTGCGCGAACTGGAAAACGTCCTTCGTCGGGCGGTGGTGGTGATGGGTCTGGAGGAGACGGTCGTGGAACCGGAACACCTGCCCCTTTCGGCGGGTGCCGGCGACGGCTGCGCCGACGGTTTGGGCTCCGCCGGAGATACGCGATTCGGGGAGACCGCGCCTCCATCGATGCAGGAATCCTCTCCCGGCCGCGTGGGGTCCACCGGAGGAGGGGCGCCGCGGGGGGACCGAATCCTGTCCCTGGCACGGGTGGTTGCCGAGACTGAACACCAGCATATCCGCACGGTGCTGGCAGAGTGCGACGGGAACCGCACTCGCTGCGCCGGCGTTCTGGGAATTAGCGTGCGAACACTTCAGTACAAACTGCAGCGCTACGGGATTAGCTGACGACGGATTCTACGTCTTTCGCGGGTACCAATTCCTGCAAAGAATTGCGCGCAAAATATTGCGTATCTGCAGACTACTGCGCAGGTATACCACCGAACCGGGCCGATCCCGGCTGGATTCGCGTCCCGTAGCGGGTGTCGGTGGTCTTTCGTGGCGATGAGCCACTTGGCACGCCCTTTGCAAAGAAACTGGAATATGCCCGCTGATGACTTGGTACTAGCGATAAATCCCGGAAGCACCTCTACCAAGATCGCTGCGTTTCGCGGTGAGCAGTGCCTCCTGGAGCGCACCGTGGTGCACAATATCGATGATCTCGCTCCCTTTGAGACCGTGAACGACCAACTTCCCCTGCGGAAAGAGGCAATTCTCCAGACGCTCATGACGGAAGGGATCGAGCTTACCTCGCTCGCGGCGGTAGTCGGCCGGGGCGGACTCCTGCATCCGGTGCAGGGTGGCACGTACCAGGTAAATCAACGGATGCTCAGTGACCTTGGGCGTGGAGTTCTCGGAGAGCACGCCTCCAATCTGGGGGGCATCCTTGCGGAAGAGATCGCCCGCGTCGCCGGGAATCGTCCCGCCTACATCGTCGACCCGGTGGTGGTGGATGAACTCGCGCCGGAGGCGCGACCGTCGGGAATTCCGGGGCTGGATCGAACCAGTATATTTCACGCGCTCAACCAGAAAGCGGCCGCCCGGCGGGCATCGGCGGAGCTGGGCACGCGGTACGAAGATCTCGCGGCGGTAGTGGTACATCTGGGGGGAGGAATCACCGTGGGTGCCCATCTCCATGGTCGCGTAATCGATGTGAACGACGGACTCAACGGTGAGGGGCCGTTCACTCCCGAGCGGAGTGGCGGAGTGGCAGTTCTGAAGATTGTGGACCTCTGTTTCTCCGGCCGGTACGAGGAGCGGGAAATCCGCAGGATGATCAAAGGCAACGGCGGCCTCGCGGCGTATCTGGGAACAACCGATGGAAGGGAGATCGCCCGGCGGATCGGCGGGGGTGATCGCGAGGCGGAACGGATCTACCGCGCTATGGCGTGGCAGGTTGCCAGAGAGATCGGGGCCGCGGCGGCGACGCTCGGCGTTCGGCCGCAGGCGATCATACTTACCGGCGGACTGGCGCACGATGAATCGCTGACGGGGTGGATTCGAAATCGCGTGGAGTGGATGGCGCCGGTCCTGGTGTATCCCGGCGAAGAGGAGATGGCCGCTCTGGCCGCGGGGGCTCGGAGGGTGTTGTCGGGAGTTGAGTGCGCCCTCGAGTATCGCGGCGGCGAGGCTCGGAATGGAGATCGGCACCGATGACTTCGCCGCGGGTGACGATCATCTGCGGTGCCTACGGGGTAGGGAAGAGCGAGTGCGCCATCGCGTTGGCGCGAATGCTGCCTGCGCCGGTGACTCTCATCGATCTGGACGTGGTCAATCCCTATTTCCGGAGCCGGGAGGCTCGGAAACTGCTCGAGGGTGAGGGAATCACGGTGATCGGGAGCAGTCTGGCGATTGATACTGGTGTGGATGTGCCGGCGGTTTCCGGGGCGGTGGTTCCGGCTCTCCGCGATCCCGCCCGATCGGTGGTTGTCGACCTGGGGGGAGATCCCGCCGGTGCCCGGGCGATCCGTCAGTTCATCCCCCACCTTCCCGCGGATTCGACGGAGGTGCTGTACGTGGTCAACCGGTACCGCCCCGAAAACGGCGACATCCAGAGGACGATCGCCTCCGTGCGAGCGGTCGAGGAGGAGATTGGATTGTCCTGCGGCGGACTCATAAGCAACTCTCACATGCTGCACGAGACCACCTGTGACCATATCAACGCCGGGCTCCGCCTGTGCCTGGAGGTGACCTCGAAGACGCAGATTCCCCTGGCGTACACCGCCGGGACCCGGGAGCTATTGAACTCCTGCGGCGTGCTCAACGGATCGACCGCAGAATCACACATGTACGTTTCTACCGTCCTTCGAGAGGACTGGATGAACGCAAGGAGGTAACCGTGCCGCGAGGTTTCGTAACGTTTATTGAGAACCGATGTAAAGGCTGCAGTCTGTGTGTCGGTGCCTGCCCCAAGCAGATCGTCGCTCTGGACCCCTCCCGCATTAATGCCAAAGGATACAATCCGGCCTACGTCACCGATATGGACGCGTGTATCGCCTGTGGGTTCTGCGCGATGATGTGTCCCGATCTGGTGATTCGCGTGGAGCGTATCATGCAGGAGGAGAGCGCGTAATGGAAGCATCCAGCGAAAAGGTTCTGATGAAGGGCAATGAGGCGGTGGGAGCGGCGGCGATTCGCGGGGGATGCCGATATTTCTTCGGGTATCCGATTACCCCGCAGAACGAACTGCCGGAGTACATGGCGCGGGAGCTTCCCCGGGTGGGGGGAGTCTTTCTGCAGGCGGAGAGTGAAATCGCCGCCATTAACATGGTCTACGGTGCCGCCGGCTGTGGCGTGCGGGTGATGACATCGTCCTCCAGTCCGGGGATCGCGCTCAAGCAAGAGGGCATCAGCTATATTGCCGGGGCGGAGCTGCCCTGCGTCATCGTCAATATGATGCGGGGAGGGCCGGGACTTGGTGGGATTCAGCCGGGACAAGCGGACTACTTTCAGGCTACCCGAGGCGGCGGCAACGGCGATTACCGGCACATCGTCTATGCGCCGGCGAGTGTTCAGGAGACGGCGGACCTTATGACCGAAGCGTTTGACGTGGCGGACCTGTACCGGATTCCGGTGATGGTGCTCGGCGACGGTATGATCGGTCAGATGATGGAACCGGTGGAGCTTCGCGACGCGCCGCACCGGGATCTTCCTCCCAAAGATTGGGCCACTACCGGTACCGAGGGGCGACGTACCCCCAATATCATCAACTCGCTCTACTTGCAGCCGCAGGATCTGGAGGATCACAACATACGGCTTGCGCGGAAACATGCGGTAATCGAGGAACGGGAGGTGAGGTATGAATCGTATCGCACCGACGATGCGAAACTGGTCTTCGTGAGCTACGGAACCGCATCGCGGATCGTTCGCAACGCGGTGGAGATGCTTCGCCAGGAGGGTGAGAACGTGGGTATGATTCGTCCGATCACCCTGTGGCCGTGGCCGCAGAGCGCCTTCGACGAATTGGGCTCCTCCGTACGAGCGGTGATGGCGGTGGAGATGAGTATGGGTCAGATGATTGACGACGTCAAAATTGCCGCCGCCGGTCGCTGGCCGGTGGGGTTCTACGGGCGCAGCGGTGGAATGATCCCCGACCAGCATGCGATCGCCGGGGCGGCGCGGACGATGCTTGAGGAGGTGGTGTGATGCCGGTTGTCTTTGAAAAAACACGGGGTCTCACCGATGTGGAGACCCATTACTGTCCCGGATGTACCCACGGAATTATCCACCGGCTTGTGGCGGAAGTTCTCGAGGAGATGGAGCTCCTGGACGCCTCTATCGGAGTTGCGCCGGTGGGATGCGCGGTACTGGCGTACAAGTACTTCAACTGTGACATGCACGAAGCCGCCCACGGCCGTGCGCCGGCAGTGGCTACCGGAATCAAACGCGTTTTTCCCGATCGCACCGTGTTCGCCTACCAGGGTGACGGCGATCTGGCCTCCATCGGTACCGCGGAAATCGTTCACGCCGCGCACCGGGGAGAGAAGATCACCGTGATCTTCGTGAACAACGCGATTTACGGCATGACCGGGGGACAAATGGCCCCCACCACCCTGCTGGGGCAGAAAACTACCACCAGTCCCTTGGGCCGAGAACGGAGCCACGCCGGCAGTCCCCTGCGTGTAAGTGAAATGCTCGCCACCATCGACGGCGCCGCCTTCATCGAGCGAACCTCGGTGCACGATCCCCAAGCGGTACGGAAGACCAAAGCCGCGATCCGTCGGGCGTTTACGGTGCAGCAGAAGGGTCTGGGCTTCAGTATGGTGGAGATCCTCTCCACATGTCCCACCAACTGGGGAATGACGCCGGTCGATTCGCTGCAATGGGTGCAGGACCACATGATCCCTTATTACCCGTTGGGAAACCTCCGCGATCCGGAAACGGAGAATCGACCATGAGTGAAACGAAAATCATCTGCGCCGGCTTTGGTGGGCAAGGGGTGATGTCCATGGGGCGGCTCATCGCGTATACGGGTATGCTCCAGGGCCTCGAGGTGAGCTGGCTCCCCAGTTACGGTCCGGAAATGCGCGGCGGCACTGCAAACTGCCACGTTATCGTCAGTGACCATCCGGTGGGATCGCCCATCATTCATCGCGATGCCACCGTGGCGATCGTCATGAACCTCCCCTCTATGCACAAATTCGAGGCTGAGCTCGTTTCCGGGGGACTTCTCGTTATCAATGAGAGTCTTATCGACGGAGCTCCGGAGCGTACCGATCTGGAAATACTGCGCGTTCGCGCCAATGAAATCGCCGGCGAGGTGGGAAGTGCCAAGGCGGCGAATATGGTCATGCTGGGAGCGTTTCTCCGGCGGACCGGCCTCTTCTCGCTCGACGCAGTGGGGGACGCACTGCAAAAAGTCTTCGGCCCGAAGAAGATGCACGTCCTGCCGGTGAATCAGGCAGCCCTGGCCCGCGGGGCCGCCGCGGCGGCCGTCACCGGTGGATGTGATGTCTGAGAATGGAGCCCAACCGTTTTCGTTTGCTGAGATCGACGGCGTGTCGGAGCAAGGCGCCGCCGTGGCGGTGGCAGCAGCGGCCGATGTGGAGGTGCTCCGGGCGGTAATCGCCGCCCGTAATCGGGGGCTCATCGAACCGATCCTGGTGGGAGCGCGGAATGCGATTGAACGAGCCGCCGCCGCGGGAAAGATCGATCTCTCGGGAATCACGATTGAGGCGATTGAGGGCGAGCCCGCCGCGGCTGCCCGGCGAGCGGTGGAGATCGTTGCCTGCGGAGAAGCGGAAACCCTGATGAAAGGGTTGGTGGACACCGGCGTGCTGCTTCGTGAGGTTTTGGACCGTGCACACGGTCTCCGCGGCGACGGAGTTCTGAGTCATCTGGCGCTCTTCGACATCGCGGGATACTCACGTCCGCTGGCGCTCACGGATGCCGCCGTGAACATCGCCCCCGATCTTGAGACCAAGAAGGCGATTATCGCGAACGCGGTTACCTTCCTCCACCGCCTAAGATACCCCTCGCCCCGCGTGGCGGTGCTGGCGGCAACCGAGCGGGTCACCTCGGCCATGCCCTCCACCATCGATGCCGACGAACTGGTGGCCGCCTGGACGCGGGGGGAGTTGCCGGAATGTGTCGTGGCCGGTCCCTTGGCCCTGGACAACGCCGTGTCGCCGGAAGCGGCCCGCACCAAGGGTATCGACTCCTCCGTGGCGGGGCACGCTGATCTCCTGGTAGTCCCGACCATCGAGTGTGGGAACATTCTCTACAAAGCGCTGGCGTTCCTCACCTCCGCACGCCACGCGGGACTCATTCTTGGCGCTCGGGTGCCGATCATTCTGACGAGTCGCGCAGATTCTCCGCAGTCCAAGGTGGATTCACTCGCGTTGGCCGCCTATGCGGCACGGAAGCGGTAACTACCTAAAAGCCCGCCACGGCGACCGGTATGTCACTGCTTCCGGGATTGGAGGAGCGTCACCGCGGCGTCCCACGAGCAAACCTCGTGAGTTGGGGCTTCTCCGTTCTTGGCAACGTCCGCCGGCGCCTCCCCGTCTTCGTTGTACCAGATCACCGGGAGCTCCGCAGCCCTCGCCCCGCCGACGTCGTGATATACGCTATTCCCGATATACCACGCGCTTTCTCCCGGGGCGGAGAGCAGGCCCGCAGCGCTTCGTAGAATCGCCGGGTGTGGCTTGCGAATTCCGAAGCGAGCGGAGGTAATGATCGGTTCGGTGAAGAATTGGTCCAGCCCGTGGCGGCCGAGTTCTCGGACGATGCACGTGGGACCGAAGGCGGTGTTACTCACGATCGCCAGGCGCACCCCCATCTCACGGATCGCGGCGAGAGCGTGTCTCACCCCGGGCTCCGGCTCGAATCCCAGCGCGCTCCGCCAGTAGTGCCACTCCAGATTATCGTCGTCGCAGAGCAACTGCATACCGTGCGTGCCAAAGAGCAGACGGAGGAAGTCCGCCTGCCGGTACTCTATGAGGCTTTCGGCCGCGTGTGGTTCGATATAGCCGTCCAGCTCCTCACCGGTGGCCACGAGCGCCGGTAGCGAGAACCGGGTTGTATCATCACAGAGGGGATGTAAGGCGCTGAGGCCGTCCTCGCGGGAGTAGTGGTTCCAGTGAAGGAGCGTGTCACCTACATCGCAAATCAGGACGTCGGGAAGGGCGTGTTGTTTCATAGAACCAGAGCTATCATAGATTGGGCTCTAATGAAACTGGCTCCGGATACGTTCGGTGAGATCCGCGAGCAAAGAGCGATCAGCGGTGGCGAGCATGCGTCGTGCGATCTCTTCCGCGCCCACCACAGATGTGCGCTGAATCACATCCGCCACGGAGGTCAGTCCGTCAGGGTCCACGCTGAGTGATCGGATTCCCACTCCCAGAAAGAACGCCACCATCGCCGGGTCGGTGGCGGCCGCGCCGCACACCGAGACGGACGTCCCCGTGGGCGTCACCGCATCCATGAGCCGGGCGATCGCCCGCAGTACTCCCGGATGAACGGTGCGATACAGTTCGCCCACGCGGTGATTGGTCCGGTCGGCGGCCAGCATGTACATAATCAGGTCGTTCGTTCCGATGGAGAGATAGTCGGTTGCTTCCGCGAGTTCCGGCGCAATCTCGATCGCCGAGGGCAGTTCGATCATTACCCCCAGGAGCGGAGACCGGTTGTGCTCGACGTTCTCCCGGGCGAGCTCGTCGCTACAGTGGTAGACTTCATCCCGGGCGGCGAGGAACTCGTCCAGGCTGGCGATCATGGGAAACTGTATTCCGAGCTCGATGCCCGTTCCGGCGCGGAGCATCGCCCGGAGCTGCTCGCGGAACAGCTCGCGGTGTTCCAGCAGAAATCGGATGCCCCGGAATCCGAGAAATGGGTTATCTTCCCGGCCCACCTGAGAGCTGAGAAGCTTGTCTCCTCCCAGATCGAGCGTCCGAAAGGAGACCGGCTTTCCCCCCATCTCATCTACAACGCGCCGATACACCGCAAGCTGTTCATCCTCCGTGGGAAACCCATTCCGAATCAGAAACGGAAACTCGCTTCGGTACAGGCCGACACCGGCGGCGTTCAGCTGGTGGGCGGCGCGGGCGTCCTTCACCAGGTTGACGTTGGCAAAGAGCGAGATCTCCGTTCCATCGCTGCTTCGGAGAAGATCCGGAATCGGCGTTTCCGACACGCTTGCTCTTCGAGTTCCGAGGATCGAAACCCGCGACCGGTACGCATCGAGAATTTCCTTGCCCGGGCTTACCACGATCTTGCCGTCTTCCGCATCGATCACCACCTGCGTGCCGGTGGCCGCGGAGAAGAGCCGCGGATCCGCCGTGGCCACGACGGGGAGATTCAGCGATTGCGCCAGGATCGCCACGTGGCTGGTAGCTCCACCGCCGGAAAACGCCAGCCCTTCCACGTTCTGAAGATAGAGTTTGACCAGTTCCGACGGAAAGATGTCGTGCGCCGCCACCACGTGGCCCCGGTAATCGCCGTCATGTTCGTCCAGCTGCTGCAAATTGCGAACGATACGGTGCCCCAGATCTTGAACATCCTGGACCTTTTCCTGAAACCGGGGATCCGGAATCGACATGAAGCGCCGCGAAAAGTCGTCCACCACCTGCTGAACAGCGGTAACGGGGTCGGTACCCTCGTGGTGAATGCGATACATCTCGCCGACAAAACTATCGTCCCGAAGCATCAGAAGGTGAGAACTGAAGATCATGGCGGCCACATCGGAGAGCGTTTCATCCACGTGGCGCTGCAACTCCTCGAGCTGGCTGCTGCTCACGTCGATCGCCTCTTCCAGCGTGCGCCGCGAAGGGTGCGACAGAATGTCCAAGTGCTGGTCGAGGTATTCCAAATGCCCGATAGCGACTCCCCGGGAGGCACTGGTACCGTGAATCAGGCCCGATTCGAAGATGCCGGAACTGTGCACCTGTGTTGGGGGCGCTTCATGTAGCTCATACAGGGCGGCGGCGTTTTCCAGCGCCGCCGCCAGATGAGAGGCGAGCGACCGCAGGGTCCGCAGTTCCTGCTCACCGATGCCGTCGTCGGCACGGTACTGCAACGTAAGGACGCCGATGCCTAAGTTATTCCGTTTGATCGGAACTCCGAGAAACACCGGGTATTGTTCTTCGCCCAGGTCCGGAATCGGTTTGTTTAGATTCGAATCGTGAGCGTGATGTTCCAGAACGGGACTATTGTTAAGAAACGCATACCCGGTGAGCCCCTCTCCACTGCCTAACCGCACCTTGCCCACCAGCGCCGGATTGAGGCCGATCGTGGCCCGGAGAACCAGCAGGTCCTGCTCAACATCGTAGAGATACACCGAGCAGACATCCGCTTTCAGGTGATCCGCCACCGTGACGGTCAGATCCTGAAGAAACTCATCTACCGTGCTGCGCCGTCCCAGTAGCTCCGAGAGTTCCGTTACGGCGTTTATCAGGGCCAGACCATCGAATTGTACCACGCACCCATAATAGGATAGATTTGGAATACCGGAAACCGAGTAAGGTTTTTATCTGTTTTCGCGATGAGTATGGAAAATCTTCCGCCGCAGTTTTATACTGTCGGCGGTGTTAGACTTGCGACACTTAGGAGGACCTATGAAACGAACGTTCGTACCGGTTGTAACGGTACTCATTCTTGTAGCGGTTGTGTTGGCGGGGTGTTCCAGCTCTCCGCAGCCCACCGAAGCACAATCACCCTCAGGGGTACCGAGCTTCTATCTGAATCCCCCTCAGGCGGATGACGCGATCTACGGGGTGGGGTCGGCCAAGATGGCCAGCCTTGATAACTCACGGCGCATGGCGATCGCCCGCGCCCGCGAGGATATCGCGTTCCAGATGAATGCGGCGATCGAAGCGGCAATCGTCGATTATTCTCAGGAGTCCGGGGTGGACGGCGGCAATCAGGTGGTGAGTTTTGTTGAGACGATCTCGCGCCAGGTGACTGAAACCACCTTGCAGGGGACGCGCTCGGAAGAGATCGCCCAAAGCGAGGACGGCACAGTCTACGCTCTGGTGAGTTTTCCGATTAACAACTTCCGCGACCAGACATCGGAGGCGTTCCAGCGCAATGAGGACGCGGCATTCGCCGAGTTCAAGGCGGATCAGGCGTTGCAGTACCTCGATTCGCAGTTGGAAAGCAACCCGCCGCAGTCGGGAAATACCAGCAACTGATCGGGAGATCCGCATCGACGGATTCTTGACAATGAGCCGCCGCCGGGATTGACCGGGGGCGGCTTTTTTTGTGAAATGCAAGGGTGAACGATAAACAGCAGCTCCGGGATGAGACAGCGCAACTAATTCGGAAGATCGCTCCTGAGCAACGAATCGTACTGGATGCACAGATCGCTACTCACGTAACACACACCCCGTTCTGGTCTTCAGCGCAACTCGTCATGGGGTACATGGCGCTGGACGATGAGGTAGACCTTCAGGCGGTGTTTCGCACCGCCCACCGCGAGGGCAAGGCGATCGCCCTTCCACGAATCGAGGTGGACTCAGAGACGATGGAGTTTCGGCAGGTCGAGGAGTATCCCGCTTCCCTGGAGCGGAATTCCCGGGGATTTCTGCAACCCACCACCGATGCACCGGTAGTCTCAGCGACGCCCGGGGCGCTGGTACTGGTTCCAGGTCGTCTGTTCGATCGCAGTGGATATCGTATTGGTCGGGGCGGAGGCTTCTACGACCGATACTTGGCGAATGCTCCCTCCGCAGTAGTCACGGTGGGGATCGGGTATGCCGTGCAGCTCGTTCATTCCGTCCCCCATGGTGAGTCCGACGTGCCGGTGCAAATCGTTGTCACCGACAATGAAAGCTGTTTCTGTCGGCGTCCGCAATAAAACTAACTAACGGTAGGTATTTTCTTGACTTCTTATCGGTACGTTCCGTAATTTCCGCGGGGAGGACCGCATGAGGAGAGGGATACGGGTCTTTGGAGTAGCACTCGCGGTTATGATCGTCGTGGCGTGCGGAGGCGATTCTGACGGGCGCAGTGCGGCTACCGGTGACTGGGCCCAAGATGAGGCGCAAGAGACCCCGGCGCCGGCGGTGGAAGCGCTGGAAGTATCCCGAGGGACGCTGCTGCAGATGATCCAGGCCTCCGGTACGATTCGGGGGGGGCGGGAAGTTTCAGTCGTTGCGGAGGTAGAGGGAAGAATTCAGGAGTCCTTCATCCGCCTGGGAGCCAGGGCAGAGGCCGGAGAGGTGCTGCTGCGAGTAGATTCCACCGTGGCGGAGCTGACTGTGGCGGAGAGCCGGGGGGCACTGGAGAGCGCCCGACTGGACCTTTCCGCCGCGGAGCGACGATTCGAGAACGGGAGCGCCTCACAGGCGGAGGTTACGCGGGCGCGGAGTGCGGCCAATGGCGCCGAGGCGCGCTACGAAACCGCGCTCAAAACGCTTGAAGACCACACGCTTCGAGCGCCAATCGGGGGTTTCATCGCTGATCAGGCGCACGACCTCTCTCCGGGAAATTACCTGACTCGGGGAACGTCGGTGGCGCGAATCGTAGATCTTGAGCGCATTGAACTCGAAGTGGCGGTGGGCGAGCGAGAGTTGCAGTACCTCCGACGCGGCCTTCCCGTCGAGGTAGCGATTCCCGCCTGTGGTGACCCCGTGACCTCCGCCGAGATCGAGGCGATCGCCGCCGGAGCCGATCCACAGACCGGCAGCTTTGCCGTGGTCATCGGCTGGAATAATGGCTGTGACCAGGCGCGCTCCGGCATGAACGCCACCGTCCGGATCCGCCCTTCCTCGGAAAACCCACAGATCGTTATTCCCAGTGGCGCGATTCGCAGCGACGGCGGCGAGGAGTACGTGTACGTCGCCGAGGAAGGAGTCGTGCAACGCCGCGTGATCGAGGCGGGTCCCCGACTGGGTGATCGGGTATACGTGTCCGCCGGGCTCACCGCGGGAGAGGTGATCGTCACCTCCGCCCTCTCGTCCCTGAATGACGGCATGGCAGTGGAGACCACCGTCCGGGGAACTACGGGAGAGACGCTATGACGATAGGTGGCTTCTCAGTTCGCAATCCCGTTCTCATTAACATCATGATGATTCTGATTCTGGTGGTGGGGTTTCTCAGTCTCAATCGACTTCCTCGAGAGCAGTTCGCTGAAATCCCGTTCTACTTCATAAACATCACCGTTCCGTACCCCGGGGTATCTGCTGAAGACGTCGAATCCAGTGTCACTGTAAAGATTGAGAACGAGATGTCCGGGATAGACAAGCTCGATGAGATCTCTTCTACTACGGCCGAAGGATTGTCGCGGGTAACGCTCCAATTCGAGCAAGACATAACTGAGCGCGAGTTTAACCGCGTCTTCCAGGATGTTCAGAACCGCTTCAGCAACATCGATCTGCCCAGCGATACACTGCAGGAAACGATCGACGATTTCTCCACCAACGATTTCCTGCCGGTAATCGAGGTTGTGCTCAGCGGTTTAGTCCCGTATGCAGATCTTAATCAGGCGGCCCGAAATCTTTCCGACCAACTCCGCACCGTGCCGGACGTCTCCCGGATCAATCTCATCGGATCCCGCGATCGGCAGATCTCCATCGCCCTTGACCGGCGTAATATAGAGTCCCGTGGGATACCGATCAACGAAGTTGTGAATGCGGTGCGCTCACAGAACGTCACGATCCCCGGAGGAACGTTGCGGACGGACTCCCGGGAGTTCCTGTTGCGCACCGTGGGGGAAATGGAAACGGAGGAGCAGTTTCGCAACGTGGTGATTCGCCGAACCGGGGAAGGTCGAAGCGGGGTGATCACCCTGGGAAATCTCGCCACGGTCACCTCCGGCTTCGATCTGGAAGGTACCGCTGCCCGGTTCAATGGAGAGCAGGCGATCAGTCTGCAGATTACGAAAGTCCCCGGTGGAAGTTCGGTGGGCATTATTGACGAGGTTCGTGGCAGAGTGGAAAGCTATGAGTCCAACCTGCCGGTGGGAATAGACGTCAACTATTTCAATGATTCGTCGATCGTGATTCGCGATAGCCTGAACGTGCTGGTTTCCAATGCCGCGTTTGGTCTCGCGCTCCTCGTGGTCATCCTGCTTATCTTCGTCGGCGTCCGCAACGCGATCATCACGGCAGTTGGTATTCCGCTCACCTTTGCCTTGACCTTTGTCGTCTTGGATGCCTTTGGAGAAACGCTGAACAGCAACACCCTTTTCGGACTGGTGCTGGTGTTGGGACTGATTGTGGATCATGCCATCGTTATCGTGGAGAACAGCTACCGCCTCCAGCAGCAACAGGGTATGAGCCGTCATGATGCCGCGATTCATGGGGTCAATCAGGTCATCGTGCCGGTTATCGCGGCTACGCTCACCACAGTGGCCGCGTTCCTGCCGTTGACGTTCCTTCCGGGAATCATCGGACGGTTTCTGAGAGTTGTGCCGCTCACCGTGAGCATTGCGCTTATCGCCTCGACTCTGGAAGCGGCGGTGTTTCTTCCCTCGCACTACGCGGACTGGCCCGGCGGCACGCGAGCCCACCATGGTAAGAAAGGTCTCGAAGCGCTTCAGCAACATTTTCGGGAACTGATCGAGTTTCTTTATCGGCATCGCGGCCTCGGAGCGGTCGTGGCCGTGGTGATTGCGGTGATCGTGTTCGCTCAGACCGCTCGCATCCAGCCGGACCTCTTCGACTCGGAGGACGCCACGCTGTACTACGTAGACATCGAAATGCCGCCGGGAACTCCGATCGAGCGGACGGACGCCTTTGTCCGCGCTTACGAACAGCGATTGGTGCCGCAGATCGGCAACGGCGAGGTGGTGGCGATCAACGCCTTCGTAGGATTCGCCGGGAGCGAATCGGAGAACGTGCGGCGCTCAAACGTGGGGCAGATCGTGGTTGATCTCACCGAGGAAGACCAGGGTCGTGCGCGGTCGATCACCGAGGTTATGAACGAGGCGCAGCAGCTGACCCGTGATATCCCAGGTGCCGAGTCGGTGCAGTTCCGAAAGCAGCAGGGGGGACCGCCCACCGATCCGCCGGTGGCGTTTCGACTGTACGGGGATCGGTACGACGATCTGCGGGCCGTATCGCAACAGCTTCGAGAACAGCTTGCGGATAACGCCGAGTTGTTCAATATCAGTGATGATCTCGACGCCGGTACTCCCGAGATTCGAATCACTGTAGATGAGGATCTGGCCGCCCGGTACGGGCTCAATGCTCAGCTCGTGGGGAACGTGATTCGGCAGAGCTTCGACGGGATCACCACCGGCAGCGTATTCATCGACAACCAGGAAACGGACGTGATCGTCGAGTTCAGCGACGCCTACATCGATTCCGTCGATGGAATCCTGCAGCTCCGAATACCAACTCCGGACGGGCGGATGATTCCCTTTTCCCGAATCGCATCGCTCCAGGAGGGGTCGGCGATCTCCTCAATCCGCCGAATCGACGGAAAGCGACAGGTGCAAGTCACCGCCGAAGCGTTCACCGAAGAGAACGTACCGGCTATCAACGAGTCGATTCGTTCCACCTTCGATTCTCAACTGCAGCCGACCTATCCCGGTGTGACGCTGGATATCGGCGGCGAATTTGCGGAGTTCGGCGATACACTGCGCGAGATCCTGCGGGTATTTCTGATAGGGGTGTTTCTCATCTATCTCATTCTTGCGACGCAGTTCAATTCTTACACGCAGCCCCTGCTTATCCTGCTTACCGTTCCCTTTGCCTTCGTCGGAGTTATTCTCTTTTTGTTGGTGTCGGGAACGCCCCTCTCTACCACCGTCATCTATGCCGGCGTGGCTCTGGCGGGAATTGCGGTGAATGACACGATCGTGCTCATCACCTTTTCAAATCAATCCCGGCGGGATGAAGGGATCGCCGTGGGGCCGGCGGTTACGGAGGCGGCGGTGACACGGCTCCGGCCGATACTGCTGACCTCGATTACGACGATCGCCGGGCTGCTTCCCACAGCGATCGGCTTTGGGGGGTACTCCGTAGTTTGGGGACCGATGGCGCGAACGATCATCTTCGGCTTACTCTTCTCGACGATTACCACGTTGGTGATCGTGCCGAGCTTCTACGGGTTGTTTTATGATCACGAGCGCCGCACTGCGCGACGGGAACGACGGCGCCTCCGCCGGGCGGCACGACGAGCATCAAAGAACGGCAGAAAAGGAGCAGACCGTGAAACTGAACAGGATTAGGGCGTACGTTCTATTGGTTTGGCTCCTCCTTCCGGGAGCGGCCGGCACCATATTCGCACAACAATCAGCGGTGGACGTGCTGTCCATACCGATGGTTGTAGAGCGCGTATTGGAAGCGGACCCATCAATTATCAACTCCCGGCGCCGTCTGGAGGAAGCGCAGGCGCAGTATCAGTTGACGCTCTCAGGAACGCAACCCAGGGTATCCGCGGAGATTACACCGTACCAATGGGATCAGCGGCGGCTCACGACCGGTCCGGAGGGCGCCTCCGAGCGGGTTCGAACGCAAAGCGTCGCAGCGGGGATTTCGGTTCAGCAGGCGTTGCCCACGAGTGGGACGATCTCCGCGGGCGTGTCCAACGAGATGCGCTTCATCGCCGGCGCTGAGGAGCGGCTGGAGCAAGCACCGGAGGCAACTCTCTCGTTTCGCCAGCCGTTGTTCGTCAATGGCCGGCTTATCAGTGACGATGTGTACCGGGCCTCGCTACGGAATGCGAATATCGGTGTCGAGCGAGCGGCCCTCAACAACGAGCTGGCCGTGAACGGTAACATCCAGCGTGCCTTGAATCTCCTGGTGCAAGTGGGATCGCTTCGCAGATCCCGAAACGTTCTGGAAGAGACGATCCGGGTACTTCAGCGGCAGTTGGAAGCCGCTGAGATTGATCGGCAACAGGGTTTGATTTCAGATAATTCTCTCCTCTCGCTTCAGGTCACGCTGAACAATCGTCGCGAGGCGCTTTTTGATACGGAGCTTGCCCTGGTGCGGGCGGAACAGGACCTGGCGCGTATTCTGGGCGTACCTTCGCTTGAGGGAGCCGAATTGGCTGAGGACCTCTTCGCTGATCGGAACGTCGCCGCGAGTGATTTCCTGGGAGCGACCTCCGCATCTGATAACATGGAACTCGGGCTGCAGCGCCTGGCGGTGGAACAAACGGTTCGTTCGGGGCTGCTGAACGAGTTGGAAGAGCGCCCGAGCGTATCGGTACGCGTGCGGGTGGCTCCACTATATCCGGACAGTCGCGACGATCCGGAAGCGTTGGGATCGTCGGTGGGAGATTTCTTTGCCGATGGAGCGGACGTGGAGGCGACCGTTGCCGTGGGTCTTACGATTCCGCTCTTCACCGCGCGAGAACGGTCATACCGGGAGCGCATCGATACGCTCGCCCGGCTCCGGGCGGAAACCGACCTTCATGACACCGAACGGGCGGTATCCAACGAGATGCGCACGCTGATGACCAACCGCGAATTCCTGCAACGGCGAGTGGAGATCCTGGAGACCGATGTGGAATATGAGCGCCGGCGCGTTGGAAATGAGCGCTCCCTGCTGGCCTCCGGATCAACTACCCAGTTGCGGGTGGATGAAGTGGAACTGAACGTGCTCTCCCGGCAGAACGAACTCCGGCAGGTGGAGGCTGAGCTGTTTCTCAACGGTGTTGCGATTCTGGCCGTCGCCGGGGAAGACCTGGCGGAGGTGCTGGGAACGCGGTAACCCTCACATTCCCTCGAGAAATTGATCGGCGGCGTGGAAGATGTCCCGTCGACGCCCCGGTTCGAGGCGATCGAGCCCGCGCGGCATGAGCGCCAAGCGGGCGTTAGCGGTGAAGAACTCACGGTGTCTGTCGATGAACCGCCAGTACAGCCCGTCCCACGTCTGTTGCCACGGTCCAGGCTCAAAGTTCGACATCTTGCGAATGTAGTTGCTGCCGCTTATGTACGGCTTGGTGGTGATCAGTCCCCCGTCGGAGTACTGACTCATGCCGTAGACGTTGGGGACCATCACCCAGTCGTACGCGTCTACGAAGAGCTCCATGAACCACTGGTACACCGCATCCGGATCAAACTCACACAGGAGCATCACGTTCCCCACGACCATGAGCCGTTCGATATGGTGCGCCCATCCCAGACGGTGCACTTTGGCGATGACATCGTCTACGGGAGGAATCCCGGTGGTCCCTTCATAGAAGGCGAGCGGAATTGGGCGGGAGTGGTTCCAGAAGTTCCTGGTTCGCATCTGTCGGCCGTAGCGATGGTACGTTACCCGTATAAACTCCCTCCACCCGATTAGCTGTCGGATGAACCCCTCGAGAGAGTTCAGCGGAATCGCAGAATCCTTGCGGCGACGTTCCTCGGCGTGGCGCAGGACCGCCTCCAGCGTGCGGCGTGGCGTGATCAATCCTGCGTTCAGCATCGGAGTGAGCAGAGCGTGATACCAGCGATCGTCCCGTCCGTCGAGGGCATCCTCGTACGGACCGAAGTGGTCCAGCCGGTTTGCGATAAACTCATCCAGCCAGCGATCGGTATCATCGGAAGTGATTGGGTACGGGGGAAGCTCCTCGCCGAGAGCGACCGCCGCGGTGTGCGCATCGTTGCCGTGGATCCGGGAAACGGACGGCGGCGGTGCGTGTCTGCGGGGGATCTTCTTGCGATTATCCGCGTCGAAGCTCCATTTCCCTCCCAGCGGTCCTCCGGTGGATTCGAGAAGCACATCCAGTTGCTTCCGTATTTTGGGATAGAACCGGGCCATGCTACGGGAGGTCGCGTCGTCGGTGAGTGAGCCAATCTGAGCGTGGGACAGTAGAAAACCGGGGGAATCTAGAATCTCTACGCTGACCCCGGCGGATTTCGCGCCACCGGCAATAGCCTGGCGTAGCCAGTCGTCGTCCACCTCAAGGACAACCACGTGGCGAATCTCCGGGGGCAGCTCCCGGAAAACCTCCCACGAGGTTTCAAGCGCCGTTGAAGGAATCACCGTCACCCGTCGCCCCTGCTGCTCGAGGCGGTGTCGGTATGCCTCCATTGTGAGGCGGCGGTAGGTGAGAGGTACGCGGCGAAACGGAAACTGACGAAAGAACAGGGGGTCTTCCACCAGGAATACCGGGGCTTCGGGAGCGTGTTCGATCGCCGGGTGGGACCGGTACAACTGGTGGGGGTAGACGAGGACCGCCGTGGCGGCGCGGTTACCGGCGGGAGTCTTCGTCATTCTGCGTGTACTCCGGCAGGAGGAGCAATTCGATTCGCCGGTCGGGGTTCAAATATCGCCGTGCCGATTCCTGGATCGCCTCAAGGGTGAGGGACTCCACCAGCTCCGGATACTCGAGAATGCTCGCGAGATCGCGGCCGTGCTGAATGGAAAACTCCAGCACCGACAACCAGTACCCGTTCTCCTTCAGTCCCTGACGATACTCGTCCCGCTGTTGCGCCTGGACCCGCTCCACGTAATCCTGGGCCGGTGCCTCCGTTGCCAGCTCTCGGACGATATCCAGCGTCCGCTCACGAAGTTCCGGAACACGTTCCGGATCCAGCCCGAAGCCGATCTGCACGTAGGACCAGGGGTGCGGAACCCGCCACCGCCACCCACCGGCGCCCACACTGTAGGCACCTCCCAGTGCTTCCCGAATCTCCTCTCGGAGGCGCATATTCAGGACGGAGGTCATGCTGTTGAACCGGTGGTTTTCCTCTTGCGACCACTGATATGGACCGTGGAGTACCATTAGCAACTGGGCCACCGGCTCGCTTCCGGCATACATCGTGTCGGCGGCGATTCCTTCCGGTCGGGGATAGCGATCCTCGGGAACGGTTTCTCTGGCCGTATCCGACGCCGGAATCGCTGCGAGATAGCGCTCTACCAGTTCTTCCATCTCCTCCATCTCAAAGCTCCCCACAAAGAACAGTGCGAAATCCGCGGGATCGTCAAACCGGTCGATGTATATCTCTTCGATGCGGGCGAGATCGACCTGTTCCACATCTTCTTCGGTGAGGGGAGCGAGACGGTCGCTCTCTCCGGCAAAGAGTTCCTGCAGTCGGCGGGAGTAACGCCCTTGCGGTGATGCGGCGGAGCTCTGGAGCTGCTCCAGCGTCTGTTGTCTCACGGTATCCCACGCCTCTTCCTCGAAACGGGGAGCGACAAATGATGCGTAGATTAGTTGCATCAGGAGTTCCTGATCCTTCTGCCGGGTGTTTCCGGACATACCTTCCGAGACGCGGCCGATCGTCGTACGAACTGATGCGGAGCGACCGGAGAGGAAGCGCCCCAGCGCCGACGCGTCGAGATCTCCCAGCCCGCTTTCTCGCGCAACAGTCTCAGCGAGTTTAGCGGCGGGCACGTGATCTTCCGAAACTAATGCGAGACCGCCGGGGCTGAACGCAGAGAAAAGTATCTCGTCTTCCCGGAGGTCGGTCGGTTTGAGAAAGACGCGCATGCCGTTGGAGAGTTGGAGCTCCCGCGTGTCGACCGCTTCATGCTCAATTCGCTCCCGAATTGAACCACCCGCCGGTTCCTTCGGGAGCAACGCGGCGGTGGGGTCCTCCGGTAGAGGCGGAGCAATTTCCCGTGACCGAACGTCCGACAGAACTGATAGAAACTCATCCGCTTCGGGAACCGGCTCTCCGTTGCGCAACGCCCCGGATTCATCCACTTCGAAGCTGCCCAGGATCACTCGGTTGTCTTCCTGAGAGAAATCCTCGGCGATCGCAACCACCTCTTCAGCCGTAATGCCAGGAATCAACTCCTGGTAGAGATCGTATTCGAACTCAATTCCCGGTACCGCCTCGCCCTGCGTCCAGTGGCGCACCAGCTCGTCCGCCAGGGAGGCGGCCGGACGGCTCTCGAAGTTCACCCGGGCCGATTCGACCGACTCCAGCATGCGTCGGCGAGCCCGATCAAGCTCCTCTTCGAGTACTCCATGACGGCGAGCCCGCTCGATCTCGCGGGCCAGTACCCGAAACGCCTCCAGGATCTTATCCTCCCGAACGACCGCCGTCCCCACGGAGATTTCTGCGTCGCGGAGAAATCGGGTGTAGCCCATTCCCGCATCCCGGATGGGAGCCGAAGAATCCCGCGCGATCTCGCGAAAGCGCTCATTCATGATCGATGAAAACAGGGAACGTACGAGGAGTTGCCGATAATCGCCGATCGTATCGGTGGCGAGGGGACGACGGAGAGTGTATACCGACACGGTGCTTCGGGTTGCTTCCGAGTCGGTGGCGATGCTGACCCGCGTACCCTCTCGCTCCGGGACGGAGAAGTAAAGCCGGTTAAGATCCTGCTCAGGGCGAGGAAGGGAGGAGAAGTGCTCTCCGATCAGCTCCTCCAATTCGTCGACCGGCAGGTCTCCCGCGGCGATGAACGCCATGTTGTCCGGTCGGTACCACCGATCATAGAATGAGACGAACTCATTGCGAGGAGCGTTCCTCACAATCTCCATATCCCCGATTGGAAGGCGTTGCGCATAGCGAGAATCGGCGAAGAGGGTTGGGATGTGCGTTTCCTGCATCCGCTGCGACGCTCCGCGACCCCCACGCCACTCTTCCACGATGACACCCCGTTCACGATCGATCGCTTCCGGCTCGAAGGTGAGTGCGGAGGCCCACTGTTCCATCACGGAGAAGCCCGTGGCGAGAGTTTCGGCATCGCCGGTGGGAATTTCCAGCTTGTAGACCGTCTCGTCGAAGCTGGTATAGGCGTTCACATCCGGTCCGAAACGGATGCCCAGGCCTTCCAGGTACGCGACCAACTCATCTTCTCCGTACTCTTCAGTGCCGTTGAACGCCATGTGTTCCACAAAATGGGCAAGTCCCCGTTGGGAGTCGGTCTCAACGATGCTCCCGGCATCGACAACCAACCGCAGGACGACTGTGTCTTCCGGGTGGGGATGGCTCACCGCGAAATATTCCATTCCGTTCTGTAGGCGCCCTCGTCGAATCTCTTCACGGAAAGGAATCTCCCTTTCCAGGTAGGATCGGTCGTGGGCAGCGGGCTCCGGTACTCCCCGGGCGGGGAGAAGCGCAATCGATGAAAGCAGCAGCAGAAGGAGCAGGGATACTCGCCGTGTGTCTAATCGTCTCATACAGCCACAACATACGGCGTGGAAGGGCCGCCGTCTACCGCGGGCAGCCTGCCACCCCGAAACGCTTGACTCATTACCTCAATACGGAACATGATACTTAAGTTAATAACTTGAATATGTTGACAATTTAGGAGGAGTTATATGAGTTACCGACTTGAAACGCTGGCGCTACACGCCGGGCAGGAGAAGGACCCCCACGTCCCCAGTCGGGGCGTTCCGGTGCATCGGACCACCGCGTATAATTTCCGCGACGCCCAGCATGCGGCCGATCTCTTTGGCTTGAAGGAGCTGGGATATATTTATACGCGGCTCCAGAATCCTACCCAGAACAGTCTGGAGGAGCGACTCGCGGCACTCGACGGCGGAGTCGCCTCATTGGCTCTCGCGTCGGGGACGAGTGCCGTATACTACTCGATCATAAATCTGGCTCGCGCCGGGGACGAAATCGTCTCGTCGAAGTATCTCTACGGTGGTACCTACACGATGTTCAACGACATTTTGCCGCAGTATGGAATCACCGTGCGGTTTGTTGACCCGCTGAACGTGAAAGAGATCGAAGCGGCGATTTCTTCCAAAACACGAGCGGTTTTCGTCGAGACGATCGGTAACCCGATTCTGGCAGTTCCCGATTTTGAGGCGATCAGCGAAGTGGCGCACGCGCATCGGCTGCCGGTTATCGTGGATGCCACCTTTACCACGCCCTATCTGCTGCGACCCATCGATCACGGAATCGATATCGTGGTTCACAGCCTGACCAAGTGGATCGGTGGCCATGGAACCGGAATCGGTGGCGCTGTGGTGGATAGCGGAACCTTTGACTGGGACGACCCGAAGTTCGCCAATCTGGTAGAGCCCGACTCCAGTTACCACGGGTTGCGGTACGCCTATGACTTGGGCGACCTCTCTCCCCTGGCATATATTCTCAGGATGCGGCTGGTTCCGCTCCGGAATCTCGGTGCCGCCATCAGTCCCGATAACGCCTGGATGTTCTTGCAGGGATTGGAAACGTTAGCACTCCGCATGGAACGGCACAGCCGGAACGCCGCGGCGGTTGCGGAGTATCTTTCCGGGCACCCCCAGGTGGAGTGGGTGTGGTACCCCGGCCTTGAAGGAAGCCCCGGTCACGAGAACGCCAAGAGGTATCTCACAAACGGTTTCGGAGGCATGGTAACGTTCGGAATCAAGAACGGCCGCAGCGCAGGAGCGTCGTTCATTAACGGCCTGGACCTCTTTAGTCACGTGGCCAACGTGGGAGATGCGAAGAGCCTGGCCATTCATCCCGCCAGTACCACGCATAGTCAGATGTCTGAAGAACAGCAGCGAGCGGCGAACCTCCCGCCGGAATTGGTCCGCCTTTCCATCGGTTTGGAGCACATCGATGACATCATCGAAGACCTGGACCGGGGGTTTGCCGCGGCCAAGTAGGCCGCCCGGGACAACCCCGATTCAATCGGCGGTGACACACAGAAAGCGATCGGCGGTGAGCGGTAGCTCACCGTCGAAGCGATACGCACAAAGCGAACCGCGCCGGGCGATGCTGTAGTCCACGCAGGCGATTCGGTCGGTAAAGGGGGCCGGGACGCCGGTGAGCCAGTAGTGGCCCACAAAGACCGGCCGGGGATCATGGTATCCGGGGAGATGCGCCAGTGCGGTCGACTCCAGCGGCAGTTCGGCAAGCTCCCGGTCCGCCGGGGGCATTGCCACCATCCCCATCGTTATCGTTCCGTGTCTCTCCCGGAGGAGGGCTTGCTCTGCGGGATCGATCCACCAGCGGGTGCGCGTCTTATACCGTGGTGTACCTTCCTTGTCTCGATACCAGAAGCCCTGGGGAATAGGGATTTCCACGCCTTTAAACAGGTGTTCCGCGATCGCGCTTTCCCGGAAACCGGCTACGGCGCTTCTTTCCAGGAAGTCATGGTCCGCCGTGGCACAGGGGGTCGCGCGGACGTCCGCTATCGCGCGCTCATCCCAGGCGGCGTGGACGACGCGAAATGAGTCGTGCTCCAGGAAAAGCGGCAGCGTCACTATCCACTGCAGCAACTCGTTCAACGCCCGGGGATCTTGATGATACTGGTGAAGCGTCGCCGCGTGTTGCGCGAAATGCACCGCATCGTGTCGGCGCAGCCAACTCCCCTCGGAATCCAGGGTGTGCCAGAGCAGCGCGTTGTATTCGTGGTTTCCCATTACCGCCCAGGCGGTGTCGTGGTCGAGCATTCTCTGGGCGATTTCGACCGTTCTCCGGATGTCCGGGCCGCGATCGATGAAGTCTCCCACAAAAACTGCGCGCCGTGTTCTTCCCGGGAAACGCCACGCTCCGTTCCGGTACCGATATCCGAGCGCGCGGAGTAGTCGTTCGAGGGCGTCGGCGTGGCCGTGAATATCACCAATAATGTCAAACACGCTTGCAATTGGAGTGAAGGTAGAGAAGAATTTCAAGCGTGACAGAGATGATCCGGTTTATATCAGCCCTGCATTACGGTGCTGTGCTCGTTGACGCGCAGGGGCGGGTGATTACGATCAACGACCATCTCGCACGGATGTGCGGAATCGACGGAGACACGTTCCGTGCTCGCCCTATCGATGATCTCCTGACCACTGTCCTTTCCGAAAAATCACCGTGGCGTCCCAGCGGCAGATGGCAGGAAGATCGCGAGATTCTGGAGGCAGGGCCGGTACACGCGTTCATACCCGGACCACGCCCCCGTGATGTTTCGATTTCTGTGGCTCCGGGCCGCCGAGGTCGGGCGATGGTCACCTTTGTGGCGTCTGCCGATGGTGGCCGGTCCGGGGTTGTGGATGCCCTGCTGCGGACCACCTCCGCCGGAGTGTTTGTTCTTGACTCGGATGGCCGTATCCTCACTCATAACACGCTGGCCCGGCAGCTGGGGCCGGAAGATGACGGAACGCTTCCCGCCGGTTTCCCGTGGATGAGCTCCATTGACGATTATCTGAACGTGACTCAGAAGGGCGTACCGTTTCAGATTCGGGAGCGGATCACACGGGCGCGCCGGCAGAACCGGGATCTCACCTTTGCGGCGGATCTTCGGGCGGCGCCAACGCCGGATCGCGAACTGGATGTAGCGATCTCGATTGCGCCGATTGAACACGTCTTAGCGGACGCGTCACAGGAAGCGATCAGCGCCCCGCCGCTGGATACCGCGGAGGCCGTGGTCGTCTGTGTGCGAGATATCAGTGATAGGAAGCAACTCTCCCGCGACATCCGACACTTGCAGCATGCCCGGGAGGTATCGCGGGCAGCTGGGGGAATCGCGCATGAGCTGAGCAATAGCACCACGGCGTTAATGACGCATCTGGGGCTGTTGGTACGCAGTCTGCGGGATACCCCGGCCGTCGTGGGTGACGAACTGAAGAACGCCGAAAGCGCCGTACGCCGTATAAGACGTCTGGGACAGCAGCTGGAACGGTTCAGCGGGCACGGCTCCGCCGATAGCGACCAGGAGGATTCGGAGACCGGCGCCGAAGTGTCGGGGGTGCTGTTGTCGGAGATCATTCAAGATACGGTTGCTTTGGCGGTGAGCGGCACGGGAGTCCGCAGCAGTTTCGCGATCGACGGAGGCCTTCCCTCCGTTCGGATTCCGAGTGAGGCGATATCGCAGGCGCTGTTCAACGTCGTCATCAACGCTGTGGAGGCGATGGACGAAGAAGGTCTGATCCATTTCAGCGTTTGGAAGTCGGACGATCCGGACGCCGTGGTGGTGGAGGTCCGCGACGAGGGCCACGGGATGGACAACCGAATTGTGTCCCAGGTGACGCAGCCCTATTTTTCGACGAAGCCTCACGGTGTGGGAATGGGCCTCACCGTAACGCTATCTACCCTGGAGAACTTCGGCGGAGGCCTGGAAATTGAAACGGACCCCGGATTCGGCACAGCCGTGCGCATGTATCTCCCGTCATTGGAGACCCTTCCCGAAGGGATGACGGCGGCCCGGACCCAGGAGGTAGACACCCAGGATTTTCGCGGCGCGCGCGTTCTACTTGTGGAAGATGACCCGTTGGTGCGGCGCTCCCTGGAGCGAACACTGCAATCGGTGGGGTGCGAGGTGACGGCGGTTGAAAGTGGAGACCGTGCGATCGAAGTGTTTCGGTCCGAGATTGCCCACCACCAACAGTTTCAATTGGTTATTACGGACCTGACGATGCCCGGCCGCAATGATGGGGTGCAACTTCTGCGGCGCATCCGAGAACTGGATCCTCTAATCCCCGCGGTGTTGAGCTCCGGCGCTCTCCACCGCCGGAACGCCTCGTCGTATCGGGATGCGGGCTTTCAGTACGTCCTGCGGAAACCGTTCGGAGAGTCGGAGGTTCGGTTCGCCCTTTCAGTGGCGCTATCGCGGTAGATAGAAGCGAGATAGCCCCCTATAATGCGGATCGGTATGGTACGCATTATTGGCATTACGGGTGGATCGGGGTCAGGAAAAACGACGATCGTGCGCAAGATTTCCGAGATCGTCGGAGATTTCGTCTTCCTACCGCAGGACAACTACTACCGGTCGGCTGAATACGTGAGTAACACCAACATCAACGCGTTCAATTTTGATCATCCCAGCGCATTCGATTCCGACCTCATCGTGGAGCACCTTGAGTTCCTGCGAAGGGACGAACCGATTGAAATGCCCCAGTACGACTTTGTGCACCACCGGCGCAAAACGGAGACGATCCGGGTTCAACCGGGGAAACTGGTTGTTCTGGAGGGAATCATGATTTTCTTCGAACCACGAATCCGTGAGCTGATCGATCTGAAGATATTCGTTGATACCCCCGATGACATTCGGTTCATTCGACGACTATCGCGGGACATCCATGAGCGCGGCCGTACCGTTCAGTCGGTGATCGATCAGTACATGGAAACGGTTCGGCCGGGACATTACGAGTTCATCGAGCCCACCAAGGCGTACGCGGACCTGATCGTGCCGGAGGGCGGACAGAATCAGAAGGCGCTTGAGGTTCTGGTGTCCTTCATGCGCGGGATTATTGAGTAGGCGCTACCGACAAGGGGTGACTCCACGCGAGGGAGATGCGGTCGCCGACCGGCAAATTGACCCAACCTACGATCATGCAGTACCTTGGCGAACATGGGCCAACGGAAGACAACTCCCGCCAACCGGGAGAAGATCATCGAATCAGCCTCCCGGCTAATTCGAGAACGGGGCATAGACAATACCACCCTGGCGGATATCGCGGTTGCCGCTGGAATCAGTAAGGGTACGCTGTACTACTACTATTCCACCAAGGGCGATCTCATCTTCGATATTGCCGATCGGCATATGAATAACCTCACCGATCGCATCTTCCGATGGCTTGAGTCCAGTGGAACCGACGTACCTCCTCGGCGCGTCTTCCGGATGGTTATGGATACCGTCATGCATTCGCGCAGCCGAGGACAGATGCATGTGTATCTCATTCAGGAAGCGCTTACCGAAAACCCCAGCCTCCGCCGGCGCTTTGTGGAAGAGTACAAGCGGTGGCGAGGTATCATCGAACAGGGGCTGGCGCGCGTATATGGGGACTCCGGTGAATACGCAACGATGGCGCGAGTACTGTTGGCCACGATCGACGGACTTATTCTGCAACGGCTATTGGGTGTAGAGCAATTGCCGATCGACCAGATCGCCGAGTACTTTGAGACCGCCGGAAACGCCGTCGTCTCATCCTGAACGGTGAACCTCGTACTCTTTGATCACTGCCACGATACGTACCAACTCGCTCAAACGGATGATCGTACTCGTCATATTTTACGGGTGCTCCGGTCCGAGGAGGGGGATACGATTCGCGTGGGAGTCGTCGGTGGCCGCCGAGGGTCGGCCACGGTCACGGAAATCTCGCCGACAGGCATCACATTGCAGGCCACATGGGAAGCAGATCGGAACGATCTACTTCCGGTGGCGGTGCTGGTTGGGCATCCTCGTCCGCCGGTGCTGCAACGGCTGTTACGCGACCTCACCGCGCTGCGGGTAGCGGAGATTCACGTGTTCACCGGAGCTTTGTCGGACGCCTCCTATCTGGACAGCTCCCTGTGGCGCAAGACGGACCGGGTGATCCGGGAAGGCTTAAGTCAGGGGATGCATACGGCGCCGCCCACGCTGCGCCGGTGGGCGTCCCTCGCCGTTGTCCTAAAGGCAATGGCCGGCGGGCCGTGGGAATCGAATCTGTCCGAGGTGCGGGCGTACGGGGCGATCGGTTCTCCCGCACGGACTTTGCCGGACTTCATCGTGGAGGTTCAGGATTCTCGCACCGCCGGAGGAGTGGCGATCGCCATCGGTCCTGAGCGCGGATTCACTCCCGACGAGGAGACGCTACTCTCTGATCACGGATTCTCCGCGGTCGGCCTCGGGAGTTCTACGCTTCGCACCGAAACGGCCACGATCATTCTGGCCGGGGCGGTGTGTGCGACGCTTTCCTGACTTCCGTGGGCTCGCAGCTCCCGCCAGGTCTTTTGCGTACGTACGCATCACGCTTTCCTGATACCACTGGGCCCGCAGGCTGTGGACCGAAATCACGGAAAACGGCTACACTCGCCCCGATGATTCCCCCGGTACTCCGCGACGTCCCGATTCATCTCACCGGCGTGAAGGGAACCGGCATGGCCGCTCTCGCGGAAATCCTCCGCGACGAGGGCGCGATCCTCTCCGGCAGTGATGTGGCCGAGCGGTTCTTTACCGACACGCTCCTCGAGAGGATTGAACTCACTCCCTACGTGGGATTTGACGCCGGTCACGTGTCACCGGCCGTAGAACTGCTGGTATATTCCTCAGCCTACGGTGAAGATAATCCCGAGCGCGCCGAAGCGCAGCGGCGCGGTATCCCGCAGTATAGCTATACCGAAATGCTCGGGGCACTGTCCCGCGCGCGCCGAAGTCTCGCGGTTAGTGGGGTTCACGGCAAGACGACCACCGCGGCGATGATCGGGACGATCGTGGCTGCCACCGACCTTCCGGCGACGGTGATTGTGGGAAGTGCGGTCCCTACTTTCGGCGGCTCCGCCACACTTCGGCGCGGACAGGAACTCCTGGTGGCTGAGACGTGTGAGTATCGTCGTCACTTCCTCGATTTCTCTCCCGATGTTCTTATCGTGACCAGCGTGGAAGCGGATCACCTGGACTACTATCGGGACTACGCCGACGTGTTGGACGCGTTTGTCACGTTCGGACGGTCGCTGCCGCCCGGGGGAACACTGGTCTACTGCGCCGACGATACCGGTGCGAGCGAAGTTGCCCGGCAGATCGGGGAGGAGCGGAGCGATGTCGTCCTCCAGCCTTACGGGTTTTCGGTCCCCGGGATTGGTGAGGTAAGCGAGCCGGTCATCGAAGATGGTCGGCAGCGGTTTTCGGTGATGCTCGCCTCAGGGAAAGATGAGTGGACGGTTGAGGTGCCCGGCCGACACATGGTTCTTGACGCGGCCGCCGCGATTCTCGGGTTGGTGGGGCTCGTGGGAGAGCCGGATGCGGCGGCCCGGATGGTATGGAAACAGTCTCTGGCGACGTTTGCCGGGACGCGCCGGCGTAGTGAGCTCATCGCCGACGTGGCGGGAGTTCGTGTGATGGATGACTACGCGCACCATCCCACAGCGATTCGTATGACGCTCGCCGGATTTCGGAGATTCTGGCCGGACCGGCGCATTATCGTCGATTTCATGTCCCACACCTATTCCCGCACGGTGGCACTTCTCGATGGTTTTGCCGCCGCGTTCTCCGATGCCGATGTGGTCTTCCTCAATGAAATCTACGCCTCCGCCCGTGAGCAGAATTCCGCTGCGATTTCGGGACAGGATTTGGCCGAGGCTGTTGCACGAAACCATGAGGATGTCCGTTTCGTGCCGGACTTCATTACGGCCGCCGCAGATATTGCCGATGAACTGCGGCCGGGGGATCTCTTTGTGACGATGGGAGCCGGGGACAATTTCCGCATTGGTCCTATGGTAGTGGAACGACTGCAGGCGCGTTTGGGAGAGCGTTAATGAGAAGTATGACCGGATACGGATACGCCGAGGCTTCCAACGGCGACCGGGATCTCAGCATCGAGGTACGAAGTCTCAACAGCCGATACCTGGAGGTATACACATCGCTGCCGAGTTTCCTCAATCCGCTGGAACCGGAGATCAAGAAAGCGGTGGGTTCCCACGCGCTGCGTGGAAAAATCGAGGTGCAGATCCGACTTCGGGAGTACCGAAGCGACGTGGAAGTCCATGTCGATCCCAACGCCGTCGAGGCGGCCCGAGCCGCGCTGACCAGGATCGCTGAGATAGCGGGTATCGACTGCGCCCCGGGGTATCGCGATATCCTTGAATTCGAAGGGGTAATCCAGACCGAGAGACGTCGGAATCCGGAGGCGTATCGCGATGATATTCTCCAAGTGCTCAGCGAGGCACTGAACGCATGGAACGCAACGCGCGACGCCGAAGGTGAAGTCACATGCCGTGATATCAAGCGCCACCTGGATCGCGTCCGCGCCGGGGCGACGGTATTCGCGGAGGCCGCTCCCCGTGTTGACCAGCTCGTCCTGGATGCGGTGCGGTCGCGATTCCGGGAGGTGCTTGGAGACGAAGCGGATGAACAGCGCGTGTATGCAGAGGCGGCGCTGCTCATGGTAAAGCACGCCACCAATGAGGAAGTGGTCCGCCTGAGAAATCACGTGGACAGCTTCGCTGAGCTCTTGAACCAGGACGGCGCAGTGGGAAAACGGTTGGATTTTATCTGTCAGGAGATGAACCGGGAAATCAATACCACCGGAAGCAAGACGGTACTTGCGGAAGTGCAGGCCGCGGTAGTAGAAGCGAAGGATGCCGTCGAGGCGATCCGCGAGCAGATTCGAAACATCGAGTAGGATCTACGAGGAGAGAATCAACGATGGCGGCACTTCGCATCGCGATTTCCGGTAAAAGCGGGTGTGGCAACACCACAGTGAGTCGGCTGCTCGCCCAGCGGCTGGGTATTCGCCTGATCAATTATACCTTTCACACGATGGCCGACGAACAGGGTGTATCCTTCGACGAGATGTGTCGGATGGCGGAATCCGATGACTATTGGGATCGCTACCTCGACCGCAAGCAGGTGGAGCGGGCCATGGAAGGCAGCTGTGTTCTCGGTTCCCGCCTGGCGATCTGGGTGCTCCAGGCCGCAGATATCAAGGTCTACCTGACGGCGCCACCGGAGGTGAGGGCCCGTCGAATTCAGAGCCGCGAGGGCGGATCGATGGAGGATGTGCGCGCCGCCACCGACGAGCGGGATCGACGTGATCGGGCCCGCTATTTGCGGCTGTACGATATCGATATTGATACCTATCAGTTCGCGGATTTCATCATTGATACCGAGCGCTATCTCCCGGAGGAGATCGTTGACCGCATCGTGGCGGAGATCACGCGCAGAGGCATATCCGAGCCACCATCGAACGCTTTGAGTTCTCCCGGTGAATAGTACCGGCCGACGAACGGACGATCGCGGAACGGATCACCTGATCCGGAGTGACCCATGCGCGGGAGATCCACGTTAGAATGGAAGAGATGTTCATTCAGAAAGTGATTACGTTGCGTTCACGGTCACGGGGTTTTCACCTGGTGACCCGAGAAGTGGAATCGGCGGTTCCCGAGCTATCGTCGGTAGAACACGGTCTCGCCCACGTTATGATCATGCACACCAGCGCTGGTCTGACACTCAACGAGAACGCAGATCCCGATGTAAGAACCGATTTTGGAGCCATTTTCGATTTCCTTGTTCCTGAGAACCGTCCTGAGTATGTTCATACGCTGGAGGGACCGGACGACATGCCGGCTCACGCCAAATCGTCGTTGGTTGGAAGCAGTCTCACCATACCAGTGCGAAACGGCCGGTTTCTCGTCGGTACCTGGCAGGGGATCTATCTGTGCGAGTTTCGCAACCGCGCCGGAGCGCGAAGACTGGCCGTGACGATCCTCGGAGGGGATAACGGTTAACGATTGTCTTGCCGAGACCGACAATAGATTGCAGAATAGGTGTACACAAAAAGTGGTCGGTCATCAATGAAGACGGTGCAGAAAGTCTTAGTCAGTCTCCTCGTGGCAACCGTAGTGTTTACCGGCTTCGCCGTAGCTGCGTACTCAGGACTCTTCTCCGTCATTGATACCCGCTTCTATAATCAGCGGATTCGCGCCAACACACAGGCGCTCCTGGAAGAATCACAAGAGATCGTTGACGACTACACGCGCACCCTTCAGCGGGAGATCGGCACGCTCGCGGCGAATCCCGCCGTAACCAATGTGTTCCTGATCAACCAGAGCCGTCAGGATATCGACGATCAGAACCAGCTCATAGGAACCCTGCTGGAGAACCGCCCGGAAATCGACTACATACGGATCGTGGATAACGAACGCGGCCGGTTGTGGTTCAGTACGCTGGAAGACGATATTCGCAATCGAACCGATGTGAGTGTTGAGTATCGGGCAGTCTCCGAACTCGAACCGCCGTTGTCTCTGCCGCCACCGGAATCCGATGGGAGCCGTAGCGCATGGCTTCCCGGTCGCGGAGCGCTTCGCGTAACGATTCCTATGGTGGACTCGTTCTCAATTCCCCGAGGCACGCTGGTCGCATGGGTTGGAACCTCCGGCGTGTTCTCCCTCCTGGTGGATGCCGGTATCATTGGTCCCTCGAACAGAGTGCGTCTCACGCCGGAGGGGACGCTCATCGTGAACGCCCCCCGCCACCTGGATGGAGCCGACTTGGAGGAGCTGGATCAAGCGCTTTCCGACAGCGAGCGCATGCCGGTGATCGATAGTTCGATCGGATCGAGTTTTGCGATCGAATCGATGCAGTCATCCAACGGACTCCCTCAACTCGCCTATCTGCTCCATGAAGATGCCCTGGAGATGGACACGCCGTTACAGGTGATTCTCCTCGCTTCTGTGTTTCTTCTGACCTTTATCGTGGCGTACCTGGTAATGAACATTCGCCAGGACCCCACCGTCGTCGTGGCTGAGAGGTTTCGCCGTTTCCAGGAGTCGGTTGTCAAGGACTACCTCCGCGAGGGGCGAGCGATCGATCCGGAACTGTGGCAGAGGGAACTGGAGAGCCGCAAAGAACAAATCGAGCGAGAAATGAAGCGTGGATTAGGGCGTGTTTCGGATGAAACCCGGGAACACGTCGAGCAGAGCATGCGCCGGAGTTGGGAAGAGCTCTCCCGTCTGCTGGGCACAGGCCACGGTAGCCAGCGCGCGCAGCTCGAACCGGTCAGCCTCAAACAGATCGAAGATATTATCGAGCGAACGTTGGCTCGTTACGGAGAGACCGTTCCCCATTCCTCGCGGTCAGTGACGGCACGCTCCGTAGGCGACTCCGGTCAATCACACGGACCGGCAGAAACCGAAGAGCTTAGAGAGCGCGATGAACCGCAGGAGCGCGAGCCGGGGTCGGCAGACGCAGAGTTGGAAGAGCTCGACGAGTTGGACGAGCTCGAAGACGAGCAGTCAGCCGAGGAGTTGGAGCCGGTCGAAGTTGAGGAATTGAGCGAACTCGATGAGGCGGAGCAGACCGACGAAGTGGAAGAGCTGGACGAGCTTGATGAGCTGGATGAGGCCGAAGGCGATGAGGCTGTCCATGACGTGGAAGAAGCCGAAGAGCTTGGAGAGCTCGACGAGTCGCAGGAGCTCGAGCTGGAGCCGGTCGAAGTTGAGGAATTGAGCGAACTCGATGAGGCGGAGCAGACCGACGAAGTGGAAGAGCTGGACGAGCTTGAAGATGTGCCGTCAGCGGAGCAGGTGGAGTCCGTGGACGCCGATTATCCCCCAGAGGTGGACGGGTTTGCTAATACTGGGCAGCTGACCGCGCTCGATGAGGAGAAAGCCGAGACAGCAGTCCAGTCGGCCGGACCTGAGATTCCCGACGACTGGTTCGAGTTTTCCAAAACGGCCCTCGAATTGGCTGAGGATGGGGTAGATGAGCCTCTTGGTTCGGCCTCCGCTTCCCACAGGGAGGAACCGAAGACTGGTCGCGGGCACGTTGATGAGCCGGACGTGATCGAAGAGCTGGAAGCAACCGAGGTCCTCGATGACGCCGAGGTTGCGGACGAGCCTCAGGAGCTTCAGGAGCCGGAGGAGCTGGAAGAAGTTGCAGAGTTGGAACCGCTGGACGAGGACGGTGACCTTGATGAATTGGAAGAACCCGAGGATCTAGAAGAGGTTTCCGAGTTTGAAGTTGATTCCGACGTTGATGGCGTCGACAGCGAGGAGGTGGAAGAACTGGAAGACGAGTCGGAGACAGACGACGAGTCGGAGCCGGTCGAGGTGGAAGATGTAGATCATTACCGGACGCCATTTTTCAGCGCTGTGTCTTCATTTGGTTCGGCAGCGGAGCTCACGCAATGGAGGTTGGACTCACCAGCTCCTGATAGGCCTTCGGTTTACCGCGCTGATGAGATTCGTCCGGAAGCAGTGGCAATTCGTGGAATCGAGAACACCAACACTCATCACGTGGTAGATCTGGACGATTTCGTCGCATTTGCCGGTAAGAATCAGACGGTAATAGAAGAACGGGAAGGCCTTATACGTATCGAAGCGTCGGCGTATTTCGGGGAATACCACGAGGTAGATCAGCGGACCCAAGCTCTGGCGGATCAAGTGATGACACGGCGTAGTTCGCAAGGAATCGATGACGTACTCGGCGCGTCTTTCGGAAATTTTGACTTTGGTGACATCCTCGGAGGCGACGAGTCCGACGCCTCCGATCCGGCGGATAGTCCGGATTCGCCTCTGCGCGTGGTCTCCGGCGGTTTCGAATTACCGTACGTGACCGCAGGAGGTGAAAGTGGGGTGCGGCAAGTGTATCGGCAGCTGGTGCGACTTACCCGAAGGTGGAACGCGCGGGTGGCGTTGTTGCTTGAGGAGACCCGGGATCATGGTTTGCGTGGCGGCTTCGGACTGGGCATGCCGGAGGAGTGCAGTGAGCAGATCCTTCTTGGTGCAGAGAGCGACCTCGCGCGTACGATCGTACCGTACCAACGCGTGGCGTTATTGAAGCAGCCATTATCCGCCTTCCGAGATTTCGCCGGCACCTGCCAGGCTCAGAAGCTCTCGGCGATCAACAACTGGCTGCTCCTTCCGCTCAAGGACTCCGACAAACGCCGGTATCTCATGGTCGGCTTCGCCCGAAGCTTCGATGACCTCATGGATCTGTCGGTCCAGTATGAGATTATTCCCCGCGCCGTCTAGCTTTCTCGGCAAAACCTTGGCTCTCGGAGCTTACCCGGCAAGCGACTCCGCGTCGGCGATTTCGAAATCGTCATAGACGGCTCTCGATTGGTCCAGTTTCTGAAGGCTCTCCCGATAGAGGGCGTACTCCCGCTCCCAGAGCTGTTCTGTCACCTGCAGCACTTCGTTGCTGAACACCGGTACTTGAATCTGAGCAAAAACTTTTTTCGGAACGATCTGAATGCCACGACCGCGCGCCATGTGCTCCAGTAGTGACTGCCCGGATCGACTCCTAAAGACGGCATACAGTGCTCGGCTCCTCCGGGGCGCATCTTCCGCAAACCGTACCACATACATGTTTGTCGCGGGGATCCAGTTGGCTTCACAATCCTCGGGGACTACGGTAACGTGACCGATCGATCCCACGGTGATTACCAGCAGATCATACGGACAAAGGGTGTACCGGAGTGCCTTTTCGGCGGAATCTGTGAGGCGTATGGAACGATCAGGAGCGGGGAGATACCCAGCTTCCGGAAAGTCCTTGATAGATACCACGCGGTACTCAACTCCGTTTCGGTTGCTCTGAGATTTGAATAGAGGAGCCCGCAGTATCGATGCGGTATCGCTCAGTGTCTGAAGGGGTGTTTCGGCCGGCAATGAGGCCGCAGACGTGGATGGGGCGTAGTGCTGGTCACTCATCAGCTGCAAGATATAATAGCAAAGAGATGGAGTCAACGTTTTGAGTGGAGATTCTAAAATTACGGATATCATTTTGTTTACGGATGGCGGGTGCCACGGAAATCCCGGTCCCGGTGCGTGGGCATGGCGTGCGGTGAGTCCGGATGATTCGGTTCTACACGATGAGACCGGGTACGCCGCTCAGACTACCAACAACCGGATGGAGCTGATGGCGGTAATTGAAGCGCTCACCTGGGTGCGGGACCATAGCGCCGCGGACAGAATTGTTATTCGAACCGATAGCCAATATGTGCGCCAAGGCATTACCGCCTGGATTTATCGCTGGAAACAGAACGGGTGGCTCACCGCCGGGAAAAAGCCGGTAAAGAACGCGGATCTATGGCGCGATCTCGACCGGCTGAACGAAACGGTTGCGCCGCAGTGGGATTGGGTCCGAGGGCACGCCGGCAATGAACACAATGAGGCCTGCGACGAAGCTGTGCAAAGAGAGATTCGCGCCAATCGCGGATAGGCTTTTTCGACTTAGCAGAGGCACTGTTGTCAGTTGGTCCGTATGTGAGTGCAGGAGGGTGCATGATATACGGATTCTCGCCGGTGGGAGCCTTGGGCCTGCTGGTTCGCGTGGAGGTGGACATTCGCCGGGGACTGCCCGGAACCGATGTGGTAGGGCTTCCCAGCAGCGAGGTCAGGGAGGCACGGGATCGGGTGCGCGTGGCGATCCGGAACAGCGGATACGAGTACCCTGCGGAACGAATTCTGATCAACCTGTCGCCGGCTGATGTGCCCAAGGTAGGGTCGGGATTCGATCTGCCGATCGCCTTGGCGATACTTCAGCGAAGCGGGCAGGTGACGCTTCCGGACCGGTTTCTTGCCACCGGGGAGCTCTCAGTGCGAGGCGAAATCGTTCCGGTTCGAGGTACGTTATCGGCAATTCTTGCCGCAGGCGATCATGGAGTGGGAGCCGTCATTCTCGGAGAACGCTCCCTGCGCCATCTTGGATCTCACATCGCGGAGGAAACCGCCATTCACTTCACCTCCACGCTCAGTGCTTTGCGTGTCCATGGCTTGAGATCGGCTCCACCTCGATATGCCGACAGTGCTGATGGGCCTGAGCCGCTGTCCCTGAATGATATCGTCGGACAGCCCGCGCTAAAATGGGCCGCAACGGTGGCCGCCGCCGGGTTTCACAACCTTCTGCTCATGGGGCCGCCGGGGAGTGGAAAGACGATGGCTGCACGCCGGGTAGGCTCGTTGCTCCCGGACCTGCCACGCGCCACTGGACGAGAAGTGGCTCGGATCTATTCGATGCGCGGTCTCGAGGGCAGTCTGCGAAGGAATCGTCCCCCCGTACGAATGCCTCACCACAGTGCCTCCGTCGAGGGCATGCTGGGAGGGGGAAAGGGGAATCTTCCTGGTGAGGTGAGTCTTGCTCATAATGGCGTCATGATTCTGGACGAAGCGACGGAATTTCGGCCACGAGTTCTGCAGGCGTTGCGGGAGCCTGTAGAGCGCAGACACGTCTCGATCACCCGCGCCGGTCGCTGCGAAGAGTTTCCCGCTCGCTTTCAATTGCTGTTGACGAGTAATCTCTGTCCCTGCGGCAAGTTGGGGCAGCCCGGTGCCCGTTGCATGTGTAGCACGCAGGAGATCGAGCGCTACTGGCGGCGGTTGGGGGCAGCCCTCCTGGATCGTGTAGATATCCGCGTCAGAACGTACTATCAGGACAAACCGTCTCCGACACCCTCCCAGGACGAGTTGTCTCACCAGATTACTACGGCAATTCAGCGACAGCAGAACCGGGGCGATGGAACCCCGTGGCTGAGAAACGGACTCATTCCGGCGGAAGCGGTTTCCCGGTTGCTACCGCTGCCTACGGCCCTTGAGAAGTTGTTGCGGCGGAGGATGCAGCAATTGGGGCTATCGGAACGCGCGGCTGCCAGCGTCCGGGCCGTTGCGCGGACCTTGGCCGATCTCGCCGATCGGGACGACGTGTCTGCCGGCGACATACTGGAAGCGACCGCTCTGCGGAGTCCCGGGCCGGTGTAGTCATCCTTTGGCGTCGGGTCCTCAAGGTTGGCAGAAAGGGTGCTCACTCCGTATACTCCGTCCATGGTGGTACGGACCATTAGAATTGTACTTCTTCTCCTTCTCGCGGTGGCAATAGGATGGATAGCGCGCGACGTGCACACCTCGTCCTTGAGCGAGGCCGATGAGAACCGGGCGCCGGCGGTCCCATCTCTTTCCGCAGATTCCTCGGCGGGGGATGCGAGTTCACGGGGGATAACACCGATACCGGCGGATTCGGGAGTCACCAGAATGACCGCCGCGGAAGAGGCGGCGATCACCGTATACGAACAGCGCAATCGGGCGGTGGTGAACATCACCACGGAGACCGTCGCGTACAACTGGTTTCTCGAACCAGTGCCGCAGGAGAGCAGTACCGGATCCGGCTCAATAATCGATGATCGTGGGTACGTACTGACCAACTATCACGTCATTGAAGGTGCGTCCCGGGTGTTCGTGACCCTCGCAGACGGTGACCAACTGGCGGGAGAGGTGGTGGGCACCGATGCGGAGAACGATCTCGCCGTGATTCAGTTCGACCCCGAAGACAGGGTCCTGGACACGATTCCCATGGGAAACTCCGACGAGCTCCGCGTTGGTCAACAGGTAATGGCTATCGGAAATCCCTTCGGCCTGGACCGAACCCTCACGACGGGTATAGTGAGCGGATTGGGGCGTCCATTGCGAGCGCGCAATGACCTGGTGATCCGAGATATGATCCAAACGGATGCCTCGATCAACCCGGGAAACTCCGGGGGGCCGCTGCTGGACAGCCACGGGAGAATGATCGGAATTGCCACGATGATATTCTCCCCCAGCGGGGGATCGGTGGGAATCGGCTTCGCCGTGCCGGTAGATACTGCTCGTCGCGTCGTGCCGGATCTGATGGAATATGGTCTGGTCCGACGCGGCTGGATCGAAATCATCCCGCGACCGTTGTTTCCGCGTCTGGTTGAGTACGCGGGTCTGTCTCGGGATTCGGGCCTGCTGGTGAGTGAGGTAGTGCCGGACGGCAACGCCGAAGAGGCGGGGTTGCGTGGTGGGGACCGGTCCCAAGCGGTACGCTACGGCCGTACGGTGATCTATCTCGGGGGTGATATCATTACCGCCGTCGATGGGATCGAGGTTGCTTCCATCGCTAACCTCTACGAGGCGCTCGAGGACAAACGCCCCGGAGATGTGGTCACCGTGGAGTATGTGCGAAATCGGCGCCGGATGGAGACCGAGATTCGCCTCAGTGCACGTCCCGAACAGTTTCAATGGGACTGAGAAGAAGGAAACAACCGCAATGCCCGAATTTCGCGTAGCTGCCGACTACCAGCCCGCCGGTGACCAGGCGCAGGCGATTGAAAAATTGAGCACGGGAGTGCGCCGAGGGGACCGATTCCAAACTCTCAGGGGAGTCACCGGATCGGGAAAAACCTACACCATGGCGAAGGTGATCGAGGAAACCCAGTTGCCTACCCTCGTGGTCAGCCATAACAAGACTCTGGCGGCGCAACTCTATCGGGAATTCAGTGAGTTCTTTCCGGAAAACTCGGTGGAATACTTCGTTTCCTATTACGACTACTACCAGCCCGAAGCGTACGTAGCGTCTCGAGACCTCTACATCGAAAAGGACGCGTCGATCAACGATGAAATCGACCGCCTCCGGCTGTCCGCTACGACGAATCTCTTGGAGCGACCGGATGTGGTTGTAGTCTCAACCGTGAGCTGTATCTACGGTCTGGGAAGTCCCAAGGACTACCGAGAGATGCGGATCCGGGTGGATCGGGGTCAGTTCCTCGATGTAGACAAGGTGCGCCGCAAGCTGGTCGAGCTGCAATACGATCGCAACGATCAGATACTCCAACGCGGTAAATTTCGGCACAAGGGAGACGTACTGGAGGTATTCCCGGCGTACCTGGAGGAAGCGTATCGCATCGAGTTGGAGTGGGACGAGATATCATCCATTAACCGGATCAATCCGCTCACTGGGACGGTGGAACAAGAGATGGAAACGCTCTTCATCTATCCCGCCAAACATTTCGTCATGCCGGAATCGCAACTTCAACAATCTCTCGGAGGCATCAGGGACGAGTTAGAGCAGCGATACCAGGAATTGGTACAGGCAAATCAGCTGGTGGAAGCGCAGCGCCTCAAGACCAGAACTGAATATGACCTGGAGATGATGGAAGAAATGGGATACTGCCCGGGAATCGAGAATTATTCGCGGCATCTCAGTGGCCGGACCCAGGGAGAGCGACCGGCCACACTGATCGACTATTTCCCCGACCGGTTTCTGACGATGATCGACGAGTCTCACGTAACCGTTCCCCAGATTCGTGGAATGTACGCCGGAGACCGATCCCGGAAAGAGTCCTTGGTCCAGTACGGGTTTCGATTGCCCTCGGCGCTGGACAACCGCCCCTTGGTTGAGGAGGAGTTCCTGGCACTCACCGATCGGTGCATTTACGTGAGCGCCACCCCGAGCGAGGCGGAAACAAGCCGGTCCACTCAGGTGGTGGAGCAGATCATTCGTCCCACGGGTTTGCTCGACCCCAAGATCTCCGTACGACCTTCGACCGGTCAGATCGAAGACCTCCATGGGGAGATCCGCTCGCGCACTGCCGCCGGAGAGCGCGTCCTGGTGACTACTCTCACCAAGAAGATGGCGGAAGATCTCACCGACTATTTGGCCAATCTCGGTGTGAAGGTGAGATATCTACATTCGGAGATCGAGACGATTGAGCGCGTGGAAATACTCACCGATCTTCGCGCCGGAAACTTCGATGTTCTCATCGGGATTAACCTGCTACGGGAGGGGCTTGATCTGCCGGAGGTGAGCCTCGTAGCGATCCTGGACGCCGACAAGATAGGGTTTCTTCGATCAGCCACCTCCCTGATCCAGACGATCGGCCGGGCCGCGCGCAATGAGAACGGAATGGTAATTATGTACGCTGATGCAGAGTCCGATGCGATGCGAGTGGCGATCGAAGAAACCGACCGCCGCCGCAATATCCAGCGGGAGTACAACGAGGCAAACGGCATTACTCCGATTTCGATCCGAAAATCGATCCATGACATCTTGACGCGGCAGAAAGAAGAGAAACGGTCCGATGAAGAGAAACAGCTGGAAATCTTGAAGAAAAGCTACAATATCGTGGTCCCTACGGAACGGAAGAAGCTCATCTCCGTATTGGAGAGGGAAATGCTTGAGCACGCGAAGAACCTGGAGTTTGAACAGGCGGCGGTGTTGCGAGACGAAATCGAATCACTCAAGGCGATGTGATGCGGAATGGATTCACGATAGCACCTGTTGTCATCACCATCCTGGGAGTGATGCTCTTCACCGCTTGCTCCGGTGGCGATGAAGCTCCGGTTGAGTTACCCGAAACTCCGGTTCTGGTGGGGCAGGGTAGGTATGCACTCATCACCGAAGAGTATGTGCGCTTTCACGAACTCCCCGACCTCATGGAGCCGGTTATCGGTCACGGTCGCGCCGGTGACGTCCTGGAAGTGTCCGGCACCACCGCCGACCGGCAGTGGACGGCGGTGCATGTGCAGGCAGGACGAGGCTGGGTGCAGAGTATCCATATTCGCCGATTTTCCAATCGTCGGCAGGCGGCGAACGCCCGGAGTCTTCTCGATGAATAGGACCGGTACGGATGATAACCGAGACTAATATTCTCGCCTGGGTGCCCTGGATCCTCCCTCCGTTCCTGGGCGCGGTGATCGGATATCTCACCAATGCGCTGGCGATTCGTATGCTCTTTCGGCCGCTCCACCAGTGGAGGGTGCTGGGGATCCCGATACCGCTGACCCCCGGAATAATTCCCCGGCGGCGAGGAGAACTGGCCGAGAATATCGGCACCATGGTTGCGAAGGAACTGCTCACAACCGAGGTCTTTGCCACCCGCTTCGAGGATCCTCGGTTTGGTCGCTCTCTGCAGACGTTCGTCGTTCGTGCGATAGATCGAGTCGGAGAGCTTCGGCTCCGTACCGTTCGTGAAACGCTTCCTGTGGATCACCTCGTTCGGGAACTCGACCGCTACACCGAAACGTTCACTGGGACGCTTGTGGGGCATGCGGCGCGCATTCCCGTTCTTCAGGGAGTCTCTCGGGATCACGTGGACCATGTGGTCCGGCACCTATGGCCTGAGGCGCGGCAGTCGCTGGAGCAGATTCTCCGGTCGTCGGCGGTACAGGCCGAGATGTATGTTCGGGCGCGGCGAATACTCCACTACTCCCTGGATCAGCTCACCTCCCTTCAGCGGCTTTTCGTGTCGGCCGCGCAGTACGATCGGCAACTGGAATCGCGAATTCCGGCGATCGTTCAGCGGAGTACCGCGGAGATCTTGAGTGCGCTCGATTCCACCACGACGCGGGAGGGGATAGTCAACGGCGTCTGTCAGTGGCTTGCAGGCAATCAGGATCGGCCGCTGGCGGAGTTGGTGGGTGATATCGGCATCGAGAGCATTCGTGAAGCGGTCTACGGCGTTCTGGGACGTGGCAATCCGGAGAAGAATTCCCTACTCATCGACGGTGCGCTGGAGTGGCTTGATCGTCACCAGGAGGACGTGCTGGCGGATATCTTTCCAGTCATTCGAAGGCGGAGAGCGGTGCTGGGGCGTTGGATCGCCCACCGGATTCAGACAACCCTCTACCGCCTGACGCCGAACTTCCTGGCGGAGATCAACATTCACGGAGTTGTGGTAGATCGTATCGGGAGTCTGGACATTGAACGCGTTGAAGGTCTGCTTCTCGGGATTATGCAGCGCCACCTGAAATGGATCAACGTGTTCGGGGCGTTCCTGGGCGCGCTCATCGGCGGCGTACAGATCCTGTTACGCTTTTTGGGACTTGCCTGAGTCGGTCTGCTACGGAGTCTGTGGAATCGATATGCGAAATGTACTGCCGCGGCGTGGGGCGCTCTCTACGGTTACCGAGCCGCCGTGCGCCTGGGCGATGTGCTTCACGATAGCCAGCCCCAGGCCGGTTCCTCCCAGCGCTCGGCTTCGCGCACGGTCTACCCGGTAGAAGCGTTCGAAGAGACGGGGCTGATCGACGCTGGGAATTCCGGGCCCGTTGTCCGTGACCGCTACGATCAGCTCGCCGTCGCGGAGCTCGAAGACGATATCTATGGTGGATTCGTCCGGGCAATAGGTAATCGCGTTATCTACGAGGTTGGTGATCGCCTGCTCCAGAAGACTCGCTGCCGCCCTGGCCGTTGTCGCGTTCCCGGGATTTTCTCTCAGTGTGATCGATTTTTCCCGTGCCCGGGGCTCTGCATTGCTCCGTATGCGCTGACTCAACGCCGGAAGGTTTACCTCCTCGGTGGTGATCGACTGATGAGATTGTTCCAGCCGCGACAACTGAAGGAGATCTTCGATAATCGCGTTCAAACGGTGACTTTGGTTGGCAATAATCTCCAGAAAGTGATGCGCCTCATCCGTATCCTCGAGCGCTCCCTCGCTCAGCGTTTCCACGAATCCCAGAATCGAGGTGATCGGTGTCTTCAATTCATGCGAAACGTTGGCCACAAACTCCTTGCGAATCTGCTCCAGTTCGTGAAGTCGGGTAATATCGTTGAGCACCACCAGGACATGTGGCTCTCCGCCTATCTCCAATGAGGTACCGTGAACTTGCATGTGTTTCGGCGGATTGGAGTAGATAATGATGCGCCGTTCCTGCTGATTCCTCTCGTCGAAGGTGCTGCGCACGAGATCAAAGAGCTCGCTGTTTCGAATCACCTCCAGCAGTGCCCGGAACTCACCGCGATCGTTGGTCAGATCAGTCACATCAAACAGTCTTCGGGCCGCAGGGTTCATGGACGTGATTCGGTGGTGGCTGTCAATAAGAAGTACCCCTTCAACCATGGCTGCCAGGATCGCCTCCAGTTGCTGTCGCTGGTTTCGGATCGCGCTGACTCGAGTCGACAGTTGGGCGGCCATGCTGTTCATCGCGTCTCCCAATCGGTAAAACTCTATCGGCTCTGAGAGCACCGACCGGGACTGAAGGTTCCCCTCGGCGAAGGCAGCCGCGGTGGACTGCAGGTGTCGAAGTGGCGTCTGGATATTGCTGACGACCCGGTAGCTGATTATCAGCACCGCCACCAGGACGAAGCCCACCATGATCAGGAGCCACAGCATCAGCGCCGCCAGCTCTTCCCGGAGCTCTCGTCCATCGCCGAGGACTATGAGATACGCGGGGTCCCCGTCCTGGGGGAAGGAGATCCGGCGGATAGCACCAATCAACAGGAAGTCGGTGTCTCCCGGGGAGAGCTGCGTGTTTCCTCGCACGGCGTGGGTAGACAACTGTTTCACCTCTGCGGGAGGTATCCGGATGTTGCGCGTAGCTATTAGGCTTCCCGCGCCGTCCAGAAGCACTACGCCGGATCCCGAGTCGGGGACAACGTTCTGGATCCAGTTCCCTCCGGCCACAGCGGACGGAACTGTGGCCTCGGCCATGGCGGAATGGAGAATCTGAGCTTCACTTGCTGAGGATTCCAGAATCGCCGTCAGACGGTATGATCGTGCGAATAGAAAGATCACCGTCGCCATAGCCACCACGATGAGCACCATCCGCAGGGCGAACTGAGGAAACACCAGCCGAATAAGCGTTCGTGCCATAGGGTCCAGGTACCGGTGGAAGACTACGTTGCGCGAAAGCGGTATCCGACACCCCGGATCGTCTCAACGAGGCCCCCGCACGATTCCAGTTTCTTCCGCAGGCCGAGAATCTGGACATCGACCGATCGTTCCGTCACGGGGTAGTCTTTACCGTGAATCGCATCGATAATCTGAGTCCGAGAAAAGACCCAGCCGGGATTCGTCATGAGGAATCCAAGAATCGCGAACTCCGTGGCCGACAGTTCTACCTCCGTCTCTCCGCAGTACACCTCATGCCGACTGATGTCCACCGTGACCCCATGGACGGCGAGTGTTCCGGAGGAGGGGGTCGCCGCGGCTTCTGTGCGACGCATCACCGCCTTGAGGCGGGCGATCAGTACCTTGGGACTGAACGGTTTGGTGATGTAGTCGTCCGCCCCCGTCTCCAGACCCGCCACCATGTCCGCTTCTTCCGTCTTGGCGGTAAGCATGATTACGGGAATATCCTGGGTGCTCTCTTGCTTCTTGAGACGGTTACACACTTGAACGCCGTCAATCCCGGGGAGCATCAGATCCAACACGATCGCTGCGGGTCGCAGCTTCTCCGCCGCTGCAAGCGCATCTTCGCCTGTGCCCACGGTATGCACCGAAAAACCTTCCTTCTGCAGGTTGTACCGGACAAGCTCCTGAATATCGAGCTCGTCGTCGACCACCAGGATCGTCTGTTCACTCATGGTCACGCCTTGTTCAGTTCAACGTGTTCGCCGGTTTTGGCGTAGACGATCCACTCGCACATATTCGTCACGTGGTCTCCCAACCGTTCGAGGAAGCGATTCAAAAATACCAGAGCAGTGCCGGTTTCTACTCGATCGGGATTGGCCGCCATCATCTGCAATAGTTCCTGATACAGAGCGCGATGCATTTGGTCGATATCGTCATCGCGTCGAGCCACCTCACGAGCCTGAGCCGGATCGTGGTTCACGTAAGAGGTAATCGAGTCATGAACCATGGAGATACCTTTTTCGGTCATCTCGGCAAAGCGGGGTAGCGTCTCGCGAAAGACCGAGTCGGTGAGCTGATCCATCACTCGCACCAAGTGTCGTGCGTGGTCACCGATCCGCTCCAGATCGGAGGAGATCTTCATCGCCACCAGAATTTCACGCAGATCGGTGGCCACCGGCTGCTCGGTAGCGATAATCTCCGTGCAACGCTTGTCCAGCGCAAACTGCAGGGTATCAATTTGGTGATCGTTCTTTTTGACTTGTTCCGCGAGGTCGTAGTCTTGGTTGGTTACTGCGGTGAGCGCTTTGCGGAGTGCTTCTTCTACCAGTGTACCCATTTGCAGTACGTCCTGGTACATCACGTGCAGTTCGTTTACAAAGTGTTGTCGCGTTTCCATATCATGTTCTCCCTTGTTTCGTGATCGGAATCAACCGAATCGTCCGGAAATGTACGCCTCAGTTCGTTCTTCCCGGGGATTAAAGAAGATGTCCCTCGTATCCCCCGCTTCGATGATCCAGCCGTTCAGAAAGAAGGCTGTCTGGTCGGAAACGCGTCCGGCCTGTTGCATGTTGTGAGTCACAATAATGATCGTGTAGCGCTCCTTCAGCTCCGTAATCAGGTCTTCGATCTTTGCTGTGGAGATCGGGTCCAGCGCACTGGTGGGTTCATCCATGAGAATCACATCCGGCTCCACCGCGATCGCGCGAGCGATACACAGTCGTTGCTGCTGCCCCCCCGACAACTCCAGCGCATTCTGCTTGAGTTTGTCCTTTACTTCATCCCACAGGGCGCATTTCTTCAGACTGGTTTCAACCAGGTCGTCCATATCGCCCCTGAAGCCGTTAATCCGGGCTCCCCAGGCGATATTTTCATACACGCTTTTGGGGAAGGGGTTCGGTTTCTGAAACACCATACCCACCCGTCGACGGACTTCCACCGGATCCACGTCTTCGGTGTAGATGTTCTGGTCGTTGAAGTAGACCTCGCCATCGGCTCGCGTCTCGGGGATCAGGTCGTTCATGCGGTTGAGACAGCGGAGGAGGGTGCTCTTGCCGCAACCCGAGGGCCCGATCAGCGCGGTCACGTGGGATCTCACGAACTCCAGGTTCACGTCGTGTAACGCTTGAAAGGTGCCATAGTAGAAATCCAGGTTCTTAGTTTGCATCGCCAACGTTGGTGCCATCGTTCATACTCTCCTGTTTTTGGCTATTCGGTTACGAGTGATAATCGCCGCGGCGTTCATGGAGAGCATGAGTACCAACAGGACGATTATCGCCGCTCCCGCCACGTTACGGAACTGCTCCTGCGGCCGCGCCGACCACTGGTAGATTTGAATTGGCAGGGTAGTGAACTTGGAGAAGATCGAGTCCGGATCCACGGTGATGAACGTGGAGGCTCCCACCACCACCAGTGGAGCTGTCTCACCTACTGCCCGGGAAATCGCCAGGATCGTTCCCGTGAGAATACGGTCAAACGACGCCGGCAACACGTGGTGCCAGATCGTTTGCCACTTGGTGGCGCCGATGCCGTAACTCGATTCCCGAAGACTTGCAGGAACCGCCTTGATAGCTTCTCGGGAGTTGATAATGATGATCGGTAGAATCAGGAGTGCGAGCGTCATGCCGGCAGAGATGATCGTGCGTCCCTGGGTAAGGCCTCCAAGTAACCGGACGAAGATTGCCAGGCCCAAAAGTCCAAAAATGATCGACGGAACTCCGGCCAGGTTATAGATATTGACCTCGATGATCCGATTGTACCATTTGTCGGCTCGCGCGTACTCTTCAAGGTAGATCGCAGATGCCACACCGATCGGAAAAGACACCGCCATCACGATCAGAATCATCCACAGTGATCCCAAAAACGCTGTGCGAATACCAGCAAACTGGGGCCGCGGATTCTGAGGAGACCGAAGAAAGTCGGCGGTGAGCCAACTACGGAACTGCAGCACCGCGCCCGAGTATTCCGCCTGCGTTGCACGGATCGCGTCCTGATCGAAAATTGACTCCACCATCGACCACGACTCAATTATCGTTGGATTGATAATTCTTTGCTGGACCAGCAGCGCGAGATCTTTGGTCGTGCGTTCTTCCAACAGTTCTTCAGAATTGAAGCGCCGGATCAGGCCGGTAGAGAGGTTCTCCTCGAGGAGTGCAATGAGTTCCGTGTTCTGCATGTCTGCCAGGTTGCCGCTCGCCACGAGCGTTTCCGGTTCTACCTCGTTCTGTATGAGTACGTATCCGAAGACACTGTTGAAAATGTTGAGAATGAGAACGACCAGAGCCAAGACGGCGATCGTGGTTGCCAGGTAGAACAGCACTTGCCATACTTTTCCGCGAATCCGTCGTCGTTGAATGTTCGCCATAATCTCTTCATGACGATGGGTGATGTGCGCTTCCGGGGCTGAATTCATTCGTACACCTCCCGGTATTTCTCGACGATCCGTCGGCTAATGATGTTCAGGGTCAGGGTGATTAGGAAGAGTACTAATCCCAGCGCGAAGATGCTGTTGTAGTCGATTGAGTTGTAGCTGATATCTCCGCCACTGATCCGGACGATATAGCCGGTGAGCGTTTCCGCGCCCTCAAAGGGGTTGAGCGTGAAATTGGGTCCGGCGCCGGCGGCGAGGGCCACGATCATCGTCTCTCCCACCGCTCGGGAAAGGGCAACGATAAACGCCGCGGCAATGCCCGAAAACGCCGCCGGCAGCACGATTTGCATGGAGGTTTCCATCTTGGTGGAACCGAGGGCAAAGGAGGCTTCCCGAAGACTGCGTGGTACTGCACTCAGCGCATCTTCCGTCATCGATGAGATCAGGGGCAGAATGAGAATTCCCATGACGATTCCCGCGGAGGCGGTGTTGTATACATCCACGATATCATTCCCGAAGATCGACTGCAGCAGGGGAGTCATGAAGGTGACTGCAAAGTAGCCGTATACCACGGTGGGTATCCCGGCGAGCACCTCGAGAATCGGTTTCAGCGTTCCCCGCACCTGGGGAGATGCGTACTCACTCAAGTAAACCGCCACCATCATACCCAGGGGAAACGCCACCAGTATCGCGATCGAGCTGGTCATGAGCGTGGCGGAGAGTAGCGGCCAGATTCCCAGCTGACCGATCACCGGTTGCCACTCGGTTCCGGAGACAAACTCCCACAGGCTCACCTCCGGGTCGCCGAAGAAGAGCCACGACTCTTTGAGGAGTTCATAGACGATTCCGATCGTCACGAGAATGGATAACGCCGCACAAAGAAACAGAAACCACTGGATGACTTGTTCATGTGTACGCGTTTTGCGGGAGAAATCGACCTGCCTCGGTGTATCCCCGCGTGAATCCGACATAGATCCTCCGGTTGCAAAACGAGAGGAGCCCAACGGACTCCTCCCGAACATGCTACATGTTTTCGGTCAGAAACGCACTGGTGTGATCAGTTGATTGGCTCAGTACATGTCTCCCACCGCATCAAGCCAGTTCTGTTTCGCGCCGTCAATTGCCGCTGCGGGTGCTTTGAAGTACCCGACGCCCAGCATCCCCTCTTCGGCGTTGGTGAGCACGTACGCCAACCACGCGGCAACCTGCGGTTTATCCTGCATAATTCCGGCATCGCTGTACATGAACAGCGGGCGGGCCAGCGGATAGGATCCGTTGTCTACGTTTGCGGTGCTGGCCTCCACCCCGTCGATGCTCAGAATCTTCAGTCGGTCGCCTTCACCATCGTAGTACGCGTAGCCGAAGAACCCGATAGAGTAAGGGCTGCCCTCGATGCCCTGCACTAGGATGTTGTCGTCCTCGGAAAGCTGGGTGTTGGGTGCTGAGAGAATCGGCTCTTCATCCTCGTCAAAGACTTCTTCGATGAAATAGTCGAATGTTCCGCTGTCGGTACCGGGAATAAATCGCTGAATCTGCTCATCGGGCCAGTCCGGATTCACATCGCTCCAGCGCTCGGCGGTCATGATTTGCGCCAGCTCCTCGATGCTGACGTTGTCCACCCAGTCGTTCTCGGGATTCGTCACCACCGCCAGGGCGTCGGTACCGATACGGAACTCGATCGGATTACGGCCGATCTCTTGGGCGGCTTCGATCTCACTCTCGCGGATCGCGCGGCTGGCGGTGGAGACATCGCTGTCCCCGGCGGCAAATCGCTCATAGCCACCGCCGGAGCCGATGCTGTCAATCGTGATGTTCCCGCTGTATCCTTCATCCTGAAACTGTGCCGCGAGATACTCGGCGGCGGGAAACACGGTGGAGCTCCCAGCGATATTAATAGGACCTTCGACTTCGAGCGCGTTCACCTGCGGGAAACCGCCTTCGTCGATTACCCAGTTCCATGCGCTGTCCGCTTCTGTAGCGGTTTCTTCCGTCGATTCTTGCTGTCCTCCGGCAAATGCAAGTCCTGCTACCAGGAGCATTGCCATGAGCGTGCTCATCTGTTTCATCTGTGTGTTCTCCATGTGAAAGTGGTTGGTGTGATAAGCCCTGCGGCTTCTATGAAGCATCTAACACGGCGAACGTGAGCTGTATGTGAGAATTGTGTGAGAATTGTGTTAGCAGGGGGGGCGGCGGCGATTAACGCAGCAACTCGTGGGCTCGAAGTTCGTCAGTAAACCAGTCATGGAGCGCTACGATCCGGTTGTAGAAACTGTCGCGGGCGCGGTCCTGCATGCCGAACATCGCCGGCACCCGTACCGCCAGGTTCCCATAGAACGTCAGTTCGCCGCGATCCGGCGCCGGACGCACGACCAAGAAAGTGCGAAGATTTCCCGGGCGCACTAAGGGTACAATCGTATACACCATGGTGGTCTCATTCTGAATAGAAACCAGGAACGAATCGTCGCGGGCGGTGTACCGGAGGTGCTGCACGTTACGTCCGAAGGAACCGTCCCTCTGGAACGCCCACAGTTCGGAATCCCGGGGAATCGTATCCACCACGGGGTCGGGGATCGGCGTCTCCCCCTCCGGGCCGTCAACAGCATAGCTCTCATGGTAGAAGACTTGCATTTCCTCGTCGCTGGCGGAGTAGTATTCCAGACCTTCCATCGTGCTCACGCTGCGGAGAATGTTATAGATCTGCAGGCGGCCTGTTTCGGTGAACGCCTCCTCCGTAACCGGGATCGCCAGGGAGATTTCGATTCCGATGCGGGGATTCAGCGCCTGAAGGCCGTCACGAATTTCCGCCGAGAAGGGAGACTGGGGAGCTAACTCCATTTGGACGCGGCTCTCGTAGAAGTTGCTCTCGTCGTTCGTCAGTTCTCGAGGCGCGTCGTGGCTATCTGCCCCAATATCGCCGGTTATACCAAAAACAAGAACAGCCAGAATTGCAGATACCCAGAATCGCATGGTACCGTACGGTACTACGCCGAAGGCCGCATCACAACACTATGAGCAGAATCGTTTTCACCGGTGGGGGCACCGGAGGCCATGTTTATCCGGGACTCGCCGTCTACTACGCACTACCGCCGGCCAGACAATCACTGGTCGCGTGGATCGGGTCGCACCGCGGCGTGGAACGTCGGATCGTCGGTGGAGCGGGAATTCCGTACTACTCCGTGCCGGCGGGCAAGCTTCGCCGCTACTTTGACCTGGAGAACGTTCTCGATGTGTTCCGGGTGCCGGCGGGAGTGTGCGCCGCGTACCGTCTCCTGCGGCGCCTCGGAACCGAAATAGTGTTTTCAAAAGGGGGATACGTGGCGGTTCCGGTGGTGACGGCGGCGTATCTCCTGCGTATTCCGGTGATAATACATGAGTCCGACGCGGATCCCGGGCTTGCCACACGGATTACCGCCCCCATGGCGTCCCGGATTCTTGTTCCCTACAGGGAAACACAGCGGGCCTTTCGCGACCGTCTGCAGGGGAAGATCGTGGTGACTGGAAATCCGGTGCGCCCGGAGTTTCGCACCGCCTCGGTTAAGGGACTTATGGAGCAGTTGGGGCTGTCGGAGACGACACTTCCGGTTATCCTGGTTACCGGCGGATCTCTGGGGGCGCAACAGGTGAATTCCCTTGTTGCTGCGACGATCGCCGAACTCACTCGGGAGGTGGTGGTTATTCACCAGACCGGCGCGCTCAGCGCCGAGATGATCCCGGAGATCGCCAAGCGGGCGGCGCCCGGCCGGTACTACGGAGCGCCCGAGTTCACTGCCCTTTTCCCGGCGCTCATGAGACGGGCGGACCTGGTGATCGCCCGGGCCGGCGCCGGTACGATCTGGGAGATCGCTGAATGCCGGAGGCCGGCGGTGTTGATCCCGCTGTCTCAGGGAGCTTCCCGCGGTGACCAGCTCAGAAACGCAATGCGCTACGCCACCGCCGGGGCCGCGGTGGTCCTCGATGACCCCTCGCTCACTGCAGAGCAGTTTCTGTCGGTGGTATGGTCTGTGATCCGGGACCCGGAGCGTCGGGAACGGATGATGCGTGCCGCCGGAGCGTGGGCGTCGGAGGACGCAGCGGGTCTAATAGCGAACGAGCTTGAGAGCCTCCTTGTGCGCAAGGGGTCTGGTCCCGGAGAACGGAGAGCGATACTTTAGAACGGGGTACAGGAAGTTATGGATATTTCACTCAGCGGTCTGGACATCGTGTTTCTCATCCTCATTGCGTTTGCCGCACTCCGAGCGGGAATTCGAGGGTTCGTTCACGAATTTCTCTCTATGGCGGCGGTCCTCTTGGGAATCGCCACTGCGGTGTTTTTCTCCGGAATCGCCGCGCAGATGCTGCAGCCGTACCTGGGGGGCGGTACCTGGTCGCAGGTCGTGGCATTCTTGGGACTCTTTCTGATCGTGTACGTGGTTGTGAAACTCTTCGAGAACGCGCTGAACCGACTCATCGAGCGAATCAACTTGGAAAGCCTTGACCGTGCCTTGGGGTTCTTTCTCGGTATCGCGGAGGGGCTGTTCCTCGTATTTGTGCTGGTGTTACTTCTCCAGTTGCAGCCGCTTTTCGACGTGGAGCAGATGCTCATTGAGAGTCAGATCGCCCGCTTCTTGGTACCGTTGCTGCCCTATGCTGAACGCGTAATGGACGTGGGAATCTGATGTTCGAGAACATTCTTGGATTAGAATCGGTTGTGACTGATCTGGCACGGGACGTGAAGAATGGACGTCTTCCCCAGGCGATCATGCTTGCCGGTCCGCGATACGGAGGAAAGTCATCTGTGGCGCTGGAGCTGGCCCGTATTCTCACGTGTCATGAGCAGGGGCAGTGGGGATGTTCCTGCCGATCGTGTCGGTTGCAGCGGGGGCTTCAGCACCACGATACGGTGCTTGCCGGCGACCGGTATTTCGAACTGGAGATTTCCGCGGCGCGGTCCGCGTTTGGTCGGGAGCCACGGGCGGGAACCGCCTTTCTTCTGGTGCGGGCGGTCCGTAAACTGCTGCGGAGATTCGATGCGTTCATGTGGCCCGAATCGCGCCTAAGGAAGGTCGAATCGCCGATGGCGACGTTGGAAGAGGCGCTGGAACAGATCGAGCCTGCGGATCATCGTGATGCCCCCTGGAGTCAGCTCTCCCACAAAGAGTTGCAGACCGTTCTGGACACGGTAGATACGCAGGCGGTCAAACTCCAGCAGCAGCTGCCCCACGATCCGGTGCCGGTCGATCTTGTTCGAGCGATTTCGTCCTGGGCGCACCTGTCCTCGTCGGCGGGAGCGAAGGTTCTAATTATTGAAGAGGCGCACCAATTGCAGGAGGGCGCGCGGAACGCGATGCTCAAGCTGCTGGAGGAACCTCCCGATGGGCTCACGATCATCTTCACCACCTCCCGCCGGACGGCAGTGATTCCCACCGTTTTGTCGCGTCTTCGCATCTACAATCTTCCTGAACGGCCCCCCGAGGTACAGCAGCAGGTGCAACAGAAAATCTACCGTGTGGCAGAACCGGAACAACCCCTGCTCCAACCGTTTTTCCGCCGTAGCAGTATCGCCGCGCTGGGGTGGCGCGAGGTAACTCGAGAGATCCTTCACGCCCTACCTCACCCCGGGGGCGTTGCTCGTCTGCAGGTCACCTTGCGGGAGCAGTTATCGCAGGGCCCGCCGCGGAAGGCGGCGGAGTATCTCCTGGATGCCCTACTGGAAGAGTTGCGACAGGCGTTGCGATCTCCCACGGAGGAAACGCCGGATACCGCGCAGATCGCCGCATTGGCGCAGCAGGTGCGCATTCACTGGGATCGCATCACGACGCGAAACATGAATCCCGTCTCGGTAATTGAGAGTCTGCTTATATCCATGAGCCGAACGGTGCGAGGCGCGGGATGAGAGGTTTTGTCCGTCGGGCGCTGGAGAAGCTCTCCAAACTGGACAGTGCGCAGCTGGAGCAACTGCTTCAGACCGTGGCCGCTGAGAATGAGCGCCTGGCGGTGGTCCTGGACAGTATGAAGGACGGAGTTCTGGTGACCGATGAAGAGCACCGTCTGATTCTGGTAAACAAAGCGGCGGAGCGGCTTATTCCGTTCGCCTCCGGACGCATTATCGGTGACCGGCCGTTGTGGGACGTGATCGCCGATCAGGATATCAGTGAGTTCGTCCATACTGCTCTGGAAAACGACGAATCGGTTACCGATCGTGAGTTTGCCCTGGATCACGGGGGAACCACCCGAATTCTTTCCTGTAGCCTGATTCCGCTGGTTCAGGCGGGTCACATTCGGGGAAACATCCTGCAGCTGGTAGATATCTCGGAGAAACGGGGCCGCGAAGCGCGGCTCCGGCGGGCGGAAAGCCTGGCCAGTCTCACCACGCTTGCCGCCGGTGTTGCCCATGAAATAAAGAACCCTCTGGGGTCGATCGGTATTCATAATCAGCTCATTCAGAAGATGGTCTCTCAGCTCGATCCGGAGGAGGCGGAGCGAATCAACTCCTACCTCACTGTAATCGACGAGGAGATCGAGCGTTTGAATCGGATCGTCGTGGATTTTCTCTTCGCTGTGCGCCCGATGGATACAAAGCTTGAAGACGGCAACCTGAACAGTCTCATCTCCGATCTGTTGGGATTCGTGCAATATGAGCTGGAACAGGCCGGTATCGAGGTAGTTCGGGACCTGGATGACCAGTTGCCCCAGCTCAAGCTCGACCCTAAGTACTTCAAGCAGGCTACGATGAATCTGGTGAAGAACGCCATTTCAGCGATGCCCGATGGCGGGATGCTTCGGGTCACCACGCAAAAACGCGGAGATCAGGTGCTGTTGCGCATGAGCGACAATGGGGTAGGGATGAGTCCTGAGGTGCGGGACAAGATCTTCGAACCCTACTTTACCACTAAAGACTTCGGCAGCGGCATTGGCCTGACGTTGGTGTACAAGGTGGTGAAAGAGCACATGGGTGACATTTCGGTCATATCGAAAGAGGGGCACGGCACCACCTTCACGATCACCCTTCCGCTTCCCCAGCGGGAGCAACAGCTGATCGGGTGGAAAGGAGATGCATCGTGACGTTCAACGTGTTAATCGTTGATGACGAAAAGAACATTCGCGCCGGACTTGGTCGTGCATTGGAACTGGACGGATACCGCGCGCTGCTTGCCGGGGACGGTCAAGAAGCGCTCGACACGATGCAGGAAGAAGAAATCGATCTGGTAATCGCCGATCTCAAGATGCCCAGGGTTTCCGGTGAAGAACTGCTGCGACGGGTAGTGGATCAGTATCCCACGGTGCCGGTCATCATTCTCACCGGTCACGGTACGATCGAAACGGCGGTCCAGGCGATGCGGGACGGAGCCTACGACTTTCTCACCAAACCGGTATCCCTGGAGCGGCTCTCCCTTCTGGCCAAGCGAGCGCTCTCAACCCGGGAGCTGGTATTGCAGCATCGGCAGCTGCAGCAGGAGCTCGACTCCCAGCGACAATCATCGGCGATTATCGGCAAAAGCTCCGAGATGCAACGACTGATGGACGTGGTTCGGCAAGTTGCTCCCACCAAGGCCTCAGTACTAATCACCGGTGAGAGTGGAGTTGGTAAGGAACTTGTTGCCGATGCGATTCATCGCCTTTCGGATCGCCCCGAGAACCCGCTGGTGAAGGTCCATTGCGCGGCCCTGTCCGAATCATTGCTGGAGAGCGAGCTTTTTGGACATGAAAAGGGGGCGTTCACCGGGGCGATCGGTCGCAAACGGGGACGCTTTGAACTCGCCCACACGGGTACGATCTTCCTCGATGAGATCGGTGAAATCAACCAGAGCGTACAGATCAAGATCCTCCGGGTGCTTCAGGAGAAGCAGTTTGAACGGGTCGGCGGTGAAGATACGCTCACGGTAGATGTGCGGATCGTCTCCGCCACTAATCGTGAGCTTCGACAGGAAATCGAATCCGGCCGTTTCCGAGAGGACTTGTTCTACCGACTGAACGTGGTCAACGTCCATGTTCCCCCGCTGCGGGAGCGCAAGGAGGATATCCCGCTGCTCACCGCGTCGTTTATCAAGGAGTTCGCCAAAGAGAACAAAAAGCCGGTTGAGGGTATCGATGCTCGAGCACGGTCGGCGCTCCACAAATATCACTGGCCGGGAAACATCCGGGAGCTCCGCAACAGCATCGAAAGCGCGGTAGTTATGGCAAAGAACACCTATATCACCGTGGATGATCTGCCGCCCTCGATCAGTCAGGGGGCGGATGAGGGAGATTCCATTACGATCAGTGTAGGAAGTCGGCTGGACGAGGCCGAGCGGGAAGTGATCAGGTCTACCCTGGCTGCGTGCAACGGTAACAAGACCCGTACCGCCGAAGTGCTGGGGATTGGCCGCAAGACGTTGCACCGGAAGATTGCTGAGTACGGGCTGGAGTAAGGGCTGGAGAAAAGACTATGCCGCCGGGCGGTCGTGGTTATCGAGGACGATTATGACGATCAGGATGGCGACCCAGACCGCCACGGTCAAGAGAGCGGCGGGTTCGTGGGGAATTTCGTACCAGGCGGTCGCCACGAAGCCGAAGACCACCATCATCCCATAGATGACCGACAACAGCCGTCGTCCGTCGACGCCGCGGTCGATCAACCGGTGGTGAATATGCTCGCGATCGGCTGAATGCACCGGCAACCCTCGAGCGAGCCGGCGAATGATCGCCAGTAGTGTATCTACGATCGGAATGTACAGTAGCGTGAGTACGGGGAGCGGCGCGATCGCCATGAATCCCGGCTCTCCGCGTTGGAGCCCCAGCAGCGGGAGCACCGCCAGAATATAACCGAGGCTCAGGGACCCGCTATCTCCCATAAAAATGCGCGCTGGGGGCAGGTTAAAGATCAGAAATCCCGCCAGACTACCCACCACGGCGAACGCCAGGATTGCCGAAACCAGACTTCCCTGACCCAGGGCGATAACCCCCATGAAGAGCGCTGCGATCAGCGCGACGCCGCCGGCCAGACCATCGGCGCCGTCGATCAGATTGACCGCGTTGGAAATGGACACGACCCATAGAATCGTCACTCCGAACGCAAGCCACATTGGTAGTTCCAGTGACCCGATCCATGGCAGATCAATTATGCGCAGGAGCGCACCGGAAAGCGCCACCATCGTGCCCGCCCCGAGCTGTACTATAAACTTGAAAGGGGCACGAAGATTGACGAAGTCATCGTACAATCCCAGTCCGTGGAGGAGGGCCAACCCGGCCAGTATCAGGGCTACAGACCGCATCGACCAGGGGGCTATACCGGGGGTCCCGATGATCAGCGTCACCCCAACGATCGCGGCTGCCACGAAAGATAGAAAGATGCCGACTCCCCCCAGGCGCGGAGTGGACTCGGTGTGAATTTTCCGGTCATTGATGTGGTCGTACCATTCGAAGCGGTGGGCAAGACGCAGAATGACCGGAGTAAGTAGTACGTTAATCAGAAACGCCACGAAGGCGATGGCAGCAATACGAGCAGAAATGGGTGTCCTCCCTCAACTATAGTAGTCGCACAACCGCTGGTACGCCAGGGTAAGACGACGGGTGACTTCTGCCGCGGTGGTGTACCGCACTTCGTCCCCTGAATGACGGTCCGGGTGGTATTGGATCAACTGTTTCCGATACGCGCGCTTGATCTCCTCCAGAGTCGCCCCGGGTGACAATTCGAGATCGAGCAGAGCCTGGCGGATCGGTGCGGGTAACCGGTCTCGCGAGTTACCGGAACTGTCGCTGCTCCCCGCATGTGGAGAGCGAGGCGATTCCAGCGGCTCCTCCCGAAGAAAATCCTCGAGCTCCCGCCACGCGTCGGCGGAGATCTGTTCCGAGTCGCCTGTATTCAGCCAGGAGCGTACCAGCGTCTCAACCCGGAACCAGAGATCCATTGCTCACGTCCACCTACTGCCTCACTATACCTGATTCCTCGGACGGTGAGAAGTCGAAAAAGCGCCGATGAAGTCGTTCCAGCACTGAGGGATACGTGTTCTGAGGAACCACTACCGAAAGGTTGGTGTCGGAGGAACCGAGGCTGATCATCTCTACGCGGTGGTTGGTTGCGTCGGACAGAGCGGAAAAGACGTCCCGGATCAGGGCCGGATCGTGCCAGAGACGCTCGCCCACGAGTGAAACTACCGCTTTATCGGAGTCAACCGTCACTCGGCCGAGCTGTTCGAGGTCCCCGATCATCGCCGTCGGCGGCACCGGAACGTCCACCGAGACCGACACTGAGACTTCGCTGGTGGCGATGAGATCGACGCTGATGCGATGGTGCTCAAATACTTGGAACATTCTGCTCAAGAAACCCCAGGCGTTGAGCATACGGCTGGAATGGACCGTAATGATCGTCACGCCACCGCGCCCCGCCAGAGCCCGAAGTCCGGTGGTGGAGGGAGTAGCGGTGATGCGCGTTTTGGGACCATTGGGATTGCCGGTGTTGCACACCAATACCACCAGATCCGCCTCGACGGCGGGGATCATCGTGGCGGGATGGACAACCTTGGCACCGAAATACGCCAGTTCAGCCGCTTCGTTGTAGCTCACTTCGGGAATTGTCCGGGCGGAGGGAATCCTGCGGGGGTCCGCGGTCATAATACCGTCCACGTCGGTCCAGATTTCCACCCGCTCGGAGCCCAACGAAACACCAAAGATCGTGGCGGAGTAGTCGGAGCCACCCCGACCGAGGGTCGTGGTGATCCCGTTCCCGGTGGAGCCGATAAAGCCCTGAGTGACGAAGAGGTGTCCCGGTCGCGGTGCCACCGCAGCCCTGATCAGGGACATGGTAGTAGTCAGGTCCGGCCGGGCCCCGCCGAACTCTTCATCGGTTCGTACCAGGGCCCGACTATCCAGCAGCGTGGCCGGAATCTCGCGCGCTTCCGTGGCAGCCGCGATCACTGTGGTTGCCAACCGCTCGCCAAAAGAGAGCAGCGCGTCTGTGGAACGAGCGCTGAGATCTCTGATAAGCAGAATGCCGTGGAGGAGCGTCTGGAGCTCATCTTCGATCCCGCTGAGTGCCGCTTGCCAGTAGCTTTTCCGTTCCGGAGCGAGATCGCTGATTAGGATTCCCAAGGCGGTGTCGTGCTCACGAATCAGTGCGGAACTGCCTTTTTCCACCGCGGCGCGCTCGCCGGACTTCGCCAGCGTTCCCAGCTCCACCAGGTGGTCGGTGGTCTTACCCATGGCGGAGCTCACCAGAACCGGCGCCTCCTCAAGCCGCTCGGCGGCGATCGTCAGAACGCGATCGATCCACTGCGCGTCCCGGACACTGCTACCCCCGAACTTCAGGACGATCATCGGCGGTACCGATCGAAATGGCCTAGTGCGACAAACGCCTCGGCGTTGAGGATCGCCGCCCCCGCCGCACCACGGACGGTGTTGTGGCCCATAATAACCATCTTGAAGGTGCCGATCGGATCGGGGCGGAGACGTCCTACCAGTGTAGACATGCCCTTATTGCGCCAGACGTCCCGCGCCGGCTGCGGACGATCCGGCGCGGTCAGGACCTCGATCGGTCGGGACGGCGCCGACGGCAGGGCGCGGTCCTGCGGCATACCGCGCCACGTTCCCAGTACGTGCGCAACCTCGTCGATCGTCGGCTCTGCACCTTCAGGGAGCTTGACCGTCACCGTTTCCAGGTGTCCATCGATCACGGGCACCCGGGTACACGCGGCGCTTACGGTAAAGGGTGCGGGATTTACGCCGTCTGAGGAGAGTGTTCCCAGAATCTTCTGCGCCTCGATTTCCATCTTCTCCTCTTCCCCGGAGATATACGGCACCACGTTCCCGAGAATATCCATTGAAGAGACTCCGGGATATCCCGCCCCGCTGATCGCTTGCATGGTAGTGACCTGCACCCACTCGATACCCCATCGCGCCTGAATCGGTGCCAGCGCCATCGCCAGGAACATCGTGGAACAGTTGGAGTTGGTTATGATCGCTCCGGGCCACGTCTGACGGGAGACCATCTCGAAGTGGTCGGCGTTGATCTCGGGTATCACCAGAGGGACGTCGGAATCCATTCGATGGTTGCGGGAATTGCTGATCACCACATGGCCCGCCTCGGCGTAGTGCACCTCCGCCTCCCCGGCGACGGAGCTGTCGAGCCCTGAAAACAAAATCGGTGACGACAGAGCATCCGTCGTGCTTTTCACCGTCATCTCGGCGACTCGAATAGGTATCGGTTGATCCTGTTTCCATGAGCACGCTTCAGAATACGGCTTGCCGGCACTTCTGGGGCTTGCTACCAGTTCGGCAATCTCGAACTGAGGATGGTCCTGCAACAGGACGATGAATTTTTGACCCACGGTACCGGTGGCACCGAGAACTGCAATAGGAATTCGGCTCATAACCGCGAAGCGTAGATGAGCTGGTACCGGCTGTCAACACGGGTGTAAATGGTGCTACACTCGGGATTTGTGAGTAGCAATGCCCAAGACCGGATCAACAGTGATGCGCTTCTCCTAATGCGCCGTGAAATTGCCCAGTCCGAGGGTCAGGAGGTTCTTTTCGTGGGACACCTGAACCAGACAGGGACGGTGTCATCTGTGGAGGTCTACGCCAGGGGCAGCGAAGTGGCGGTGGCGGCACCGGCGGAGTTCTGTGAGCGCGGCGATATTGTGATTCACAACCATCCCAGCGGCGTCCTGCGGCCCAGTGATGCCGATGTGGCCGTGGCGAGTAGATTGGCGGAGCGGGGAATTGGTTCCGCCCTGATTGACAACAGCGTGGACCGGATCTACGTCCTGGTGGAGCCGGTCATACCGGAAGAGACGGTTCTCCTGGACGAAGAACTCCTGGCGGATGTGATCAGCGAGAATGGTGCGGTGGCGGTCCAACTGCCGGGCTTTCGCGTGCGTCCTTCGCAGGTTGAGATGCTCCGGCTCGTGACCTCCGCTTTCAACCGATCACGGATCGCGGTGGCGGAAGCGGGAACCGGAGTGGGAAAATCGTTTGCCTATTTGATTCCCGCGGTTAGCTGGGCCCGCGTCAACAGTGAGCGGGTGGTGATCGCTACCGCTACGATTAACCTGCAACAGCAGCTAGTGGAGCACGATCTGCCGCTGGTACAACGTAGTCTCGGAACCGATATTCCCGTGGCACTGGTGAAAGGGCGTGGAAATTACGTCTGCCGCCGCCGCCTGGAAGAACAACGGGCGGAGGCGGACCTCTTCAGTGACGGGGAATCGGTGCGCGCGATCGCCGAATGGGCCGAGACGAGTCCCACCGGGTCTCGCAGTGACGTTCCATTTCCGGTGGGTAGCGACGAGTGGTCCCGGGTGAACAGTGAGCCGGACACGTGCTCCGCATCACGGTGCCCCAACCGGGAGCGATGCTTCATCCTGAAAGCTCGCCAGCGAGCGGCGGGGGCGAAGATCCTGGTGGCGAATCACCATTTGGTGTTTAGTGATCTTGCCGTGCGTCAGGCCGGTGCAGGGTACGACTCAACCGCGATCCTCCCGCCGTTTCAGCGGCTTGTGTTTGATGAAGCGCACAACCTGGAACGGGCGGCGACGTCCTTCTTCTCTGAGTCACTGAGCTACTTCTCGGTACTGAAACACGCCGGGCGCCTGCTCCGACGCCGGGGCCGGCACCGGTTCGGTTTGCTGGATCGGCTGCCGGCGCTGGAGGCGGATCCGAACCAGTTGAAGCAGGCGGAAGCGGAATTGGAGACGCTTCGCGGTCAAGCAGAGACGCTGAACGCGGCGCTGGTGGCGTTCTTGGCGGGAGAGTCCTCCTGGCGGCTTACCACAACATCGGCGCCGGCGTTGCGTGATGCCCTGGGACCGGCGCTTTTTGACATGCACCGCGCGCTTCTGGCCACCGCGGAGCGGCTGGGAACGATCGCGCGCACCACGGATGATCGCCTCCGGGACGATCCGGCCTTTCTCGAACTGGTGGCGATTATCCGTCGCTTTGAAGGGATGGCAGCACTGCTGGATCGCTTTTCTCAAGCGACTCCCGATGAGGATACGGTTCTTTGGATGGACCGGCGCTCGGGAGGAAATGCTCCCTTTGTAGCGCTGAACGCTACCCCCCTGGACATAAGTGCACTCATGCAGGAGGCGGTGTTCAGCCCATATGAAACGATAGTCATGACCAGTGCTACGCTGGCGGTAAACGGTGACTTTCGCTATTGGGGAACGCGAATCGGTGTTCCCCTGGACGGAGAAGACACAACCGCAGGGCAGTTCGCCTCTCCCTTTGATTACGCCCAACGGGTAATGCTTGCGGTTCCCTCGAACGCTCCCGCCCCCGATGACCCGCTCTATGAGGGGTACCTGAAAATGATCATCCCCCGTCTGGTTCACGCCGGCGGTGGCGGTGTGCTGATACTCTTCACCTCGTATCGGCAGTTGCAAGCGGTCTATGACGAAGTGGCTCCTCTCCTGGAGGGACGGGGCTACTCATGTTACCGGCAGGGCAGTGATGATCGGGTGCGCTTACTGGAACAGTTCCGGAACGACGTAGCCAGCGTTCTTTTTGCTACCGACAGTTTCTGGGAGGGAGTAGATATTCCGGGGAAAGCGCTTCGGCTGGTGGTAGTGTGTCGACTTCCCTTTCGCGTGCCCACCGATCCGGTACAGCTCGCCCGGGCGGAGGCGGTAGAAAAGAGTGGGGGGAACTCCTTTGTGGAGTTCAGCCTGCCGCAGGCGGTAATGCGCCTGAAACAAGGATTTGGCAGGCTGATGCGGAGAGTCGATGACTACGGAGCGGTAGTGGTAACCGATCCTCGAATGATCAGGAAGATTTACGGGCGGATTTTCTGGAACAGCCTGCCGCCGGCGCAGCCGATGGTCCTGCCCGGGGAACCCCTCGTGGAGGAGCTGCAGCAGTTTCTGCTCCGTTTCCGCGACGAGTAACGCGGCGCCCCGGGGCCTCCGGTAACGCCTTTCCCCGGGGCCCGACCAAAAAAAGCGGCACCGTTACCCGATGCCGCTTTTCACAACGCGTGGAGTAAGGCGCTGTTCGTCTCAGTCTTCCACCACCGCCAGTACGTCGGACATGGTGAGAATCAGGTGGTCATCGTCACCGATCTTTACGGTAGTACCGGCGTACTTGTCAAACATTACCCGGTCACCTTTCTTCACGGTGATTTGCTCATCATCGGTGCCGACGGCGACCACGTCGCCTACTTGTGTTTTCTCCTGAGCGGTTTCAGGAATGAACAATCCACCCTTGGTCTTTTCTTCTTCCCGTTCCATTTTGACCAGAATTCGGTCACCCAGCGGTTTAACAGTCATGCTGTCCTCCTATCAGACGATACATTTGAGATTTACTATGGAGATTGAATCCGACGGGAAATATACCGACCAAAGGTGTCACGGTCAAGAAAAACGTGCCCCGAGAGCCCAATGACCGCCACCATCGGGGTGAATTGGGCCATTTTCACCCGGTTTTGGGAGCTCGTGTGCATTTTGAGTCGAAATGACTCGCAGTTGTTCGGAATCCTTCCGAAGAGCGTGTCCGAGACGTGTTGATAAATCGTTATGCCAAAGTGATTTGGAGAGATGATAGAAGAATTCTGAATCTTGGCACACGGCTTGCTTATCTATATGTGGAGGATACAGATGGCAGCAACCGCAACGGGTACCAAGACGACCAGCACCACTCGACGCTCAGACGATGAAAACGTCCTCTCCATGTATTTAAAAGAGATCAACAAGATCTCCCTGCTTACGCGAGAAGAAGAAAATTATCACGCCCGACGGGCCGCAAACGGGATCAAAGATTCGAAAGATGCGCTCATCCAAGCGAATCTGCGTTTCGTAGTGAACGTGGCAAAGAAATATCAGAACCAGGGACTGCCCCTTTCCGACCTAATCAGTGAGGGAAATATCGGACTGATGAACGCGATCGAACGGTTTGACGTCGACAAGGGCTATCACTTCATCAGCTATGCCGTCTGGTGGATTCGCCAGGCGATTCTCAAGGCGATTTGCGAGAAGTCGCGGATGATTCGTCTCCCACTCAACCGGGCCAACGAACTCGTACAAATTGAGAAGGTCAGAAAGGACATACAAGGTTTCAGAGGTGAGGAGGCTGAGCTTCAGGAAATCGCTCGTACCCTGGACATGACCCCCGATCACGTGGCTGATCTCGTGAGCATTTCCCGTGATCTGATTTCGTTGGAGACGCCTGCTTACCAGGAAAGAGATTCTTCCGTATTGGGTGATTTCGTTGAGGACCACAACTACATTCAGCCGGAAGCGCTGATGATCGAGCGGTCGCTCAAGGAAGATATTAACCAGGTCTTATCCTCCCTCACGGAGAAAGAGGCGGAGATCATCCAGTTCCGCTTTGGATTGAACGGTCGAAGTCCGCTCTCTCTGAAAGAGATCGGTGACCGGTACAGCCTTACGAAGGAACGTATTCGACAGATCGAGAAGAAGGCGCTTCGCCGGCTGCAGCATCCCAAGCGGGCACAGCATCTCGAGTCCTACGTGGCGTGAGCGCTCACTCGTGATCGCCCAGAGCTGAGCTGAACAATTGGCATTGATTCAGGAAGAGCCCCACTGTTTCGCAACGTTGACAGTGGGGCCTTTTCGTTTTAGGGTATCACCCGTATCATACGATCCGAACACAAATTACATTTCCGGGGGTAAACCGAATTATGGCTGAAAAGCGCGTCTATTTTTTTGGGGACGGCAAAGCCGAAGGATCCGCCAGCATGAAAGAACTGCTGGGCGGAAAAGGCGCAAACTTGCACGAGATGTCCAGCATCGGAGTGCCGGTGCCGCCTGGCTTCACGATCACGACTGAAACCTGTCAAAAGTTCTTCGACAACGACTTGCAGTATCCCGCCGGCCTCGAGAAAGAGGTCATGGAGCATCTTGACCGCCTTGAGAAGCTGATGGGTAAGAAGCTTGGCGACGCGAAAGATCCGCTTCTGGTATCCGTACGCTCCGGGGCGGCCGCCTCGCTGCCGGGGATGATGGATACCGTCCTCAACCTGGGTATGAACGATGACGCCGTGAAGGGGCTTTCCGAGATATCGGGAAGTGAGCGCTTTGCCTGGGATGCGTATCGCCGCTTCATTCAGATGTTTAGCGACGTGGTAAAGGGAACCAGTATTGAACCCTACGAACACGCGCTGGAAGCGATGAAAAAGAAGAAGGGCGTTGAGGAAGACACCGACCTCGACACCGAAGACCTGAAAAAACTTACCGAAGAGTACAAGCAGATCTACTCCAAGGCTGCCGGTGAGAACTTTCCGCAGGATCCGGTGAAACAGATGTGGGAAGCGATCGGCGCCGTATTTAGTAGTTGGAACAATCCAAAGGCCGTTACTTATCGCCGCATTAACGATATCAAAGGACTTATTGGTACCGCCGTCAACATCGTCTCCATGGTGTACGGAAACCTCGGCGATGACTCCGGTACCGGCGTATGTTTCTCCCGCGATCCCTCCACTGGAGAGAAGGTCTTCTACGGCGAGTATCTCATGAACGCCCAGGGCGAGGACGTGGTGGCCGGTATCCGGACGCCCAAGACCCTCAAGACGCTGGCGGAGCAGAGTCCTGAGATCTACCAGCAGCTGGACGACGTGCGAGCCAAGCTTGAGGCGCACTACCAGGACATGCAGGACATGGAGTTCACGATCCAGCAGGGTTCGCTCTATATCCTCCAGACCCGTAACGGTAAGCGCACCGGTGCCGCAGCGATCAAGATTGCGGTAGACATGGTGGACGAGGGACTCATCGACGAGGACAAAGCCGTCACCCGGGTAACTCCGAACCAGCTGGATCAAGTGTTTCACCCGATGATTGATCCCCTGAGCAAACAGAAGAACAAGGCTATCACCAAGGGTCTCAACGCTTCTCCCGGATCCGCCGCCGGACAGATCGTGTTCACCGCTGACGACGCGGAGGAGTGGGTAAAGCAGGGCAAGAAGGTGCTCCTGGTCCGCCGGGAGACGAGTCCGGAAGACATCGGCGGTATGCATGCTGCCGAGGGTATTCTGACCTCCACCGGCGGCATGACCAGCCACGCAGCGGTGGTTGCCCGAGGCATGGGTATTCCCTGCGTCGCCGGGTGTAAGGGCGCTGAGGTAAGCAACAAGAAGCTTACGATTTCCGGTAAGGTGTACAACGAAGGCGACTTCATGACGATCGATGGTTCCACCGGTGAAGTATTTTCCGGCGAAATGGAGCTGATCGAACCGAAGGTTTCCGGTGAGCTCAACCGGTTCCTCTCGTGGACCGATAAAGTCCGGGCAACAGCCCACCGCGAGGGCCTTACGGAGCAGAAGTTCTCGATTCGCACCAACGCCGACACCCCGAAAGACGCGGAAACCGCCCGGGAGTATGGCGCCGAAGGAATCGGTCTGTGCCGCACGGAGCATATGTTCTTTGAAGAGGACAAGATCCGTAGTTTCCGCGAAATGATCGTGGCGGAAAACAAAGAAGCTCGTGAGAAAGCGCTCGGCAACATTCTGCCGCTGCAGCAGAAAGACTTTGAAGGAATCTTCAAGGCTATGGACGGGTTCCCGGTAACGGTGCGACTCCTCGATCCCCCGCTCCATGAGTTCGTTCCGCAGGAAGAGGCTCAGATCAAGGAGCTTGCCAAACTCGGTGGTATTAGCGTCGAGCAGCTCAAGGCCAAGATCGATTCTCTCCACGAGCTCAACCCGATGCTCGGTCACCGCGGGTGTCGCCTGGGTATCACCTATCCTGAAATTTACGACATGCAGGTGGAAGCGATTATTCGCGCCGCCGTGGCCGTGGGTAAGGGCGGAACCAAGGTATACCCGGAGATCATGATCCCGCTGGTAGGCACCTATCAGGAGCTTAAGATCCTCCGCGAGAATGCGATCGAGGTTGCCGAGCGGGTGATCAAAGAGACCGGTGCCAAGGTTGAGTACAAGGTGGGAACGATGATCGAGATCCCCCGCGCCGCTCTTACCGCGAATGAGGTTGCCGAGTACGCCGATTTCTTCAGCTTTGGAACCAATGACCTGACCCAGATGACGTTTGGGTACAGCCGGGATGACGTGGGTAGCTTCCTTCCGCAGTACGTGGAGGATGGCATTCTTGAGTACGATCCCTTTGCCGTACTGGATCAGGGCGGCGTCGGTCAGCTGGTTAAGCTGGGAACGGAGCGCGGTCGCAGTACCAAGAAAGACCTGAAGGTGGGTATCTGCGGTGAACACGGCGGTGAGCCAAAGTCGGTTGAGTTCTGCTACCGAACAGGACTGAACTACGTCAGTTGCTCCCCGTTTCGGGTTCCGATCGCACGGCTCGCGGCTGCTCAGGCGGTTCTCAAGAACCGCTGATCTTCCGAGATACGACAGCTAATTGCAAAGGGGCGCGATCCACCGGGGTCGCGCCCCTTTTTTGGGCGGTGCGCCCGGCAGGGCGCATCGCGGTCCCGATGCTACCGCTACCTATCGCTGATCTCCGGTGAGGGCATAAAAAACCGCTTCCAAAATGGAAGCGGTGGTACACGCTGATGCCGCCGGACAGAATCGAACTGTCGACACGTGGATTTTCAGTCCACTGCTCTACCGACTGAGCTACAGCGGCGCATTGTGTATGGCGGTATTGTTACCAGAACCTCCGTGCAGTGTCAACCGATCTCTTCTGCAGATCTCTTGGGGGTGGCGGCGTGGCGCCTGGGGCACGAACTGGATTCCCCGGGGTTTGTTGACCCTGGGGAGGCGATCACCCCATGATATCGATTAGTATGGATGACCGTCAGCGCGCCGCCGGCGCTTATCAGAAACATCAAGGACTTCTCAAGTCGGGTCGCTCCGCGCCGAGCAACGATGGTGTGGCCGGGGCAGCTCCCCCGCAGTCCCCCGCGCAGCACGAGAAGAAGGGTAATGAGCCCACCCAGAAGCGTGCTGTGCTTCAAGTCCGGGATGGTGAGTCACTACACGAGGTGGCACAGTTTCTGACGCTCATTGGGCGCGAGCAAGCCGCGGCGGTTCTACGGAAGATGCCGGATGAGCAGGCGCAGCGCCTGGTCGATGCGATGTCTCACGTGGATACGATTCCTTCGGCACAGGCGCGGAAAATCCTAGCAAAGTTCGGGGCGCGCCGCCAGGAGGTGGGCCACGAAGTCGCCGGTGGTCCCGATGCGGCACGAGAAATCCTGATTCGCGCCTATGGACCGGAAGATGGTGAGCGGCGTTTCTATGAGATACTCCCCGATGAACGTCCGCGACGATTTTCGTTTCTTGACGACGCCGATGGACGTCAGCTCAGTGTGATCCTACGGAATGAGTCGCCCGCCACTATGGCGATCATTATGGCAAACGTGTCGCAAGCAACAAGTGCCCGTCTGCTTCAGGCTCTGCCGGCAGAACAAAAGACTCACGTGGTTCGACGGCTGGCGACGATTGATACGGTGGATTCCAGCGTTCTCGATGCGGTTGAGCAGACACTCCGGAAGAGGATGGAAGCGATTGAGCGCCCCGCGGAAGAGGAGATTGACGGTGAACAGCGATTGGCTGAGATACTGCGGTATCTCGATCTGTCAACGAGTGACGCGATTCTCGAAGACCTTACCGTTGCCGTGCCGGACTCGGCGGATCACATCCGGCAGCAGATGACCTCAATCGATGATGTGTTTCATTTGCGTGATCGGGATCTTCAAGAGGTCCTTAAGCGCATCGATGATGTTGACCTGGCGGTCGTTCTCAAAGGCAAACCTCCGCAGATCGAGAAGCGCATTATGGACCAGATCAGTGAGCGTCGGGGAGAAATGGTAAAAATGCACCGGGAGTCTCTGGGACCGATGCACCGCCGGGATGTGGATCGCGTCACCGGGGAGTTCGTGGAACTGGTTCGGTCCATGGCCCGTGCCGGCGAGGTCGTGATCCAGCGCGCTGATGAGGAGTACATCTGATGCCGGTCCCCCAAGTGTCTATGGCCTATCTGTTCTGGCTGCCCTCGCTGATCGGCGTAGCCGGGCTCCATCGGTTCTATCTGGGAAAGCCGGTGTCAGGAATTTTCTTCCTGCTCACCGGTGGAATTTTCGGATTGGGCACGCTCTACGATGCGCTTACTATGCCGCAGCAAGTTCGCTCAGCGCGCCTCTCGCAACGGTTAGGGAATATTCTCGACGATGAACGCATGGAGGACCGGTACCGCGCGCCCACGGGCGGTACCGATGCGCGGAGCAGAAAGCCTCGTTCGGTGGAGCAGGAGATCCTGCATCTCGCCGCGGAACGTCATGGCGTGGTTTCTCCCTCACGAGTGGCGATTCGCGCTGAAGTCGGTCCCGAAAAGGTTCGGGACCACCTCGATCGCCTCGTAAAGCAAGGATTCGCTGAGGTTCAGGTGACGCGGCAAGGGCTCATGGTGTACGTTTTTCCGGAGTTTCTCGACGATGACGGACGACGGGAACTCGAGGACCTGATGTGACGTTTCGTTGACCTGAGGGCGCGGTTTCTCTATCATTGGGAGGCTATGACAGCCAAAGAACTGCGCCGTAAGTACATCGAGTTTTTCAAGAGCCACGATCACGCGGAGATTTCCGGGAAGTCCCTGATTCCGGAGAATGACCCCACCGTTCTGTTTACCACCGCTGGTATGCACCCGCTGGTTCCGTTCATTCTGGGCGAACCACATCCTGCCGGTCAGCGATTGGTGAACGTGCAGAAGTGCATTCGTACGGGAGATATCGATGAAGTCGGTGACGAGAGTCATCTTACCTTTTTCGAGATGCTTGGAAACTGGTCATTGGGTGATTACTTCAAAGACGGGGCGATTCGACTGAGCTGGGAGTTTCTTACCAGTGCAGAGTGGCTGGGTATCGATCCCAATTCCATTTCGATCACCGTCTTCGCCGGAGATGACGATGTTCCCCGCGATGAGGAAAGTGCCTCGGTGTGGGAGTCCGTGGGAGTTCCCCGGGAACGAATCTATTTTCTGGGACGTTCCGACAACTGGTGGGGCCCGGCGGGCCAGACGGGCCCCTGTGGGCCGGATTCAGAGATGTTCATCGATACCGGAAAACTGGGAACCTCCGAGAGTCGCCCCGGTGTCTCCGATGGAAAGTACCTGGAAATCTGGAACGACGTGTTCATGCAGTACAACAAGGATAGTCACGGAAACTACGCCTCCCTGGAGCGGAAGTGCGTGGACACCGGCATGGGAGTTGAGCGCACGATCGCGATTCTCCAAGGCAAGCGTTCCGTATACGACACTGAAGTGTTTCAACCGATTATCCGTAAACTCGAAGAGCTCACCGGACTCACCTACGGTGACAATGAGGATCGTGACCGCTCCATCAGAATCATCGCCGATCACGTGAGAACGGCCACATTTGTCCTGGGTGATGAGAATCCGACCGTTCCTTCCAACGTTGCACAGGGGTACGTGCTCCGCCGGCTGATTCGTCGGGCGATGCGCCACGGTCGCAAACTTGGTCTGGACGGCGAGTTTCTCCTAGAACCGGCGAAGGTCGTGATCGAAATCTACCAGGATCCCTACACGCTGCTTAAGCGGCAACGGGAAACCATTCTCGCGGAACTCGCCGGTGAGGAGGAGCGCTTTCTGAAGACGCTGCAGAACGGTGAGCGGGAGTTCGAAAAGATGGTTCCCAACCTCATGAAGAACGCCAAGAAGGAGATACCGGGACGCCTTGCGTTCAAGCTCTACGACACCTACGGGTTTCCCCTGGAGATCACCCAGGAGCTGGCATCTGAGCACGGACTCATCGTCGATCAGGCAGGGTTCGAGGAGGCCTTCGAGAAGCATCGAGAGCGCTCAAAGGCGGATACCAACCAGACTTTCAAGGGTGGCCTGGCAGACCACTCCACGATGACCACTGCTCTTCACACCGCTACTCACCTGATGCACCAGGCGCTACGGGATGTGCTAGGTGATCACGTGTCGCAAAAGGGGAGCAATATCACTCCGGAGCGTCTCCGATTTGACTTCTCCCACCCCGATAAGATGAGCGACGATCAGATCCGCCGGGTGGAGGAGATCGTGAACGAGAGGATAAAAGCGGACCTGCCGGTCACTATTGAGACTACCACCCTGGAGAAGGCGCAGGAGGAAGGGGCGCTGGCGTTTTTCGGCGATCGGTACGATGAGGTGGTGAAAGTGTACTCCATCGGCGACTATTCCAAGGAAGTGTGCGGCGGTCCTCACGTGGACCATACCGCGGTTCTCGGGTCCTTTAAGATCCTGAAAGAACAGTCCTCTTCGAGGGGAGTGCGGCGGATTAAGGCGGTTATCGAACCGGAATCCGCGTAGGTGGAAACGTGGCCCGCTCTGCCGCGGTGGCGGATCGTGTTATAGTTGCGACTTCAGTTCGCTGATCTTCCGCTGTACGAAGCGGGAGGGGGATCGAGACGCTTCCACGTGGCGCGAAAGCACCGCCAGTGCCTCAGGAATGCGCCCTCGGTCTTCATAGCATCCGGCGAGCTCCAGGAATACCCGTCCGTTTTCCGGGGAGCTCTTGGCCAGATCCTCCAGAGCGGATATGGCTTCATCGATGCGACCTTGCGTGCGGTGGATAATTGCCAGTCCCAGTATCGCGTACAGGTCGAACTGTACGTTAAGAGCGCGGCGGTAGTAATCCTCGGCTTGCTCAAAATCTTCCATGGCGCGGTAGGCATCTCCGGCTCGCGTGAGAATAACCTTGTTCTTCTCATCGATTTCCAGGATCCGGTGCCAGTATACCAGCGATTCTTCCGGCCGCTGGAGTCCACGGTAGCAGTCGGCCAGTCCGTAGAGCGCGTAAAAATTGCCGGGTTCTCGTTTCAGGGCGCTCTCAAAATAGGGAATTCCCTTTTCATATGTCTTGAGCTTGCGATGGCAGTTGCCCAGAGACGTGAGCACTCGAATATCGACATCCTGTCCGCGGAGCTCATACATCCGCTCCCAGTAGTGGCGCGCTGAATCGAACTCCTTAAAGTCGTAATGCAAGTGTCCCAGGCCGATGAGAGCGTACGGATTGTCGGCCTCCAGATCGAGGACGCGCAGATACAGTTCCCGGGACCGGGGAAAGTTGTGGATTTTACGGTATACGTCGCCCACACGGGTCAGGACGGTGACGTTATCTGAGTCATACTGCAGGTATCGTTCCCAAACCTCGACTGCGCGATTGAACCGTTTCAGCGCTCGGAGACTCTCAGCGAGTCCAAAGAGCGCATAGTTATTCTCAGGATGAAACTCAAGACACTGCTGGTAGTATTCGACGGCGCGTTCGAAACTACGCTCTTTCCGTTCTAAATCCCCCAGACCCACCAAGGCGTAGTTATTTTCGGGATCTTCGGCCAGAATTTCTTCGAATTTCGCGCGTGCTTCCGTGGTCATATGTTCTCTCAGGAGCTGGTATCCTTGCTGAGACAGCTGAGACAGCTGTGATAGCCGCTCCTTGTCGTCATCGGTCACTCATATCCTCCGGGATCACTGCTGATCCTCTCGGAGCCATTTGCGGATCACTCCGGCCATCTGCTCGCTCATCTCCTCGATACGCCGTCTGTCACCAGCCAGCCAGAACATGCGGAGCGCTTCCAGCGGGTTTCCTTCGTTCATGTAGTGGTTGCCTAGCCGGATCAGTCCGTCGGCGTAGCGAACCGTCATAAAAATCCGTTTTGCGGCGGGCAGCCGGCCCTGATTGAAGAGCTCATTGCCCTTACGAATCAGAGCGGCCCGATCCCGACTGCTCAGTGAGGCGCCGTCATCGGCTCGAACCTTTAGAAAACCATCGGAGGAACTTCCGACGTCATACCGCTCTGCCACGGTGGTGTCCTTCGCGCTACAGGGCATCTCGTAGCCGGCGGACCAGTTCATCCACCGTCCGGTAATGATACTTGTAGAACGCGGGATTTGCAACGAGATGAACCGCAGTCTCTCCAAGAACCTCTTTTATCTCTAAATTATGCGCTTTGAGGGTGCTCCCGGTCTCCACCAGATCCACGATATACGGTGCTAATCCCAGGACCGGTGCCAGCTCTACTGAGCCGTCCAACTTGATCACATTCACGGGAATGCCCCGGCGGTGGAAAAAGTCGTGGGTGAACCGGGTAAACTTGCTGGCGACCGTGAGGGACGTTGCGTCACGGTGGTCATTGGTATCGTCGCTGCGTCCCGCCAGGCAGATCTGAGTCTTTCCAAAGGGAAACGTCATGAGTCGAAAGAAATTATAGCCGCTTTCAAAGATGACGTCCGAACCGCAAATCCCGAGACCAGCGATTCCGTGGTGCACGTACGTAGGGAGGTCGGCGTTCTTCACGAGAATCGCTTGCAGCTCACCTCGCGGCTCCTGGGCTACCAATTGGCGCTCACCCAGCGTGAGATTGTAGTCACAGTCGGCAAGAAGCGCGCTGATCTTTTCGAACAGTCGGCCTTTGGGAAGGGCAAGTGTAATCATTACAGGTGGACTCGCTTTCGTGTGGTGTGCCGTTGGCGTGCATCAGCAACGCGCTCCGCGAGCGTCGCCCCCCGGGCGAACTCCACGTTCACCGGTGGGTCGTCTCCGCCAAAGACCGCCGCCGGCAGCTTCCGGGTGAAGAGAGAGAAACCTACGGAAGGTGCGTCGAAGCCGAACGCCTCCAGGAGCCGATCGTACCGTCCGCCGCGGAGCACCGCGGCGTTGCTGTCGGGGATGTAGGCGCTGAACGCGATCCCTGTGTAGTAGTGGTACGCGCCCAGCTCACTCACATCGATGCGAATGCGATTCCTCCATTCGACGGGGATAATCGCCTCCAGGAGGCTTACCACGCGGATTAACTCGTCGGAGGTGGTGCTGATCTCCGTGGATTCAGATCCGAGTTCGTCCCGCACCGTTTCGAAATCGGCGCGTCCGCCGATGAACGCCGTCAAACGTTGCAACGGTGCATCAAGCTCTTGCAGGATCGGGTCATGAAACGCCCTGCGTCGCAGGAGATCGGCCACGGTTGCTGTATCGAGCCCGGCTTCATTGGCGCAGGCGGTGACAAGGGCATGGCTCCCCACATGGATCACCGCATCGGTGAGACCCAGCGCCTGTAACGCTTCAACGGCCAGGAACAGAACCTCGGCGTCGCCCTCGTTGTGGGCAAGGCCCACCAGTTCAATGCCGGCCTGCTGGTACTCGTTGTTTGAGATGTCGTGTCGGTCTTCTGCCCGGACGATCTGATCGGTGTAAAAGACACGCACCGGAAGATCGTCACTGGTCAGATGGAGTCCGAGCTGCTTCGCCAGAAACAGGGTAGTATCCGCCCGCAGTGCGAGGATTTCTCCCTGGCGATCTACCGCTCGATACATCTGCCGGACGTCTTCGTCCGAAAGGAGCCGGCGATACACGTCAAAGTAGTCCACCAGCGCCGTTTCCGCCGGATCATACCCCCACAGGGAGAAAAGATCCTCCAGTGTCCGAGTAATGCGCCGGTGCCGGGCCGCCTCGTGTAGCTGAAGGGTCTCGGTTCCGGTGGGAAGACTGAGTTGTCGATAGTGCTGTGGAGAACTCATAGCCGTCCAAGCGTAGCAGCTTCTCCGGGAAATGTCAGGTCTGTGGAGCGCGAAAGAACGTCACCGCTGAACCGCCGTATTCCCGACGATCCTCCACCGTGAGGCCCGTGTCCTCGTGGGAGAACTGTTCCTGTCGCGGGGCGTGAATGAGGATGCGCGAGCGGGTGTGGATGGAGGAGGAGACCGCAAGGCGCGAAAGCAGGTCGGCCTTGTGGCGGTATGCAAAGGGAGGATCGAGATAGACCACATCAAAGGCGGTGCGGTTTCGTGCCACGAACCGTTCCACCGGTTCGATGCGAACGGTGGGCGCCGGGGTGAGATCCGTGACGTTCCTAATGATGTCCCGCCGCTTGCCGCGATCCTTTTCCACCAAAAGTACCGGCCGGGCTCCCCGGGACCACGCTTCCAGCCCCACCAATCCCGATCCCGAAAAGAGATCCAGAAAACTCAAGTCGCTCAAATCACCGAGGATCGAGAACATCGATTCCCGCATGCGGTCCATGGCGGGTCGAATTATTCCTGGAGGGCAGACAACTTGCCGACCTCGGAGACTTCCGCCGCTAATTCTCATCCGTCGAATCCTCTCGAAGGGCGGCGACCGCCCGATTTAGGTGATGGTGCTCTGCCTGTTGCAGTTCCGGGTCTTCCCGAAGTACCCGCGCCACTTGGGTCCTGGAGGAGATCATCTCCGCCATGTGCTCACGAATGTCGGCAAAACGAAACTCCAAAAACCCGGACTGCCGGCTTCCTTGGAGCTCGCCGGGACCGCGAATCCGCAAATCTTCCTCGGCAATGAAGAAACCGTCGGAACTCTCATACATTACCTTCAGCCGCTCCCTTGCGTCACTGTTCAGGGGATCCTGATAGACTAGGATACAGTACGATTGAGCGTCACCGCGTCCCACGCGGCCGCGAAGCTGGTGTAGCGCCGCCAGACCGAAGACTTCTGCGTGCTCGACCACCATGCACGTGGCGTTGGGCACGTCTACACCTACCTCGACTACGCTGGTGGCTACCAGTGCCTGGATTTCCCCCCGGGCGAACGCTTCCATTGTGTGCGCCCGGGCGTCTTCGTCGATCCGCGAATGGGCCAGCCCCACCTGGTACGGGGCCAACACGGCCTGCAGGCGACGGTGCATCTCCTGGGCACTCCGGAATCCCCGGGCGCCTCCCTCCTCAATAGCGGGATACACAAGATACGCCTGACAGCCGACTTGTAATTCCCGTTTTACGAATTCGTATACGCGCTCTTCGTTTCCCATTCGGGCCAAGTGCGTCCTGATCGGTTTGCGCCCGGGGGGGAGGTTGTGGATCGTGCTTACCTCACTGTCGCCGAAGGCGGTGAGCGCCAGGGATCGGGGAATCGGCGTGGCGCTCATCATGAGAACATCGGGAGCGTGGCCACGGTGCTGCAGGTGCTCGCGCTGTGCCACACCGAAGCGGTGCTGTTCATCGATAATCACCAGTCCCAGGTTGGCGTACGTAAGTCCTTCCGAAAAGAGGGCGTGAGTTCCGATAACGATGTCGATTTCCCCATCCCCCAGGGCTGCCGTTACTTCCCGGCGGGCCGCGGCGGGCATCGATCCGAGGACGAGAGCTGGATGCACATCGGTGTCGGCCAGAAGTGCCCCGACGTTTCGGGCATGTTGCCGCGCGAGAAGCTCGGTGGGCACCATGAGAGCCACCTGCTGCCCTCGTTCCACCGCGGAAAGTGCCGCCACCAATGCCACCAGCGTCTTACCGGATCCCACATCTCCTTGGAGGAGGCGGGACATCGGCCAGGGCTGATCCATATCCGTCAGTATCTCCGAAAGCACCCGGGACTGATCCGGGGTAAGCTCAAAGGGTAGTCTTTGCATTACCGGGTCCACCGCCGAACGGAATGGCGCCGGCCGCGCTCGCCGCGTTCGCCGTCGCCGACGGTGGGCGTCTTGCGCGAGGCGCAGCTGAAACGTAAACAACTCTCCCCAGACCAGGCGCCGTAACGCCGGCGCGGGTTCATCCATTGTTGCCGGAAAATGGACCCCCTGGAGCGCCTCCGCCAGCGGCAGCAGCCGTTCCTCCTGTCGGACGTCGTCGGGGAGTTCATCCTCAATATCGCCGGTGAATTTCCTGAGCGCATCGGCTACCGCGTCCCGCAGGTGGGTCTGGGTGATTCCCTCGGTTAAGGGGTACACGGGAACCACCGGCGGGGAGGTTCCTGCGGACTCCGGTCCCCGGCGTTCAGCATCGAAGGAGCTCGCCTGGATTTCCCCGTAACGCAGGGAGAACTGTCCGTAGACGGAAACTGGGGTTCCCACCGGAAACGTTCGGGCAAGAACGTTCCGGCCGAAGCACACCAGGGCGGCGGTGCTGGTTTCATCTTGAATCACCAGTTTTAACGTCCGTTGACGTCCCCGGAGAAAGTACTCATGGTCGATAACCGTGGCGTGGACCACTCCTTCCCCGTGCCCTGCCGCCTCCACCAAGGATACCGTGCGGGAACGGTCTTCGTAGCGACGCGGCATCAACGCCAGGACATCAGCCACCGTACGCAGGCCGAGGCGGGCAAAGAGAACTGCCCGCTTGGGTCCTACGCCTCGGAGATTCTCGGGAGAGTCGGTGAGCTCGTGGAACAACACTACCGTGGCGAAACGATCAGACTGGAATCTGCTGCACCAATCCGATGAGCAGGTTGGTGGCCAGGCGTCCGGCGACGAGCACCGCCACCAGTTCCCCCACAAAGATCAGAAGCGAATGGCGGTAGCTGGTGAACTGTCCGCGGAGGAATGGGCGCACCGCTACCTGTAGCGCGGGATTGACGATCTGTTCCAGCACCACCCACAATCGGCCGCTGGTGTCAACGTTCATGAGTAAACCGATCAGCCTGATACCGGCAAGGATCAGAAAGAAGGTGAGAAAAAACGACACCACCGACCAGAGCGCCGAAACGATGATCGCCAGGACAAAGGAGAACGTAATCGTTCCGGCGAACGCTAGCTGGTTGGAGATCGTGTTCAGCAGCCCCAACACCAGGATACCCACCACCGGGGAGAAATCCAGCGCTCCAAAGCGAACCGGAACGTTGTGCCTGAACCAGTTCAGATACGGATCGGTCACTCGGGAAAGAAGCTCCTGAGCGCGACCGTTGTGAAACCCTCGGAACCAGGTCATGATAATCCTCACAAAGATGACCATCATGTAGATCGAGAGAACTGCGCTGACGAACCGAAATACCTGTTGAATCACGTTTTCCACACCTCTTGTACTAACGGAAGGCGTTTCATGCCTTCCATGCTCTCATTGCGTGAAGACACTCGCAACTGCGAACTTACCCGGACCACAGCTTCATTACCGTTGCGACCCAGATGGATATACACATCGGAGCGTCCGGGGAAATCGTTGAGCTCTCCTCGGAAACTATATAGCGCCTCTTCGTCCATACTATCCTCTTTCAGTCGTATATGTACTGCTGACGAGTCCCTCTCGTCCAGCTCTTCCAGGGGGCGGACTTCGTCAAGGACCATCTGCACGGACCCGTTTCGCCGCTCCACTTTGCCCACGCAGCCCACCACAGTGTTCACCAGCAGTGCCTCCTGGTTACGGGCGTAGGATTCAGGGAATGCCACCAGCTCCAATTCGCCGCGGTAATCCTCTAATTGCCCGATCGCCATGCGCTCACCTTTTTTCGTAACAACCGTGCGTAGGCTGCGCAGCAATCCCACCACTTGCACCTGCTCCCCGGTAGGGGCGCTGTCCAGTCGTGCGAGATTTACCGTGGTTCGCTCTTTCCACTCCCGGGAGTAGTCGTCCAAGGGATGGCCGGAGAAGTAAAACCCCAACAACTCGCGCTCGTATTCCAGCCGAACGGCGGCGCTCCATGCCTCCTGTTCCTCAATGGGAAGGGTCGCTTCGCCGGTCTCTCCGCTATCTTCGAACAACGACGCTTGCCCGGCGAGTCGGTTTTCCCGCGTGTGGCCGGCAGCTTCAAAATAGACATCCATGTTCGCCAGAATCGTGGCCCGCTCCTGTCCAAGCGGATCAAACGCCCCCACTTGCGCCAGCGTCTCAATCACTTTCCGGTTAACCGAACGGGTATCGATGCGCTCGAGGAAGTCGAGAAAGCTGGTGAAGGGACCTCCCTGGGAGCGAGCCTGGAGAATATGGTCTACCGCAGAGGCGCCGACGTTCTTGATCCCCACCAGCCCGAAGACGATCTCTCCATCCAGCACGCCGAAGTACTTGTCGCTGTGGTTGATGTCCGGTGGTCGCACCGTGATGCCGATCTGCCGCGCCTCAAGCAGGTACTCCGCAAACTTGTCGGTGCTGTTAATCTCGTTGGTAAGGTTGGCGGCGATAAACTCCACGGGGTAGTTCGCCTTGAGATACGCCGTCTGATAAGCCAGGATCGAGTAGGCAGCGGCATGGGATTTGTTGAAGCCGTAGCCGGCGAACGGTTTCAGAAGCTCAAAAATGTCTTCACCCTGTTTGGGGGTGAAGCCTTTTGCCTCGGCGCCGGCGATAAACTCCTTCTCCATCTTCGCCATCTCTTTTTCTTTCTTCTTTCCCATGGCGCGGCGCAGAATGTCCGCTTTTCCCAGGGAGAAGCCGCCCACGATCTGGGCGATTTGCATGACCTGCTCCTGGTACACGATCACCCCATATGTTTCCTTGAGTACCGGTTCCAGGGAAGGAAGCGGGTACGAGATGGGCGTCACGCCGTTCTTGGAGTCGATGAACTGATCGATGAACTGCATCGGTCCCGGTCGATAGAGCGCATTCAAGGCTATGAGATCCTCGATCCGATTGGGCTTGGCCCGTTTGAGGATATCTTGCATACCGGAACTCTCAAACTGGAAGATCGCTTTGCTGGAACCCTCACCGAGCATTTTGAACGTGTTTGAGTCATCCTCGCGTATCGTTTCAATGGAAAAATCCGGGACCTGTCGGCGAATCAGTTTTTCCGTGTTACGAATCAAGGTAAGCGTCTTGAGCCCCAGAAAATCCATCTTGACCAAGCCCGCATCTTCCAGAAGGTCCATCGTGAACTGCGTGGAGATCGAGCCGGTTTTGGGATCGCGGTAGAGAGGAACGTACTCGGTGAGCTCCTTTTCTCCGATGACGATACCGGCGGCGTGCGTGGAGGCGTGACGGTGCAGGCCTTCCAGGCGACGACTGACGTCAATGAGTTCGGCGTAGACCTCTCCTCGTTCCGGGAGCGCCGCGAGCTCCGGTTCCTGTTCCAGCGCCTTCTCCAGCGTGATCTTCAGGTCTTTCGGTACCAGCTTTGCGATCGCATCAGCTTCATCGTAGTTGAGGCCCAGAACGCGGGCGACATCACGGATCACCAGTTTGGTTTTCAGCGTACCGAAGGTAATGATCTGGCCCACTTTGTCGCGGCCGTACTTCCGGGTGACGTAATCGATCACCTCTCCGCGGCGTTCGAAGCAGAAATCAATATCGAAGTCGGGCATGGATACGCGTTCTGGATTGAGAAAACGCTCGAAGAGCAGTCCGTACGTGAGGGGCTCGATATCCGTGATCTTCAGAGCGTAGGCGACGATCGAACCCGCGCCGGAACCACGGCCGGGGCCCACGGGGATGTCGTTGTCCCTGGCGTACTTGATAAAGTCCCAAACGATCAGAAAGTACCCGGTGAAGTCCATAGAGATGATCGTGTCGAGTTCGTAATCCGCCCGTGCCCGAATCTCCTCAGTGACCGGATCGTAACGTTCTTTCAGGCCTTCATGTACCAGATGGCGAAGATACTCGTCCTTACTGGAGAAGCTTCGAGGAATCTCATAGACGGGGAATTTTGGTCCCGGAAGGTCGATCGTGACGTTGCACCGATCCGCGATCACCTGGGTGTTGGTGAGCGCTTCCGGGTGATCGGCGAAGATTTCCGCCATCTCCGCCGGTGACTTCAGATAGAACTCCTGAGTCGAAAATTTAAACCGGTTGGTTTCCGTTTTTTTCCGGTTGCTCCCGATGCACAAGAGAATGTCCTGAGCGTTGGCATCGTCGCGCTCCACGTAATGTGTATCGTTTGCTGCGACCAGGGGGATTCCCGACTCGCTGGAAAGATTTGCCAGCATCGTATTGAGCGCCTGCTGTTCCGGAATGCTGTGGTTGCACAGCTCCAAATAGACGTTGTCGTCCCCGTAGACGTGGCGATACCAGGAAAGCAGCTTCCGAGCATCGTCGAGGCGGTTTGCCAGCAGGAGTCGGGGAATCTCGCCGGAGATCGATCCGGTGAGCAGCAGCAGGCCCTGGCTGTACTCTTCCATTACCTCGTGGTCGATGCGCGGGCGGTAGTAGAACCCTTCAAGGTACCCTGCGGAAGACAGTTTGATTAGGTTCTTGTAACCTGTTTCGTCGCGGGCGAGCAGCACGACTCGTCCGTTGCGAGAAGCACCGTCCAGCCCCGTCTTTCGGTGGCGCGATTCCGGGGCCACAAAGAAATCGCAACCGATTATCGGCTTGATCTCCCGTTTGCGACATTCCATGTAGAAGTTGAGCGCGCCAAAGAGGTTCCCGTCGTCGGTGAGCGCCACCGCGGGCATTTCCAGCTCCACCGCGCGATCCACCAGCCGTTCCACGGTGGCCGCGCCTTTAAGGAGCGAGAAGTCTGAATGGTTGTGGAGATGAATGAAACCGGACACCCCTGCATAGTAGCGCCGGTTCCCAAGATCCTGCAACGGCCCCGTGCAGCAGACCGGCGTACGCGATCAGGTACTACCGTCGGGTCACTGTAGTTTCTGCAGGAACCCGCGGAGCCCGTTTGATGCGCGCCATCGTCCCAGGTCATCCAGCTCGCTGCCGAAGAGTAAATTGTCTTCGAGCGTACCGAGGATCATTCGGCGGTCCCGTTCCGTCAGAGGAACCGCTTTTCCCACGAGGTCCGTCTCGGCGGTGCGAAGACGAATCTGCCGCTCGCCGTTTATCAGCAGGGCAAAGCGGAACTCGTCGATCCCGGTCTTGTCCATGGAGGCAGCTCCCAGGAGGGTGAGCGACGGACCGCCTCCCGGAAACGGCTGCCCGTAGGTGTGTATCATCCAGTGGGTCCACGTTCTGAGGGGGATACGCAGACGAGTTATGATCTCCCCTTCGTCGATGCGGAGTACGCCGGTGGGGTCCCGGAAGTGTCCCAAAGGCATCCACCGGGAGTTTCCCTGGCGCCGAAGTTCGATCGAGGTATCAATCAGCTGGAGTACAGCCGTCACCGGCAGTGTCGTCCCGGGAATCGCCAGGGCTCCACCGAGGGTGGCGATATTGCGAATTGGCGGTGGTCCGACGCGGTGGATCGCTTCCACCGCCACTGCCGGTAGAAACCGACGTCCCGCACCGAGGAGACGTCCCGCGGGAACGGTGGATCCGATTTCCACGTGATGTCCCGTCCGCACCACTCGCCGCAGTTCACGAACACTGTGAATCGCAAGAATCTGCCGATCGCGACGGGACTCTTCCGGCTGTTGCAACCACCACGTGCCCCCCGCCCAAACTGCGCGGTCCGTGGTGTGTCGCAGCAGTTGCAGCGCCTCACCCAGCGACTGGGGAACGATCACCTCGGGAGTCTCCGGTGCACCACCGGAGACCCGGCCCACCCCGGGCCTACCGCGGGAGCTCACGGTGTTTCCTCTTATGGATGCGGCCCGCCAGTCGTACCGCGCGTTCGAACTCGTCGCGACTCACACACCGGGTGGTCATATGCCGGCTGTACTCCCGAAGCTCCTCGTCGCCGGGGAGGGGATTCTCCCCAAGAAGCTGATAGGCGAGGAACACCAGTCCCTGGAGCGCTTCGCCACAGCGCGTGATACCGATTTTCTCGAACGCGCGCCGAATGTCGAAGTATAATGGGTCCCCGTCGAGCCCGGAAAGATCGACTATCTCCGCTCCTTGAAGTCGATAGGCCGGAAGGGTGCAAGTTGCGGTGACTCGGCTCCCCATGAGTACGGTGCATTGCAGGCAACTGCCGTCGCCACAGGTCCCCCGCCTCCCGTGAGCGTCGCTGAGATACTCATGAGCAGGAGTGTCGGGAACCACTTGCACCGTCTTCTGTCTGCCGTTGTAGTGAAACGTTACCTCCATCGATTTACTCCTCCTGGAGCATCTGCAACAGCGTCGCCGGTCGTACCGGCAGAGTGTCCAAATACAGACCGCTGGCCTGCGAAACTGCGCTGGTCAGGGCCGCCGGCACCGTCAAAAAGGGAAGCTCTCCGATACCGGTGGGACCATCACGGCGCTCCGCAGCGCCGAAGACGATCCGAATTCGCGGTGGCTTGCCGCGAAACGTTGTCCGGTAGCGTCCGATGTCGGTGGGGTCTTGTACCGCCTCGTATAACGTCCAGTTCAACGCTTGATAGATTCCGCGGCGCAGTTCAGCCTCCGCAGAACCGCGGTCCAGAATGCGCCCGGCATATACTGAAAGCGTCACCGATTTGATGTCGATTTCCATACTGGCCGGTAGCAGTACCGCCTCCACCGTTGCCGCGCCGGCGGACCGCAGAGCATGCGCTGGAGTCCGTGCGGCGCGGCTGGTCCGAATGGTGCGCCGTACCTGGATCGGCAACGGCTCCCGAAATCGCTGTTTCTGGATCGTCTGGCAGACCGACTGGATCGCCCGAGGCACCACCGACGCCCCGCGGGAGAAGAGGCGGGGGCCGCTATCGTACTGGTCAGTGTTGTAGCTGGTGTCCACCGTGACAGACTCAATCTCAAGACTCAATTCCTGCGCCACCAATTGGCGCCACGCAGTTATCAGCCGGAGAGTGGGGGTGGGAAGAGTGCAGAAAAGTCGAGCGTTTCCTCCCGGATCGAGACGGACCGTTACCGCTCCCAGTTCACGGTCACCGGTCATTCCGCTGATCTGTTCCGCCACGGCACAGCCGATGCCCCGGAGCGCTTTTGAGTTTCGCGGCAGCTGGATGCGTCGCTTTCTCACGAGTTCATTCGCCGCGTAGCGCCGATGATAATCGCTTTCATCCGCCACGCTTCCCAGGAGCTCATGCAGCACGGGCCAGTCATCGCGGAGATGACGACGGCGCCAGAGCACAGGGTCTTCCTGAGCCAGCTCGGCCAGCCGATTGTAGTGTACCTCTCGGGCGAAGGCGACCTGCGCCGTGCCCACACCCTCCATGGCACCCATGGGCAGCGCCGGGCTGGTGTACTGGGAGATCGCGTATTCCAGCTCCGGTACCTGGTAGATCGAGCCGAGAGCCCGGCGAACGCGGCGGCCGGTTTCTTCCGTCAAGGAAGGATATGCTCCCAGGTCCACATCGATCGTAACCCGATTAGTCATGAGCACTCCCTCGCCGTCGAGTCGTGAACTCCAGACGATTTTTGCGGGACTCCGACCACCGGTGAGGTATCGCTGATCACCGCGGAGCGCCACGGTGACCGTCGTCTTCTCGATTCGCGCCACCGCCGTGGCGACCACCGCCAGGTAGGCGGGCATCCAGAGGGCGGCGTCCCGCGATCCCGCCGTGGGTTGCGCCTCGAGTGCCACGGAGCGGGCGTTTACTTTCAGGACCCGAGCGACCGAGCTACGGACCACCGCCGGCCACTGGGTGGGAAGAGTCACGTGAGCTCCCTTGCGTACCGTCTCGGCCCGCGCCCACAGCGCCTCGTCGGCGATATGGAGCTGAAGCGCCGTGGCATACGTTCCTTCCGCCACGTGGGGCGTCACACCGGTCGTGTCGGTGGGCTCCGTCTCACCATTTCGCTCGGTATCGGTCTGCGCTGACGGGTCTAGTGTGTCCGGGGCCGCCACTGCCGCCGCGTCTCGCGTGTCTCCCGCTTCTCCCACGTCTTTCGCGACTAAGGACGCCTTCGCCGGAACCTCGCTCGGCGCTCCGTGCCGCGCATCGGAATCCGCGGATGTGGAGCCGGAGTCATGCCAGAAGGGGTTGGATTCGGGGTCCGGAGGTTCTCCCGGCGACTGCGGGACCTCGTCGGTGAGATAGTCGACCTCGGCCCACGAGGGACCGACCAACACCGCGATCGGTTCTCCCCGGTATCGGGCGCGATCCGGAAGCACTGGAATCGCATTGAACGGCTCCGCAAGTGCTCGAGAAGCGCTCATTCCTAAATCCGTCCCCCGGTAGAGTCGAAATCCAGCCGGAAGCACGGCGCGGACCTCCGCAATCGCTTCGGCGGTAATTTCATATCCTGGACCTTTCGCCGTGATCAGTCGACTAACACGTTTATCCGCCACGATGAGCTCCCAGGAGGTCGGTTACCGCGGTGATGACCCGGTCCTGATCCGCCGCGCTCAGATCCGGGTAGAGCGGAATGCTGACGATCTCCTCGAAACGGTTGTCAGTGTTGGAAAGGGGCACCGCGATTCCGGGCCGTCCGGCGGAATCCTCCGGAGTAAAATATCTCCCACGCCAATACGGCATATGGTGCAGTGGAATATAATGTACGGAGGTTCCGATTCCCCGTTTTTGTAGTTCCTCGATGAATCGATCCCTAGTAATCGTCAGCGCGGCGGGGTTCAGGCGGAGCACGAATAGATGCCATGCGTGGCCGGGGGCCGAATCTGGAAGCACCACAAGGCCTGCTTCTTCCAGCGGAGCCAGATAACGGAGGTAACGTTCGGCCAGCTCGGTTCGAGTCTCGCGCAGCTTCTCCGCCCGTTTGAGCTGAACCCGGCCGATAGCCGCGGCGGTATCGGCAAGATTGTACTTGAAGCCCGGAGCCACAACCTGGTAGTACCAGTGGGGGCGCGCGGAAGCGGGGCTATTCGTACCGGCCTCAGTGTATCGGTGCCACGCCTGGCGATCGATGCCGTGGGATCTCATCGTCGCCATGCGCCGGGCATACCCCTCGTGCCTGGTTACGACCATGCCTCCCTCCCCGGTGGTGATCGTCTTGTTGGCATAGAATGAGAATACTCCGATATCACCGATCGTTCCCACCGGGCGATCACCGCAGCTTGCCGGAAACGCGTGCGCCGCGTCTTCAATCAGTGCTGCGTTGTGTTCCGCCGCGATCAATCCCAGCGCGTCCATGTCGCACGGTTCACCCGCCAAATGTACCGGGATAATCGCCGCCAGGCGCCGTTGAGCCCGGCGGATCGCGGCAGCCAGCTGCGCTACCGATTCGGGGTCGATGAGTAGTGAGGATGTCCCCACATCGGCGAAGGCAACCTCCGCGCCCAGATACCGCACTACCTCCGCCGTGGCGGTGAACGTGAGACTCGGAACGATCACGTAGTCTCCCGGCACCACCCCCACCGCCTCCAACGCCAGATGAAGACCGGCGGTGGCGCTGTTCACCGCCAGGGCGTGGGGAACGCCCAGGGCCGTGGCGAACTCGGTTTCAAACGCCAGTGCCTGCTTTCCGGTGGTAAGCCAGCCGCTGCGCAGGACATCACCCACTGCCGCTATTTCATCTTCGCCGATCGATGGTCGTGCAAATGGAATCGCGCTCACAGCCTGTTGCTCCCGGTCGTCTCAAAATTCCGGCTCTCCCGGGTAAGGGAGCAGGTCCGGATAGTACGGCGTCAGGACCTCCCTGAGCCTCCAGCGATTACGATACTCCCCGGGACGAGATTGGTCAAAGAAGCACACCGGCCGAAGTTCGGCGAGCAGCGCTTGCAGTTGGGCTGCGGAACAGGGACCGGCAGATCGAGCTGCAGGATTCCGTCGCACTTTCACGATTCTCTCCGCCGGTTGATCCTCCGGCACCTCTCCCGAATCGAAGAGCGTCTCCGTGAGCTTTTCTCCCGGTCGCAGGCCGATTTCCTGCACCGGTATGTCCGTGTCCGGAGCGAATCCGAAAAACCGGATCATCTGCTCCGCCAGATCTCTGATGTTAAGCGGTTCGCCCATATCCAGTACGAAGAGCTCCCCCGGCGTCCCGACGCCGGCAGTCTGTAGTACCAGGGACACCGCCTCGGGAATCGTCATGAAGAATCGGGTAGCCCGGGCATCCGTAATCGTCACTGGTCCGCCCTTCTCGATCTGGCGGCGAAAGAGCGGTAAAATGCTTCCCCGCGATCCCAGGACGTTTCCGAAACGGACGACGGTCCCTGAGGGTGTGGCGGAGGATGCGGGTGTTTCTGCGGTGCGGAGGAGAAAAAGCGATTCCGCCAGATTCTTGCTGACCCCGTAGATGTTACTGGGACTGACCGCCTTATCCGTCGAAATAAGTACGAGACGTCCCGTTTGCGCTGCCTCCGCGGCTTCGATTAGATTCAGGGTGCCGAAGACGTTGTTCTGAATCGCAGCGACCGGGTTCGCTTCCATCATGGGAACGTGCTTGTAGGCGGCGGTGTGGAATATTACGTCCGCCTTGAGGCGGCGCAGCAAGAATCTCATGTACTCGGAGTCGGTGAGATCCCCAATTATTGGAATGATTGTGGCGGTGTCGCCGACCCCCTCATCCTGAAGCAGCCGCAACTCCGCGTCGATCTCGTAGATGCTGTTCTCCCCGTGTCCCAGAAGATACAACCGTTCCGCTCCACCGGAGAGCAACTGCCGGGCGAGCTCACTTCCTATGCTGCCACCGGCGCCGGTAATCAGGACGCGGCGTCCCCGGAGATAGGAAAGCGCCTTCCTGAGGTTAATATTGACCGGTGTGCGGCCCAGGAGATCCTGCGGGTCGATTTGCCGTGTTTGAATGAAGTGTGCATCATCGCCGACGATCTGTGAAACGGTGGGGAGAATGCGAATACGGGCGAAGTCCGCCCTGCGCAGGGTGGTATGCAGCCGCCGGAGATCCTCCCGGGAGGCGCTGGGAATCGCGATCAACGCTTCATCGGCGGGAGTCTTTTCCACCAGCGAGACGACCTGATCGATCGGACCGAGGACGGGAACACCGTCGATACGGGTTCCAATTTTCCGCGAATCGTCGTCGAGAAACGCCACAACCCGCCCGATCACACCCTTCTCGGAGATTTCCCTGGCGATCGCCCGGCCTGCGAAGCCGGCACCGATTACGTAAATCCGGCTCGTACTCATGCGGTCTTCTCCGCGATTACCTCGAATCCTAGGTCGATCCGAAAGGAGTTGTCATACATATCGAGTTGAATCTTTGCCCGTCCCTTGCGCTTGTCCACTTTGACGATTCGACCTTCCAGACCTTTTAGGGGTCCTTCCTGAACAACGATTCGGTTATTGACGTCGAAGGTCACCTTTGAGTGTTCTACGATCTCTCCAAATGAAAGGAAATGGCGAACCAGCTCCAGGTCTTCTCCGTCTAAGGGACGGATATCCTGATTCGTCTTTAGAAACCGGACGAACCCGGTGCAGTTGCGTAACGTTCGTAATCGGAGGGCGTCGATCATGGGAGCTTCGATGACCAGGTATCCGGGAAACAGCGGAGCCACGGTGCGAATGCGTCGACCGCGCCGGCGAATGGTAAGTTTCCTTCGGGGCCACCATACCCGGGTATCCTCCAGCTGATTCCGGAGAAGCGCGTTGTGGGCCAACGTAATAAACCGCTGTTCTTCGCCGGTCAGTATCTGAAACACGTAAAATCGATCTGCCATGGCTAGTCACCGGACGATAGCACAGCTTTCGCCGACTCGCAACGCGAGAGACAGCAAGGCTACAGCCGCGGAGGATCTATGCCGAAACTGAGATCAGAGGTGAAGTGAGATGAGAACAAGGCGAAAGGTACGGTTTTTTGCCGGAATTCTGATATGTGCCGTCCTGGGGCCCGCCTGGAGTCAGACCGACTGGCAGGGTGCCGCGGTGGTGGGCAGGTACGGTGAGTTTCCTCCGGACGGATTGTACGCCGCATCCAGCGCTTTTCCTCTCAATTCCATGGTCGATGTCACCAATCCCGAAACCGGTGAAGAGGCGCGGGTAGTCATTGTCCGAGAGATAGATTATCCGGGAGTATTCATGGTGGTCTCCGAGGCTGCGGCGCAGGAACTGTCGCTGGAGACCGATGATTCCACTACCGTTCGTGCCACGCCCGTTCAGCGTCCGGGGCTTACCGCCGTTTCCCCAAATCAGGATCTGCCGTTTCACCCGGACCCCGATGTTAACCCGGCGGCGAGTTTCGGTGATCCCAACGCCGCCCTGGTGATGCCCCCGGCGATAGTCGCCCCGTCCAGCGATGCAAAGGAATCGGAACCCGTGGACGCCGTGACGCAGGAGGAGTCGGAGGAGTCGGAGGACGGCACCTCCGACGAAAATGCTGTCGAAGGACCGGAAGAACGTACGTCTGACGAAGTCGCTTCAGATGAGCCGGCGGATCGCATTTCCGAGGAGGGGATTGCCGAACAACCGGAGGTCCGGATCAGCGAGATTCCCCTGGAACCTGCGGAGGCAGACGAGCCTGCCGAAACGGATGAGCCTGCCGAAACGGATGACCCGGCGGAGACAGATGAGCCGGCACCTGCGGAATCTCCCGTCGAGATCGCCGAGAGCGACGACTCGGAAGATACGACCGACGCCGAGGATCGGGACGACTCCCTGTCCGCGGCGATTCCGGTACTTCCGCCGGAGTCCGAGCCATTGCCGGTGACGGAACTGGAAGCGCCCGATGCCCCCCTGGTGGAGTCGGAAATGGGGCCGACGGAACCGGAGGTTCGCATTGTGGTTGATGTTCCGGAGGACGAAACGCCTCCGCCCAACCCCGTGCAGGTACGCCCGGCGCTACCGGAGGGCGAGACCGATGCCCCGCGCATCGCAGAGGCTGAGGCGCCGACGATGCGCGAGCCCGCGGAGGGGGAAGTTGACCTGCCGCTCGTAGCAGAGGCCGACACGGACGGCGACATGGAGGCCGAACCGGCGTCGGAGCCGAGGGCGGATGAACCCGCTTTGTCGAAGGAAGACACGCTGCGCCCCGGGCTGATTCCCGATAACGCCATCGTCAGCCTGGAGCCTGCGGAGTTTCGCAGCCCCGACCCACCGCCGGAGCCGGAGCCGGATCCGGAGCCAGAACCCGAAACCGCAACCGCAACCGCAACCGAGGACGGTTCCGCGGAGAGCGCTCCCGAGACACAGTCTGCGCCCGAGGAAGAGGTGGAATTCGACGCCCGGGAGACCGCACCGGAGCGAGTCACCGAGACGGAGACTCCGTCGGAGTCGGACTCTGAACCGGAGATCGCCGCCGCCGCCGCAGCCGAGCCTGAGCCTGAGCCTGAGCCTGAGCCCGAGGAGGAAGACCTCGCGGATTCACTGTCCCTGGTGGAGCAGCTCGACAGGGGGGCCGCGTATGTGCAGGTGGCGGCGTTTACCACGCCGCAGAGCGTTCGCCGGACTATCGACTCCCTTAGCGGAGGGTGGCCAGTGGCTGTTATGGCACAGACAACCGGCGACCGATCGCTGTATCGCGTGTATGTGGGACCGCTGGCGGAAGACGAGAAAGGGAGCGTCCTCTACCGGGTTCGGAACGACGGTTTTCACGACGCCTTCGTGTGGTAAGTAATGGTATTCGCAGGAGTTGAAACCGGAATACCTGCTCAAACGCTTTGAACCCCGTCTTGCCGTTGACGCGATGCTGGATCTCCCTTTATCTGTGCCCGGAACTGTTCATCGTCGAACAGCTCTTCCTGATCGACAAACTCGATTTCCCGTTCCTGGGCAAACTGCAGCATCTTCTCTTGGTTCGGGTAGACCAGTGCGCCGAGATACTTCTGGTCCTGACCGACGATCATCACTTGGTCGATGAAGTCCGACTGGAGAATCGCATCCTCGATGGGTTGCGGTTCGATGTTCTCTCCACCGAGAAGAACGATCGTCTCCTTCCAACGCCCCATGATGCGAAGTTCCCGGTCATAGGTGAAGAGCACCAGATCTCCCGTATTGAGCCAGCCGTCGTCGGACAGCACCCGAGCGGTCTCCTCCGGCTTCTTGTAGTAGCCCTCCATGATCTGTGGACTTCGCACGTGGAGCTCTCCCTTGTGACCGGGGCCGAGTTCACGACCGTCTTCCCCGAGAACTTTATACTCGACATCCGGGAGAAGGGCGCCCACCGTTCCCGGAATCGGACGTTGCTGCTCGCGTACTGCGAGAACGGGGCCCGTCTCGGTGAGCCCGTACCCCTCAAGGACGGCGATTCCCGCCGCTTGAAAGAACTTATCCACATACGGTGGAAATGCTCCGCCGCCGGACACGCCGGCGACGAATCGCCCTCCCAGCCGTTGGCGAAGACTCTTGAAGACCAGCACGTCTCCCAGCGCATTAAAAGGAGCGAGCAGAACGAGGGGAATCGCTGCCACAGCGGCATCCACGATACGGTTCCGCTTCTGAAAGCGGGGTAAACGGCCGAGAAAGGTGTTGGCCAGGTCCGCATGCATCTCGCCGATACCGAGAAAGAAGTGGAACAGCGCCTGTTTCACGGCGCTCTGTTTCGACACGTTGCGCAGGACCGCGCCGCGAATTCCTTTTCAGATACGGGGGACCGAGGTCATCCACGTGGGGTGAGGAATAGGATTTTTGCGATTCGGTCCATCTGAAAAAGAAAGGAGCGGTGCTTCAGCATGACGCCCTTCGGTTCTCCGGTTGTTCCCGAGGTATACAGAAGGGTTGCGAGCTCGTCGGTGGTTGCCTCATCGACGGCAGCCTCAAAGGTGGCACGGCCCTCTTCACCAGTGGCTTCCCCGGCTCCACGCACCTCTTAGTAGGTGGAAATCGTTATTCCAGAGACACTCGGACGCTGCGAAGGCGAAGCGTAATCGTCTATGAGAATGATGCGCTCCAGCTGGGGAATTTCGGCACGCTTTGAAAGAATTTTCTCGCACTGGTCCGAGTCTTCCGCGATAACCACTCAGCAATCGGCGTGGCTGATGAAGTACGCCATTTCCTGCGCGGTGGAATCGGCTCCCCGAGGCACGTCGTCAGCGCCGATGCCGAGGATCGCCACATCGCAAAAGATCCATTCCGCCCGGTTGTGGCTCATGATCCCGACGTGGTCGCCGCGGGAAACGCCCAAGGTGTGCAGACCGGCGCCGATGTAAGCAACGGTGTCCCACATCTGAGAGAACGTGGTCTTCTGAAAGACCCCTTCGGTGTCTTTAGTCCAACTGAACGGTCGTTCGCTGTGTTCCTTGCTCCGGAGGCGCAGGCGTTTCGGTACCGTTTCCTGTTCGGTCATTCCGGGGCATCACCCACCAGGCACATCCACTCCGCCTCACAGGCGAGCTCTCCATCCACCAGGGCGCGACCCTTCTGCTTCAGCATACGGGAGGTAATTCGCAGATTCTCGATTTCCATTCTGACAGTGTCTCCAGGACGCACCTGTCTGCGGAATTTGACGCTGTTCACCGAAGCCAAAAAAAAGAGCTTCTCGCCGAGAGTTCCCAGTTGACGGATTCCGGCCCCGCCACACTGCGCCATGCTTTCCAGTAGGATTACGCCGGGTACCACCGGATATTCGGGAAAATGTCCGGCAAAGAACGGCTCATCAGCGGGAAACGTTCTGGAACCCACGATGTGTTTGTCCGAAGTTGATTCGATTTCGTCTACGAAGAGAAACGGCGATCGGTGAGGTAAGAGTGAAGTGATATTCATTAGGCCATATTACTCCATATAGAAGAGCCGAGACAAGTTTTATCGGTCGGCGACCGTTTAATTGACTTTACAGAAGAGCGCGTGATAGCTTCCGAAGGAAGCCAAGGGAGGCGATACATGAACCTTGATGAGATCATTACCCTCATTGATACCTTCAATGAAAGCGCATTGACCGAGCTGAAACTCGATCAGGACGGCACGCAACTCACCCTGAAGCGCACGTCCGAGTCCAATCCCGTTTACACGCAACCGATTATGGTCCATCCGCAGCAGATGCAGGCCGGAACACCCATGATGGCGGATCCCGCCACGACAGGGGGCGGGGTCGGCGCGGGAGGGACCCCGGCTCCGGCGGCGAGCGGCGCCGACCGGCATCCGGATGCGAGTAAGCCCGGTGATGCCGGGGATGATGCCTCCGAGCTTGAAATCATCACTTCCCCCATTGTGGGTACCGTCTACCGTGCGCCTTCACCCGATTCACCTCCCTTCTGTCAGGACGGTGATATTGTGGAGAAGGGCAAGCCGCTGTGTATTCTCGAAGCGATGAAGGTAATGAACGAGCTCGAGGCGGAGTTCTCCATGGAGATCGTTTCCTTCAAGGTGAATAGCGGTGACATGGTAGAGTATGGGACGCCACTCGTAGAGGTTCGTCGAGTATGATCTCCTCGATACTCGTGGCAAACCGCGGAGAGATCGCGGTGCGTATCGTCCGGGCGTGCCGCGAGATGGGGATTCGCAGTGTCGTAGCGTTCAGTGACGCCGACCGCCACTCTCAGGCGGTGCGTATGGCGGATGAGGCGGTATGTATCGGTCCCCCCGCGGCCTCCGCCAGTTACCTGAACATTTCCAATATCGTATCGGCGGCGATCCTCTCCCACTGCGATGCGGTTCACCCGGGGGTGGGTTTTCTCAGTGAGAATGCGAAGTTCGCGGCGGAGGTAACCGAAGCGGGGCTCATATTCATTGGTCCTCCCCATGGAACGATCTCGATGCTGGGTGACAAAGTGCAGGCGAAGCAGACGGCTATCGGTCAGAACGTTCCGGTGATTCCCGGAAGCACCGGGAGCGTGGCGGATATCGAGGCCGCCCACCGGGACGCCGCTGAGATCGGGTATCCGGTAATCGTGAAGGCCGCCAGCGGTGGTGGTGGCAAGGGAATGCGCATCTGCCACAAGGAAGAGGACCTTGCCGGTATTCTCCGGATCGCCTCAGCTGAAGCGGAGAAGGCGTTTTCCGACGGAACGGTCTATCTGGAGAAGTACCTCACCAGCCCCCGCCACGTGGAACTGCAGGTCCTCGCCGATTCTCACGGCACCGTAGTGCACCTGGGGGAGCGGGATTGTTCGGTGCAGGAGAACCACCAGAAACTGGTAGAAGAGAGCCCGTCCACCGCCGTGGACGACGAGCTCCGCGAGAAGATGGGAGCCGATGCGATTCGCCTCTTCTCCTCGTTGGATTACGTCGGTGCCGGGACGATCGAGTTCCTGGTGGAGGGCGGCAAGCACTATTTTATGGAAGTCAACGCCCGCGTTCAGGTGGAGCATCCGGTGACGGAGATGGTTACCGGCATTGACATAATCGCTGAGCAGATACGCGCCGCCTCCGGTGAACCGCTTTCCATTGCGCAGGAAGACATTCAGCTCCGCGGTTACGCGATTGAATGCCGAATCAACGCCAAGTCTCCCGGCACTGTGACGCACTACTATCCCCCCGGGGGCTTCGGAACACGGGTGGACAGCTTTCTGCACATCGGAGCGATTGTGCCTCCATTCTATGATTCCCTGGTAGCCAAATTAATCGTTCACGGATTGGACCGGCAGGAGGGTCTGGCTCGTATGGACCGGGCGCTCTCCGAGTTCGAGATCACCGGGATTCCCACCAATATCGATCGACAGCGGGATATCATTAACAGTCGCGTATTTCAGAGTGGCGACTTCGGCACGGATGTGCTGACGCACATCATGAAGGAGCTGAGCCAATGAATCCGGGGAAGTCATTTCGTAGAGCGTTTCGGTGGGCCCTGCCGGACAAGATGAGACAGGGGCGTCGCGCTCTCCGGATGGATGATCGCCGCTACGTAGCAACCAAACACAGTTGCCCCTCCTGCGGAAAGCACGTAGAGGAGGGAAAGCTGGCCCTCAATCTCTTCGTCTGCCCTCACTGTGGTCACCATTACCGGATCAGTGCCCTGGAGCGGATCAAAACACTGGTAGATGGCGGAGAGATCGGTGAATTCTCCGCGGATATCCAGCCGGTGAACCCGATCGATTTCCCCGAGTACACTGAGAAGCTGCAGCAGGCGCAAGAAAAGACCGGCATCGATGAAGCGGTCACCACGGGAGTGGGGCGGATCGAGGGGCGGGAAGTGGCGCTGGCCATGATGTCCTTCAAATTTATGGGGGGAAGCATGGGCTCCGTTGTGGGAGAGCGTCTGGCTCGTGCGATCCTCTACGCAGCCGATCAGGACATGCCCTGCATTATCTTCACTTCAAGCGGCGGCGCGCGGATGCAGGAGGGCATTTTCAGCCTCATGCAAATGGCCAAGACGAGTCATGCCGCGGCCCTTCTGGCGGAGGCGGGCCAGCCACTGATCGTGGTACTCACCGACCCCACTACCGGTGGTGTCACCGCTTCCTTCGCGATGCTTGGAGATATTGCGCTGGCGGAGCCCAATGCGTTGATCGGATTCGCCGGTCCCCGAGTCATCGAGGGGACGATCCGGCAGAAGCTTCCCGAGGGCTTCCAGCGATCTGAGTTTCAGCAGGAGAAAGGGTTTGTCGACGCCGTGGTGCCGCGAAGTGAGCTGCGCAGCACCCTGGCGTATCTGATCGACGCCCATTCCCAGGGAGGGGCCAAATCGTGAAAGCCGACGAATTGAGAGGCAAGTTGCAGGAGCTCCAGGAACTGGCACTCCGGGAAAATATCGACATCGGCGCCGATATAAACCGTTTGCAGGACAAACTGGCCGGCGCCGACGAAAGCGCCTGGACCCGGGTTGAAATGGCCCGCCACCAGGATCGGCCTACCACGCTCCAGTACATCGAAATGATGAGTGAACGCTTTATCGAGTTTCACGGTGACCGAGCGTTTGGGGATGATCCCGCCCTGGTCGGGGGAATCGCCACGATCGGGGGTGTACACTTCACCTTTCTGGGACACCAGAAGGGCCACAACATGAAAGAGAACCTCCGCCGGAACTATGGAATGGCGCACCCCGAGGGTTATCGCAAGGCGTTGCGGCTGGCTCAGCAAGCGGAGCGCTTCAATCGACCGATCGTGACGATCATCGATACTCCCGGTGCGTTTCCCGGGCTCGCGTCCGAAGAGCGCGGAATGGGAGAGGCGATCGCCCGCAATTTGCGGGATTTCTCCATGTTGAAGACGCCGATTATCTCGGTGATCGTCGGCGAAGGCGGTTCCGGAGGCGCTCTCGGAATCGGTGTGGGCGACCGGATATTCATGCTGGAGAATACCGTCTACTCGGTGATTTCCCCGGAGGGCTTCGCGTCAATTCTTCTGCGGGACGCGAAAAAAGCGAAACAAGCGGCGGGGCTCATGAAAATGACCGCCGGTGATCTCCGCGAGTTCGGAATTATCGATGATATCATTCCGGAGCCCGTCGGTGGCGCCCAGGCGGATCATCAACAGATCGCCGGCCGGGTGCGGGGAGTCGTGCTGCAGGCGTACCAGGAACTGGCGCGGAAAAAACCGGAACAGATGCTTCGCGAACGCAGTTCCCGGTTGCTGTCACTGGGGCGTTTCGCGGAACATCCGGTGCAACGGCCGAAGACGATCTTGTCCCGGCTGTTTGGGGGAAACCGGTAAAATAATCACACTCCCTGGTACTGGAGCCAACCTGCGAAAAGGGTGGCCAGATCGATAGCCCCCACCAAGTGAGCGACGCCGGTAGCTATGAGGATGAGTGATACGGTAGTCCCGAACCATCCCGGTCGAACGCGCTTCCCGCGGAGCACCCGAATCGTCGGCTGAATCGCCGCCAGCCCCAGTGGGGTGAGTCCAAAGACCAGACGGGCAGGGCCGGGATGGGCGTGCGCCCAGCGCTGGACCTGGGTACCCATGGACAACAGCCACCCGTTGAGTTGCTGAAAACGGCCGAACATAATCAACAGCCCCATCGCCACCAGAAAGAGCCCGCTCACGGTGCGAATCACGCCAAAATACGGCTTAATCCGCTGTAAATAGCGCGACACGCGAGTGAAGGCCGCGCCGGCTGCCAGAAACGGCAGGCCAAGACCCAAAGAGTACACCACCAGCAGTATTGCCGCGCGGTCTACCTGCCCCCGGGTTCCTGCCAAAAAAAGGATCGAGGCGAGAATCGGTCCGATGCACGGACTCCATCCAGCACCGAACGCCATGCCCACTACCGTTGCCCCCACGTATCCAGCGGGACGATGCGTAGTATGTGCGCGCCGTTCCATGTTGAGGACGCTAACGATGTCAAACATCACGTTAATTCCTAGAAGAACAACGATTATTCCCGCGGAAAAGTTGATCCACCGAGATGCTCCGCTGAATAGGAGCGCCGGGCCGGAGAAGGCGACACCGAGAACGACGAAAATAATCGTGAAGCCCAGTACGAAAAAGGCGGTTCGGGTGATAATCATCCACCGAATTGCGCCGGCGCCGCCGAGGTCCTGAAAACTGACGCCGCTCACGAAAGAGAGATAACTGGGAATCAGCGGGAGGACGCAGGGTGAGAGAAACGACAGCAGTCCGGCGGCGAAGGCCAGAAGGAGGTTTAGGTCGGCTTCCATACCGCGTGTCAGCTCCCGGCCGCGTGGGCAAGTTCCGCTATTTCCCGCATCGTCGCGAGAATTTCCGGTTCATCCCAATATCTGGTTCCCACGAGCATACCGAGTACGGTCCCCGCGGGAGAAATAAAATACGTGGTAGGAATTCCGCGGACGCCGTAATTCGCGGCGACCCGCCCCGACTCGTCCAGGAGGATCGGAAAAGAGTAGCCCATCTCTTCCACGAAGTCTCCCACCACGTCCGCGCCTTCCTGGACATCGATCGCCAGAATCTGGAACGGAAAATCGGAGAGCTCACCGTGCATCACCTCCATGGAGGGCATCTCTTCCCGACACGGGGGACACCAGGTGGCCCAGAAATTGAGAAATACAAACTCTCCCAAATAATCGCTGAGGCTGGTTTTCTCGGCTGTTAGCGACGGAATACCGAAATCCACCGCGGCGATTTGTTCGTCGAACGTGCGGACTCCGATCTCATCCAGGAGATCCCGCATCTGCGTTTCCATCTCCTCCGTACCGATCGATTCCGAGGCGTCGGTACTACCCTCGGAAGACGCCTCAGCGGTTGCGGTTGCCTCTTCGGCGCTACCGCCGGCCGAAACGGTTGCCGGTACGGCAATGAAGCACGCCACCAGTACCATGGCAAGATATATGTGTATCTTCATGTAAGTCTCCCAGTATCAACTATACCACACTGCCAGTGCCAATGCAGAGATGTTGTAGGCAGCGTGGCCGATTGCGAACGCGCCCAAGTGGGGGCGTCTGACCCACAGCCAGCCGAGGCTCATTCCCGCAAGAAACGAAAACACCAACGCCGGCACCCCTTGGTATCCGTGACCGATGCTGAAGAGCAAGGCGGAGGTGAGAACTGCGGATGGCGCGCCGCCTCCCATTTGCTGAATACGGGCGATGAAATAGCCGCGGAACAGCAGTTCTTCCGCGAAGCCCACCGATACCATCGCCACCACGATCGCCGGAAGCCAGATCACGACGTGATATCTCTCCCGGAGTGTCGTAACAACGGATCCCGTCCCGACTGGGACCTCACCCTCGCCGACAGCGCCGGCAATTGCCGATACCAGCAGCGAAACGCCCAGCAGAATGGCCCAGACCCGAATCATCACGGCCGGAGGAAACGCCTCACCCTCGCCGCCATGACGATGTACCAGCCGCTGTTCCCCTTGAATGTCCAGGAGATACAGCACCAGCAGCGCGAAAGCGGTGTTCCGGATCGTCAGTGCCACAAGTGGCCCCAGCGCCCCCACCACTTGAGTAATCGGCGCTGATGACGTCAGTCCCGGAACCACAAACAGGGTGAAGAGAATTGCCGTTTCCCGCAAACGTCGAAACTGCAGGGCCTGCTCGGGGGTGCGCGCCAACATGACCGGATAGTGCCACGCTCCATTAAACAGTGTCCACCGATGCCTTTACCGACATCCAATTATGTCGATATGATGAAACAGGAGAAAAGAGTGCCTATTGCGATTCTGCTGGTGGCTTTTGTCGCTGTTCTGAGTGCGTACATACTCATCATTCGCGCCGGCGGATTTCGGTTTCCCTGGTTTCAATTTTACGTTCGCGGCAAAGAGTCGGGGTTCACCTTCAGTGAAGTAAACCTTCTGCGACGGGTGGCGATCGAAAACAAGTTGAAGAATCCTACCTCTCTTTTCTGGAGCGTTAAGACGCTGGATCGGTGCATCCGCTCCACGATTATCGGGTTTCGCGCCGCCGGCCGTGAGAACGATCAGGAGAGTCAGGAGTTTCTGAACAAGCTCTTCGACTTCCGTCGCCGCGTCGAGTTCGATCAGCCCAAATATCGCATAGGTATCTCCTCCACCCGAAGTATCGAACCGGGGCAGACCTTCAAAATCGTTATGGAAGGGGGCGGCATATATCTCTCCAAGCTGATTGAAAACAATCGAAAGTATATGGCGATCACGTACCCTCGGGGAAATCCTCTTCCCGCGGGGTTCTCCTGGCGCGATCAGGAGTTGAAGCTGCACTTTTGGCGGAAGGAGGACGCCGGATATTTCTTTGAGGCAAAGGTGATGAGTGATTACCTGGATCGGAAAGTGCCGATCCTCCACGTGAGCCACTCCGACAATCTCGTTCGTGCACAGAAACGCCGATCTGTACGGCGCGAGGCAAACCTGCCGGCGGCGCTGTTTCCCCTGCGGTCCATACAGAACGCCAACGAGACGGTGGAGATGCGTGGTGGGTATCGGTGCAAACTGATAGACATATCAGAAGATGGGGCTGCGCTCGTCATCGGGGGACGCGCCAAGGCTGGATCGCCGGTCAAGCTTCAGATGAAGCTAAACGGCGAGACCGTGGTTCTGTCCGGGATCATTAAGTCGGTCACCTTCCGGCAGAAGAACAACGCCAGCATTCTTCATCTGGAAGCGAAGCCGCCCAGTGTATCCATGCGCATTCACATTCTCACCTTCGTATACGAACTCTTCGGGGAGGGCGAGACCTCCACAAAACTGCGGGGCGCCCCCGCTCAAAGCGCCCCCACCGAGTCCCGTGAACAGAAGTCCACACCGCGGCAGCGCGCCGCCGAGCGCGCCACTGAGCATCCCGCCAAGCCGACGTCCGAAAAATCAGTTTGATACCGGCTACAGAATAAACTAATATATACCTATGCAACGAATAATCGCGCCTGTACTGTTTCTATTGACGGTAGCGGTCTTTGCCCAGTCTCAACGGCTGGAGACGCTTCAATCGAGTTTCGCATCCACCGACCAAGCAACCAAGCTGGAGGTTCTCCGCACTGCGGAGGGGGAAGATGCCGAGACGTTTGGTCCCCTCTACGCGCAAGCGTTGTCATACGTGATCGACAACGCTGACGACCTCGGTTCTCAGCAGGTGCTGCGAGATATCGCATCCATCGCGGTAACGCGCATCGCGGAGGGGCAATACGCCTCCGCCGCCGACCAGGTATGGCGCCTCTTGGAACTGTATAGCGAGACGACGGCGCGGGTGGAGATCGCAGAGGTTCTATCGGATCTGGTGAATCCGGATTCGGCCATTGTGGAAGCGATGAATGAATGGGTGCTGCGGCAGAACAATCTCACCCGCGGAGGGACGCGGATCGATCGACAAGTCCTGACCGCGATGAGTGAGACGTTGGGCAGTTTGGGATCGCCCAGTTCATTCGGCGCACTCCTCGACGTGGTTCTCGCCGACTATCCCGATTTCGTAAATGAAACCGCGCTCACTGGCCTTCGAAATCTGGACGGAGATCCGGTGCAGTTGGCAACAGAAGCGGTTCGAAGTCGCGATGTACAAGCGCGCACTGCGCTGTTCGCGTTCTTTATGGAGGGGGACGTTCTCCAGGAGGCGGATAAGGCTGAAGTCGCGGGAATCGCTCTGAACGACGCGCTGGGGCTTCGTCCGCAGTCGACCGAGCTTCAGGAAGCGGTAAGGCAGATCCGCTTTACGGCGGCCAGTGTCCTTCGCGAGGCGGAATACGAACCAGCTACCGATGTGCTGATTCGCCACTTTAACGAAACGGTGCTGGAGTACGACCGAGGACGAGTGGTCCGGAGTCGGGTCCTGGAGGCGATCGCAGCCCTGGGAGCCACAGGCTCTGAGGCGGCGGCAGAGCGGTTGACGGAGTACCTGGAATTACTCAACACCTATACCGAGATCGATCGCCCCTCGGAGGCGCAGCTCGTGTTGGCGGTGATTTCCAACCTGGCTCGTTTGGATATGCCGCTCTCTTACGATGCGCTTTTTTCAGTGACGCTCCTCGATGGGTATCCGCAGAGAGTGCACGATGCCGCTCGCGAAGCAATGAATTCGGTGAGGCAGTAATCCTACTATGTGACCACATTAGCACCGGTTCGAAGTGTATCTCCGGTTCTCTCCGTTCTTACCGCTCCCGCCGTCCCTGCAGCGATAAATGTTCTGCTGGGCGGCTTGCTGGTACTTGTCATGGATGCCGTCGGCTCGGAAGCCGGTTGGATGGTGGAGGGGATCGCGCTTGTCCACCTGGGGCCGGCGCTCCTATTGACGGCGTTCTCGGCGTGCGCCGGAGTTGCGCGGAAATCGCGGAATCTTTCGCCGGAAACACGGCGCCTCGTAGTGGGAGCCGTACTGTCTCTCGCGGTGGCAGGCTGGATCACGGTCGTGCACCTTGAAGTCCAGCGTCCGCCGACGGCGGCATTGCCGCGGCGCGCCGTACGGGTGGTTCAGGGCGTGTGCCGCGCGGATCTCCGCCCGTCATCCTCATCATCCCGGTCGATTCCGCTGGAGATCACTGAGATTCGCACCCAATCGGGCTGGACTGGAAGTGCTGGTGGCCGCGCGCATCTGGTCTGGTCTGGGCCGGAATACCTTACCACCTTCGGCAACGCCGGTACGGTGGCACCCACCCGGGGAGATGTAGTCGAGGTGACCGCCGCGTTTCCCGCGGCCGGTCATTCGGTAATCTGGGCGGAGAGCGATGAGATTCGCGTGAAGCCCGCGGAAGGATCTTTGGCCACCGGCCGCAGGCGGGCACGGGAATTCATCCGGCGGAGACTGGCACGTCTGCCCCAGGAGGCGTACACAATCGCCCTGGCGCTGCTCCTGGGCACCCGGGCTGAGATGTCCCGGGAAATGATCGCCGCGGTGCGGGGAGCCGGAGCGTCGCACGTGATCGCGCTCAGCGGAATGCATCTCGGTGTTTTGGCTCTTCTATTGAATAAGGTTACCTCCCGCGTAGGATCCCCGCGGATGCGACGCCTTGTCGTTGCGGGAGCATTGTTTGGGTATGTTTGGATCGCCGGGTGGATACCATCGCTCCTTCGGGCACTGATACTGGCGTGTCTGATTCTGGGCTCTCGGGATCGGGACCGTTCCCTGCCGCCGGAAATCCTCCTGGGTCGGTGCGTTCTGCTCACCGCGGTGGTAGCTCCCGAGATGGTCTGGACTGTTGGGTTTCAGTTGTCGCTGTGGGCGTTGGTGGGGCTCTTCTTCTTGTCTCCGCGCCTGGTGGAACTCCTGGCATGGGTGATGCCGGTACCGATCGCCAGGTATATCGGTGTCACCCTGGGTCCCTTGCTTACCACGGGACCGGTATCACTGTCGGTCTTCGGAACGGTATATCCGGTGGGGCTTGTATCAGCGGGAGTTCTTGCCCTGGTAGCCGTGGTTCTCATGTGGGGCAGCATGGTGTTCATTGCTCTGGCAGCGGTTCCCATCGCCGGTTCCCTGATCGCCGACGGACTCACCGCGGTCACCGTGAGTTTTACCGGTCTCAGTGCCGTTTTCGCCGCCGTCCCCGGAGTTGATCTGGGTGAACCTGGAGGGCTGATCTCCTTATCCGCGTGGTGTACACTGCTTGCCGTGGCGGTGGGATCGGCCGTCTTTCTGAGCCGGCGCCGGCGGCGCGAATTCTTTCGATTCCTGGAGTCCCATGGTAAACCACAATTCGACTTCTGAAATCCGGGCTCTCTTGGAAACCTACGGCTTGTCATTGAAGAAACGGTTTGGCCAGAATTTTCTCATCGATGCCGGCGCCCGGCGACGGATCGGCGCCACCATACATGATGAGCTATCCCGACAATCGGCCGAAATCGGCGAAGTGTGGGAGATCGGACCGGGAATCGGTGCGCTCACGGCGGAGCTATTGGCGTTGAACCGGCCGGTACGCCTCTTTGAGATAGATCATGGGTTGATACGGGTGCTGCGGGATCAATTTGGCGATTCCGTTGCTATCGAGGAGGGCGATTTCGTTCGGACGGTGGCGGCTCATGAGCGTGCAGCACCGGCGGCGATCGTGGGCAATCTGCCGTACTATAGTGCTAGCTCCATGGTGGCGAGGATTATAGAGTCGGACCTGTCCGTTCCAGTCATGGTATTTCTCGTGCAGACGGAGCTGGCGGATCGCATGGAAGCGTCGGTGGGTGGTAAGGACTACAGCGCGCTCTCGGTACTCGTGCAGAGTCACTACACGGTAACGTCCGCTTTCCATATCGGAGGGGCCGCGTTCTATCCGCGTCCTCGGGTGGGATCCACGGTGATCGTGTTGCGAGCGTTGCCGGATCGGCCGTCCCGGAGCGTCTCGCTCCGTACCTCGTACATCGCCCGGCGCGCTTTCGGCCAGCGCCGCAAGACGCTGCGCAATACGCTCCGTCCGTATCTGGCTGCCCTCGAGGCGGAGGCGATTGACCCCGGGCTTCGTCCCGAGCAGCTCACCCCGGCGCAGTTCCGGGGAATCGCTTGCCGGGTGCCGGAGAATTCCCCGGAGGAGCTACAGTAGTCCCAGCCGTTGCATGACGGCATCTACCTGCGCCTTGTTCTCACCCGATAGGGCCACCATCGGCAGTCGATACGTTTCGTGACAGTATCCGGCGCGGTGCATCATGTACTTAATGGGAATCGGATTGGTATCCAGGAAGACACTCCTGAATAGCGGCAGCAGTTCGAAGTGAATCTTTCGGGCGTGCGAGATTTCGCCGGCCAATGCCCGTTCAATCAGCTGCACCATCCGCCCGGGGATAAGATTGCTCGCCACCGACACCACCCCTTTGCCTCCGAGAGCGGTCAAGGGGAATGCCATGTTGTCGTCTCCCGAGAGGACGTCAAATGACTCGGGCACCACTTCCAGCACATCCATCATCTGCTTGATACTCCCACTGGCTTCCTTGACGGCGACGATATTGGGGTGGGAACTCATTCGGAGGAGCGTCTCCGTTTCGATGTTCTTGCCGGTTCGCCCGGGGATGTTGTACACCACCACCGGCAGATCCACCGCTTCGGCGATCGTGGTGAAGTGGCGGTACAGGCCTTCCTGAGAGGGCTTGTTGTAGTACGGCGACACTTGAAGGCTCGCGGACGCACCCAGATCACGAGCCTGTCTGGTCATATCCACAGCCTCAGCGGTTGAATTGGACCCGGTACCAGCGATAACCGGTACCCGTCCGGAGGCCTCGTCGATTACGATCTCGATGACCTTCATGTTTTCCTGGTGCGTCACCGTCGGGCTCTCTCCGGTGGTTCCCATCGGCACCAGCCCGGAAATTCCCGCTTCAATCTGTGCCGAAACGAGGCGGCGTAACGCCGTCTCGTCCACCGACCCGTCCTCTGCGAAGGGGGTGATCAGTGCCGTATATACTCCCTGAAACATCAGTAACTCCTTTGGCTACGTACCGCCGCGCGACGCCCGGAGCACGCGTGCCCAATTATTCAACCGGCAAAAAGGTGGTCAAAAAACTCACCCACTGTATGTACACCGCCGGTGGTGACTATCCATTCCGCCGCCTGTACTGCCCCCACGGCAAAACCGTGACGATTCCTGGCGCGGTGGGTCAATTCCACCGTATCTGCCTGAGAATCAAGATACACCGTGTGCGTACCCGGCACGTACCCCACTCTGGCCGAGGCCACGTGGAGCTCCTCCGGTTCGATCCGGCGGTGGAGCGTCTCCGTCTGGAGCGAGCGCTTTTCGCTGTGAGCGTCGAGAATTTTCTCTGCAAGCATGCGCGCCGTCCCGCTGGGACTATCCTGTTTGCCGCGATGGTGAAGTTCTACCAGAGCCGGATCATAGCCGCCCGCCCGCGAGGCGAGGTTTGCGGCGTGTTCGGTGATTCGGGCAAACATGTTGGCCCCTACGGAGAAGTTGGAGCCCCATACCACGCCGAGCCCGGCGGAGCGCGCTTGGGAAAGAATCGCTTCCCGGTGGTCTTCCCAGCCGGTCGTGCCGATCACTACGGAGCATCCCGCCCGAACGTACCCGGCCATATTGTCCGCCGGCCCCTCCGGTAGGGCAAACTCGATAACTACCGTGGTTGAATCGAGTGCCCCCGCTTCTACGGCGGCGCCAACCGTAGGATAGTCGGCGGACTCCGCCGCGGGGTCGATGCGAATGTCCACGACGTGACCCCGCTCTCCCGCGGCGAGTTCGATTTCCCGGCCCATACGGCCGTATCCGACGACGGCAATCCTCATATGCTTACGCTCCCTGGCAGAGCATTACCGCCGACGTGGTGACGATGTCTTCCACAGAGCAGCCCCGGGAGAGATCGCTCACCGGTTTCGCAAAACCCTGGAGAAAGGGGCCGTACGCTTCCGCTCCCGCCAAACGTTGCACCAGCTTGTAGCCGATGTTGCCGGAATTCAGGTCGGGAAAGATTAACGTATTCGCCTGTCCCGCCACTGACGACCCCGGCGCCTTCTTGGCGCCGACGCTGTCAACGATCGCCGCATCAAGTTGAAGCTCGCCGTCGACCTTGAGCTCCGGCTCGCGCTCCCGTACCAGCTTCAACGCGTTTACCACTTTGTCCACGTCTTCGTGCGCGGCCGACCCCTTGGTGGAAAAGGAAAGCATCGCCACCTGCGGTTCTGCGCGAAGGAACGTTCGACAGCTCTGGGCCGCTGCCAACGCGATTTCTGCCAGCTGTTCCTCCGTGGGGTTCGGAATGGTGGCACAGTCGGAGAAGATCATGTGTCCGTCCACGCCCCATTTGGGGTCGTTCATCTTCATAACGAAGCAGCTCGAGGCGAACGTGGTACCCGGGGCGGTCTTAATGATCTGAAACGCCGCCAGCAGGACGTTGCCGGTGGCGTTTTCGGCGCCGGCCACCATCGCGTCGGCATCTCCGGTGCGGACCATCATCGCCCCCCAACGAAGCGGTTCGGTAATCTGCTCCAGAGCGTCGTCCTGGGAGAGACCCTTGTGTTTACGAAGTTCGAAGAACTCCTTCCCGTACCGGTCGTGGTCGCCGGAATCAACGGGGTTTACCACGTCGATTCCATCCAGGGAGACCCCGGCGTCGGAGGCTGCCGAGTTCACCCGATCTTCCGGTCCCACGAGCGTTACTCGGGCGGCCAGTTTCTCATCGATCAGCGCTCGAGCGGCGGCGATCATCCGCGGTTCGGTTCCTTCCGGCAATACAAGATTTCTCTGCAATTCACGCGCCTTGGTTTTCATCGTTTCAACAAAATTCATCCGTACAATCCTCCCAGATTGGGCTGTGATCTGTCTTATCGGCCACGAGAGTACCACACAACGGGGGGTGATGAGAACTTGAGACGTCGCGGCAGTTGCGGCATACTCCCGGGAATATGAGCGCCGATCAACACCAACAGACCGCGGCAGTGGTAGGACTGGGCCGTTTCGGCCGTTTCTGGGCGGAAAAACTTACCTCCGAGTACACTGTCGTCGGCACCAGTCGACGAGAGGTGCCGGATCTCCCCACCGGGGTGCGGCAGGTACCTTTGGAAGATGCGCTCCAGGCGGACATCGTGTTTCTCACCGTGGCGATCTCCGCGATGCCGGAGGTCCTCGATCAGATCCGTGGCCGGTTGCGGAGCGATGCCACCGTAGTAGACACCTGCTCAGTCAAAGTGTTTCCGGTACGGGAGATGGAAGCTCGACTTCCCGCTGCCGTAGACATCATCGCCACGCACCCGATGTTCGGCCCGGATTCAGCGCGGGAGCGTACCGATCCGCTGCCGGTCATTACATGGCCGGTTCGGGACAACCACCGCCGCTACCGGGAGCTTCTCTCAACGTTCTCCCGGTTGAACATGCGAGTGGAAGAGATGCGCCCCGATGACCATGATCGAGAGGCCGCCTTCTCGCAGGGGGTGACGCATCTGGTGGGGCGGATTCTTCGCGAGATGGACCTGCAGCCAAGCGAGATCGCTACGCTGGGTTACACTCGTCTCCTGCAAGTCATGGAACAGACGTGCAACGATCCGGTCTCCCTGTTCCAGGATCTGCAGCGGTACAATCCGTATACGCGCGAAATGAGGCAACGCTTCGCCGACGCGCTGATGCGAACGGAGGGACTTCTCGCTCAGGGCGAGCGCAGAGAATCTTGACCACCTCCGGTTCCACCGGTAGCCTGTACCCTGTAATGGCAGAACTCAGGGTCAGAACGATCGATGAATCGGAGCTCGACACGGTGCTCGCCGAGGACATCGATTTTGAAGGTACGATAGAATTTTCTGAGCCGCTCCTGGTGAAAGGATCGGTCCATGGCGAGATCCGATCGAAATCTGATCTTTTCATCGCGGAATCAGCCCACGTTAACGCCGATGTTCAGGCGGGCCGGGTCACCGTGAAAGGTACGGTCCGGGGGGATGTTGACGCTCTCCAACGGATCGAACTCTTCTCAGGAGCCTCGATCGTCGGAAACGTGAAAACCCCCGACCTTATCGTGCAGAGCGGAAGTCGGCTTTCAGGACGGTGCGACATGCCCGGACCGGAGGAGGTCTCCCGTGGTTGACGATGTCGCTTTCCGTCCAGTCCGCTGCGGTGCGCTCCTCTTTTGGCTGCTGGCGACGGTGGTCTCGATTCCCGCGCAGAACCGCGCCGACGCACTCGAGCTCTACCGGCAGGATCGGTTTCAGGAGGCAGTAGAGGTGACACGCGAGGAGCTCGCTGAGAACCCTGCCAATCTGGACGCCTACACGGTGCTCGGGTGGAGCCTTCTCGCCTTGAATCGTGATGAAGATGCCCTGGAGGCTGGTCTGGACGGACTGCAGGTGAGCCGTTTCGATCATCGATTGTTGAATATCGTGGGAGAAGCCCACTATCGACTGGGCAACGATACCGAGGCGCTCCAGTATCTGCAGAACTATGCCGCGGTAGCTCCCACCGGCAGCCTGATCGACGAGGTGTACTACGTGATGGGTGAGGTTCACCTTCGGTTGGAGGAGTATCACCACGCCGATATCGCCCTCACCACCGCGGTGTTTCTTAACAGCAATCGCCCCCGTTGGTGGGCTCGTCTGGGGTACGCCCGGGAGATGGCGGGATCGCCGGAGTACGCGGCTGAGGCGTATCAGGAAGCACTCGACCGCAATCCCAATCTGATCGAGGCGCAGCGCGGGCTTGACCGCGTCGCCGGCTGAATCTGCGTCCTAACACGGTCATACCTCATCCCGGGTGCTATATTTGTCGATAGTGGAGAATACTATGGGTGGATCAATCTTCCGCAGGGTGGCGGTGCCGGCGCTGGCAATGTCGGTAATAGTCTCAATTACTGGGTGCAGCAATCTTCTCACCGGAAACATGTTTTCAAATTTTGACGGGCCCCCGTCCGCTTCGGATCTCACCAGTCGGTTCGGCGATGACAACGGCAATGTCTCAACGGAAGATGCCAACGATTTCGTGAACGAATTGGACGATGCCGCAGGTAGTTCACGGTTCTTTGATGACCTCAGCGACGGTGATCGGACAGATCTGGCGAGTTCCTTGGAATCTGTGTACCTCAACGACGGCGCCGACGGACCCGACACCGAGACGCGGCAGCGCGCTGCGGTACTCGCCGCCGATGTGACGCTTCGTGGCGCCGACTCCGGCGAGACGATTAACAACGTGGCTAACGTACTCACCTCCAGTGACGGCCCCGAGAGCTTCAGTGATCCGGCGCAACTGATGGATCAAATCATTCCCGCCGGCGCCAGGAACGATTCTAAGGCGATCCAGCGTATCCTCGACGATATGGTGACCGCCGCCGGCGCCTACGATGCCTTGGGCGCCTCCCTGAAGGATGAAGATGATGACGGCGCGGTAGATGGGCCGGAGGGAACCAACATGGCCGAAGTTGCCCAGAAGGCGGCGGTGGCGATGGTGGTGCGAAACATCGTGGAGCAGGACTCCGAGGGATCTAAAGACCTGGCAGAGCGAATAGCCTTCGGTACCGTTGGTGATATAAGCTATGACGATCCCCTTAGCTCTGAGCAGGACAAGGACGGCGGGGCCTTCAACAACATTCTCACGGCAGGTGGCCTGGGTGGATTCTTTGAAAGTGACGCGTAACGCTCGTATTGGGGCGAGAACGATGAAAACCACCTCTCGGCACCGGCGGATGATTCCTGCGCGCGTGGCGGTAGTGGCCGCGATTCTGGCAGCGACGGCGATGCTCCTTCCCGCGGAGACGATTCGACAGAAAGAGTTTCGCCCGCTCTCTCCGGAGATTCTCGGCCAGGGCGGCTCGTACGCCGCCGTGGCTGAGGGGTATAGCAGTCTGTACACCAATCCCGCCGGCCTGGCGAACACCTTGGAGCCGGAAACTACGCTGCCCTCTCTGCGTGTCTGGATGCACAGCCGGCCGGACCTGCTCCTGCCGACTATCGGGGCTCTGGGGGGAGAAGATATCTCCTCAGACGGTGAGGAGGGTGAAGAGATCAGCCGGGACGAACTGATCATCGACAGTCTTCGGGAGCAGTTCACCACCAACGGGTTCGGGATCGGATCGTCCCTGGGGTTCGGATATGTAGGAAACCGAATCGGCATCGGTATGAACATCGCCACCGATAGCTACCTATACGGCGATACGTTTCCTCTGGGGTTGGAAGGCGAAATCACCAGTCAGTTCACGCTGGTCTTTGGATACGCGCATCCCTTTCAGCTCGGTCCCGTGGACCTCTCTCTAGGGGGTGCGCTCCGCCCGAACCTGCGGGTTACGTCTCTGGTCGGATCAGATACCGCCGCCGACCTCATTACCCAGTTCACCGGAGTAGATACCGGTGAAGGAGACGGCGAAGAAGGCGAGGATCTTCTGAACTCAATCGACGCACTTAATGGGTGGGGTGTTGCGTTCGATGCGGGCTTGCTCGCCGGGTACCGTAGCTTCTCGCTTGGAGTACAAGCCAGAAACCTGTTCAATACAAACATGCAGTATTCTCGCAACTCCCTGGATGAGGTGTTTTCCGCACTAAGTTCCGGGGGGCTTCCCGCAGCTCCGGAGGAAGGCGATCCGGCGTACGTTTCGGAACGGTACCTTATTCCCATGGAGCTGAGCCTCGGCGCCGCGTGGCAACCGGACCTGGGTCAGCTCTCGGCGCTTGTAGACCCTGAGCTCCACGTTCAGATCACCGACCCCTTCGGCGCGGCGGATATCGATCCGGATCGTCCAAACTCGTTCTGGACCAGGGTGCATATAGGAACTGAACTGACCTTTCTGCGATTTTTCGACCTCAGATTTGGAGTAAACCAGGGATATTTCACTCTGGGCACCGGCATGGATCTGATGTTTCTCGACGTGCAGTTTGCGCTCTTCAGTCAGGAATTCGGCCGCTATCCCGGCGATCAACAAGTGGGTGGCGCCGCTCTGGAATTCGCGTTGCGCTTCTGATTCGCTGTGCACCGCGGACGGTTCCGCGGCGGCTTGACAGGGCTCGTTCTCGCCGGTATCTTTCCGCACACACATAACGGGCCGCTAGCTCAGCTGGTAGAGCAACGCCCTTTTAAGGCGTGGGTCACTGGTTCGAACCCAGTGCGGCTCAGCACCGGCATCTTGACGCAGAGCGCTCTGTTCGATAGATTGCCGACTCGCACGTCTCCTTCGTCTAGTGGTTAGGACACCGGGTTTTCATCCCGGCAACGGGGGTTCAATTCCCCCAGGAGATGCTTTTCTAACCGTCCGCTTGCTCGGGCGGTTTTTTTGTTTCCGCTTCGGTTGCTGAATCCCGCCGGGCACACGGCGGTCACTCCGGAATTATTGAAATTCTAACAATGGGTAGGTATATTCGTATAGTAACTTATACTATTGGGAGGATTGGCAGATGATTCCGAAAAATTTGAGGACGATGCTTGCCGTGGCGGCGGTGGGTGTGATGATCGTTCCGGCGCTGAGTGCGCAATCGTTGAAGGGGATGAGCCTCAACGGTCAGACCGGCCTGATCGGAATTCCGTCGGGCCGTATCGGATGGGAGCGCTCCGCCGAACTCGGATTTGATCTTGGCTATCACGCGATCCTTGATGACACCGTGACCGCCCATATTCCCAAGGGTAGCGTGAGTCTCTTTCGCGTGGCAGAGATATCATTGGCCTACGATACCAACCGAGGTGACGACACCGAGGATATGATTTTCGGCGGCAAGATCCAGCTTCCGACCAGTCGCACCGCGGTGGCGATCGGCGGCACCTTTCAGTCGCTTCAGCGCGGACCCAACAATTCGGAGACCGCCACCCAGTTGTACCTCGCTGCCACCTATCCGGGCGACTTCTTCAACATGCCCGCGGAGACCACCTTTGCCGTGGGCAAGACGTTCGGCAATGTCGGCCCCGGCGATGAGGCGATCGACTTCGGCATGGGCTTCGACCTGCTGCTCTTTCCGGAAGTATTTCAGGGCTATGTCCACTGGATTAACGACTTTTCCAACTTCAGCTACAGCCTCGACGCAGTGGGCGCGAATGCAGCCCAGCGTGGTGCCTTTAATACCGGCATCCGGATCGACCTCGCCGCCAACCCCAGCCTGAGCCGATACAAGTTTGTCATCGACGCGATGCTCACCGACGCCCTCGACGACAACCGCACCGTTGCCCTGGGCCTGGCGTTCGGGGCACCGATTCGCTGAAACGGCTCCGCGGAACCGACAGGTTCAACCTAAACTTCTTCAAGACCATCCGTCGGGATGGTCTTTTTTTGTCCGTCGCGGTGGCGTATACTGCCGAGTATGGAACAAGTAGTACTGCGCGCACAGGACCTGGACGAATATCTCACGGAGAATGACCGCACCGTGGTGGCGGAAATGGATGAGCTCTACGGGCAGGCGCTGGAGCGGATGAAAATCCTCAACAGTTCTCCCAACGAGCAACGTCAACAGCGGGCAAAACAGGAGCTCATCGAGCTCTACCAGCAGATGGGTGACCGGATGCAGGAGCTCACCCAGGAGGAGCCCAGGATCAAGGTGTACTCGTTTCAGACTCCCCGCGCAGTCCACGGGGAAGCCTCGCGGCTTATCGCCAAGCTCCGTGATACGCGTACCCCCCAGAGCGAGTTCGTCTATTATATCCAGCGCGCCTACGAGCTTCTCTTTAATCTGGCCTATGCCGCGCCCGATAACCACGACAAGAACCATCTTATCGTCCGGACCCCCGTTACCGAGCCGGTACAGAACTTTGCAGTACACAAGATCCCCGACGTCGACGGCGAACTGGAAAACACCGTCATGTGCGTCATGCTCCGAGGAGCTCTGCTACCTTCCATGATCATGTCTAAAGAGATCCAGGAGTATACCTCAACCGGATACGAGACTCCCTTTGCGCTCTTTCGTATCAGCCGCGACGATAGCAAGCTTGAATCCAATATGGAGTACATTCTGGACTTGGACCGCTCCTTTTTTGATCTGGATTCGCTGCATGGGAAAGACCTGATTTTTGCCGATCCCATGAACGCCACCGGAGGCAGTCTGGTGACAATTGTTCAGTACCTTCACGGTCGCGGTATTCGGCCCCGGTCGGTGAAGTTCTTTAATGTCATTTCCGCCTTGAAGGGTAGCCTGCGCATCGCCCGGGCGATAGAAGACGCCACGATCTATACCCTCTGGATGGACCCGGTGCTCAACGAGGCGGCGTACATTCTGCCGGGGCTCGGAGACGCCGGGGATCGGCTCAACGGTCGCGATACTGAGGAAACCTCCCGCAACATCATCCAGCTCATTGCCGACTACGGTTCGACGATCTCAAATTTGTATCGTTCGCAGGTTCGTCAGATTGAACAGACAGTTCTGGGGAGTACCAACGCCTCACGAACTCGGGAGTAACCGGTGCGATTGGTGGTCGCGGCCGCGATCCTGGTGGCGTCGCTTCTCCTCTCCTCGTGCCGGAGCGACGTCTCCTCCCGGGAGCTGGCAGAAGAGTATTTCAATCTGGGAAACGCCTTCTTTGAACTTGGGCGGTACCAGGATTCCTTCGAATACTACTCCCGAGCGATACGGCTCTCCGATGACATACCGGCGGCCGGGTACAACCTGGCTCGTCTTCACGAGCAGCGTGGTGAATATGCGGATGCGGTGGACGTGCTCAACGATCTCCTCGCCGATGATCCGGATAACGGGCTCTACCGTGAAACCCGCGCCTTCGTCCTCTTTCGAACTGGTCGGCGGCGGGAGGCGCGGGAAGAATACTCGTTGCTCATCGAGGAATACCCAGGCAGAGTGCGACTACGCTACAACTTGGGAGTCCTTGAACTGGATGCGGAAAACGTAGACCGGGCGTACCGGGTTCTTTCGGAGGGAGTCGACCAGGCTGAACAGGACACCGAGTACCGTTGGGTTTTGTCGGAGGCGGCTTATCGGTCGGGGAATGAGGAGGAGGCCCTGGATCATCTGGAGGTGTTTCGGGGGCTTTCGGTGGACTCTCCCGACGAGCTGGCACGGCTGGCAACCCGTCAGGCCGAATGGGGGTTTTATCTCGCCGCCCTGGAGATCATAGAAGGGATCCCGGAAACGGTGGAACGAGATCCGGATTTGCTGTTTCTCCGGGCATCTGTGGAACTACGCGCCACGGACGATTTCGACCGCGCCGTCGATTCTATCGCCGCCGCGGTGCGGGCCGGCTACGATCCGGAGCACGAGGCGTTCATCGATCTTCTCGAAACGCTTCGGGAGGATGAGCGTCGGATTATCGAGAACCGCGTCCGCGATGTCCGGGAAGAACTTGATCCCGCCGAGGACGAGCGGAACGGGACCTCGGCGGAACCGGATGAACCTGACGCGGAGTGACTCCCGGGGTCACTCCAGTTTCAGAATCGCCTTCAGATTTTCGAAAACGTGCTCCGGTTTCGGCCCGGCGTCGAGATCGACCAGCTGACCTCGAGAGCGGTAATACGCGATGAGCGGTTGGGTTTGCTCACGGTAGACGCGGAGCCGGTTCTTAATCGAGCTCTCCGAATCATCTTCCCGCTGAACCAGCGGCTCTCCCGTAACGTCATCCACCCCTTCGGTCTTGGGTGGGCTGAAGACCACGTGGTAGGTGCGGCCGCTACCGGGATGGACGCGCCGCCCCGAGAGGCGCCGCACCACTTCCTCATCGTCCAGTTCAAAGTTGATCACGCGGTCGAGTTCCTGCATCTCGGCCAGTGCGTCCGCCTGAGGAACTGTGCGGGGAAACCCGTCGAGAATGAAACCGCTCTGTGCGTCCGGTTGAGATAGTCGGTCCTGCACCAGCTCGATGGTAAGGGTGTCCGGTACCAGCTCTCCACTGTCGAGAATGGCCTTTACCTTCTTGCCGAGCTCGGTCTGTTGTTTGATGTTCGCGCGGAATATATCACCGGTGGAAACGTGAGGGATCCCCGCGTGTTCCGCTAACTGCGTAGCCATCGTACCTTTTCCGGCCCCCGGGGGTCCGAGAAATACCAACTTCATGATGGAACCTCCAAATGTGTGTTGCCCAATCTTAGAGTGACCCACACATGAGGTCAAGAAACGGTATTCATCGCAAGAGACTTGCCCTGAAGGTTCCAAAGCACTACCGTTTCCACATGAGCATATGGAACGAACTGAACGAGAACGTGCGCCAATCGTCTCGTCAGTGGCTCGATTGGGCCAAACAACACGCGCAGGATCTCGGTGATGCCGGCATGCGGCACATCGAGCGGCAGGATCTACTTTCTGAGCGCAAGCAGCTGCTTCAGAGGTTGGGAGAGGCTACCGCCGATCGATTTCTGGTAGAGGACAAGAAGACGGTTCGCCATGACACTCCCGGGGTCAAAGAAATCCTGGAGCGAATATCCGCCATCGATGAGCGGCTCACCGTTCTTTCGGTGGCGGATGACGAGAATGAAGAAGACCGACCACAACCGGAAGAGAACCCGGACCAATAGCGGCGGTGACGACGCTGGAACAAACTTCTCAAGGAATCGAGGCAACTAGCTTGACCTGCGGGGGTGAGATCTGGTAAGTTCCGTCTCACGCCGCGAGGGCAGGGCTGAGAAGCCGTGGAGCGGC
>JBBDTM010000102.1:0-15910 GCA_040904425.1 Alkalispirochaeta sp.
TCGCCGGTCTCTGCGGCAAGTGCAGATCCAGGTATGGCCATAACTCATTCCAGATTGCAGAGATAGACCGACTCATCGTGCCATGCGGGATCTGCCAACGCGCCTGCTTGGCCCGCACCCGCTTACGCTGCTTCCGGGTCATCCGCCCGGCGCGGCGGAAGACTCCGTGGGTGATCGCCAGGATCGTCTCGCCCTTGGCATCGACCAAGGTGGTGAGGTCACAGGGGTAATCCTGACTGGTGACGAAGGAGCGCAACCCGTCGAAGACCACCCGCGGGCGAGGTGCGAGATGGGAGAGCAGCACCGACTGCGCGGCGATCGCCTGCCGACCGAGGCGGATGATCGCGTTGTGGACGGTCATGGGAGAGACACCATAGCGCCGGGCGATCTCCCGCTGAGAGGCTCCTTCCAGGAGCGAGGCGACGATCGCCTTCAGGGGGAGGTGGCGCTTGGCGGCGTAGTGCATCGACTCAGTCTGGGTGCTACAGGTGGTGCCGCAGGTGCGGCAGCAGAAGCGCGGGACGATGCCGTGGGCCTTGGTTGGGTATGAGCCGAAGGGACGGAACCAGCCGGGCGCGGGGTCGGTGTGAGCCCGGCAGGTTGGGTTGGGACAGTGGGACGGGATGGGCATGCGGGAACCTCCTGAGAGCAGTGAAATCGACCGGAGGGGGCCTATCGCGACCTCCGGTCTCATATCTCTCTACAGGTCCACGAGCTATGCTGCTTCCCGTAACATGATTCTCTATACACCCAAAATTACCACCCTCCGGAGGCTCCACCACCGCCAAAACCGCCGCCTCCACCGGAGAATCCTCCTCCGCCGAAGCCGCCGCCTCCAAAGCTGCCGCCGCCACTGAACGGTCCGCGGTGGCGGCGGGTCGCGCCGCTGAGCATGGAGCCCCAGAAGAGGGCGCGCCACAGTCCGCCACGCCCGCGCCCCATGCGACCAAACGAGCCCAGCAGGAAAATGATCGCAAACACGCCCAGGTTGATCGGGATTCCTCGGGTGCTGCTTCGGGAGGAGCTTTGAGCAGCAGCCGACGAACTCGCCGCACCGAGACTGGCCACCTCGGCGTCTTCAGCTACTACCGTGCCGATCGCCTGCGAGGCGTTGAGCACTCCCGCGGTATATTCGCCGGCGCGAAAGTACGGTTGGAGGTGGTCGCGGATAATCTGGCCGCTGGTGGCATCCGTGAGGCGACCCTCCAAGCCGTAGCCCACTTCGATGCGGATCTTCTTCTCTTCCATGGCGATCAACAGCAGCACGCCGTTGTCCTCCTCGCCCTGACCCAATTGCCATTCTTCCACCACGCGGATGGAGTAATCTTCGAGGACCTCATCTTCCAGGGAGGGAATCGTGAGTACTGCGATCTGCGCCCCGGTGGTATCTTCGATTCGACGGAAGTAATCCTCCAGGGCGGAGCGGCCTTCCTGGGAGACGATTCCCGCCTCGTCCACCACGCGACCGGAGAGCGACGGCACCTCCAGCGCTCCGGCGGTGGCGACGGCGAGAATCGACAGCAGCGCGACAGTTGCCGCCACCGTTCTTCGTGCGGGACGTGTGATATGTACGTTGCTCATGAACCCTTCTCCAATTCTTCCGGACGGTTGGCCAGCTCGTTGGTGTTTTCCGCGCGCGGCTGGACGCGCCCGTTGAGGACGTTTCCGCACGCCGTTACCGCCTCCACCAGCGCCTCGGCGGTGCGCCCGTCGTGGATGCCCTGTGTTAACTCGGTCACGATCGGCTCCCACGTACCGGCCTCCACCTGCTGGTGAATGCCACGATCCGCGATAAGCTCTACCCGGCGCTCCAGGAGGGAGATGAAGATCAGAATGCCGGTGTTGTCGATCGTATCGTAGGTACCGGAATCGACGAAGTGCCGTCGTGCGCGGTGCGTCACCGCTTCCCGCATCACCGCCTTCGGCACGATCAGGCGGTCAACTGCCGGAATCTGCGCCACCAGGTACGCCACCAAGCCTCCCACCATACCGAGTACCCCCTGCACGGCAGCAAGCAGCCACGGCTCCCAACTCCAGAAGAGGCGGTTCAGCAGTGCCTCCAGCGGACCGGGAAATCCTAACGCCACCGTCCACACCACGACCCCGGCGATGATCGCGAAGACCAGCTCCCGAAATCCGTAGTCGTCGCTCTCGGCGGTAATTGCCGTGGCGATCTCGCCCCCAGTTTTTTTCTCCGCTGCCGCCACTGCTTGGGCAACGCGGGTGCTTTCCTCTTCGGTGAGAAGCGGCTTAGTCGTCAAAATTGACCTCCGGTGCGTTCTCGGCTCCCTGGGAGGCGGCAAAGTACTCTCGTGGCTCAAAGCCGAACATGTTGGCCAAAATCACTCGAGGAAACTGGCGGATTGAGGTGTTGTAGGCGCGGGCCGCCTCGTTAAAGCGCCGCCGCTCCACGGCGATCCGGTTCTCGGTGCCCTCCAGCTGATCCTGTAAGGTGAGGAAGTTCTCGTTAGAGCGAAGCTCAGGGTAGTTCTCCGTGACCATGAGCAACCGCTGCAGCGCGGAACCCAACCCTTGTTGCGCCTCCTGAAAACGCTGGAACGCCTCCGGATTATCCAGTAGCGATTCGTCCATCTGCATCACGCCCCCGGCGCGGCTGCGCGCCTCGGCCACCGCCGTAAACGTCTCTTGCTCCTGGTTGGCAATGCCCTGCACCGTCGCCACCAAGTTGGGAATCAGATCCATTCGCCGTTGGTACTGGTTTTCTACTTGGGACCAGGCGGCACCCACGCTCTCTTCCATTTCCACCATGCTATTGTAGGCGCCGCGAAACGAGGCGAATATCGCAATCACGATAATCGCCAGGACGGCAAGTACCGCCAACACGACCTTAGTTGTCTGTTTCATATTTCATAAGGATATCGCCGCAGCGCCGCGACGTCCACACGGCGTGCGCCGACGGCCGTGCGGGCGGGCACTGCGGAACCTTCGGTTCAATCTATATTCCCCGACCGGCCTCGGAATGGTTGCCGATTTTCCCGGCGGCGCCTATACTCCTGCCCGTAACCAAACATTTATCAGGAGATATCATGAAACGAACAATTGCACTGCTCGTGCTGGCGGGGATCGCTACGTCCGCCTTTGCCGGGGGAGCCGGTGAGACGGAAACCGGTGACGACAACTCCCTGGAGTACATCATGGAGAAGGGCGAGTTTGTCCTGGGCCTGGACGACAGTTTCCCCCCCATGGGATTTCGCGACGAGGACGGGGAGATCGTGGGATTCGACATCGATCTTGCCCGGGAAGTGACCGAGCGCATGGGCGTGGAGCTGCGCCTGCAGCCGATCGACTGGGACTCCAAGACGTTGGACCTCAACAGTCGGGACATCGACGTGATCTGGAACGGTCTCACGATCACCCCGGAACGGCAGGAGCAGATCACCTTCTCAAAGCCCTACATTGCCAACCGGCAGATCGTGATCGTGCAGGCCGGCAGCGAGATCGACACCCTCGCCGACCTGGCCGGTGCCACGGTGGGACTACAGTTGGGCAGTAGCGCCCAGGATGCGGTGGACAGCGAGCCTGAAGTGCGGGAGAGCTTTGAGGAGATGTCGCGCTACCAGGACAACGTGCAGGCGCTGCTGGACTTGGAAGTGGGACGCATCGACGCCGTGGTTGTCGATGAGATCCTCGGCCGCTACTACATCTCCCAGCGGCCGGAATCGTTTGACGTAGCCAGTGAGTACTTCACCGAGGAGCAGTACGGCATCGGATTTCGCAAGGGTGAAGAAGCGTTTGCCGCGCGGGTGGATGAGATCCTCGACGAGATGGTGGAGGACGGCACCGCCGCGGAGATCTCCCGCAAGTGGTTTGACGAGGACGTGCTGCTGCCGCGCTGACGGTAGCGCGGCGGGCGGGCGGCTTAGCGGGGTGCGCCGCGTTCGGGCTGCGTCGGCCCGGGCCCGCCTAGTGCGTCCGCCGCGCCCCCAGTAGGAGCGTATGGAATACCTGATCGACACCACCACCTACATCCTCCAGGGCGCCGGCGTCACGGTACGACTGTTCGTACTGACGCTGGTGTTCTCACTGCCGCTGGGTTTTCTCGGCGCGGTGGGCAAGGTGTCGCGTCGGAAGAGCCTCTCCGTGACGTTGGGCCTCTACACCTCGGTGGTGCGGGGAACGCCGCTTCTGCTGCAGCTGTTTTTCGTGTACTACGGGCTGCCGCTGCTGATTCCGGTGCTCCGGTTCGACCGCTTCACCGCGGCGGTGGTGACGTTCATCATTAACTACGCTGCCTACTTCGTGGAGATCTTCCGCGGGGGGATTCAGTCGATCGAGCGGGGCCAGTACGAGGCGGCCAAGGTGCTGGGGATGAACTACCGGCAGACGATGGTGCGCATCGTCCTGCCGCAGACACTCAAGCGCGTCTTGCCGCCGGTATCCAACGAGGCGATCACTCTCGTGAAGGACACCGCCCTGGTTGTGGTGCTGGGCATCGGCGAGATCCTCCGCAACTCCAAGGAAGTGGTGAGCCGTGATTTCACGATCACCCCGTTTGTCATCGCCGGGGTGATCTACCTGACGCTGAACTACGGGCTGGTGTGGGTCTTTGGTCGGCTGGAGAGGCGGTATCAAGTCTATGAGTGACCAGCACGTGGCCGGCGGTGGACACGGCCCGGCGGGTGGTGTCGGCGGCGCAGACGCGCCTGGATCCTATAGCGCGGGCGGCGCGGGCGCGGGTGTGCCCGGCCCCGAGGGCCCGGCGGGTCCCCACGGTGCGACAGGTGCACCCGCGCCTGGAAGCGGCGACCCCCGCGGGCAGGCCGCAGCCTCTGAGCCGGCCGCCGCGCCCGCGCAGGGCAATGGCGACACCCGCAGCCCCGCCGCCCCCATGATCCGCGCCCGCAACCTCCATAAGTCCTTCGGCGACCTGGAAGTACTCAAGGGCGTGGATCTCGACGTGGCGCCTGGAGAAATCGTCGCGATTATCGGCCCTTCCGGAAGCGGCAAGAGCACGATGCTTCGCTGTCTGATTCACCTGGAGGAGATCACCCGGGGCACCGTGGAGATAGAAGGCCAGGCGATCGCCCGGGAGATCGCCGGCGGGGCGGAGCTCGGGGCCGGTGCGCGGGGGCGAGCCGGCTCGCGGGTCGTGGCGCACGCCGCCCCAGCGCCGACCGCCACCCGCCAGGAGCACATCCCGGAAGCGGTGATCCGCCGGCGCTGCCGCAAGCTGGGCATGGTCTTCCAGAACTTCAACCTCTTTCCCCACAAGACCGCCCTCGGCAACGTGATCGAAGGCCTGCTGGTGGTGGCCAAGTTATCCAAGAGTGAGGCGATCGCTCGGGGGGAGAAGATGCTTGCCCGAGTGGGTCTCGCCGACAAGCGCGACGTCTATCCCGCCTATCTCTCCGGCGGCCAGAAGCAGCGGGTGGCGATCGCCCGGATGCTCGCGATGGAGCCGGACATCATGCTCTTTGACGAACCCACCAGCGCGTTGGACCCGGAGCTCGTGGGAGAGGTTCTGGCGGTGATCAAGGACCTGGCTCGGGAGCAGATGACGATGGTGGTGGTTACCCACGAGATGAGCTTTGCCCGGGAACTCTCCGACCGCGTGGTTTTCATGGACGAAGGCCGCATCGTGGAGGCCGCCTCCCCGGAAAAGCTCTTCACCAACCCCGACCATCCGCGGATCAAAGCGTTCTTGGAGAAGATGTTGTAGGGGGCATCTCGGCCCTCCGGTGGTGCGGGGCAGGCGGGGCGGGGTGACCCGCTCTCACAAATCCAACAACCGCCGGTACAACGCGTCGATCTGTTCCACCATCGCTTCCACCGTCCAGCTATCATTGACCTTGGCCCGGCCGGCCTCACCGAAGCTCCGTCGTAGCTCGGGCTCGCGAAGCAATCGGCGCATACGGTCGGCTACCGCATCCGTATCCCGCATCGGTACCACCCAGCCGTTTACATCATCTTCGATCACCTCGCCGGCGCCGTCACAGGCGAAGGAAATCGCCGGCCGTCCCGTGGCCGCAGCCTGCACCAGCACCCGCGGCAATCCCTCCCATAGCGAGGTCAGCACCACCACATCGCCCATGGCAAACATATTCTCCACATCGCCGCGATACCCGGTAAACACCACCCGCCGGCTGATACCCAGCTCTTGCGCCTGCCGCCGGAGCGCAGCTTCTTCCGGACCATCTCCCACAATGACGAACCACGGGTCTCTGCCGTCGCTCACCTCGGTACCCGAGGCGCTTCCCGCCTGCGGGCCGGTCGGCGCCGCTTCAGCTTCCACGCCTGGCGCCGCCGGACCACCCACCAGCGCCGCGGCCGCCTCCAGAAAGAAGCGGTGTCCTTTGCGCGGTTCCATGCGGGAAATGTTGGCGTACACCACCGCCTCCGCCGGCACCCCCAGTTCTGCGCGGATCGCGGTGCGGCGCGCCTCATCCATTCGGCCGGCGGCGGTAAAACGCTCAAGCTCCATCCCGCTGTGAATCACCGAAAAGCGCTCAGCCGTGCCAACCCCTGCGGCGAGATACTGCTGCCGGAGGTCGTCTCCCACTGACACGAAGTGGGTGGTGTAGCGTGCAACACGCTTCTCGATACCGCGGTAGACGACCCGCGCCAGGGGATTCATCTGTGGAGAGAAGGTGTGCCCGTGAATCCCGTTGATAATTACCGGAACGCCCTCCCTCCGCGCCGCCATGCGGCCGAGAATGCCCGCCTTGGCGCCGTGGGTATGCACCACCCGGTAGCCCCCGGCGCGGATCAGCCTTCGCAGGTCGCCCAGGGCGCGCACCTCGCCGGGCCCGGGATTCCTCACCAGCGAGGGAATCCGGTGCACCGTAACGTCCTCGGCGATCGCCAGCTTCTCCACCTGGTCCGTCTCATCGGCACCAGGCTCGCCACCGATCGCCAGATCCACCGCCCACCGGCTACGGTCCAGGCCGTTTACGGTATAGATCGTGTTTTCCGCGGCACCGCCGTTGGCCAGGCGGGTGATGATGTGAAGAACGGGGATCGGGTGTTGCGCGTCAGGCATAGGCTCTCTCCGGTTTTCGCTGCTCAGTACCTGACGATGAACCGCAGGCTCCCGTAGTGGTTGATCTCGTCATCTGCGGTGACGACGTCATACACAACGACCTCCGGCGGGTCCGGATGGTCATCCTCACGTTTGAACCCCGGGGCGGTGCTGCCGGTAGCCTTCCAGGAAATCGGATCCCGAACGTATTCAAACTCGTAGCCCGCTTCCATCGTGACCGCCAATCGGCCGGACAGCGGCACGGTGTAGGCCACGTCGAGCCCCGTCTGAAACACCGTCTCGATGTTCTCCTGGGTCATAAACCGCAACTCATCCTGGAAGGAGAGACGGCCCGTTTCGATGTAGATTTCCCGCGGCACGTTCGGATCAGGATTGCTACTCGATTCCTCGACGTAGAAGTGATAGTAGCGCCCGTCGTCGGTGATCGTACCGTCATGCCCGGCGAGCCCCAGGTTCTCCACGCCCTCCGAGGCGTTGGCGTGGCGCATCATCGTACCGTGTAGCGTGGTTCGTAGCCGCGGCGCAGGGCGGAACGTAGTCTGCAAGCGCAGCCGGTCCGAGTTGGGCTCAAGCCCTGGTCCCAGGCTACTCCCCTGGTGGGTGTAGTTGGTGTAGTTGGGCTCCGGTGCATAGACCCCTCCGTTCCCGTCGTGAGTGTATATGTACGGCATCAGCGCCAGGTAATCCAGTTTCACCTGATGAATCAGCGGATGCTCCGGCGTCCAGATCGCGCCGGTGTGGATGCCCAGTTTTAGCTTGGTGTCAAAGTCAAAGCGCACCAGATCATTGAAACTCGCGTCGTCCACGTAGACGACAAACGGGAGCTGAATGTCGCGGCGGGGGCGGATTACCGCGCTCAGCCCCATCTTGGAGCTGTCGGCAAATCCCACGTTGCCCTGCGCGTTGAATGCCCACTTCAGCGGCGTCAGGTATGCCGTCTCAAAACGCGGTCCCCACGTGACCGATTCAAAAAACGCCACATCCAGCCACGGCCGCGCCTGCCAGCGGAAGTCCTGCAGAAACACCCACTTGCCGGGATGCTCCTGGGGATCGTAGAGGAACTCCGCTCCGGAAACATCCGCATTCGGGTCTCCGACGCCGTCAATCACATCGGTGTTCGCCGACGAGGCGTTGAAAGGACTCCGTTCCCGATACAATTGCGTTGCCGAAAGGGAGAAGAGTCCCGCGGTGAAGCGAAAATTGCCGGCGTCCCAGTGCGCCACAAACCCCGGGGACTGGAACGCGTAGGGGCTCCACACGATTCCGTCGTCATGAAACGGCCCGAAAGAACGGCGCATAATCCCGGCGTGGAGGTACAGCGACTCCGAGCCCCAGGCAAATGAAGAGCTGACCTGGTTGAGCGCCGCCACATCGCGACCACCGGGGAATGGTATCGTGGACCAGTCGTCGGTGACGTCCCAGTCGGTGCGGTCTCCGTCGGGGAGTAGCTCGCCGTCCTCAACATCGAGAATCACCCCGGCTACGCTTCCCGCAACGGTGACGTTCTCACCCAGGCGGCCGTGGAGCACCGCTTCCACAGCCCCCTTCACGTGAAACAGGTCGCCGTTTTGTGTGCGGGACTCCTGAATCGCGCGAAACTCCGTATCAAGGGAGCCGTCCAACCGTTCCACCCATCCCTCCGCCACCGTCTGCGACTCCCGGTCGCCCACGCGCGACACGCGCTCCAGCGCCGCCATTATCACGTTCTCCGGGTAGGGTCGGAACACCGGCATGTGATCCAGATATCCCCGACCCTCCCACGTATCGAACCATTCGTAGAGCGGATCCAGGGGGTCGGCACTGACTTGCGCTGAAACCGGCGACGGGGCAACGGCCGCCGTAAAGATCAGCGCGGCGACGAAGAGTAGCGTCGCAGCCCGGCCGCGAACACGAACAATGGGAAGCATGTAGCAACCTCCGAAAGGGCAAAATGTGTCGGATATAGTACCATAGCGCTTTACGGCCCTTCCATCCCTGACAATCCCCGCGCCCTCCACTATACTCCAGCTCACCAATGAAACTGATCGTGTTGGCCGCCGGCGCCTCCAATACCACCGATGCCTACAGCGACCCTCCACCAAAGTGCCTTGCCCGCTTTGATGAGAATTCTACCATTCTCGATCGCATCGTTGCCGCCGGTCGTGCCGCGGGTTGTGATCAGGTGGCGGTGGTGGGCGGCTATCAGATTCTCTCGATCATGCAGGCGTATCCCCAGTTCAAGTACTACTACAATCCTCAATGGCACCGTTCGGGGAGCCTGGCATCGCTGCTCCAGGCTCAGGGAGAACTCACGCAGGACGTACTGGTGGCGTACAGTGATGTGGTGTTTGACCCGGATCGCACCGCACAGCTTGCTGCAGCGCATGGACAGCTGGTAGTGGCTACCGATTCCAGTTGGGCCACGCGCTACGAGGGTCGTACTGCGGAACTCCGGGAAGAGGCGGAGAAGCTGTACCGCGCCGATGACGGTCGCATCCGCGTGACGCGGGAGCGTCTCCCCTCCGGTCCGTGGTCGCTGACCGGTGAGTTTGCCGGTATCTTCGCTCTCCGCGCCGCCCGGGTACAGCTCGCCATGGCGCTCGCCGATTCCATCGTCGCCGACGATCCCACCGCCGGGATCGATCGCCTCATAACCGCGCTGTCTGAGGAACTCGCCGCCGGCGCCTGTCATGTGGTGGATTTTGAAGGTGCCTGGGCTGAACTCGACAGTGAGCAGGACCTGGCCCGGTTCCGATTCGGTACCAAGGCGGAAACGCTGGAGCGGCTCCGCCGGCGCCTGCAATCGGCGCGGATCCTCCCGCAATACACGCTTCGCGTGGGCGATTGGTTGGCTGCACCGGAACGTACGCTCACCCGGATCGCCGCGGAGTTTCCCGACTCCGCGGTAGTGGTGCGCTCCAGTGCCCTCAACGAGGACACTGAGCACTCCTCCCTGGCGGGCAACTACCATAGTGTGCTCAACGTCTCCACCACCGATGCCGCCGCACTCCGAGACGCGATCGATGCAGTGTGTACCAGCTACTCGAAAGGCGTCGGCGAGGTGGAACCCGGTGGTGAGGCGGAACACCGCGCTGTGCCGGACCCGGAGAACCAGATCCTTGTGCAGCCGATGCTATCCGGGGTCACGCTCAGCGGCGTTGCCTTCACTGCCGACCTGGAAACGAGTGCTCCCTACTATATCATTAACTACGATACCTCCGGCTCCACCGAATCGATCACATCCGGCGCCGGCAGCGATCACCGGAGCGTCATCGTTCACAAACACGGGGACACGCTTCCCGTCGATCCGGCATTGATGGCGGTAGTCACCGCGCTCCGGGAGATCGAAGCGCGTACCGGTTATTCCAGTCTCGACGTGGAGTTCGCGGTGCGGAATTCAGTCGCCGAGGACGCCTCCGGCTCTCTTCAGTTCGAGGTCGTCGTGTTCCAGGTCCGACCGATAGCTGCGCACAAGGATCAGCTCCGCGTGTCGGCGGCGGACGTGGGGCACGAGCTGGCCCACGTCGCACGATTTCTCGACGCCGACGCCCGCGACCGCACCACCCTCGCCGGCGGTTGTACCGCGTGGGGCGTGATGCCGGACTGGAATCCGGCGGAGATCGTGGGACTCAACCCACGACCGCTGGCGTTCAGCTTGTACCGTCACGTGATCACCGACGAGATCTGGGGACGCAGCCGCGAGGAGTGTGGCTATCGCAGCACCCGGCCGAGACCGGGAATCGTGGATCTTGCCGGAAAACCGTACGTTGATATCCGCATGAGCTTCTCCAGTTTCACGCCGGCGACACTTCCGCAGGAGATCGCCGACCGTCTGGTGGAGACCGCAGTAGCGTATCTTGCGGCGCACCCCCACCTCCACGACAAAGTCGAGTTTGAGGTGATGCCCACCGCCTACGATCTGGATTTCGACTCTCGGCTTGCGCATATCGTGGACACGGCGGGTTTTAGCGAGAACGAACGCGCGGCGTTGCACCGGGCCTATCGTGATCTCACCGTACGCATCATCACCGGCGATGGGATCAGCGTGGGGGAAGAGCTGGAACGGCTGCGGCGGCTCGATTCTCGGCGAGCAACCGTCCTGGAGTCGTTGGAGCGGGAGGAGATCTCTCCTGCCTCAGCTTTGGCGGTGCTGCTGGATGACTGCCGGGAATACGGGACGCTTCCGTTTAGTAACCTCGCCCGATTTGCCTTTGTCGGTGTGATCCAGTTGCGCTCACTGGTAGCTCGGGAACTCTTGTCGCAGGAGCGGGTGGATGAGTTCCTGGCATCGATTGAAACGGTGGCCAAGGAGTTCGTGCGAGATCTGGCGACGCTCGATCGGGAAGAACTGATCGCCCGATACGGACATCTGCGTCCCGGCACGTATGATATTACCAGTCCCGCCTACCACGAGGCGTTTGACCAGTACGTCGACCTGACTCTTCGGCCGGAACGGGAAGAGCTTCCGCGCTTCGAACTCGCGGCGGCGGAGCGACGGTTGATCGATCGCGAGCTCGCAGCGGCAGGTTTTATCCACAGTGACGGCGCAGCGATCACCGCGGAGGAACTGCTCGGTTTTATCCGCGCTGCAGTTCAGGGCAGGGAGGCGGGCAAGTTCGCCTTTACCCGAAACCTGAGCGTGGCCATCGATGTGATCGCCCGCATCGCCTCCGGCGAGGGCCTCAGTCGCGAGGATGCGAGTTTTCTCACGGTGGAGGAGGTCCTGGCGCTGAGCGGCCATAGTCGTCCGGCAGGGCTCGCTTCCATCTGGCGGGCATCGGTGGATCGCCGGCGCCGTCGCCATCTGGTGACCACAGCGATTCGCATGCCACCGGTGATTACGTCCGTCCGCGATATCGAGTGCTTTACGATCGCCGACGAAAGCCCTAACTTCGTCACGCAACGCGTGGCCCAGGGCACGCCGCGACAGGTCCACGGAGTGGATCCGGATATCGCCGGGAAGATCGTCATGATCGAGAACGCCGATCCCGGATTCGATTGGATCTTCAGCCACGAAATCGCAGCGCTGGTAACCAAGTTCGGTGGTGCCAATAGCCATATGGCGATCCGCTGTGCGGAGTTCGAAATTCCCGCGGCGATCGGCTGCGGCGAAGCGATCTTTGAGCGCCTGGAGAAGGCCGACCTGATCCGGCTGGATTGTGGAGGCCGAAGAATTGAGGTGATACGATGAGTGATGCTCAAAATAACGGGACTCCTGAACCGCGCCGGTCACGCCCACCGCTGGCTCTGATTTCTACCCGGGTTACCGAAGAGGCAAGCTACGTGGAACCGCGTTCGGCGCTGGCGCATAACTACGTGCACTGGTTCGAGATGGGCGGGGCCGGTGAAGACGACGGAAACGCGGCGTCCCGGGGTTGGACCGTGATTCCGGTGCCCGCCTCTACCGGCACTGCGGAGTCGTACCTGGATCTTCCCGGGGTGGAACTGGTGGTACTTACCGGAGGAAACAACGTGGATCCTCAGCTGTACCACGGTCCCTCCGGTGTGAATCAGGTATATCCGGAGCGGGACCGCACGGAGTTCGCCCTCATCGCCGGCGCGCTGGAGCGCGGTATTCCCGTCTGGGGAGTCTGTCGCGGGTTGCACACGATTAACGTCTACTTCGGGGGACGTCTCACGCAGGAGGTGGAGGGCCACGTGGCTACGGAGCATCCGCTCACCTCGGAACACGCGCTCCTTTCCGACAAGACGTGCAACAGCTACCACAATCAGGCGGTGCGGGGTAGCGATCTGTCGAGACACCTGCGCGTCCTGGCCCATAGCCACGACGGACTCATCGAGGCGCTGTACCATCCCACGGAACCGGTGGCGGCGGTGCAGTGGCACCCGGAACGGCAGGATCGCGAGTATGACCGCCGTCTTCTTGCCAGTTTCCTCGCCGGAGAGCTCCAGCGATAGGGCGGTACCGTCGCTGCAACAAGGAGATAGATACTATGAAACTGATCGTACTGGCGGCGGGCCAGGGAACCCGCCTGCGGCCGCTCACCGACAATATCCCGAAGTGCATGGTTCCTCTGGAAGGAACCCCGCTGCTGGAGCGCCAGCTCGCCACCGCCCGGGAAGTGGGGCTCACCGATCTGCACGTGGCCACCGGCTACCGGGAGGACGCGATCGACTACCCCGGTGTCACCAAGCATTACAATCCCGACTACGACCGCACCAACATGGTGGCGACGCTCTTCTGCGCCGAGGAGATCATGGATGATGACCTGATCGTGGCGTACGGCGATATCGTCTACCAGCCCGACGTGCTCCATGCACTGATCGATAACCCCCATCCGGTGGGAGTGGTGGTGGACCGGGAGTGGCAGCGCTACTGGGCAGCGCGCCAGGAAGATCCCCTGATCGATGCGGAGACGATGAAGCTCCGCGATGACGACACGATCATCGAGCTGGGCAAGAAGCCGAGGAGCCTCGATGAGGTGCAGGGACAGTACATCGGCCTCATGAAGTTTACCCGGGAGGCCCTCGCCACGATCCGGCCGTTCTACCACGGGCTTGACCGCGATGCAGTCTACGACGGCAAGGATTACCCCAACATGTACATGACCAGCTTCCTGCAGCTCATCGCGGACAACCTCATGCCGCTGCACGCCGTTTACATCCGTAACGGCTGGATGGAAATCGACGCTCCTTCGGACCTGGTGTTTACCGATTTTCTCTACCGTCGCGGTCTGGCGGCAGAGTAGAGAGGCTGCTGATCCACTCGGAGACGAGCGTTGCCCCGGCAGCGTTCAGATGGTTTTCGTCGGAGAAGTGAGATGCGTCTAATTGCGTGGTCAGTCGCGGCTCGCGGTTGAGATCGATGTACGGAACATCGAGAGAGCGGAATAACGTATCCAGTCGATGAGCGATCTCGTCGTAGTCCGCCACCAGATCGAGTGATTGCGGAAGAATCGGAGCAGAGACGACGACGATATCGATATTGCGTTGACGCGCGAGCTCGACGATTCGACGAAGATACTCAACCTGTCGCCGATTGAAACCGGAGAAGCGATAGTTGCGAAACTTGTTTTCTTCAGAGATGTGGCGTTCCGAAATGGTATCGGTAGTATGGCGATATCCCCGGAAGTCGGTACTTTTCTCTGTGGGGGTGTTCGGGGCTGGGGGATCGCTGATATCAGCATCTTCGTCGGCCCTGTCGAGTAACCTGTTCAGTGAGCTTTCCAGGAACCAATAGAAATCCTGGCGATACTTCAGAATCGGTAGGGTGTGAATGATCTTGGCCGATAACGGAAAGCCGTCCCGAAAAAAATCGCGACGCACATCGGAATCCGAGATCTTCTCGTAGTTTCGGGCGAGTTGGGAAAAATCCAGCTCACCTTCCAGCGTCCGCCAGTACATATCAAGTACGATCACCTCGGGAAGTTCGGTGGCAAGAAAATCCCGCAGCAGGAAATACGTGGAGTCGGGCTTCTGTCCGGCGCTTCCCAGGTTGTAACCGTACAATCCGGTCTGTTCCTCGATTTTGAGCGGGTTGTACGCGTGCTGTGCTTGTGATGATCCCAGAATCGCCAGCTCGACCGGACGACGCGCGTCGTGCCATGAGGGCGACAGGTTTTCATATACGTCACTGAACACCGATTCGAACGCGGCACCCACAATGATGATCGTAAGAACACTCACTACCGTAAACTGGCCAATGCGGATTGCTGCCCGGGACATCACCTCTCCCTTCAGAATTGAAAATAGATAAACTGACTCTCGTCGCCCATCACTCCCATGACCAGGATGCCGACGATGAGTAGTTGGCTGAATGCCATGGCGAGAAACGGACGCCGCACGAGCATTGCCGGCAGATTCCGGCGCCGCTCAAAGAAATGGACCGTAAACAAGCCGATGATCAGCATGATTGACCACAGGAAGAACGTTTTCGTAAGTCCCAGGTCGGCGAAGTCTGCTACGGGGTTCAGCGAAAGCCAGCCAAGGTGAATTCGGGTGAGAACGCTCCATGCGTCTTGAATCGTATCCGCCCGAAAGAACACCCAACCGACCAGAACCAATCCGAAGGTAAGCGCTCCCTGGAGCATTTTCTGCATGAGCCCAGGTGTCTGTACGGTTCCTGACCTCAGGCGCCCCACGAACCGCTCCCCCATGAGTAGAACACCGTGGTATGCGCCCCAGACGATAAACGTCCAGTTGGCGCCGTGCCACAACCCGCTCAAGAGGAACGTAACCAGAACGTTGAGATACACGCGTCCCGGACCGCGACGGTTTCCTCCCAGGGGAATGTACACGTAATCACGAAACCAGGTGGAAAGCGATATATGCCACCGCGACCAGAACTCGGATATGGATTTGGACAGGTAGGGTCGGTCAAAGTTCCGCATGATTCGAATACCGAAGATCCGCGCAATTCCGATGGCGATGTCACTGTATCCGGAGAAGTCACAGTATATCTGAATCGCGAAGAAGACCGTTGCCAATGCCAGTTGGGGACCCTCAAACGCTTCCGGAGCCGCATACACCGTGTTTACCAGGGGAGCGAGGCGGTCGGCAATGACGACCTTCTTGAAGAACCCTATCAGCATCTGCTGAAATCCGAACGCCGCATTGTGCCACCTCAGATCGGGCATGCGCCGCAGCTGTGGGATCAGATTGCCCGCTCGCTCGATCGGGCCGGCTACGAGTTGCGGGAAATAGCTTACGTAGAGCGCGAACTGTCCCAGGTGTCGTTCCGGTTGCACCCGACGCCGAAAGACATCAATCGTGTAACTCATCGACTGAAACGTGTAGAAGCTGATTCCAACTGGAAGCAGGAAACGCATCCGGGGCAATGGTGATCCCATGACATCGTTAAAGAAATTGAAGTACTTGAAATAGCCCAGTATTCCGAGATTGGTGGCTATGCTCATCACCAACAAGAGTCGGCGGCGGCGTTCAGACTGCGATTCAGCGATTCCCCGGGCT
>JBBDTM010000103.1:0-15844 GCA_040904425.1 Alkalispirochaeta sp.
GGTCAAGGAGGAGGTCGTAGATATCCACTCCCATCTGCCGTTTTCCCTGAAAGGTTGTTCTTTCGTAACGTGGATTTGAGTCAACATCTTTCTGCCGGTAGCCAATATCGCAATTGACCGAACCCCTAAACGGTGGAAGAATAGAACTATGGCCGACTGGCAGATCCATATCGATAGATTGAAACAAAACCATTTTGGAAGGTAGGGTGGACATCTAATGAGCGCATTTACGAAGGCAGACGTACTGAGACTCAGCGTTCCAGAACGTATTCAACTCGTCGAGGATATATGGGACACGATAGCGGAAGTGCCGGAAGAAGTTGGGCTGACCGACGAGCAAAAGGCGGAGATTGACCGCCGTCTGGATGCGCATCATCAGAATCCAGACGAAGGGACTCCGTGGGCGATTGTGCGGGAACGGATCCGGAGTAGACGATGAACCGACGGCTCATCGTCCTCTACATCACATCACATCGCGAATCGCCCGTCCCAGCAGCAACCCGAAGAGCTCCATATCTGCGGACGTTTCGAGAAACGGGCTCACTCCTGCATCCTTCTCAATCTGTACCCCGTTGGAATAGATCTCGAAGTCCAGGATCCGGTTGAGCCGGATGTTCTTGTTCTTCCGCCGTCCCATGAAGATTAATCGTTTGTTGGTGAGGAAGAGTGTTCCGTCATCTAGGTGCTTCAGCACATCCTCAGAGACGCGTTGGACACCAAGACTCCCGGCCCTCCAGTAGACGCCCTTCATGATCTTGATTCGCATGGTAGGCCCGCCGTAATTGAACCTACGGGTTACTTGCTTCAGCTCGTGCCAGGCGGCATCACAGCGATAGAAACAGCGCTCTCCTTTGAAGAGATTGATACCAGCGTCTATCTCAGGTACGTCGCCGTTCTCGATCTGCCAGAACAGACGATACCGATCCAAGGTGCGCTGCGTGGCGGAATCCATCGTTGTCGAAACCCGAAGATTGCGGGCGAGGGTGCGGAGTTCCTCATCTTCCTCAGGAGATAGTTGTTGATCAGAAATCGCTCCATCGAGAAAGCGCTGAATCCTGGCTCCAGCGACCTCGCTGTAGATCCGACTTGCTATCTTTTCCGGTAGCGCAATGCCATCGGCCAGTGTGTCGAGAGATTTCTGCTGCTCCTCTGAGAGATCGCCATTTGAAACGGCGATTTCCGCTTGGCGCCGGAAGATTGGTTCAACCTTCTCCTCCCGGATCGTCTGTGTCTCGGCCTGAGAGAGTCCAAGTAGCTCACGAAGCCACACAAGGTTTTCACGTTCTCGGTCAGAAAGGCGATTGTCTGAGAGGTAGGCGGATAGCACACTCTCAAAGAGACGCTTCCGATCTTCAATCGTCGTGTCGGTCACCCGAGACTTGTACGTGTTCTCAAGTCCGAGCACATGATCCGCGGAGATGCCATCGATGTCGTGGGAGGCGATCATGTTCCCAAGCTCGATGATCAGATTCGGGCGGTAGGGACAGCCAAACATGCGATGGAGGAGGGTTGGTTTATTCAGCGTTTGTTTCTGGAGGTTCATGGTGTTAGATCGATAGCTACAGTCTACCTCTTCCTCCCCGACATAGGAACTCCTGACCGCCTCTGCGCATCACTGGAGACAGCATATCCTCTCTCCCTGTTTTTTTGAAGTCCGATATGTATAATCGTCCATTCCTGCCGTGCGCAAACCTAGCATGCCATCCGTACCCGTTCTTTACCTCACCCTACGCATCCTGTACCATCACGCCACGCTGGGCCGATACCAAAAAGTCGCTTACAGACCGGCGATACAGAAGAAACAACGATGGCATCGACAAGTCTCCGACAAACAACCCGTAGCCTCATATGTCGTCAGTACGCTGCGTTCAAGCGCTTTGCTCCGGCAATGGACATCGGGATCGATCTGTCGAGAGAGTATGAGCCGGCATTGGAGCTCCTTCAGAAGAAGCAAAACGATTGAATCGCGAGTCTCTATGTTCGTCTATGTCGCCGCATTCAAAACCTCCCGGTCTATCCTGTTCATTCTGGCCGCATTTACGCTCACGGCATTCTTCGGCTGCTCAAATCCTCTAGTATCCGACGCTGAGCTGGATGCTCATTCCCGTACTGTCACTGACAACGAAGCGGCTTCAGCTCTTCAGCATGCGCAAGACCAGGAGGGTAAACCGTACGAGTGGGCCGGGAACGGTCCCGACACCTACGATTGTTCCGGGCTTATCGTCTGGTCGTACCAACAGGCTATTGGGGAGTCGAGAATATTCCGCTGGGAGGACCAGTGGGTGAGTGATGTCACCATGGACTCGATGTACCTCTACGGAACTTACCCGGTCAGTACCGAGGATTTTCAGCCCGGCGATATCGTGTTCATCACCAGCAGTAAAGATCGTATCACCCACGGCGGTCTGTTTGTTCGCTGGATCAACGAGGGCGAACTTGAATTCATCAACGCCTCATCATATTTCGAGACGGTTGCAGTTGATACCTGGCCGACGGACGGGGAGAAACGTGGTCAGTGGTATGTCGGCGCCGGCCGGCTGGTGGTGCCGGAGTAGGGGATCCGGTAAACGCTGCTCTCACTACACGTGCCACGTGAATCGAACTTTCCTCCAGCATAGACTCCGGTTCGCCACTTCGCTGCTCGTAAGATGCATTCCTATTATCTGGTGAGTTTTCGAAAAACGGCGGCGATCTCTGGTTTACCGGCAGTGCTTTGTGCGACGGCCATCATCATCTCGTATAGCGTTCCTTCAGGATCGGAAATCGTGATCCCATTCAGGTCGAGAAATACCAATGCGGAGGCAAGTGCGACTCGTTTATTGCCGTCGACGAACGGGTGGTTCTGACAAATGTGAAACGCGTACGCCGCCGCCATCTCATATTTGTCCGCGTGCAGCGTTTCCCCTCCGAAAGCCGCCTGCGGTACGGCGATAGCCGAGCTCAGCAATCCGAGATCACGAACACCATATTCACCGCCGTATCTCGTAATTTGGTCGTGAAGGATGGTGAGTACTTCCGACAGAGTGAGAAACCGCGGGGACGGGTCCATTCACTATTCGCCGAGTTTTCGCAACGTGTCGGAGAAGCGACTATTGATCTTGTCGAGGGACGCCACGAATTCAGATTCCGAGTTCCCGGAGACTGGTGAGATCACGATGTTTCTTCCATCAGTCGTGATCTCGAAAGACGTCTCCATCGTTACATTCAACAGTTCGAGGATTGGCTTGTCGAGAATAAGAGCCGCGCTATTACCGTGCTGCACCAATTTCTTGGTCATCCTCGAATGGTACATACAATGTGTATCCAAGTCAAGAATACACGTCTCGAAACGGAGTCCGAATATCGTTAACAGCCGGCATTCGCTCTTCGAGATTCCGCTGGGAGGACCAGTGGGTGAGTGATGTCACCATGGACTCGATGTACCGCTACGGAACTCGCCCGGTCAGTACCGATCACCTTCAGCCCGGCGACATCGTGTTCATTACCAGCAGTAACGATCGTATCACCCACGGAGGTACTACTGACGGTAAGATTTTTAGATGAGGCATCGTTCCCCAGGGGTAAGACTTCTGGTGAGTCAACGCGGGAGTTTGACCAGGGCCAGCGCATTAAATCAGAAGAGGGGGCCTTTGAGACACAAGCTGATTTGTATCACTCCGTTTAGGCAGTTGAGGCCTTTTTCAGTCCTTTCTGTGAGAAGTGCAGGCTAACTGTAGAAGAGCCGCATTGGCCGCCGCGCCCGCCAGGAGCGCCGCCACTGCGCCCGGGGGGTCTACAGTTCAAGTTCAAATGACCCCCGGTTCGCGTGGTAGGTGGTAAAGTCAGCGGCGCCGTCCGGGCCGTAAGCCACCAGCACCAGATACGTCTCGCCGGGGATCAACGGTTTGTCCAGGTCATCGCCGGAGTCCAGGGGGATCGTAAACTCAACAGTGGTTACGCCGTCCTCCTGCCGGCCGGTGGCCGCAATAATGTCGTCACTGCCGCCGTGTTCTGTATCACGACCGTGTGCCATACGGCCGATACCGTAGTCATCGGCGATGCGTAATTCCCCGTCTTCCACATAGGCGATAATGATATTGGCATCCGCCATCTGCCGGGACGGATCGAAGCCGATCGAGATCCATCCTGTGGTCTCAGCCGAAAGTTCCACTTCAAGAGTATCCCCCACGACCCCAATCCGTACATCCACGCCGGCTACCGTGCGCTCCACAGCCGAGGGGCTCTGCGCCTGAACCCCGTGCACGCCGCCAACAGTGACGTAGGCTGCCAAGAATAGGGCCATCATTCGGCGTCTTGGGTGTATCATGAAGTATCTCCTTGTGCTCGCTCGTTTTTATTGGTATGCAATGGTAGACTGGTGTGCTATTATTGTAAGTACACCAAACATTGACAACGGTATCCGCTGTCGGATGGAGGAATTCCCGTGAAAATTCTCGTCATCGACGATTCCGGGGTAATGCGACGGATCCATAAGAATACGCTTACCGAACACAAGATCAAAGAAAATGACATTATCGAGGCGGTGGACGGTCAGGAAGCGCTGGAAATCGCCACCAAGGAAGACATCGGCCTCTTTCTCATCGATTGGAACATGCCCAAGGTGGATGGTCTTAAACTGGTGAAAGCACTTCGGGCGATCGACAAATACGCTGAAACTCCGTTGATCATGATTACTTCGGAGGCGGCCAAGTACAACGTGATGGAAGCGGTTCAGGCGGGCGTCACCAACTACATTGTGAAACCAATCCGCGGTGAGACGCTGTGGAACAAACTCAGCAAGTATATCGACACCTGAGGGGTACCGGATGCAAGCCAAATACATAAATCCGTTCGTAAAAGCCACAGTGGCGCTCTTTCAGGACTTTGTCGGCGTAGACGTGACCGCCGGCAAACCGTACCTCCGGAAAGATCCCAACGACCTGGAAGAGGTCTCGGGTATTATTGGACTTGCCGGAGAAACGGTGGGTGCCGTGGTGTTGAGTTTTTCGCGGGAGTCGGCGATTCAAGTGGTGAGCAGGATGGAGCGGCATACGTACCAGGCGCTCACCAATGATGTAATCGACGGGGTGGGGGAACTGGTGAATATCATCGCCGGAAACGCCAAGAAAGACCTCAACGAATTTCGCATCGATATCTCCTTGCCGGGAATCGTCACCGGCAGCAGTTATCAAATCCACTGGCCGGAGGGTATTCCCGTCATCGCGATTCCCTTTGATTCCGAGTACGGGCACTTCTCCGTGAACGTCTCGCTGAGAGACATGTAAGTAAGGGGCAATTCGTGTTTTCTTCGATTCAGGCAAAAATCGTGACCGCCATCGTTCTGGTCCTGGCGATCAGTCTGGGTGGGGCTACGGTGCTCTCCTTGCAGAACCAGCGGTCCAACCTACTCGAGGCGCGCCGGCAGGACGTGGCAAACAACAGCAGCACCCTTAACACCAGTGTTCGGAACGTGATGCTTGCCGGAGAGGCGCCGATTGCGGTGAATCTGCTTGAAGATCTTAGTGAAGCTCCCGGATTCGACACGCTGGAAGTATACCGCCGTGACGGAACGCTGGCGTTCAGCGATTTCTCAACGATGGAAGAGGTGAACGCCAATCTGGGCCGGGCAATCTTCGCCGAAACCCCCCGCCGAAACGGCCCACCCCTTGTGAGCGAGGAGCTGGACCAGGTGGTGACGTTTAATACCCCCCGAGTGGTGGAAGATCTCGAAGCGCAGCAGCTTGAGTACTACTTTCCAATTCTTAACTACCAGGAATGTCGCGAGTGCCACGGCGGGGACCACTTCATCCGGGGAGTGGCGTATTATGAGGTGTCGCTGGCCTCCATTTTTAACCGAATCGGTACCGCCCGAAACACCTTGATTCTGCTGTATTCCCTCATGGGGGCTGCAGTTGCCGCGATTCTCGTAGGACTGATGCAGCGGATCGTTGTAGGACCGATCCGCCGGATCGGCGGCGTGGTATCCCGGGTGGGAGAAGGCGACCTAGACGTGGAAGCGCGCGTTGCAGGCAGCCGCGAGTTCGAGACTCTCTCGCAGAAGATCAACTCGATGATCGGCGGACTGAAGGAACGCAACCGCCTGGAGATCGAAAATAGCGTGATCGATGCCCGGGATCAGGAGAACCGCAAGTATCTGGACAATATCGCCGAAGGTCTGGTGCTCATCGGCCGGGACTACCGGATCAGTGAGCAGTATTCACGGTACGTGGAGACTCTCTTCGCCACGTCCGAGATCGCCGGCCGGTCTTTTGCCGGGTTCATTTATCCTGATGAGTCGGCCCAGCAGGAGCGCCAGGAGTTGGAGCAGTTCCTGGGGATGATCTTCGAGAATACATCCACCGAAATGGAAATGATCATGTCGATCAATCCCCTGTCGGAGAAAAAGGTCTCGGTGGGCGAGGGGGATAACCGGCGAGAAGTAATCTTTGGTACCAATTTTCAGCGGGTGATGGGTGACGATGGTTCAGTGGAGCGGGTGATGGCGATCTTCGAGGACCGCACCGATATCGTCCATACCCAGGCAGAGCTGGAAAGTGAGCGGGAGCGCTACAAGAGTGACATCGAACACATCGCCACGCTGCTCAAGACCGGGCCTGACTCCTACAGTGAGTTCGAAAGTTCCGCCCTGGAGACGATCGCCGCTGTTGAGGTCGCCCTGCAGGAGCTTCCCACCGGTGAGGCGCGGAATACGCTCCTCCGGGATTTGCACTCTCTGAAAGGTACGGCGCGATATCTGGAGTTCTTTTCGATTGCCGATCTCGCGAACCGAGCGGAATCCCTGCTTGAGGAGGCGTCTCTCGGAGAGCTGTCGCAGGTGGTTGCTCGCATGCGGGAGGAGATGGAAAGCCTGGGCGCGATTAACGAGAAGTTTCGTGCGTTTGCCACTTCGATCTCGGAAGAGGACTCCGGCCACGCGGCACTTGAGAACTTCCTGGAGCATATTGAAAAAATGACCCATGAAATCGCCGGTGAGCTCGAGAAAGACGTTGCCCTCAAAGTTGACAACGAGCTTGACGAGCTTCCGAATCTCAGCAAGCTCCAGAATCCGATTATTCACCTGATTCGTAACGCCATCGACCACGGTATCGAAGACCAGTATCAGCGCCTCACGGCAGGTAAGGCGGGAGCGGCGGAAATATCCCTCTCTCTCAAGGAATCCAGCGTGGCGTATACGATTTCCATTGCCGACGATGGTGCCGGTATCGACTTTGACGCCGTGCGCAGGATCGGGGTTGAGAAGGGTGTGCTGCAGAGCGATCAGGAATACTCAGAAAAAGAACTCATTAAGACGCTCTTCTCTCCCAGCTTCTCCACGCGGACGGAAATCACCGATGTATCCGGTCGAGGCGTTGGTCTCGACGTGGTGCACGAAGAGGTGCGGGCCCTGGGTGGCAAGATCGGCATGGGTACCCGCCGCGGTGCGGGGACGCGCTTCACCATTACGATACCGAAGGAGACCGCGCAGTGATCAATCGATATGTGAGACAACCAGTAGCGGCCCGGGCGGCCCTCGTGACGCTTCTGCTTTCGCTCGTCGTTCTAACCGGCTGCTCAGGGCCGGAAGAACCCCTAGTGCAGCCGCTATCGGCGGAGGAAGTTTCCGGGGAGCGGTTGTGGGAGCGCATCACCGAAGAGGCTGACTTCACCACCTACGATTTCTGGCCGGGGCACGAAGGGTATCAGCAAGGCCAGGCTCCCCATGGGCCGATCCACCGTATCTTCGTCAATCAGCCACTGGTCTCCCAGCTGCCGTTGGATCCACCCGTGGCGCCGGATGGAAGCATCATCGTGAAGGAAAACCGCCAGGGAGACCGCACGCTCACCGGTTACACGGTGATGGCAAAGGTTGAAGGCTTTTCAGAAGGCACCAACGACTGGTTCTGGGCCCGTTATACGCCTGATGGAACTGTGTCCGCGGAGGGAACCGTGGGGAACTGCGTCGTCTGTCACGCGGGCGTTCAAGATAACGACTTCATTATCGTCTATCCCCTGGATCGCGACCCCGAGTAATATGCTGAAACTGCTCTCCTCGGTTCGGTTCGCGATCGTGATGTTTGTATTCGTGGCGGTGATCTCCGCCGCGGCCACCTTTCTCGATCAGCCGGAGCTCTTTCGTTCACTGCTGTTCCTGGTACCGGCGGGGCTCTTTGCCCTATCCCTGCTTACCTGCACCGTTGATTCCCTGGTGCGCCGACCGCGACGGCCCCTCACCGGATATGCTCACGATCTCATCCATATCGGCGTGCTGATTCTCATCATGGGGGGCGCCTTAACGTTGCTTGTATCTCAGGAAGATCGGATCACGCTGCAGGTGGGAGAGCGTGCCACCATTCGGGGAGAATGGGAAATCGAGCTCACCGACAGTGTTCGCACCGAGACCAATTGGGAGTCAACTCTTGAGGTGCGTCGAGAGGGAGTCACCGTTGCCACGGAAGTGCTCTCGGTAAATAACCCGGTCACCGTGGGGGGCGCCCGTCTGCTCCAGGATACCTGGAGGGAACGGCCGGCGTTGATTCTCGAGAATGCGCAAGGGCAGCGGTTCGCTATGCTGCCCGGGGAGGGCCTTGCCTCGCAGGATACCTCGATCATGCTGGAGCAGGCTGAGGGTGCTCCGCTGGGTCTGCGGTTCGCGCGGTTTGAGCAATCGGAGCGCACTGGAGATATTGAGATCGAGCGCGGCATGGAGATCGCGGGCTTGCGAGTAGTGGATGCTGAGCCCCGCGTACAGAGCGGCATCCAGGTGGTCTATGACCCGGGGGCACCCGTAGCTCTCGTGGGGGCGATCGTGCTGGTGGCGGGTCTCGGGCTGTACGTTATGAAAAAGGCCAAAGAAGAATCGCGCAGTGGAGGAACAACGGCATGAACATCATAGTAAGCGGGTCCGTATATGTGGCCCTGGCACTGCTGGCAGGCAGCCTGCTCTATCAGCTGTGGGCGGGGGCACGACGGCGTGGGCGGTACGAGCCGGCCGGTGATGCCGCTGCAGGCGGTGACACAGCCATCGCAGCCGACGCTGCTACCGCCACTGGCGATACCGCCGGGGACGGCGAGTCTCGGGGCCTGCGCCCGGCCTCCATCCTGCGAACCGCCGCCGCCGTTCTGATTCTCATACACCTTATCGCCCTGTCGCTAATGCGGGGGTTTCCCGCCATAACCGCCCAGTACGAGGCGCTGGTGCTGTTTGCCGGGCTCGTGCTGTTTGTTGTGCAGGTGGCTCCCCGGGTACGCACGATTCCGGCGCTCGTGGGCGTCGTCGATCTGTTAGCGTTCCTGTTGCTGGCGCTGTCTTCCTCGCCACTGGTACCGTACGCGATTACCCCACCCATGCCGGCGCTCCGCTCGGGATGGATGATCTTCCACATTGTCCTGGCGTTTTTGGGGGAGGCATTTTTTACCGTGGCCTTCGGCGCGTCAATCCTGCTGCTCCTGAGTAAGTCGGATCAACGGCGGGCTCGTCTGGACCGGATAACGTACATATCCATCGCCTACGGGTACGCGCTGTTCACCCTGGGAGCGCTCGTCTTCGGGGCGATCTGGGCCTACCAGGCGTGGGGACGCTACTGGGGATGGGATCCCAAGGAGACGTGGTCGCTCATCACCTGGCTGGTGTACTCGGTCTACCTTCACCTGCGCTTCGTGCGTAAGCGCTCCCGAAAGGTGAGCGCCATCGCCTCCATCGTGGGGTACCTGGCGATGATGTTCACACTGTTTGGGGTGAACTGGCTGTACGCCTCGGTGCATTCCTACTGACTGCCGCCGGATTGTTGGATCAGCTTCGCTACTAAGGCGGTCCAGCCGGTTTGGTGCGAGGATCCGATACCGGCGCCGGTTTCGCCGTGAAAATATTCATGGAACGGTACGTAATCCTTCCAGCGCTGGTCGGTCTGAAACGTTTCGTTGTCGGAAAACACCGGTCGCCGTCCCTCGGCGTTCCGCCGGAAGATCTTTGTGAGACGCCTTGAAAGCTCTGCGGCGGCGGTGTCGAGGGTGATCATGTGACCGGACCCGGTGGGAAACTCTACCTGCATCCGATCTCCGTAGTAGTGGTGAAAGCGCTGTAGTGCCTCTATCAGAAGGTAGTTGATCGGAAACCAGATCGGTCCCCGCCAGTTAGAGTTGCCCCCGAACATGCCGCTCTCCGACTCCGCCGGCTGATAGCTTACGGTAAAACGCTCTCCGGCCACATCGAAGTGGTACGGATTCTCACGGTGGTACTTTGAGACGGAGCGGATTCCGTATTCCGATAGAAATTCACTCTCGTTCAACAGGTATTTTACGATTTGCTTCAATCGGTCTTCGTTGACGAGTGACAGAAGACGTCGCTCACCCACTCCCGGAGTGATCGTGCACGCCAGGTGCCCCTGCTCCTTGAGATAGACCTTATTGCTGTAGAACCATTCCATCCGCCGCTGGAACACCGGCAACCGTTGCAGGAGATCCGGCTCCAACGTTTCCACGGCCATCAGCGGCATGAGGCCCACCAAAGACCGGACCCGCAGCGGAAAGACGGTGCCGTCGGGAAGGTGGAGGCTGTCATAGAAGAAGCCATCCTCGTCATCCCAGAGTCCGGGGCCTTCACGGCGGTCCGCGGTCATCGCCTCGGCAATCCGCAGAAAGTGTTCAAAGAACTTGGAGGCGATATTCTGGTATGTCGGGTTCTGTTCGGCGAGCTCAAGCGCGATTTTCAGCATCATCAGAGAGTAAAATCCCATCCAGGCGGTGCCGTCGGACTGTTGAATGTGGCCACCAGTGGGAAGTTCCGAGCTGCGATCAAAGACACTGATGTTGTCCAGGCCGAGGAATCCTCCCTCAAATATGTTGCGCTCCTCCGGGTCTTTGCGATTGACCCACCAGGTAAAGTTGAGCAACAGCTTGTGAAAGACGTCTTCCAGAAACGCGTGGTCCCCGATGCCGGTACGCTTACGATCGATTTTGAACACACGCCACGCCGCCCAGGCGTGAACCGGAGGATTTACATCGTTGAAACTCCACTCGTAGGCGGGAAGCTGACCGTTGGGGTGCGTATACCATTCGCGGGTCATGACGGTAAGCTGCCGTTTCGCGAAATCCGAGTCGATCTGGGCCAGTGGGAGACAGTGAAACGCCAGATCCCAGGAGGCGTACCACGGATACTCCCAGGCATCCGGCATCGAAATGATGTCAAAGTTACTCAGATGGCGCCACCCGGCGTTACGGCCATGCTTGCGTTGTGGCGGCGGCGCGGGCTGCCCGGGGTCTCCATCGAGCCACTGCTCTACGTCGTAGTAGAAGAGTTGCTTGCTCCACAGCAGGCCGGCAAAGGCTTGCCGCTGAATATTCTTTTCATCATCTGATATCCCTGGGGTTTGAATCTCCGCGTAGAACGCATCAGCTTCCGAACGTCGCGCCGTAAACACCGCCGCCTGCTCGCGAAACGGCGCTTTGTGTGGCGTACGAGAGAGTCGGGTATGGATTACCGCTGATGCGCCTGGATCGAGCTGGACCCGATGCACGGCGGTAACCTTCGTTCCTGTGGCTCCCTCTCCGGTATCTACCGTTTCCGCTCCGTGGACCAGCGCCTGGTGAAAGCCGTCCTTGAATCGGCCGCCCTCCGGGGAAGGTGCGGAAAAAATCGCGGGATTGGTTTCGTTTTCGGTAGCCATGAGGGTGCCACCGGTATCGGTACTCCCGGTGGCCTCCACATACCAGAAATAGGTGCCGGTATGTTGAGATGGGTGTTCCGCGCGCACCCCGTTTCCTTCAATCGTCATGATCGGCTTGGTCGGCGTTTCTCCGAGCGGGCCTGCTTCATAGCCCCAATCCCAGGTGTTGCGAAACCACAACATCGGAAGAATGTGGCACGCCTCCGGCTCCGGTCCCCGGTTCGTAATCGTGATCCGTCCGAGCACGTCTTCTTCGCCGGCTTTGGCGTATTCGATCTCCACGTCAAAATAGCGATTTTCATTGAAGACTCCGGTATCGAAGAGCTCGTACTCCGCATCTGTGGGCTCGCGTCGGCTGTTCTCGGCCACCAGATCCCCGTAGGGAAACTCAGCCTGGGGATACTTGTAGAGCATGCGGTTGTAACTGTGAGTCGGTGTGGCATCAAGGTAGTAGTAGTACTCCTTGACGTCCTCGCCGTGGTTACCTTCCGATCCGGTAAGTCCGAAGAAGCGTTCCTTGAGTATCGGGTCCCGACCGTTCCACAGTGCCACTGACATGCACAGGTGCTGGTAGCGGTCGGAAAACCCACCGATTCCGTCTTCTCCCCACCGGTAGGCGCGAGATCGCGCGTGATCGTGAGGAAAGTACTCCCAGGCCGTTCCGCCGGGGCTGTAGTCTTCTCGCACCGTTCCCCACGCGCGATCGCTGAGATACGGTCCCCAGTTTTTCCAGTTTGCCCGGCGCGAGCGGTGCGCGGCCAGTCGCTCTTGCTCCGCAGTTTCTGATGTACCTGCACGTTTGTCAGCCATGCTTCGACCTTATCACAGGACCTCCATGGCAACAAGTTTGCAGATACAATAAGTTGCTAGTATGCTACGAAGATTCAGCTATGGAGGTTGTGATGCATCCGGAACTCCTATTTTCAATTTTCAACTACGAACCACACCATGAATGGCTCGTGACCAACGGCATCGGAGGGTATGCCGCCGGTACGGTGAGCCACGGCCGGAGCCGCGTATACCACGGGCTTCTGGTCGCTGCCGAGTCTCCCCCTGTCGGTCGATCTCTGCTGGTGCCCCTCGTGAATGAGGTGATTACGTATCGCGGAGTATCGATTGACTTGACCACAGTTGAATGGGCGGATGGCACCATGGCACCGGACGGCCGCCATTATTTGAGCGAATTTTTTCTGGAATCTGGGCTGCCGGTTTGGCGGTACCGATTCTCCGACGCCGTTTTGGAGCGACGTCTCTGGATGCCGGATCGACGCAACGAGATTCGGATGAGATACGTGCTGCGTGCCGCCGCGGAACCGGCGGAGCTGAGTGTTACGGTATTTGCTTCCCATCGTGATCATCATGCGATCAGCGGTGGCAGGCCCGGATTGAGTAGTTCCGTCGCGGAGGGATCACTGCGAATCGCAGACGCATCTACCGGTGCAATCCAGATGGCAGCACGGTGGATTCCCACCGAGGAGTCTGGAGATATTGAGTCGGCCGGCTGGACCGTAGACGATGAGGTCTACTACCAGAATCGACTCAGAATGGAATCTTATCGGGGATTGCCTGACCTGGAGGATCTTTGGGCGGCAGGAAGTAGTGTCGTGACGATTCACGCCGACCGGTCCGTGGACCTCTCCGTAGTGGCTGAAGATCACGCTCATACGGGTGACGCCGACCGCGATGAGTTGGCGGCGGAGCACCACCGTCGCCGGCAGGTACTCAACCAGTTCCGTTCTGCTATCCCGGCGAGTACGTCGGTGACGCCGGAGGTGGAACAACTCGTCTTTGCAGCGGACCAATTCATCGTAGACCGAAACCTTCCCGAGGGAGAGACGGGTAAGACGATCATCGCGGGGTATCCCTGGTTCGGGGATTGGGGGCGAGACACGATGATTAGCCTTCCGGGGCTTACGCTCGCCACCGGCCGATTTGATGAGGCGCGGTGGATTCTGAGAACCTTTGCTCGTTTCATAGATGCCGGGATGCTGCCCAATCTGTTTCCCGACGGCACCAGCGAGCCGGAATACAATACCGTGGATGCCACGCTGTGGTATTTTGAAGCGATTCGTGCGTACCTGCAGGCAACCGGGGATACGTCCTTGCCGCTTGAACTGCTTCCGGCTCTCCGGTCAATCATTGACCATCACCGTGAGGGGACTCGGTACGGAATTGGTGTGGATGAATCTGACGGCTTGCTGCGTGCCGGCGCGCCAGGGGTGCAGCTTACCTGGATGGATGCCCAGATCGGCGATTGGGTAGTAACGCCACGACGGGGTAAGCCGGTTGAGATCAACGCCCTCTGGCACCACGCACTTGTGGTCATGGCCGCCCTCGAACGCTTACCCGGTGGCGATCCTACGCGGGCCGAAACCTTCGAACGGGCCGCTCGCTCTACCGAGGTGTCTTTTCGAAAATTTGTCGGTCCCCGGGGATTGCTGGACGTCATCGAGGGGCCCGACGGTGATGACCCCGCGATACGCCCAAATCAGATTTTTGCGTTGTCTCTCACCGCACTACGCGCGGATGACCCGCGAGTTGCGGATGCGCCGTTGTTATCGGCGGAAGATCAGGTTGCGGTTCTCGAGGTGGTGAGTCGGGAACTGTTGACGTCGGAGGGACTCCGCTCGCTATCTCCCAGTGATCCCGCGTACCAAGGATGGTACGGCGGATCACCTCAGGAACGGGACGCGGTATATCACCAGGGGCCGGTGTGGGGCTGGCTGATTGGTCCGTATGTCGATGCGCATCTGATGGTGTATCGTCGCCCGGAGCAACTGCTTCATCTGTTGGACTCAACGATGCGCTCCGTGTTGCGACACGGATGCGTTGGCACCGTGGCGGAAATCTATCATGGTGATGCGCCGCACCAGGAGCGAGGCGCCTTCGCGCAGGCGTGGAGCGTGGCGGAACTGCTGCGAGCGTGGCGGCAGATAGTCACGGCAATCAAACTCCGGGAGAAATAGCATGACCGATCATGGATTCCCAGATGTGGAGGAATCGGCTGGAATCCTTCGACGTGTAGAAGAGCTGCTGCACGTGTTTGAGAATTCGCACGAGGGACACAGCGGGCCGCTTCCCGAGGCGGCTCGGCTGTTGAGTCATCACTATCCTCGGAAGATGTTTAAGCTACAAGAGGTTGGCGGCGACGGTTATCTACGGGTTCGTTCCGAGTTCACGACGCCGCTTCTCGCGAGTGAGGCGATTGGTACCGAGATGGAACACGGATTGTCGGCGCTTCTGGAGTCGGAGGTCGGCTTTGCCGACTGTCCCGAGCTGCGGGAAGGAGTGCTCTCCGATGAGCCGGTGCGGCACGCCGATCGTTCTACGATTACCCGGTTCATCGCCGCCCACTTCTGCGACCCCGCCTTGGCGGAGATTTCCGATCACATCCTCACGTTGTTCGAGTTCTCCTATCTGTATCTGTTCCCAGTGCGAAAAGCGGGATTACCACTTGGGGTGATCTCGCTTCTGAGCGCGGAAGCGCTCTCTGAAACCGATTGTTACATGTGGCGCGTTGTCTCCAGGATGATCGGCCTCAGTTGTTCCCGCCGAGATGTGATGCGGGAAAACGCGATGAAGTCGCGCGTTGTGGCTGAACTGGATACACCGGTTGCGGTCATAACGGTGACGGAAGAGGTGCTGGTTGTTTCACGACGGCTGCAGACTATCCTTGGAGAGACCGACGCACTTAAGGTCCGTCGCTCGGTCCTCCGCGCGCACCACCGCCGGCAGTCCGCGGGCGAGCGCGATGCCGTGGTGGCTATTACGGTAGGCAGGGATGTGGCGGTGCCGGTACGACTGTACGAGAAGCAGATATTTGACGGAGCAGGCGTCCTGTTGGGTTACGCGTTGTGGGTGGTACTGGACGAGCCCGCGGGTACGATAAGACCGAGGGAATTGTCAGATAGGGAGCTCACGGTCTTACGCCTGATAGCCGGAGGGTGCTCAACCAAAGAGATCGCCGCTCGACTGAATCGTAGCGTCCACACGATACAGTACCATCGCAGTGCCCTGCGGAAAAAGCTCCGGGTGCATGATTCCGACCTTTCCTTCCAGCAACTGGCGAGCGTGGTGGTATCCGGTTTCCGGGAATGATGGGTGCATTGGCACATACTGACTAGACATTAACCGGTGTTTGTAATGGTTGTAACCTAAACTCCCGAGAAAGTTATACCTACACGGATTTTGACTGGCATTTC
>JBBDTM010000104.1:0-15754 GCA_040904425.1 Alkalispirochaeta sp.
ACAACTACTTCAACCAGAACTACCAGAACATGTTCAACCGGTACATCACCACCACGGAAGATGAGATGGTGAAGAAGATCCGGAACTTTGTTGACAAGGAAGAGAGCAAGGCGCTCGCGCGGTATACACCGAAAGAGATCGCCGAGATGCTGGACCAGATTGCCGGCGCCGACAAGTTCAACACCGGTGAGATCGAAAAATCGATCGTAAACATGTACGGCCACCTGCAGGGTCATATCCAGCGCGGTATGAATGACCTGGAGAACGAGACCAACTCACTGTTGCGACAGAAGACCGATGTGGGTGCCTTTATTCGCGGTGAAAACGCCTATTCCGTAGTGAAATGTGCTTTTAAGGACAATGCTCACAAGCCCAAGACGGTGACCGACGTGAAACTCTCGGTGAACATTCTCGACAGTGAGCTGATCAGTCCGATCTTCCAGTACCAGGCGACTGTGGAGTACCTCATCAAGGATCAGATTGCCCGGACGATTACCAATCTCATCGACCAGGAGGTTGAGAAGTACCAGGACGAGCTGATCGATGAAGGCAAGGAAGAGCTGGGCGATACGGAGATCATCTTCGAGAAGATGAAGCGCGTCACCAACTATACCGATGACGATGTGGAAGACGAAACCTCCAAACGGTACACGTTCCTCGCCAAGGACCTGATGCAGAAGATCGAAGGACTGCGCGCGGAGATTGACCCCGCCGAGTTTGATCCGCTCAACATTCGAGAGAATCTCAAGAAGATCATCGACATGGAGAACATCCGTAACCGCGGATTCAACACCGCGATTAACTCTCTCACGTCGATTCTGGACACCTCCAAGATGGGGTATCAGTACGTGGAGAACTTGAAGAACGCCCGTGAACTGATCGTTCGGGAATATGAAGACAGTGAGCAGGATCGTCTTCCGGATGAGCGCTACCAGATGCGTCTCAAGTACTACGATGCGGAGCAGCTCAAGAAAGAGCAGGACGCCTACGATATGCAACTGGAGGCGTTCCGCCTCGAGATTCAGCGGCTCTACGACTTGGTGGAAGTGGTATACGCCAGTGGCAAGTCCGGCATGCGCGTCAACGATTTCGAAGACCTCGCCGCGAAGTTTAATAAGAAGACGCGAAAGCGCCGGGAAGCTGAAACGTTTGCCGAGTCCGGCGATCCCCTGGTCCAGGAAATGAAGCGAACCTGGAACGAGATCACGCAGTTCAAAGCCGAATCCACTGACGTGGAGAAGCTCAACAAGACGTACCTCCACGAAAAGACGCTCTTTCGGAAAATGCTCAACGCGATCAGCCGGAAGATCGAGCAGGTGTACGGATTCCAGAATCCCAAAGAACGGGTGGTGCTGGATCAGCGCGTGAGATTTTTGAAGGAACAGTTCGAGAGCTTCGAGTACCTGATCAATCCCTATCACATCCAGTCGGGACTGCTTCTCGACGTGGATATCACCAGTATCAAGCGCAAGAAGTACACGCTGAACAGCATGGCCAACGTGCTCAACGAGTTTCTCCATGGTGTGTCCAAGGGCTTTCAGGATGCTGCCTTCGCCGCGTTCAAGCGTCGCCGTTCCACGGTACGTGAGGATATCGGCATGAACTTCGAGACGGTCCAGGATGGTGGCAGTTCCGCCGGTGGTGGAGCCGATTCCGGCGCTGACTTCGTTGCGGCCAATGAAGGTGGTAGTTCGCCGAAGGTCAAGGGACAGGCGGATGTTTCTCCCAAACAGGGAAACATCGATGATGATGAGCTTCAGGAACTCTGACCATTATGGTTGGTAATCTTGATGTATTGTCCCGCAGGAGCGGCTTTAACGCCGCCCTGCGGCACTTCAAGCGGGTTACCGGGTTCATCGGACCGATTACCAAAGGGGCAAACCTGGCCGATCTCATGGCGGAAGCTATCGAGAACGGAGAGATGGAGCGGTCGCAGATGGGTCCGGCGGTAAGCGCCCTTTTGGTGGACAAGTTCGGATACCTCCACCGCTCCGCCAACGCTCCCCGGACGATCGAGGACGCCGGCGTGATATCCGCCCGAATAGCGGAATGGAGCGCGATGCAGGTAGTTATTACCTATGAGCATCCGCAGGCGGGACTCTTCGTGATCAATCCAAAGAAGGACGCGTCCTGGGAAATGGCGTTGCCGGTGCTTCGGGATGAGCTGGTGGTTGTATACGTACAGGGCCTGGAAGACTCCGTCTCCGATACGGTTCTGGAGCAGGCGTTGACCGACGTCTACCGGCTAATCGATGGCGAGGATGCCAAGACCAAGAAGGCCTACGTTTCCGATCGGGCCCCGGCCGCCGCTGCACCTCCCACATCGCAGAGTGCTGCGCCGGTTTCAGAGCTGGATTCCGGCAAGAAGCGTCGTATGACGCCGCGGTATTCCGTGGTGGTCACCAACGAACTGTTTCATAACGGAAACGTGGAGGCGTGGAAGCGCATCATCGCCAGTTATCGGCAAAAGTATCCAGCACTGGACGTGCTGATCTGGTACGACAACGAGCGTATCAATGACATCAACGCCCTGTTCAAGTGGGGAAAGGTGAAACACGGCACGCCGATTCTGGTAAGCGTTGTGGGTGACGACATGAAGGATGTCTCGAAACTACAGCGATACCTCTTTGAGGGGGCCAGCCCGCGTTTTGAGATGTTTCTCAAGGGTGGTATTGATCAGCCGCTGGACCTGTTTTGATCGTAAGGAGCCTTCGACATGAGTGATATCGTCCTTTTCGGCGATCGGGAACGTATGCCCGATCAAAAAGCTCTGGATCTGGTGGGAAGTCGCGGGGTGCGAGCCGTATCCCTGGCAGATCTCGACGTGCCGGTGTGTCCGGGGTTTGTAGTATCCAACCCGGCGCTTTCAAATTTTCCCGACAACACAACCTCGGCGTGGGCCATCCTCAAAGACCCGGTGGAGACGGTTGAAGCGCGGATGAGTCGGCGCTTCGGCAGTTCCGAGCAGGTACTCCTCTTGAAAGCGGCGGAAAGCCCCATGCTCAACGTCAGTAGCGCGCTACCGTCGGTTCATCACGTGGGACTCTGTGAGCCGACACTAGAGGGTTTCGCCGCGTCCGCCGGTGAGACCTTTGCCTACAAGGAGTACGGTTTCCTTATCTCCAGTATCCTCAAACTTGAGCTGGTTACTTGTGAGGATCAGGATCGGCGCAAGGCGCTACAGACGTTCCGGGAGGAGCTGATTGCGGCCAAGCGCAAACCCTCGATTATCAAAGTGATCGACCAGTACCGAGAGCTGCTTCCGGCCGAGTTCTTCACGGAACCCTATTTTCAACTGAGCTACGTTCTGCGGCTGTTTCGCGCTGCCTTCGCCACCAGTCCCACCAGCGAGGACAGCGCGGTCCTCGTGCAGGCGATGGTCTATGGCAATTTCGATGATGAAAGCAGTGCAGGGTACTTGTATTCGCACAACATCATCTCCGGAGCCGATGAGCTCCAGGGCGAGTTTTTCCCCAAGGCGTTCGACGAGAATGAGAAAAAGGGCAAGGCTCTGGATAAGCTGTCCCAGGTGCACTTTGACCAACTCAGTGAGATCGCCCACAAACTTGAAGACCATTTCCGCGAGCTCCGCTTCGTGCGCTTCACGATCGAGAGTGGGGTCTTGTGGCTGGTTGATCAGTCGTCCGTTCCCAATAAGTCGGCTCAGGCGGAAATCAAGACGCTGCTGGATCTGATGCGTCGCGATGTGGTGGATGACGCGTACGTCATCAAGACGATCAAGCCCGGTCGGTTGTCGGAGATCCTCCATCCCACGCTGGACAAGAAATCGGTAAAGGACGCCCCTACGATTAAGGGTGGAATCGCCGGCTCCGTGGGAGCGGCGATCGGTCGGGTCTATTTCTCAACCGATCGTTTGATTGCGGCGGTGCGGGAAGCGCAAATCGCCGGTACCGATACCAACGCGATTCTCGCGATGCCGTCGACCTTTGCGGGAGATGTAAAGGCGATCGAGGTGGCCCAGGGTGTGTTGTCATCCGAGGGGGGCTACGCCTCACACGCACCGGTGGTGGCGCGGAGCCTGGGAAAGGTTGCCCTGGTCCGGTCGGATATCAAGTTCCGCAGCAAGTCGATCGTAATCGACGGGAACGAGATCAAAGAGGGTGACTATCTGACGATGGACGTCCCCTACTACGAGGACCCGGTCATGTATGTGGGGCGTGGAGACCTGACCAAGCCGACTCCGGAGGATTCCGGCCTGCTCGAGCTGCTGGAGGTGATCCAGCCGCATCTCACCGACATGGACGTCCACGCCAATGCCGATCAGCCGCGGGACGCGCAGCTGGCGCGCATGTTTAAGGCGCAGGGTATCGGACTGTGCCGCACGGAGCATATGTTCTTCGATGAGTCCCGGATCAATCGGTTCCGGTACCTCATACTGGCGAACTCCGATGAGCTTCGCTCCAAAGCGCTGGAAGATCTGCGGGCGGACCAGACGAAAGACTTCTATGACTTGTTCAACATTATGGAAGGGCTGCCGGTGACGATCCGGCTGCTTGACGCGCCGCTTCACGAGTTCCTGCCGCACACTAAGGAGGCGATGCAGGCGTTCGTAAAGCAGGCGCAAGCGGACAAGACCGGTTTTACCAAGGCATCGATCGAGTCCAGTGCCCGGCTGTTGCAGGAGTTCAACCCGATGCTCGGTCATCGGGGTGTGCGGATTGCGATCTCCTATCCGGAGATCTATCGCATGCAGCTCAGGGCGATCTTTGATGCGGCATACACGCTCAAGAAAGAGGGGATCGACGTCAAACCGGAGATTATGATTCCGCTGGTCATGACTCCCAATGAGCTCAAGGTGATACGCAACGGTAAGCGAATCGAGGGCAAACACATCCTTGGTATTCGTGACATCGAGGAAGAAATTCGGGAGCAATACAAGACCGAGCCCATCGAGTATGAGGTGGGAACTATGATTGAACTCCCGGCGGCGGCGTTGAACGGCGGCGAGATCGCCCGCTACGCGGACTTCTTCTCCTTTGGAACCAACGATCTTACGCAGACTACCTACGGGATCTCCCGCGATGACTTCAACAACTTCTTCTCCGACTACAACGAATTTGACCTGTTGCCGAGTAATCCCTTCAAGGTGCTGCAACAGCAAGTGCGGGAACTCATTCTCACCGCTTCCTTGCGGGGTCGTATGGTCCGGCCCGATCTAAAATTGGGGTTGTGCGGAGAACACGGAGCAGAGCCGGAGAACGTTGAGTTCTTCCGCGATGCGGGGCTCAACTACACCTCAGTCTCACCGTACGGTATCCCTATCGCCAAGCTGGCGATCGCCCAGATGAATTTGAAAGACTTAGCCGAGAGGTAAACTCTCGGCTAACGGGGCCGAGGGGTAAACCCGGGGCCTTCGCCGGGCTCGGCCTCAGCGCCGGGCCTCGACGTCCACGTTCCACGATCAGCCCTCGTCTATCACGCGACAGAGGCGTCCAAACGCCTCCAACAAGTAGTACTTAATGAGCGTCTCCGCGGTATAGCGAGATCGAGGGTACTGCGCCATCAGAAGCATCAGGGAGCGCTCCGATAACGACCGCGAGGACGGTGCGGAACCCTCTTTTGCAAACTCGTCGAAGAGGCGCGTCTTGATCGCGTTATCCAACATTTCCGAACCCTGTCGATATAAGCGATACGCCTTGCGCTCATCGCCGGTGGGAACGTGGTGCTCCTGCGGTTTAATGAGCATATTCTCATAGAATGCGGCGGCGAAACGGTGTACCACCTCCACCTGCTCGTGCTGGACTGAACTTCCGGGCCACTGGAGCAGCTCCTGCAGACCAGCAACCACTTTGTGCAATCGTCGCAGAGTGTTGCGATAGCGGTATCTTAGGCTGCCTTCCATCCGCAAGTGGACGTTGTCCAAGCCATAGGAGTAGTACGCGTAGAGCTGGTCCAGGAGCAGATCGAACTCACCGGCTAACCGGAGTTGCAGAGACACGCTGTACGGTGCTGAAGAGCTCCGTGCACCAGGTGCGGTGAAAAAATCCTCCTCCGCATCGGGAGGAGGCGTTTCCGTCCGTGTTGCCGTGGCGGGGCCGGGCTCCGGAGGACAGGTGCGCAAGTAGTCCGATGCCGCCTCGTACGCCTGGGTGAGTTGCACGGTCTTCCGGTGCGACCACTCTGAGCGATCGAGATTGCGGTCGGGGTGGTACATCTTGAGCAACCGTCGGAAGGAGACGCTCACATCTTCCAGGGTCGCGCCGGAAGGAAGCTCCAATATTTGAAAAGCCGCCCCAATGTCCATCCCGAACATAATACGGCACGTTCTCGCGTTAAACAATCAGTGGCACGTTTGCATAACGGTGTCACTGCGGAGTACCATAGGAGCACAACCACTAAAGGGGGATGCATGGCAAGCGCAAAAGAGCTGTTCCCGGCATATCAGAACGGGGCGCTTCCGAAAAAGAACGGATACATCGTGAGCACCTTCTATCACGCGTCCTCGAGCTATACGCGGTATGAACTGGTTTCCTTTGATAACGTAAAAGATATCTACACGAGCGACGAAGGGCTCACCTTTCAGGCGGAGGGCCGCAAGATCTACGTCCTGGTGGAGCCGGCGGGCTGGCCCAACAGCCACACGGAACCGGCGTATCGCACCGATGCGGAAAGCATTCCGTACCGGTACAAGGAGCTTATAACGCACACCACCAAGCGCCAGGACCGCGTCTTTGTAGGCCGGGAGCCGGTGGTGAGCTACGGCAATTTTACCGTCCTGAAGCCGGTGGGGCAGAACGTGGCGTATGTGTTTTATCCGGAGGAAGATGTGCGCAAGAACCTCATGGAGTATTTTCGGTTATCTCTCTGGAAGCAGGCCCGCGTTCCGCAGAGCGACGCCCGGGAAGTGATCAAGATTATCGACCAGGTTTTCGAGAAGATTATCCTCAGTGACAAGGAGTTTCACTGAGTAAGGCCCTTCTTCAACGCTCGTCCTGTAGCAGCCTGTGGATCGTCCAGAACTTTTCCTCGTGGTCCAGGAACGCCCTGGTAACCTGAGGATCAAAGTGTCGCCCGTATTCCTCGGTAATGATCTCCCGGCACCGGGCCGGGCTGAACGGTTCCTTGTACACTCGGGCGCTGCTGAGCGCATCAAACACGTCCGCCAGCGCCACAATCCGCGCGGGTAGCGGGATCTCGTGCCCGGACAGCCCGTCGGGATACCCTTCGCCGTCGTAGCGCTCGTGGTGGGATCGGGTTACGTCCCGCGCCACCCGGAGCACCTCCGACCCGATCTCCCGGTACGCTTCGTCGAGGATGTTGGCTCCCACCGGAGCGTGTGATTGCATAAGCCGGAACTCGGCCTCCGTCAGTTTTCCCGGTTTGTTCAGTATCTCATCAGGTATAGCGATCTTCCCAATGTCGTGAAGCGCCGAAACGGAGATCGTGGTGTTCAGCAGACGCCGATTCAACTGGGGATGATCGTTGCTGAGCAGGATCTCACCCAGAATCTCTGTATATTTTTGTACCCGCTCAATGTGATAGCCCGTTTCAGGGCTGCGGTAATCGGTGAGTTTGGCCATGAGCGTAATGATTCGCTCCTGGGAGAAAATTCGAATTTTCCGCTCCGCCGAGGCAAGGCGTACCGTGAGTTCATCGGGGTGGAACGGCTTTACGAGATAGTCGTCGGCACCCAGGGAGAGCGCTTTCACCACGGTATCCTTCCGGTCAATCGAACTGAGCACCATGATGTGGACCTCGTCACTTCCGGTCTCCCGAATTCGACGGATCAGTTCCAGCCCGTCCATCTTCGGCATCTCGATGTCGGTTATGACGATGCGCGGCTGATGTGAGAGAAACAGCTCGAGCGCCTCCCGGCCATCGTTGGCGGCGATAATCGGGTAGTCGAGCGAGGCGAGGTGTCGCGATAGAATCTTCCGTTGGACTCCCGAGTCCTCGGCGATCAGAACGTGGGTGGCACCGTTTTCCATCTTGGGTAGAGTATACTAATGATGTTCGGGCCGGCTGTACAGTTTCCGCCGTATTTCGTACCGTTGCTATCGTATGAATATCGCGGTCGTTGACGATGAGAAGTGGCCTGCGGAGGACCTGGCGCGCTTCGTGGAATCTCTGGGGCACGAGGCGCATGTGTATCACTCCGGGGCTGAGGCCCTCGACGGAATCACGAGTCAGTCGATAGGACTCGTGATCAGTGATGTGACGATGCCCGGAATGTCGGGGATCGAGCTGGTAGGACGGGTGTTCGAGCAGCGGCTCCCGGTGCAGTTTGTGCTGATCTCCGGCGTGGAGGAGGTGGTCCAGTCGATTAACGCGATGGAGCTGGGAGTCCTGGATTTTCTCACCAAACCGATCGATATCCGGCAGCTATCGGACATCGTCCGGGAGTACGAGCAGGGCCGTCGCAACGAAACGCTCGCAATGTCCGAAACCGGCGAGGTGGGACTCTTTTCACAACAGATGCGCAATCTCTACCGCAAACTGCGCAAGCTTCAGGATTTTTCGCAGATACCGGTACTGATTCAGGGCGAGACCGGCACCGGCAAGGAAGTGCTGGCGCGCTATCTCCACCACCACAATGAACACGTCACCGGAGCGTTCATCGCACTCAACTGCTCGGCCCTGACTAAAGATCTTTTCGAAGCGGAACTGTTCGGGTACGAGGGAGGAGCGTTCACTGGTGCGGAACGGGCAGGCAAACCGGGAAAGATCGCCCTGGCGGAGGGGGGCACGTTGTTTCTCGATGAGATCACCGAGCTCGCTCCCGATCTTCAGGCGAAACTACTCAGGGTAATCCAGGAACGAACGTATTTTTCGGTTGGAGGGACGTCGGAGCAGTTCGCAAACACCCGGTTCGTGTGTGCCACCAACGAAAACATGGAAGAGATGGTGCGGCAGAAGACGTTTCGGGAAGACCTGTTCTACCGATTGAACGTATGTCGTGCCACGATTCCACCTCTGAGAGAGCGTACCGAAGAGGTCGGACCTCTGGTGCGGACCTTTGCCGAAGAGTTTGACCACGAGTTCGTCACGGTCGCGCCTGAGGCGCTACGTCTCATGGAACGATACCCCTGGCCGGGAAATATTCGCGAGATGCGAAACGTGCTGACCAACATTGCGATCTTTGAGAAAGGGTCGGAACTGACCGCCGAGCACATCCAACGATACCTGAGCAACGCCGACTCCGGATCGTCTCCGGACGAATCCCGGCCGGACCACGGTGACCGTGCGGTCCAGCTTCCGGTATTTGAGCCGTTTGAGCTGCCCGACGACCCCTTCGACCTGGAATCGTTCTCCCGTCGGGTGGTGGCGGCCGCCATGGAAAAATTCCACGGAAACAAGACGCAGGTGGCCGCCTATCTCGGATTGACCAGGACGCAGCTCTACGGCCGGTATCGGGATGTCACCGAGACCACAGGAGAGCACGAGTAGTGTGGAATAATCTACAGCCCGATCCGGGGGACTGTGGACTATTCGACGGGGGGCTATCGCGACGTGGTGACTCTTCTCGCTCTCCGGCCACAGTATAATGTTTTTATAACCTTTCGAAGACAATAATCTCTAATAAAACAGCACGCAACGCCTGGCACGCATCTTGCTTCAATGCTATCGGATATGTGCATGAGAATTCTTTTAGTTGACGACGAAGCATTGCCGCTACAGGACATGAAGATGGCCCTGGAACCCACCGGCTTCCAGATCGAGTCTACCACCAAGCCGAAGCAGGCGATCGAATGGTATCACGAAGAGCGATTCGACGCCGTGGTGAGTGATGTTCGTATGCCTGAAATCGACGGCATGACCCTCTTGAGAACACTTCGCGAAATAGACCCCTCCACTAAGGTGATCATCGTAACCGCCTACGGTGATCTGGAGACGGCGAAGGAGGCGATTAATAACCGCGCCTACGCGTTTTTCGGCAAGCCGGTTTCTTTTCCTGAACTCATTCAGACGCTCAAGGACATCGAAGATGAGCGGAACAACGCCGTTGTTCCGGATGTGGAGCGCCTGCAGTCGGAGAATCGCCGGCTGAAAGAGGTATACCAGGAACTGCTCAATGAAGTGAAATCGCTGCGGAGCGAGCGCTCTGACGAAGGGTCCGGGGAAGGGTGATGGATCAGGAAACACAAGAGCTGATTCAGTCGTTTGTGGAGGAAGGCACCGAGCTGATCGAGAATGCGGAGCAGCACATAGAAATGCTCGGTGATAGCGAGGACAGCGAGGTGGTGCACACCGTATTTCGCCTGTTTCATTCGTTGAAGGGGTCAGCGGGTTACTTAAACTTCGCCAATATTCAGGCGGTTACCCACGAAGCGGAGGCGCTCCTCACGATCTTTCAGAAGGGTGAGGCGGAGCTTACGCCTCATCACGCTGAGCTGCTCATCGAGGTGATCGATTTTCTCCGGCAGCTGATTGACGCCGTAGACCAGCATCTCACCGACGGCGAACTGAGTGAGGATACCGCTCCGGTGGTACGCCGAATCCAGGATATGGCCCGCAATCTGACGGAACCCGCCGCCGGTGGTCCTGAGCTCGCCGCCGGTAGGCCTGAACCCGCCGCCGGTGGTCCAGAACTCGCCGCCGGCGATATTCCGCTTTCCGACACCGGCAATTCTTCAGACCCCGGCAATTCTGAAGAGGCCGTGGACGCGAAATTTGCTGAACAGGTGCGGGAGATGTTTGCGTCGGAAGCGCCGGACGGACTGGATCGGGCGGAGCAGTTCTTGCAGCAGATCGTGCCCGGTACTGACTGTGTCGAGGCGATTAATGGACTGGCCCGAGAGATTCACAGCCTGAAGGGGAACGCCGATGTTCTCGGCTATAGCCGGATCGTGGATCGTAGCGACGAACTGGAAACGATCATCCGCCGCATGGCGGATGGTACGGTGGGCGTTACCGCTCCCACCGTGGAAATGCTCCAGGAGGACGTGGACGCACTCCGAGGGATGGTTGATGAAGTGACGGGGGCGGGTATCGACTTATCCTTGCCTGATCCCTCATCGGAGACCGCGGACGAAGACGAGACGCAATCGCCGGCGCGGAATGATCTCGACTCTGCAGGCGATCCGGAAGATGTGGAGCGCGCCGCAATGGATGCGCCCACGAGTGATACTTCCCGCGGGAGTGCTGATTCCTCGGGGAGTTCCTCCAACTCCAGTCACGGCGGCGGGTCCGTGCGGGTACCTACGGAGCGGCTGGATCGACTGTTTGAACTGGTGGGGGAACTGATCACTGCGGAATCGATGGTCATGGACAGCCCGGATCTCGCGGACGTACACCTTCCCGTGTTCCGAAAACGCAGTAACAACCTCATCAAACTTACCCGCGAGCTACATGAAGTAGCGCTCGAGGTGCGGATGATTCCGTTGCAGGGCACGTTTCAGAAGATGAAGCGCCTCGCGCGGGATGTGGCGCGCCGCGTGGAGAAGTCGGTAGAGCTCACTATTGACGGTGGAGACACGGAAATGGACAAGACCGTCATCGAGAAGATCGCCGATCCGCTGGTACACATTATCCGAAACGCGATCGACCACGGTCTGGAGTCTGCTGAGGAACGGAAGGCAGCCGGAAAACCGGAGACGGGAACCGTATCGCTCACCGCCGGCTACCAGGGCAAAGAGATCGCTATTACCGTCTCTGATGATGGCCGTGGCCTTGATCGGGAAGCGCTCTTGAAGAAGGCTGCGGAGCGCGGCCTCATCGCGGACGCCACCTCAGAACGGTCGGACCGGGATGTATACGAACTGGTATTTGAACCGGGGTTCTCAACCCGCAGTACGGTGACCGACGTCTCCGGCCGCGGGGTAGGGATGGATGTGGTGCGCAGTAACATCGAGAGCGTCCGCGGTCGAATCACGATCGATTCGGAGGCCGGTGTAGGTTCTACGTTCTCCATGTTTATCCCCATTACGTTGGCGATTATCGATACCGTCACGGTAATGGTCGATGGGCAGGCGTATTCGATCGATCTCACCGATGTTCAGGAGTTTGTTCAGTTGGACACCGCTCCCATCGAGCGGACCTCTGATGGTCAGCAGCTGCTTAAGCTCAAGGATCGCCTGGTGCCGCTCATCGATCTGCATCGCTATCTTCAGCGTCGAGGGGTGCGATCGGCTCACACGGAAATCGCCTCGGACGGTCCCGATGCCATAGATGATGCTCCGGACGCTGCCGGCACGTCTCAAGAGACTCGGACCGGTGTCATCCTGAGCGACGGTGACCACGAGTTCTGCATCGCAGTGCAGAACATCATTGGAACGCAACAGACGGTGGTGAAATCACTCCCCGAATACACCGGCTCGGTGCCGGGATTGGAGGGGATGTCGATCATGTCCAACGGAAAAGTGACGTTTATCCTCGATGTGCGCGGATTAGCGCACCGAGTTTTCGCGTAGAACGCGTACAAGGAGTAGACCAATGAGAATAACACTGGGTATGAAACTGACGGGGGCGTTTCTGATTATGGCCCTTCTGGCGCTTGCCCTCGGGGGCGTGGGGTACTGGTTTGAGACGGTCCTCGGCGGGACGATCGAGGACATGTACAACGAGGATGTCCGCGGTATCGACCGAGCAGCGGACATTTCAGCCGCTGCCGCGGACCATTATCGGGGGGTCCTGGAGTACTCCCTATCACAATCTGAAGCGGATGCATCCAGTGCAACTGCGGCGATGGAGGAAGCGGAAACTCGGTTTCGCGAGCGGATGAGTGACTATACCTCCCAAGAACTCACCGACACTGAGGCGCAGCTCTTAACGGAACTGGATGAGGCGTGGAGCGACTACCGGGAAGAGGCGCAGGCGATTCTCTCGGAGGGAAATGCCGACGGGTTGGATGCGCAGACGGCGATCGCCATAAGCTCCGCGTTGCGGCCGGCGTTTGGACCGGTGGTGGAGATAGCGGCGGACGTTGTTCAAGCCAATCGTGACTCCGCATCGCAAGGGAACGAGGAGGCCACCGCTCTGGCGAAATCGGCGCAGCAGACGTTGTTGTGGTTGGTAATCGCCGCAGTGGTCGTGGCGGTAGTCCTCGGCTACTGGCTGACGATCTCCATCATAAAACCGGTCAAGCGGATCGGCCGCCGAGCCGCTCAGATCGCGGCCGGCGATATACATCAGGATCTCCTGTCGATGACGCGAAAAGACGAAATCGGGCAGCTATCCAATGCGTTCGACCGGATGATCGAGTCGCTCAGTAGTAAGACTGAGGACTTGGAACGTATTGCTGGTGGGGACCTCAACTTCCGGGTAGAGGTCACCTCGGATGAAGATATCTTCGGTAAGGCACTTGCGAAGATGCGGACGCAGCTAAACGAGGTGCTCACCAGAGTCAGTGAGACGGTGGAACAGGTTTCGGCCGGTGCCGACGAGGTAAGTTCCGCCAGCCAGACGTTGTCGGAGGGCGCCACCGAGCAGGCCAGTTCCGTGGAAGAGATCACCTCCTCCATGGTGGAGCTATCCAGTCAGGCGCAGCAGAACACGACTAACGCCTCCGGAGCGAATACGCTGGCCCAACAGGCGCGGCAGCAAGCTGAGCAGGGTGACGGCCAGATGCAGAAGCTTCTGGAACACATGCGGAGCATTGACGCCTCCAGCGAAGAGATCAAGAAGATTATCACCGTCATCGATGATATCGCGTTCCAGATTAACCTGCTGGCGTTGAACGCCAACGTCGAGGCGGCACGCGCCGGGCAGCACGGTCGTGGTTTCGCGGTGGTCGCCGACGAGGTGCGCAACCTGGCGGTGCGCAGTGCGTCTTCCGTTAAAGAGACGAGCGAAAAAATCGAGCAGTCGATCGCGACGATTCAGACCGGAAACGAGATCGCCGATGAGACCGCTCGGCAGTTTCGGGAAATCGTGGGGGGAGTCTCGAAAGTGGCGAACCTCATGGAAGAAATCACCGCCGCCAGTGAGGAGCAATCCACCGGCCTCGAGCAGATCAATAGCGCCGTGGAGCAGATCGACCAGGTGACGCAAAGCAACACCGCCGGCGCGGAACAAACCGCCTCGGCAGCGGAGGAGCTCAGCGCGCAGTCCAAGTCCCTGCATTCCCAGACGGAGCAGTTCGTGCTGGACCGCACGCCGCTCGCTTCAGCCGGTTCCACGGATGGGGACGGAGGCGTCTCCGTAGACGGCCTTGAGTTGACACCGGAAATGGTGGCATACCTGAAACAACAGATGGCACAGCAGACCGGAAACGCTAAACGTTCCGGAGATAACGGCGATCAGCGGCAGACGAAGAAGCCCGCCCAACTGGTTGGAGCTCGATCGGCATCTACCGGCGAGGCTTCGGATGAGCAGCCGCAGAAGGGTATCGCTCTGTCGCTGGAGGACGACGATTTCGATGAATTCTGAGACCGATCACATCACACTTGATGAAGAGGATATGACCCGGGATCGCTACCTGTGTTTCACTCTGGGAGAGCAGTCTTTTGCGGTGCCCATTACGGTAGTCCGGGAAATTGTGGAGATGCAGGAGATCACTCCGGTTCCGCACATGCCGGAGTATCTGCGGGGAGTGGTGAACCTGCGGGGACAGATCATTCCAATTATCGACCTCCGGTTACGGTTGGGATTGGACTATCGGGAGTACGACCGCCGCACGTGCATCGTGATCGTGTCCTACCAGGACAAACAGATTGGCCTGGTGGTAGACCGGATGGACGAGGTTGTTCACTTCGATGAGGACCATCGGGAGCCTGCCCCCGATTACCGGGATGAGCATGGTATGCACCGCTTTGTAGGCGGCGTAGGACGGCGGGATGACCTGGTGGTGATGCTGCTGGAGTCGGATACGATCCTGGCAAACTCGCAAGTAACCGTGGGAAGCGATGGCTAAGTCCGAGGTGCTCACCAATTCGGACTTTTGGCGAATTTCGGACTTACTCCGTAGTCGGGTCGGTATCAGTTTGAGCGATAAGAAGCGCGGTTTGCTTACCGCCCGCTTGGGGTCCATGATGCGGACGCTGGGCTATAGTTCCTACGGTGAGCTCGCGGCCAAGCTGGAGAGCGATCCCGACGGCCCGCTGTTTGTAGAGTTGGTGAATCGACTCTCCACCAACCATACCTACTTTGACCGGGAAACGTTGCACTTCGCGTTTGTCGCTCAGGAACTGATTCCGCAGTGGGAGCAGGAAATCGCTCACCGGCGCCGTCAACGGGTCCGAATCTGGTCGGCGGCGTGTTCCAGTGGCGAGGAACCGTACAATATCGCCATGACGATCGCCGACGAGAGCGAAGCGGTCCGTGCGGCAACCAGAATTCTCGGAACCGATATCGCCGTGTCCGCGCTGGAGAAGGCGGAGACCGGTGTGTATGGCGAAAAGGAACTGGCGAAGCTGGCCGAGTCGCTCCGCGCCCGGTATTTTGAGGAGATCGACGGCGGAGGTCGCGTGAAGAAAAACATCAGAGATATGGTGGTGTTCCGCCGACTCAATCTGGTCCGGGATACATATCCCTTTCGCAATACCTTCGATCTGATATTCTGTCGGAACGTTCTGATCTACTTCGACGAGGACTTCCGGTGGAACGTGGTGAACGCCATGATGAAGTACCTTGCCGTCGGGGGCTTTTTGGTGGTGGGGCATTCCGAAACGCTTGACCGAAATACGTTCGGATTGGAGTACCGCCGGCCCGGAGTGTATCAGAGAGTTGGTAGCCTAGAGGGGGGCAAATAATGACGATGTTCGCACTGGGCGCCGCCGCCGGTTGCGGTGTGACCGTGGCGCTAACATTGATCCGGAGGAGGCTGTTGCGGCGTTCCGCAGTGGATAAGCAGTCG
>JBBDTM010000105.1:0-15531 GCA_040904425.1 Alkalispirochaeta sp.
GAATCGCCAGTGTTGGTGAGGTTAACCTCGTTGGAGCCGTCGGCGTCGGCCATGAAGATATCAAACTGGTTTGTCTCTGGAAAGTACTTTGCGAAAAGCAGCTTGTCAGTGGACGGCGACCAACGACCGAACCCGGTAATCTCCGACTCGGTGGCCGTCCCGTCATCACCATCGCTTACGAGAACGGTGGACTCGCCGGTCTCCGGGTCTATCGCCACCAGCTCGAAATCGTACACGTTGTTGCTGAAGTCGCTGTCCTCGTCGATATCGTCCGTCACCAGGATTGATGGACCGCGCCAGTGGGGGAAGACTCCATCGGAAAAAATGGGGGTGTAACGAATCTCTTGATTCGTACCGTCCGAGTCTGCGACGTAGACCTTCTTCGTACCGTCCTGATCCGAGAGAAACATAATCTGGGATCCGTCGGTGGAGTAGGAGGCGGCGTTAGCGGACTTGTCGCCCGTGCCGGGATCCACTATGACTTGGAAGCCGGTTCCATCCGGTTTCACCGTGCAGATTTGGTCGTCACTGTTCGCGAATATGATCTTCGAACCGTCCGGCGACCATTCGATGTCGAATTCATCTTGATCCTCATCACTATCGACAGGCGGATCGGTATCGTATACGCGGGTTCGATTACTCCCGTCGGCGTCCATCACGTAGATGTCGTAGTCACCGTCATCGGTTGCGGCAAAGGCGATCTGTGAATTGTCGGGAGACCATGAAGGATCGGTCTCGACAAAGGTGTTGATGGTGAGTCGTTGAACGTCTGAACCGTCCGGGAGCATTGTATAGATTTCCATATTCGAGTTATCCCGGTCGGATAGGAAGACGATTTTGCCCCAGGGCTTAATGTGGTCAGTGACACCGGAAGATGTGTTCCCGGCCGTATCTACTGCGCGTACGGCGAACGTGTATTCGACCTTAGGGGTAAGTCCGTCAATCGTGGTGCCCGACGAAGATACGGTTCCCGTAAAGTCGGTATCCGCACTGTCCTCGCTACCATAGCTGATCTCGACGTGGTCGAAGTCGGACTCAGTCGGGTCGGTCCACGACAGTGTGACGGATCGATAATCTGCCTCTATTGAGAGATCCGACACGTCGCTGGGCGCGTTGGTATCAACCGGGGTTGCCGTCGTACTGACTCCGGCGGACTCGTTGCCGTCGGTATCAAAGGAGCGAACCAGGAAGGTGTACTCGGTGCCGTTGGTAAGTCCGGCAATGGTTGTCCCCGAGGGGTCGATGGTTCCGGTGAACTCCGTGTCGGCGCTTGCCGTGCCGTAGTGGATGGTGACCGAGTCGAAGTCCTCGTCGGTGGGATTGGTCCACGCAAGGACGACCTGGCCCTCGCCGCCGGTGGCGGTCAACTCGGTGACTTCGCTTGGGGGTGTTGTGTCCTGTGTTGATTGATCGTCATCTTCGCTACCAAAGAGATTGGGACAACCAACAAGCCCGAAGACGGCCACAAGGATTAGACCTGCGACACATAGGCGCTTGATAATCGTGGTGATGCTCATCATAAAGCCGTCCGTTCGATTCATCTGAGACTCCTCTTGGGTTGGTTTTTCGAATCGTTTGAGTGCTTGTATATTCCGTGCCACTTGCGTGGATACGGCCTAATGAGGTGGGTCTGATAACAGTAAAGTTCTATGTCAGAGAGGATTGTTGAATTGTGCTTAGTTCTTCAAGCATCTTGGGAATCCTTGTTTTGTCGCGTTGGATGAACAGTAACTGTCCGGTTTTCCGAACAAACCTTCGATTTCCTGGACAACGCGTTACCAGTGCCACAGATGAAGTTCCCGACCAAGGGCGGCGACGTAGGCTGAGCCGCGGTATTCCGTGTAGGCTATGGCTGTAACTGAACCAAGCGACGATCCTTCGATAACGGGATACGTGCCGGTTGGATGCAGATGTCGGTCATATATCAGTAAGCCTTCTTTGGTGGTCACAACTAGCCTGGTGGCCTCGCGACCGTCGTAGTCCAACACGGGGCCGAGGGTGGCCTTCACGGCTTCTCTGGTGACAAGCGGCCGGAGCCGAGAATCCAGGGCGATTAGTCGTGACGGCGCGGTATCGGAGCGGACCAGCAGGATCACCGCGAATCCACCTTCTTCTGATGCTGGTAGTACTCTCACATCGCCCACTCGCCATCCGTTGGGCACCTCATAGCTCTCTTCAATCTCACCGGTCACCCGGTCTACAACGTGAAGCGCCGCATCATAAGCGACATCCCCATAGACATGCCCTGGTTCGACTTCTCGCAGCAAAAGCAAAGGCGTTCTTTTACCCGTTTCCAGGAGGAAGTACGTGCCATTACCAATGACTGCCCGGGTGGGACCGCCTATAGACAGTGCTCGCTGGGTGGAGCCTGTGGTATCCATTTCTACAAGATGTAGCTCGGCATCGGCCCTTCGTTCTTCATGGCGTTGTACGCCAAGGTAAGGGTAGGTTCCCTGAAATGAAAGGTTGGTATGAAGGATTATCCGGGAGCGGCCGGTTGGGTCGGGAAGAGCAATAGCGCCGCAGGGATCGAAGGGGACCGAATACATCCAGTCTAAAACTCCGCTGCCGGTTGAAAAGGCCAGAACTCCCCGAGGCGTGTACGCTGTCCCAGGTCTCGCTATGGCGATAAGTGTATCTCCAGTGAGTAAGAGCGGAAGCGTGCGTTGGTAGACGCCGCGCTCAGTGTCTACTTGAACCTTCAAGACGACCTGACCCGCGCCGTTCATCGCGTAAACCCGCGGTTGTTCCCCACCAGCGCCGAGCATGAGCTCCCCTTTATTGTCCCCGTCAAGATCCGCTACAAAACCCGCCTCCAGTGTTCCCGTTGGTAGCTTAACTTGCAGGTGACGTCGACCGTGAAGAGGGTGGATGTTGAGGGTCTTATTGGTAGTGATTACGAGTTCCGGCGCTGCTCCACCTCGGACGTCCGCTATCAACAGCTTTTGTGGCTGCTCACCTGGTTGTAAAGACCGTACGACGCGGTAGTGCGGTTCGCCGTCAAGCGAATTTGTTGCGGGATAGGCATGGCTTTCGGTGGCGTCGTAGCCCGGATAACGCCATTCGGGTTCGTCGGAGCTGGTGCACCCGATCGAGAGCATGCAGGTGAGGATCATAACACGGAGGCTAGTAACGAAAGACTTCAATCTCTTCTCTACCCAATAGTATGATCTCTTCTTTGCCGTCTCCCTCCAAATCGACGATCCGCCAGCCGATCACCGTAGTGTTCGGGATAGCAAGAGTTTCAAGCGTCCTATTCTGGAAATCCATTATGCGGGCACCACCTTCGTGGTATTCGATAATCTCCCACGGGCCGCCATCGAGGTTGATCAGTTCTACTACGGTGCTCTCTCCATACTCTTTTCGATAGATTAGTCTATAGGAAGCATCGATGACCTCGTGGACCAGGGGCTTGTCCCAGCGGAGACTGAGTAGCTCAGAGTCTCCGCCGGAGGCCACCTGAAGAGTGCGGACTCCCCGGTCCTTTGGCCCTTGATATACTTCGGTGATACCCCTGGGACCGTCGATACGGTAGACCCCCGAGTCGCCTCGATAGTACTGATCCTTTATAAGCAGGAAGTGTGGCTCCGCCTGACCATCATTGTCGCTGTCAAAAGGAAAGGGCCAGGTGGATCCGTCGATATCTTGGCCGGGTAATGGTTGTGTTCTCGGGTCAACCTTACCGTTCGCGGTGATCGCGTGGATGAAAACCTCACTGTCCCGCTCTACCGTTCCGTCATCGTGAACGAGTTCGGCGCCGTTGCTGGCGGCGAAATAACCGAAGTAAAAGGTATCTTGAATTCTCGATGGTCGATTTACAAAACCGGCTGTAGGGTGGAAGAACGTAATTCGGCTTTCGGCGGGGTCGAAACCGTAAACGCCTCGAGGGGTCAGAAGGTAACCGGTACTTATGGTAAAGAGGAGGCGTTCGTCAGTTCGTCCGGCAAACTCGAGCCGCGAGCCGTAGGCCCGACATGTGGGGTGCTCGAAGAGTAATCTGTTATCCCCGTTGACGGCAAACATTCGCGTGAGGTCTCCCTGCTGGGTTCCGCCAAAATCGCTTTTCCCATCGCCGTCGAGATCCCCATATACAGCGAAACTCCTTCCCGTAAGCGGTTCTGGAAAGGTACCGCTTCGCATGTATCGCAGTTCCTGGTCGTGAATCGACCACGTGCGTCTGTTGCGGGTAACGAAAAGATACTCCTTTTCCGGACCGCCAACGAAATCGTCAATCGCGGCAAGTCGGAATCCCTCGGGAAGCGAGTAACGGCCAGTCGACACCAGAGACTCATAGCTTCTTGCCGGGACTGCGGGAGGCCTGCTGACGAGCCCTTCGTTCCCGTTCGCGCTGCCGGACACCTCCGGGAGATCTATTGCCATCACGGTTGCCATTCCTGCAGGGAGGTCGATCTCCCTGCGGATGGATTCGGTACCCTCCAAAGAGACCTCAATTGTGTGGATTCCGGGGGTGACGTCCCGGGGAACCGGTAATTCACCGGGTGGCAAAAGTTGCCCGTCGAGCCTGACACTCGCGCCCGGCGGATCGGTAAAGATCACCAGATTGGCACTGCCGGGATTCTCCGGCGCGAAAAGCTCCAACCGATCGGAAAGGACTGCCAGGACTGTCTTTCCTTTCCCGTCGGTCAGAAAACGAGCATCTCGTATGTGCTCCTTTGAGTACAAGGAAAATTCATAATCAAGATCTTCATCAACGATATGAAGGTAATTGATGTCGGTCACCAGGATCTCGTCTGCCCCGTCGTCGTCGAAATCGCCGACGCTTCTCATCTTCAGATTGTGCGCAGGTCCAGGGAACGCCCGCGTTCCAAGACTATTCAGGTGCCCGTCATAGAGTTCGATTCTTCCGTGGCGGCTCCAGGTAACGAGGAGCATTTGTTCATCGTTGTTTTCCATCAGGGCGAGCTCGCCGTCGCTCCGCTCTGGCCCGCTACGTCTTGCTGTGATCGAACCGTTGAGATCACGAATGGTAAGCTCGGTGGGCCCTCCGTAGAGTTCGCTCACCCGTTCTTTGAGATACACGACCTCGTCTTCCCCATCCCCGTCGATGTCAACGAGAGTTATATCAACCCCCGATATCGCCCCTTCTCGAAAGTATCCTTCCTGTTTTGCCTCTCCTATTGTTTGGTAAAAAGCAAGCTCCCCGCTATGGTTGAGAATAATAGCCGCGTGCTCCCGCCGATTTGTCTCGGGAGGAACGGTAACGGTTTTGCCCTCGCGGTACACGCCGCGAGCGGAAATGGCCAGGAGCCCGTTGGTTCCAACATCGACATGGGTCGGGACTTGCCCCAAGTGGTAGGTCCAGAGCGGAGCCTCCATACCGGCGGTCGCTGCACCTACGATTTTGGGTGCTATGTTAAAGAGAGAAGATGCGGTGAAGTAAACCGTGCCTCCTTGAGCAGCGTGTGGCGTTGTGGCTCCCTGGACCATGGACGCTCCGTAGCTCTCAAGGATTGTATTACCTTGTCCGTCAAATCCGAGGAGTCCCACACTTCCGGCGTTCTTGGTGCCAGTGACAATGTCCTTCTTGCCGTCCCCGTTAAGATCGCTCAACAAAGGCTGAGTTACCTCATCGACCGGGAGTGTAAACCCGCCAATCTGGTGTCCCCCGGGGGTGAGGATGCGTGCGGTGGATCCCTCGATCAGAAGAAGTTCTTGCGACGCATCCCCCAGAACATCGCCGACGGCGATCCAGGCATCCTCTCTGATCGGTCCGCTCTTATGGATCGATTGTAGATAGATGAGGTCATCGTTCCCATCTGGCCGCGAGCCCGTGAGCTGATCGAGTGCGCCCGACGGCCTGGCCGGACGTGCATTGCAGCCGGTAAGTAGCAGAATTGCCAGGAGTGAGACGGTAATAGCAACGGCAGATTGCCGCCGACCCGTTGAAGCTATCATCCCCTGTGTGCTTTGAGTTCTACTGTTACCCACGTTCCTACCGCCTCCCTGCTCTCCACGGATATTGAGCCACCGTGTCGATCAACAACGCTTCTGCAGAGTGCCAAACCGACACCCATATGCTCCTGATCGAGTTTCTCCGTGAAGAAGGGATCAAAGATGTGCTCGAGCCGGTCGGGCGCTATACCTCGACCAGTGTCGCTAACCACTACTCGAACCAGGTTGCCGTCTTTTTCTGCCTCAATTCGTATCTCCCCGGCTCCCTCTGTTGCATCCACGGCGTTGCCGAGGAGATTGCTGAAGAGGGTAAACAGATCGCCGGGCTCCATAGCGATCTCAGTCGCTGCGGGAATTGCAATCTCCACCGAAGGCCCTCCACTGCGACTAAGACCGAGAAAACCTACTATTGCCTCAATTTCCGGTCGCAGCCGAGCGGGAACGGTGTTTGTGTGTCTCGACTCCGACACTCTGCGAAGCTGCTGGACAACTTCACTGATACGGGAAAGACCGCGATCGAATTGGATCATAATGTCGCGCAGCTCCCGACGAACATACGCTTCGTCGGAACCGGTTGTGTATGGAGGCTCCCCTGAGAAAAGGCGCTCCAGTTCCTCGCGCAAATACGCAAGATGACCCTTCATGTAGTTGACCGGATTATTGATTTCGTGAGCAAGTCCATCTGCCATTACGGTCAACGAAGCGCGCCGTTTCTGTTCCATAAGCTGCGCCGCAGCCACTGAAAGCCGGTGGTTGAGTTCTCTTTGTTGTTCGTAGAGCTGCCGAATGTGTGTTCGATCTTTAGCGATAATTCTCAATTGAAGCAGAATAAGCGCCACGAGAAGGGTTGCCAGGATGATTCCCCCATAGAGCAGCGGACTACTGGTCCAGCTCCGGCGCAACAGAATAGTCTCCAATCCGAGAAGGAGGGCCGTAGCGGAGAAGGCTACAGGAAGGCGACATCGGAGAAGGCAGGCAACGACCGGAAAGACACCTTGTAACCCGGTCAGGATATAGAAGAGCCGCGGAACGATCGATCCACTATAGATGGTGGGTGGAAAGACCGTGGTTTCCACCATGAGAAGTGGTATTGACAAGAGTGCCAGGGGGGGTAAGGTCGGGGTCCCCATGCCGCAGGCGAATACGATGATCAGCCCGATGATGATCGTCCCTTGAACTCCCAACACAACATGGTAGTTCGGGATGACTGTCGGCGAGAGCCCCCCCTTCACGAGAGATATCGCTGTTACTGAAGCGGCTACGATGAGCGCCGGCCGGTCAGAAAGATATGACCTTGGTTGAGCCGAGCCGCTGTCGCTCACGATGAACCCCCTTCATCATGTTGGAAAGGATATAGCCCGTGTCGCCGCAGTTTATTACGTAGTCCGTGGCGAGTCAGGCCCAGAACGCGGGCGGTTTCCGAGAGGTTCCCCCCGGTGGCATGAAATGCGCGTTGTACCGCTTCGCGCTCTACGGCCTCTATGTATGTGCGTAGATCCTCACCGTGCTCAGAATCAAAGGGTTCGATAGGCTCATCAATGCAGCCGGGTATCGAGGACGATGAGAGCTCAAGAATATCCGCCAATGACGCCGCGTCGATTTCCCCGATTCCTAGGGCCCCAGCGAAAACGTGAAGCTTGACGACGACAGCTTCTAACTCCCGAACATTCCCGGGAAACGAGTAGGACCGGAGAAGTCGTCGGGCTCGGTTAGTCAGGTTTGGGAGGATTACACCCTTCTTTACTGCGAGCGCATCCATTAGGGGAAGAATGTCCGATGAGCGCTCCCGCAACGGTGGCACCGAGACTCGGAGGGTATTCATGCGATACCAGAGATCTTGGCGGAAGCGGCCTTCATTCACCTCTGTTTCGAGATCTCGGTTAGTAGCGGTAACGATCCGGATAGAGGTCTTGTGCTCAGATCGGGATCCGAGGGGAAAATAGGTTCCGAACTGCAAGAACCGGAGCACTTTGGGTTGAACTTCCAGGGGTAGATCACCGATCTCGTCCAAAAAGAGGGTCCCTCCATCGGCGGCCGTGACGAAACCGGGCCTCGCGTGCTGAGCGTCGGTAAAGGCTCCCTTTTCGTGGCCGAAAAGCTCGCTTTCAAAGATTTGCTTGGGGATCGCCGAACAGTTAATCGCAAAGAATGGGCCGTCCCGCCGAGAAGAGAGACGGTGGACGCTACGGGCAAGTAGCTCCTTACCAGTTCCGGTCTCACCGGTGATAAGAATCGGCTCTTCCGTGGCCGCGTAGATCCGCAGGATATCCTTCAGCTTCTGAATCCGCTCATGAAAACCAAAAAACTCTCCGAGAGGATCCTTTTCGCCGGCCCGGAGAATCTTGTTTTCCCGTGTGAGCTGCGCGTTTGTACTCCGAAGCATCGCTTCGAGCTCTCTCTTCTTTCGTACAAGAGTGAGGTTCATCAAGGCCTTCTCAGCAGCTTCCAGAAGGTCTTCAGGGGACACGGGCTTCACCAAATAGCGATAAATGAGATTAGAGTTGACTGCGTCCATGAGGTCATCGCGGTCCGTGTAGGCGGAGACCACTATCGCGACAAAGTCATCCTGTATCTCTTTCAGAGAGTGGACAAGCTCAAGCCCGGTAAAAGGTACCATACGCTGGTCAACGACCACGAGGTCAATTGCCTCGTCCCTGGCAAAATCTAAGGCGTCTTGTGGGTTATCGAAGGCGCGTGTTTCATGGTTTCGAAGAACCCGAGAGACGTAAGTATTGTTGGCAGGTTCATCGTCGACGATGAGGATCCGCATCGGCGTGGTGATCTCGCTTTGCGATTGCATCCGTAGGAAGAGGTTACCATAGGAATTGCGAAAGGTCACCGTAGGATTGGACAGATACTGTCCAGTAATGGATGACAACAGCAGCAAGGTAACGAGACGACGAGCCATCCAGTGTTCCCTATGAGCTTCCGCGTACTTTTTGCAACCGACACCCGCCAGCCGCTTTGCCAGTTTGCATCCTTACTGGCACTGGCGAGGGTGATCAATAATGTATAAGCGCCCCCGATAAGATCCCAAAATGACAGCGGGGTTTCCATTCACTACAAGTGTTTGCATGATGTTACGGCAAAGTGGCGGGTTTACAATCTATGGCTCGCGGGTTTTTGGCGGGGTTGATTATCGGAAGAATTCGGCGCAGGTGCTCCCGTTTGTGGGGCCGATAGTAGGTTGTTATGTTTTCGTGTCAAGCGTCGATTATGCGCATTATGCGGTTGGTACCTGGTCGGCGGCATCCGCCGCCTGCTCGGCCCTGCATCCGTGGGTGTTAGACTGCTCCAGATCACAAGCAATCCGGAAGCGAAGGGATCAGGATGGTTGATGGGCCATGACTCCTCTGTGGTGTTCCTTAGCAGCGGGTTGCGATCACGTTAATGGGTTTGGCTGGTCGGTCGCTTCGCGACCTGCGTGCGCCAGCCGCCTACCGCAGTAACGAGGAACGCGGCGACACCCATGCATCCTGGGCAGGTTGCCGACCGCGCCCGTACCGACAGAATAGCACGCTCAGGTGACGATGCTGCCCTGGTCGGTTTCTACGAAACCTGCTCGGGCATGCATCTTATATAGTGGAATGGAATGTACAACCGACATCGGTAGTCTGCTCTCTCTCCCAGTAGAGCGAAAAGGAGACGATGGTTACACCATTTCATGGTATCGGCCGGCACAGGAAGTCCTCGACGGTATCGGTCCTTGATCGAGACAGGCGTGAGTTCCGATTTTTTGTGCTCAGGTCAGACGGAGGAGTATCTCGCCAGGTTCGGTCTGGAGGACGCGGTTGTGATGGATGCTACCTGTGGCAGTTTTTTTTGGGCTGGTCATTCGCTGGCGATCATTTGCTCGCCCATGCGACCGCGGCTGACAGCGTTGAGGCTACCGGCGCGACCTGCTTCGTGCTGAATCCGATGCGATTTGGCATCATCACCGATTCCTGGAAGAAGACTGAACGCCAGCATGCACTCAACATGGGCAAGCGATTGTGGGTCTTTCTGGGCACCGGTGAGTTCAGTATCCCGACGGTGTATAATCCGAGGGCGACGATCCGGACGCTACGCAGGTTATTCGCCAACTATTACGCTTTTAATCGCCAAATTTGCATGCTGAAAAATACCATCAAAACTATACTGACCAAGGATGGGGGCAGGACTCGAACCTCCGACCTCCGGGTTATGAGCAACCCGCCAGAACCGCTACTGCTGTTCCCAACGTTCTCTGCTGTATTCCCTGAAGAGACTTACGGCAACCGTTCCGCTACCGTTATTCCTGGTCGTATCTGGTTGTGGCCAAAAGATCTCATAGTGGCATCTCATAGTTGCTATCGAATCTGATGCGCCAAGCGGGATAGCGATACACACCATCAGAAGCCCTTCGGAAGCCCCGCCTGCTTCAACACCGCATTGGCGGTGTGGCGTGACTTGATAGTACCGTCGACGGGAAAATTTTTGTTCGTACGCGGAGAGAACCATATTTCGTGGTCGCCTTTGCCGTGGCGGACGTGCGTGCAGCCTGCCGATAGGAGCAACTTCTTGATGGCGGAGGCGTAATTTGACCCCATCAGGCGAACGCGACAGTCGCCTTCTCGGCGTGTATCGAGAACTTGATTGGGCGAGGAAGGACTACGTCGTTGAGATCAGCAAACTCGGGAACCATCGTCTGCAGTTTGTATTCGAGGACCTCAAGGGTGTCAGCCTCGGTGACTATCCCGAGGGTGTCGTCGCTGACGAACCAGACGCGAGCCTCATCATCGTAAACCGCTCTGAAAACCAACTTGTCCATACGTAAATGGTACTGCCGAAACGATGAGTCGTGCAAGAATCGGATCCGGCGAAAACGGAGCAAACGCGAGAGCCGATCGGTCAGGAACTATAGGCCCGATTCGATGCGGAACGGTTTTGTCGGGCGTTCTCCCGGGAGCAGGGGGCAATCAAGAGCTAAAACGGTAATATTCATATCACCATCCTTTTGTGCTCGTGTTTCACCACGGGCCTCGACTTCCGTGTTCTATCCTGTCGCGCTCTGCGACGAGCTGTTTGCGTGTTATCACAGATGCGTATACACACCATGGCTTTCGGGAGTAGTCGGGACGTGGTAGGTTATTTGCGTATGTTTCACACCTGGTGAGAACTGGAGCATTGAGGAACAGCTGAGTTTCGACACGTTGATCGATATCTGGCAGAATGAGGCGGTCGAAATGTATCAGCTCGGAGGCTTCGACAGCGTTCGGGGATATGCGCCGAACGAGATAGAAGCGGTCCGCGTAGGGCTGCTGTCCACCGAGTTCTCGCGTCGTATGTTTCGGAGTCTTGACGCCTCGTTCATTCCACGGGGCAGGCGGCGGATCACGATTCACCAGTACCGGTTATTCGCGTTTACTGATCTTGCTGCAGCACAGCGGTCTCTGGAGCTACGCTCGAGCGCTTGGTATTACGGAAGCGCGGGACTCGGTATCGGCGCAGTGGTCTCCCGTAACCGTATCCATCTCGATGTGGCGCTCGCCGTCGCACAGCCATTTGAACTGGGTCGGCTCCCCGTGATGTATCTGCGGACGGCGCTTTTCAATTTTGAGCGTCAGCTGTAGATGCTCGGTCTAAAGACTCGAGTTGCCTGAGAATGTCGTAGTACTCGAGGATCCGGTTGATATAGCGAACAGGCTCTCGACCGCGCGCATATCCGTGGGGAAGTTCGCGGTAGTACTCAGGATTGGAGAGCAAGGGCAGGGTCTCTGCAAGCGACTTCCAGCTGGTTGGGTTGATCGTGCGTTGCCTGGCAAGCTCTTGGGCGTCGCGTACGTGGCCGTAGCCCACGTTATAAGCTGCCATTGCAAATAGTAGTCGTTCTTGCTCGTCGGCAACCTCGTCGAAACGCTGATACAGTCGGTGCAGGTAGGCAACGCCACCGCGGATGCTTTGCTCCGGGTCAAGCCGATTTTCGATGCCGATTTCCTCGGCTGTGATGGCGGTGATCTGCATGAGCCCACGCACGCCGGTATAACTCGTTGCAAGCGGGTGGTAATGCGATTCCTGATACGCCATTGCGGCAATCATCCGCCAGTCGAACCCGTAGCGCTCCGCCTCCCGCCTAAACATCTCCTCGTAACGAGGGAGACGAGTCTCGATCCGTTTGTGAAAGGCCTGTATGTCGACGTAGTCGAAGACTTCCGTTCCCTCGTAGTAGCGCTCATAGATGCGGTCGAACGTGCCATCGTTCTTGATTCGATTAAAAAAGCTGTTTGCTTCCGCACGTAGGTCCCTGTCTTCGGGTCGCACAATCCAAGCGAGTGGTTGCGGTCCCGATAGCGCCAGTGCGATTCGCACATCCGGATAATATCGCCGGTTGAGGCGGGCGATGTGGGTATCTGCTACTGTCGCCTCCACCTCTTCCCGGGCGACTGCGCGGATGAGTTCTTCGGTGGGCTGGTTAGTGTGCGCGACCAACTCAGCCTGCAGGCCGCCCGCGATAAGGTTCTGCAAGCGTTCCTCATACGACGTGTCTGCTCGGACGTGAATGGTCATACCGTTCACATCGGCGAGCTCGCGGATTCCACGGCGAGTGGCGTGCACCACGAGTTGTTGTCTGACGATGAGGTAGGGTTTCGTAAACGCAACCTCCCGACGACGAGATTCGGTGTTGGTTATCGAAGAGGCGATGAAATCACCCTCTCCTTCAAGGAGGTCGGGGATCAGCTGTGACCACCGACGCGTTTTCACCTCAAGTTCGACACCAAGCGAGTCGGCGAATGCTGCTGCCAGCTCGTACTCGAAACCGGCCGGCTTGCCGCGATTGAGATAGTAGGCGTGCTGAGTATTCTGCGTAAGGACGGTAATCCTGCCATGGTTACGAACACGCTCCAGCGTCGATGGGGTATGCGTGCGAATGAGAATTACCCCGAGAACAGCCACGAGTGCCGTAGTCACGAACAGGGCGAATCGACGGTACCGGTTAAAGAACTCCAGCCCCATCTCTACAAGATAGTAAAGAATGTGCGGTGATGCCACAGCCCGGAGAGCAATGGAGATCTTTTGCGGAGATCTGATAGACGGTGAAGTGTATCGGAAGCACGTACGATGATGGTTGTGCTTCACACGTTGAATATCTTCGCAGTGCGCATGGTGAGAGAGACTGGTGATTTCGGGTAGCTAAGACGTGAGTACGATGTAACCACGAGAGGGCTTGTCTATGAAATCGATGTTGGTGCGAGTTGGCAATTCGAGGAGTATTCGATTACCCAAAGCCCTGATTGAAGAGGCCGGGCTTGAGGGTGAAGTTGACATTCATGCTGAGCCTGGGTTGATCACGGTGCGACCGGTAGAATTGCCTCGCAAAGGTTGGGCGGAAGCGATCGAAGAACATCCGTCCGAGGGACTGCTGGATGAACCGACGTCAACACGATTTGATGAAGAGGAGTGGGATTGGTAGCCGCAGGTACACCCCGGCGAGGGGATGTGGTCCTGGTTACGCTGAACCCAACGCGTGGCCGCGAGATTCAAAAGACTCGACCGTGTGTTATCGTATCTCCGGACGAGCTTAATGCGCGAATGGGTACCTTCATCGTTGCGCCGCTGACGACCGGCGCCCATCGATACCCGTTCAGAGTCGGTTGTGTTTTCGAGAATCGAACCGGGCTCATCGTTCTCGATCAAATTGGTACTGTGGATCGCACTCGCCTGGAAAGAAGACTTGGTTCGATCGATACCCAGACTCTGACTCGAGTTTTGGACGTGCTGCAGGAAATGTTTGCCCCGTAGGGAAACGTCTGGTGCGGACGTCTTCTTGGACGGTTCCCAAAGGGCCTGCCCAGGTTTGACTCGGTACTCGAGTGGACTCAGTCTTCTCTCCGCACGAGCTTCGCCGGCCCGCCCGCGAAATGGCGCTACCACGGCTATAAGTCCTTCTATCGTTAGGTAAACGAATGTTGACCGTCTATTTGGAAAACGCTACGCTGATCTGGGGAGCGGCGCCAGTGTACCAGTACGCGAGAATGATGCTTGAGCAGATCGGAGCAGCACTCCGGGAAGACCATCCGGGACAGATCGTGTCAATTCATGCATTTGGATCGAGAGCCCGGGGAGACCACAACGGTGACTCTGATTTTGACGTACTCGTCGTGGTCCGTGAGCGGACGATCGACCTGGAAGAACAGATCATCAGTCGTTTTGTCGAGCAGGAACGAACGAACGGCATTTCCTTCGATCCGGTTATCAAATCTGTTGAAAGCTTTGAGCAGGAACGTCGGTACCGGACACGGTTCTACGAGAATATCATGAGTGAGGGGATACCGGTTTGAAGTTGAACCGGCAAGATAAGGAAAATCTCAGCGAAATCCGGTTTGGAAAGGCGGGGGAGTTCCTCCGCGACGCTCGAGCAAATATGGAGGAAGCACGGTACAAGACGGGGATCAACCGGGCATATTATGCAGTCCTGCAGGCTATTCGCAGCCTTCTCGTTCTGGAAGGCCTTGACGCGGAGACACATAGCGGTGCGATCACGCTACTCAGCCTACATTTTGTGAAAACGGGGCAGCTTCCGCTGGAAACAATAAAGATGGTCAAACTCCTCCTGTCCAGGCGAACTGATGTTGATTATGGAGATTTCGATTCCACCACGGCGGAGGAAGCACAGGACTCTCTGCAAAAGGCTGAAGCTTTGCTTGAGCAGATTGACGAACTCCGTCGCGAGATCACCGGCGGTCGTTGAGTCTTTCCCAATCACCGTGGCCGACGGAATGGTAATCGTTCGCTCGATTTTCCTCAGTCGAGGAAGTCGTACGGGAGCGACTTCCAGTCCGGATTGTCGCGAACGCCGTGAAGCGAGCAAAGCTCGTCAGATAGCTTCCGAACTCCTGTCCGATCTGGGCGGCTCGACTCGAACCAGCTCGGATCGGTCACGCCCTCGTCTTCAAGAGTCTCGATGACGTGGATGAACGCGTCCCGAACCCGCTCCGGGCCATCCGGATGGTCGGGGTCTCCGTAGTGCCCGTAGAGATCCTCGGCGACCGGAACATCGAGCTCATCGGGCACGTCCGGATCATCGAAGCCGGAGTTGCGCCCAGCTGGAATGCGTAATTGAGGTATAGATAGTCGTCCGAATCTATGGGATCAACGTCGATCTTCTCACCGCCGGGCTGCGCGGCGCTCCAGTTACCTCCCCAATCGCTGAAGAAGTGGACGAGCGCGGGGGCACCGTCCATCTTCTCGGAACGAGTGTAGTAGTCAGCCCCTTCCAAGGAGGAATATCCCGGACAAACCCGGGCTGTCCGCACCGATTGGTTCGTTGTTAATCTCCCCGGGGTCGGGGCGCTGTGTCTCGTTACCGGTTTCACATGCCACAAGAAGTGTTGCGTTGACTGCTTGAATGCGGGAACCAGTCGTATAAATAACGATGGGATGATGATTTACACGTGCACAGGAGATGAAAGCCCTCACCGAGGGCATGCTCGAAAAACGGCTGGCGGGCATACAGATCATCGCATAGAAGCGTGATTCCCATCACAGCATATTTCTTCCCGACTCCCGCAACCCATCGCTTACCGGCATTGATCTCACAATCCTGCTTCTTCGCACCATCCTGCGGTGTAATAAACTCTGGTTCAACGGCAATCACCGTGT
>JBBDTM010000106.1:0-15505 GCA_040904425.1 Alkalispirochaeta sp.
CGGGTCTCCCCCGCGTCTGGGGGGAACAGAGTACCGGCGCAATGGCCGTCAATGTAGTTGCCGGGTCTCCCCCGCGTCTGGGGGGAACAGGAACAGGCGCTTCATGAACCCCCCGGTTAACTCGGGTCTCCCCCGCGTCTGGGGGGAACAGCCAATCGGAAACGCCTGTCCTCCGTCATGTTTCGGGTCTCCCCCGCGTCTGGGGGGAACAGTTCAGCCGCCACCGCTTTCAGGATCGTTTCAACGGGTCTCCCCCGCGTCTGGGGGGAACAGTCCACTCGCTCGATCTTGGCGGCGTATTCGGACGGGTCTCCCCCGCGTCTGGGGGGAACAGCGGGTGATGCCGGAGATTTCCGAACGTGAAAACGGGTCTCCCCCGCGTCTGGGGGGAACAGCGAGCGTAAAGCCCACTAGCCCCTCAAACGCTCGGGTCTCCCCCGCGTCTGGGGGGAACAGTTTTGCTGAGTTGGAGTGCGTGGGCGTCCTGGCGGGTCTCCCCCGCGTCTGGGGGGAACAGTTCCCGTAGGCGTCGCGCTCCGGTTTCATCGGCGGGTCTCCCCCGCGTCTGGGGGGAACAGAAAACGCTTTTGCGGATCGCTTCGCGTACCGACGGGTCTCCCCCGCGTCTGGGGGGAACAGACCAATTATAACACTATTCTGCACAGGAATTTAGAAAAACGTAGTTGCGCCACCGACTGGCACGTGCTACGGGGACGCTTTCAATGAACATAACGTGTCTCACCAATCGTTCTGTGATTCTTCACTCTCCTCGGAAGAGCGAAACTGTACGAGCTTGAGACCATCGTAGTCTATCGGTTCGCGACGGTTGGCTCCCGCCGTAAGAAAATCGTAGCCGCTTTCCGTACTTGTACTCCACGCCATTACGGCGTTCCCGTCGCCCAACTCTTCATTCACGGTTTCCCAGATCATTTCTCGGACCCTTGCGCCTATCTTCGCCAGATACACTCCAGCACGAACTTCTAACATGTACACGGCCAGGCGTCCTCGAAGGCGCGGGCGCACATTTTCAGTTATTACGACTACCATCTGAGAGTTTTCCCGCGTTCGGAATAGCAGGTGTGAGTTGGTCAGGCTGAACTTGCGGCGGCTGCAGACCTGATGCGTGGATCACCCGGTCGATTACCGGCACGATTCGCTTTAATATCTTCTCCGAGCGGAACAGATCACGGCAGGCGATGCGAGTATCACGCTCAATCGATTGGCTATTCCGCGCAACGGTACGGAAAGCGGCAGGCACTACAGTGTCAAACTTGAATATGTCGGCAATGTCGTAAACAAACGACAACGGCTTCCCCGTGTGGATATACCCTATTGCCGGCGAATACCCGGCTATCAGGATAGCAGCTTCGCAGACGCCGTACAGCGAAGCTGTGGCCGTGCTCAGGGCACGATTCACCGGATCCGCGGAGTTCCAGTCATACACCTTGTAGGAACGCCTATTCCAAGGGATCCGGTACTGTCTTGCGAGGAGCTCATACATGCGCCGCACTCGTGAGCCTTCGATCCCCCTTAGCTGTTGAACGCTTCGGTTCTTTGGGGGCTCCTGTTGAAAACGCAACCGGTACATTTCTCGTACCACCTGCAGCCGTGCAGACTCGTCGATAGCCGCCTTCGCTTGAAGAAGGAGACGGTCCGCCCTCGCTCCGCCGTGAGCCCCGCTCGCGTACACGCGTCCTACCCCGTCGGCCACCCACATCAGGAGGCAGCCTACCCGAGACGCGAGTTTTACGGCCTCATGGGTGATCGTAGTTCCGGTCTCGAGCATGACGCACGCGAGTCCACCAACCGGAATTTGAGTGCGGACGCCGTACGTGTCGACAAGAACGAAGGCCCCATCGATCACGTCCAATCGTCCGTACTGCACGCTTACGACTGATCCACGTTCCTTGAGCATAATCGGTTCTACGTTTCGAATATGTCCGGGCGACGAAGACGCCATCACCGCACCCTTTTGACAAGCAGAAGGCCGCAGCCGAATCCCTTCGCTGACCCGATACCGTCCGTCAACGCCCGAGAAAACGCCCCGCGTTCGGTGACCTCGAGTACTCCATGGAAGTCGATAGAAGAAAAGGTCACGGGACGAGATCCACGCTTCCGCGCCTTCTGAAAGGTGTGCCGCATATATCCTTCCGTCACGAGTGTCCGTTTGGGCTCGATTAATCGAAATCCAACTCGCTCACCTTTGCGCTCCAGCCACAGCCGGGCTGCAACCTCACCGGCGTGCATTGTGACCATTCGTATGGCGTCCTCTGCCGATAGTGCCTGTGAACGATTCAGAATAGCGCCGGCGTCCTCGTCGACGAACCAAGATTCGATCTGCCTCTCAAGAGCCGACCGATCGTCCTCGACCGTTTCCCTCGCCGACCGGTAAAGATCCGACCTCGGGGGAGGAGGTGATTGATCTATGCGTTTCGAATCTCCCAATAGGGAGAAAAGAAATGCTCTCTGCGCGTCCATGACAACATCGTGTTTCGCCGAGTTCTTTCGGTTCTGCCGTTTACGCTTAATTACCGGATTTGCCCGAAGAGAAAACGAGAGCCTTTCGCCGTTCGATATAACTGGCTCGTATGGCTTTGACTCAATCCTGAATACGCCCGCGTCACCTTTCGGCTGAATATCCGACAAGGTGAAGTACGTTGGCGTCGGCGCGCCGCCGCGACGTGGCGGTTCCTCATGATACAAGAATCGCTGCGCCTCTTCGAACAAGCTCCAGAGCACTTGATGGCGCCCATACGAATTGGATAGAGCGATCGTTGCGATATGGGCTAACGATGGATAGTCATGTCGGAGCTGAATACGAGACATGATCATGCTGATTCCTCCTCTGGTGAGTCGTAGAGGTACGCCTCGAGTCGCTCGGCGAATTGCCACCGGACGCGATCAGTCGGGTCATCCACCACCGCGCGGACCACTACTCGCTCGGCTCGATCGTCTCCCTTCGCGAAGACTGGAAAAAGCCCATGGTCCCAAGCGTATGCGATGGAACGCTCCCACTTAGACACTCCGAATAGTTGCTGAACCGACCTCCACGCGTTTAGCCCCGTTTCCTCGCTCCCTCGATCCTTGAGCAACGGCCGGTGCACGTACTCTTCGAATGCTTCCATCAGGGTATCCCGTTCGATAAGCTGCGGGTCGAAAGGCGCCGCTGGAGGCGCAGCCTTCCGCCCAAGAAACGGAGCAATCGTCGGCCTGCGGAGCGCCGCCTTAATCACATCGAGAGAAGGGTCCGGTGAGTCGAGTTTTGGTATTATGGCCAGTACGGCTACATAGTCTGTCCGGTACTCACGGCTGGAGAGTATCGTGTGTGTTTCCTGTGCTTGGAATAACTCATCGTTTCTTGTCCGATACGAGAGCTTCCCCGAAGTCTGGCCGGCCTCTGTGGTATGGTAGTCCACAAGCAGGCCGCTATCGACAAGCACCTGGCTGGCGACATAGTATTGCTTCCCGAGCGTTAGGTGTTCAGGATTCATGCTCTGCGTATACCCCAGGGCGGCAGCGATGATGCCGAGGGTACCCGATCGAGTAGGAATAGAGCGTGTCTCACGACGCTCTCCAACCGCAGGCTTCCCCCACGCCACTATCGGGCCAACGACTCTAAAGAACAAGCCTTTCATGTATTAGCTCCGCGCAAAGTTGATGATCTCTTGGAGCGAACCGACTGGCTCCGAGGTCCCATCGATGCCTGCGTTCATCTTGACCCACTGATCCGCGCACGGACCATACGCTTGATCGAAAGCATCCCGCTGACGTTCAAGTGCTCGGGCCGCCTCCCAGTGATATCCGTTGCTGGACACATCTCGAACCGGTCGTAGGAAGGAAAGGACCAAACTTCGCGGTTGCTGATCCCCAGTCTCGGCCAAGATGTAGCTGGCCCGGGTGCGGGATCCGAAGGCGTTCTGCTTTCCCGATGGGCTCACTGTGGCTGCTGCCTCCACCAGTGCGCCTATCGCGCGCTTAGCAAGTTCTTCGTCGCCTCCAAGATTCTCGACGAGCTGGTGTCTATCTATGCAGATATACTTGTAGAAAAGGCTCGTTGCGAATCCTGTTTCACCAATGTGAGCGGCGCCCGCGTCTTCGTCGTCTCGCTTAGCGCTGCGTAGGTCGTCTACTGCGGTGAAGTAGTCATCCTCGATAGTGACGGCGTGCACCGAAACGGCGTGTGAGACTTGGCAGGCCGCTTCCACGTTGTAGTCAGGATTCTTCGCAAGCATCCGCCCAAAGAGCGCTATATCCGCAGCAGTTCGACCCTTCCGTAGCAAGTTCAACTGCTCGGTGGTTGGCAGCTCCCTGGTCTCAGATAAGTTTGTCGCCAAGGTATCTACTGCCTCTCGCTCGGCCGGGCTCACATGAACCAGCTGTTCAATCGTGGGACCCCGATACGGCTTTCCCTCGCTTTCGGTTTTCTTATCTCGTGGCTTTACTTTACCGAACACCCCGGCGATCAATGTGGCGGCATCATTAGCTTTCTTCTCAGGCATCCCGGATTCCAGAAGGGTTCGGTACACACCGATGCCAAGTTCGCGAGTTCGCCAACCGATCTCTCCTGAGAGAGCGTCGGCGAAGGCGTCCGAGGTCCTCCACGCGCGCTTGAGGCTTTGAGAGCTGATGCGCTGGCGTGTGTAGCCGCCCATCACCGTCTGTTTCGGCCGTCCCGCGTCGTCTCGATTCGGGTTTGCCGCTGGATAGTTTGTAAGCATGTGCAGTTGCAGAAATCGGTTCATCTCTCTACGTCTCCTTTTATTTGTTCTTTGTTGTCCGCCGTCGCGATTCGATAGTACGAAATCGCCCATTTGACCGGAATAGAATCTGTGGGGCGTTTATTGCGGTCGATCCTCGGGCTTTGAAGTGCACGTATCCACCGCTCGATTTCGCCTGCGGCAGTAGGCCCTAACGTATGCCCCGACAGTAACGAGATAGTGCGGCGCAACTGGACATAGGCCATTTCCGCTGAAGAGGATTCAATCAGTCTTCGAAATCTGGCTTCCTTGACGACCATCCCTCTCTCGCCGCGACTCGCGATTGCTGTCTCAATCGCTTCGCCGGCAGGAGATAGTTCCGCTGTCGCCAGGGTGCCGGCTACAGCGCTAAGCGCGATCAGGCCATCGCGCTGGCCCTCTCCGCCGACGTATTCGCCGCCGGTCACCTCGTTGACGAACCGGTAAAAGGCGCTCGTCGTTAGTACGGCGGCAAGCGTTGCGGCGCGTCTGAGCTGGGCACGGTCTCCACGGCGCTGGTCCAAGCTTGCATGCCACGCTAGTAAACGGTCCTTGTTCATATGACCTCCTCCTTTTTGGATTCATGCCACACCGCATGTCGCTGTCGCACTGACTTCACGATTGTGGAACCGTGGAAGTATCTCATCATTCGGGAGTGCACCTCGTAGACATCTCGATCGATCGGCGTACGATCATCCGGAGCAACCCCTATTGACTGAAAGAAGAGGCTCTCCATAGTGGCGCTAACCTCATGAAGCCAGGAGTAAAGCGTCGCGATCGAGTTTTCTGCGGACGAATCACGGACAATCGATTCCACGGCGCGGTAGAAGTCCCGCTCGGTGCGCGAGTAGAATTCTCCGGAAACCTGATCGGCCCAGGAACTACCGCCAACCTTGTTCGTTGCATCACTCGCCGCTACGTCCAACACCGCTCGACGTAGAAGGCTCTCACCGCTGGTCGCCACATCAACGACCTCCCTAACGGTTCGGGAAGCCTCTTCCATCCGTTGCGGTGGTAGCGCATAGAGTGGCATCCGGCTCTCCATCCAGCCCCGGGGCTTCATTTTGTCCAGGTCGTAGCCGAACACCCATACTCGGAGATGAGATACAGGGCCGAGCCGGTCTCGCTTATGAAACTGAACGTCGCGAACAACCTGAGCGGGAACCACCATTGTCTTGTCCTTTGTCGGGGAGTATGCGAGCTCGCTCATACCGCTGATCCACTGGTAGTCAGGATAAGCGAGGGCGCCGGGCCTCCCCTTCCTCGGGTTAGGTGGCGAGCTACCGTCACCGGTCACCGTGTAGGGAGTAAGAGGGTGACGCCACGCAGCCGAGTATTTGTTTCCAAAGGGCTTGGACTCATATTCCTCGACAAGCATGCTGTCATCAAAACCGCACACATCGCACGCTCCACTACGGTCACCCAGAATCAACTGCATACGCCGAGGCATGGCCCAGTACACTTGCAAATGGTGCACGCCGCTTTCGGCACCCGGGCTGACTGTTTGCTTACGCTCGGAAGTTCTCGTTGGACCAAGCCATGGCAAAACAGACTCGTCGATCTGATGTGGCGGGACGAGCGAGTTTTCCGAGATCTTCTGGGGTTCAGCTACGATTACGTTCAGCCAGAGATCTTTCCACAACAGTGGTTCTTGTAAGTCGGAAAACACAAGTGTCGTTAGCGGTCCTCCGCCCCTGATTCCCGTCATGTTTCCCGCACCACCGGCTGGCGCATTTGCCTGCATGGTGAAAAGTGCAGTCGCCGCACAGGAACCACATAGTGCGTTAACACTTCCGCGATGCACAAAATGGTCCGTGTTCCGCTGTAAGCCCTGTTCTCCTGGCTGATCGATTAGCAGCCTCCCTATGGCAAACGGTTTTGATCCTAACTCTTCAAGATCCTGCATGAACGCGGGCTTGCCCGGGCCGGAGGAGAAGAGCTCGAATGGAACAGGATCAAACGCTGCTGTCAGTTCCTCTCGCGTCGGCGGATTCCGATACAAAGAGTGCCAATCGTCGGCGCTTTTTGGCGGGAAATAGGTCTGCAAGAGCCCGATGAGAAGTTGGGAGAGTGCACCGGTGAAGTCACGGCGAGGGGCAAGGATTCGGGCAATTGTGCCGTCGCTAATGTCCACCGCCGGGATACGAGCACGTCGCCCGTCCGAATACTCCACCGGTATCCACGGATCACGAATGAGATTCATCAGTCAGTACCTCCTGGAATCCAAGTTCCTTGTCGTAGTTGACGCTGCTCACATCGATCGCCTCCACAAACCGGAACAGCCGAGAACGATCAACCATCTCCTCCCTGGGAAACCTGATTGTTCCGGCAGCCGCGATTACGCGCTCGTATAACCCTCTTGGTACAGAGACAAGACCGCTCTCCCAGTCGTCCTGCTCTCTCCCATAAGGCGCTGGACGACCCCCTTCGTTTCGAACCAGGCAGAGTTGCTTCGCGTCGATAAGGCGCGTAGTAGCTATCTCCTCGTCCATAACGGAACGCATACCGTACCCCGGGACGCTGTATCCCTGGTCAAAATCTATGATCTCGCTCCGCGCGAAGGCAGAGTCGGCTTGCTGTTTACCGATGGCGTTCTCCGCAGCAATATCGACCTCTTCGGGAACACTCTCCATTTCACCGTAGACGCGTTCAGTAACTTCGCGAGACTCCCGGGGCAAAACGACTTGACCCATCTCGTCTACCAAAGCGGTCGACCGCCAGAGGATGTCAAAACGTCGATATACGGGCGCCAGCGTTCGAGCTGCGGAAAGCCACTCCGCCGCGGAGTCGACTTGCGTTGAGGGCCCAACAACCATAAGTTCCACCGGCCCGCGGGCATCTGAACCGCCGGACAAACGCCGCCCCTCGGTGTCGCGTATGTGACGCTTCACTCGACCCGCCCGCTGAATTAGAAGGTCGACAGGGGCAAGGTCGGTAAGCATGAGGTCGAAGTCGATATCAAGGCTCTGTTCGATCACCTGCGTCCCGATGACAACCAGCCCGGCTCGCTCGGAGGGTCCGGAGGCACAGCCAACTCGACGCAGAACCTCAGCTTCGATATCGGCACGATCGGTTACGGCAAATCTGCTGTGAAACAGAACGACGTTTTCCGGATCATACTCATCGCACACGTGGCGGTAGGTTTCCTGGGCTGCCTTGACCGTATTTCGAATGTAGCAAACGGCGCGGCCTTGTCGCGCATCCGCAAGCATGCGCTTTACTCCCTCTTCCGGCGACGCGACGCGGGGAAAGTGGATGGTCCGCGCCAACCGTGGCGCAGATTCAATGTTGATAACTCGGATTCCTCGAGCCGATACGTGCGTTATCGCCGGGAATCCGCTCTCGTCTCCGGGGTCCTGTGAGTCATCTCCACCAACAACTCGCTGAAACGCCGCAATCAGATTGGCTTTTGTGCGTGCCGGGAGCGTTGCCGATAGCAAGACGATACTGCCGCCGAGGGCGGCGTGAAATGCGACGGCGCATTCGATGAGGACGCTCGTGTACGCATCGTAGGCGTGCACTTCGTCCAGGACCAGAACTTTGCCCGCAAGCCCATAGAACCGAAGGGATTGGTGCTTAATGGGTAAGACAGAGAGTAGCGCTTGGTCGACCGTCCCGACGCCGACGTTCGCCAGAAGCGCACGCTTATTGCTCTGGGCGATCCAGGCGCTGCAGTAAGCCGCTACCGGTTCGCGATTCGGTTGGTTGATCAAAGGTCCGGCATTTGAAGTGGTGCCAATTGACTCGAGGAACAAGCCGCTGCGACTGCGCGAGCCGTGAGAGAGAACCAGTGTCGGTGGTTCTCCGGGCTCGAAGAGAGCCCCAATCGCAGCATGCGTTCTCGTGTACATCTGATTAGCGGTCGCCTGGGTTGGGAGCCCTATATAGATCCCGTTGCATCCAGCTTCGTTTTGGAGACGATTCCCCAGCAAGAAAGCCGCTTCGGTCTTTCCTGAGCCCGTAAGGTCCTCTGCAATAATGAGATTCGGACCCGAATCCAAATCCATGGTGCTAGCAACTTGCTGAAGAGGTCGCGCCTCTGCCCCAGTTGGAAGCACGTCGCGGACGTTTAGCGCCTTACGTTGGACAGCCGCCTGCAACCTCGCGCCGCTAACAGCACCCTTAGCTCTGCTCCGAGCCCAATCCCAGTACACTCGAAGCGAAGTCGCATCGGATCGAAACGGAAACCACCGCTCGTCCGATCCAATCCAGTCGGCCGCGACGGCTAAGCCTGCGAGATACCATGTTGTGTAACGCATCACCCGCTGGGAGCCCGTCTCAACAAGTCGTATGAACAGGTCTAGCGCCGAATCTGATAGCAATAGATCGGCAACGTGGTCAGCGAAGGATAGCACCGCAGCTGCATCTTCTTCGTAGTTACTCTCCCCACCGCTGCCGGCTTTCAAGGAACCATTGTATTGGCCTGAAAACCCTCGCTCCGCAGTTACGGGTAGCCCGTGATGTCCGGCAAACGGCAGGAACAGCACATCCGAGAGCTCCTCGGCTGCGGTCGTCCAATTCTCATCCTTTTCCTCTTTACCGAGGGACCGGACGCGTGTTTGAAGCAGATTCATGAATAGGGGTTGGACTCTATCCTTCCACCACCAGAGAGTCGCATGCGTGTGATGCCCGATGATGCCGTAGGTTCCTTGGGCAAGCCGTGCATCAACCAACCCATAGGTGTGACCATCTTCGCGGAGAGCTTGAAAGGAACGCCAGAACTTCCCGAGATCGTGCAAAGAGAGGAAGTAGCACACGAGGCTGCGCAGTCCGACGGTTTCTCCGCCAAGTGCCTTGACGACGGCCGGCGGCAAGTGCATGGAATCGAAAAGAGCCATTCCGGCCGCAGCTACGTCAAGTTGGTGGTAGGGAAGAAGGTGAGGCTCGGCACTCTCTCCATAACCGAATTTGCCCCAGTACTGGAAGTAGCTCATGCTTGGCTATTCCTCATCGCATGCCGCGTATTGGGCCAATGTCGTATACCGAGTGTACTTCGTCGGAACGCAGAGTAATTGCCAACTTCCGGCGGTCGGGAAGCGCTTTTCCGTCGTCGTGCAGAATTCCTGCCGCAGCGGCCCAACCGGCAGCAGAGAAGCGCCTACCAAATTCTTCGGCGATTCGCGCTACGCCCCGAAGGTGATCCTCCAAAGGCTGGATCGCTCCGTCTTCCCTGCTGTGTCCGATGAGTATGTCGTGTTCAATCATCGCTTCGTCCGTCACCCTCTAAGCACCATTCTCCCCTCCGTCTGTTGCGAATCCGGCAACACGAGGTCATCTTTCTCAGAAATTTCTGCTGGAACGCGGCCGGAGTACTACACATCCGTTTGATCCGCCGGATCGGTTTGGTGCGCCGGCGCCGTCTGGTAGAGTTCTGCGCCGCGGAGAAAGTCCCGACAATGGCTCTCCCGCAGTGACTTCGGTTCAATCACCTCCACGTCCGGTCCCCACCCACGGATCCAGGGATACATTTCCTGTGGTTCGGCAATCTCCGCCCGCCAGATGAGCGAGCTGTCGCTCCGGCGCTCGATTCGCTGAGTATCGTGCCATAGTGTCTCCAAGACGCGGTCCGCCACCGCTGAGGAGAATCGCAGCACCACGGACACGGCCGGTGTTTCGGATGTCCAGATGCTCCAGGCGGATGCCAGGCGCGGGCGAATCCGGTCAAGGGGGATGTTGTCTAGAAACGTGGGGTCGGGCTCCTCGAGATGGAGGGCGTGAATCCGCTCGATCTTGAAGGTGCGAAAACCCACCGGATTATCAGAAAGGTCCCACGCAACCAGATGAACCGCCCGGCCTTCATGGTGCGGTTCCAAGGTGAGAGGGTATATCCGATACGGCCGCACACCGCCATGATTGCGCGAGTGGTAGTGCGCAATCACCGGTCTGCCATCGGTAATCGCCTCACCAAGTTGTTCGATCACGGTTCGGTATCGCGTGGTGATTTCGGCGGAGGCCACCGGAAACGACTCAATTTCGTCGGCAGTCTCCCGCATCCAGTCGGAGAGTCGTGGACTTACGCGTCCCTGGGCTTCCGCCAGTTTTCTGAGTGCTGCCGATGCGTGGGGAAAGGGAAACTTCATCACCCGCGCAAACAACCGCGCCGACAAGTGCAACGCTTCCAGTTCAAACATCGTTAAATGGATCGCGGTTACGTACCCGGCACGATCCAGGCGTACTCTGCGGTCATCCTCCTCTACGATGGGTCGGACGACCGAGAGCTCGGCAATATCCCGCGTCACGGTGCTGCGATGAACCCCCAGTCGCCGGGCGATGTCTACCCGCAGGAGTCCCTCCGGATGGGCAAGAAGCAGCTGCTCAATCTGGGACAGTCGATCACCGTGGGACACGTTCTCCAGTGTAGCAGGACCCACGGCAGGTGTCATTATTTAATGTATATGATTCCATTTCTTTCAAAACCAGACAAGATTCCATTCATGGGCCAAAAGCACCCGCTGCTCAGACGGTCCACCATACCCACGTAAAATTCAAAACGTACCCGCGCTTCCTGCATACCGCGAAAAAGTAGCGCGGGTCCCGTACCCGCTTCACGCGGGAACCGTTTGGGCTGAGCGTTCATGCGCGTCGGAACTTACATTCGTATCGCGTATACGTTAATTATGTAATTTTCTACCTTTTAGTACTGTATGTTCATAATATCACTAAAGAATTCGGTATAACTTTACCGATACTACTAATAGGTTCTGTAGGTCGTGTGCACATCCTTTGCTTATTCCCAGTTTAGACATACTTCCGCGTAGGCGGAAGAGAATTATTGTAGGAGGTGACTATGTCATTACAAGTCACGTTGGTGGAAAACACGTTGAACAACGGTTTGGCGTTGCGTCCGCGTGTGGTGAACCGGATTGCCGTGGAGTTTGAGGAAATTTTGCGGTTGATGTCTATGGACACAGCTCTTGAGGAGGTGGATATGCGCCTTGCGGTGGAGCGGCTGAAAATGGCCTTGGTGTTCTATCTGGCAAAGGGAAACAGTGTGGAAACCCCACTTGGCATCTTTGCCGCCCATGTGAGGGGAGCCCGGAACGGTGATCCCGTGACGCCGGAGATCACTCGGGACGGCATGGTCATTCGGTTCCGTCCCAATCGGACCATGCATCGGGATATCCAGACAAGCCTTGCCCTAAGCATGGAAGACCAGATGGATCCCAAACGGCCCCGAATCACGGCTCTCATGAACGTGGAGAATGTCGAGGCGGAGAATCAGGTGTCACCGGGAGAGCTCGTGCACCTGGTGGGGTCCCGCCTCAGTTTTGAAATCGAGGCCGCGGACGAGGGTCTCTTTTTCGTCAACGAGTCGGGTCAGGAGTTCCGGACAACCGTCTACAGCCGTCACGGTACTAAAATCGTCGACTGTAAGGTTCCGGAACTGCCGGCAGGGACGTATACCCTGGAGCTGCGGGCCCGTCCACGAAAAGGGGCGGAACTCAGAACCGGTGAGTACGCCAATACCGTAACCGTTTCCTGAGCGCCGCCCTGTAACTCAAATCGCCGTCGGCCTTGAGGCCGGCGGCTCTTCCTATATTATCGGCGCTCCCACCCCTGAAAGCAACACCCACCTGATCCCTTCGGTTCCCCATCTCCGATACTCACACCATGATAAGTACCCGCCACTATCGTTGTTGATCATTTCATGGTGTTTTCATAGCAGAACTCGCACTCTGAAGGCCGGTTCCCGGTCTCGTGTCTCGTTTTTGGTCTACCCGGATTATCATAAGGGATATGTAAAAACGGGCAAGGACGGCCTGAACGTGTTCGCCCTCAACGGTGGGTGCGTCGCGGTGATACGCCTTGACCATCGATGAAGAAGCGATGTGTTCTGTCAAGCAGATTTCCCACCAGGGAATTTCAGGCTATAACAAACAATTACAGGCGGTTACTCCTCGAGCAGCGTGCGACCATAGCTGAGAACGGTCCGCGCAAGAGACAAGAGCTCTGGGGTTATCCGCAGGACATCGGAGAATAACTCCGCCAGGTCGTCGGTCTGATACTCGTGGGCGATGTCGTTTCTCAGATCCTTGTAACCGCGTAGTGTTTCTACGGAGTCGACGAATCCCCGCGATACCGCTCTGTTCGCGGTATCGATGAGGGTTCCCGATTCGATCAGTTCTACGGAATCAATACTGCGAAGAACTTTGTGAACAATTAAGTCTGCCACACGCGCATAGCGGGAAGTCAGGTTTTCATAGCGATCATACTCGTCCGCCATGTACTGAGCCTTAATGCCAATTGCCTCACACTGTGCGTAGGAGCGCTCGAGCCAGCCAATACTCGCCTCAAGTTGGTCCAACGCATTCCTGAGGAGTTCAGCTGACGCCGGTCTTCTCATTGAGCGGGACTCCCTGTTCGACCGCCAGCGCAAGCATGGGGTCTTCGAGATTCGGCGCGACCACCAGATCTATCTTCTGCTGGCCGATATGATCACAAATCTCGTGTCGAATCGTGTGTCGTTCCGTGCGGCTAATCCGTTTCGACAGGACAGCGATGTCGATATCCCCTCCGCCCCGCCGGTCGTCAGTACGCGAGCCGAAGAGCCAGACTTTAGCTTCGGGGTCAACCCGGTGAACTGCGTCTTCGATTACCTGTTTTTCTCGATCACTGAGCCTCACGCCGTCAGTGTAGCACTGCGGGCTTTCCGATACCAGACACGCAATTCGCACGCGATCTGGTGACTACTATTTACCTGCCTGACTACCACAACGGTACGTGAGGTCGACAAATCACATCCGAGTGATCTCGACTACCCATCTCGCCATTATGCCATCGCATGATCGTTGTGTGGTCATATACCCTATTTGATGGGCGAATGGGCCAGGAGCCGTTGATCCACCGTTGATGCTGGTAAAGCATTGGATATAATGTCAAATTGAGGTTTAAAACATGAATAGCCTGGCCAAGACACTGCTCCTCGTCGAAGACGAAGCACTGATTGCATTGAATACCAAGATGCAACTGGAAAAGATCGGGTACTCGGTTAGTCATGTGCTTACCGGTGAAGCAGCCGTTAACTATGCACTCAATCCCGACTCACGGTCCGATCTCATCCTCATGGATATCAATCTCGGGAATGGTATCGACGGTACGCAAGCCGCCGAGCAGATTCTCAATCAGATAGAGATTCCTGTCGTGTTCCTCTCATCCCACACTGATCCAAAGGTCGTGGAGAAAACTGAGAACATTACCTCCTACGGATATGTGGTGAAGAACTCCGGGCTCACCGTTCTTGACGCGTCAATCAAGATGGCGTTCAAGCTATTTGATGCCAAACAGCAGCACGCGAGAAGTGAGAAAGAATACCGAAGGCTCTTTGACACCATGCCCACCGGTATAGTGCACCAGTCGGCGGATGGAACGATCACTTCGGTGAATCCGGCAGCTGAAAGAATGCTGGGATCTGGTCTCACGGAGATGATTGGCAAGCCGTCGCTGACGTCCACGTGGAAGATGATAGATGAGAACGGGAACGCGGTACCCGATGACGAAGATCCGGCGATGCTGGCATTGAAGACCAGGAAATCAGTTGGCCCGGTCGAGAGAGGATTTTTTGTCAGCGAGAAAGGCGAATACGTCTGGTTGAAGATCACGGCTACCCCGCTGTTTAATCCGGGAGAAGACCCCCGTACGAGTCCTACGCCAGTCTCCAAGACATCACGGCCGAAAAACATGCTCAGAAAGAATCCAATCGACGAAATCTTCTTGTGCAGAAGATTTTTGATAGCAGCGTTGATCTCATTTCCATCACTGATCTCCAGGGGCGTTTCCAATTCGTCAGTAAGTCACATGACGTCTTAGGTTATGACGCTGAAGACCTTATCGGCAAAAACGCCATCGATTACGTACATCCCGATGATCTTGTGTCGCTGAATGATATCTTCGGAAGGATTGTGAACTTTCAGGAACAGCAGACGGCAGACTACCGCTACCGAATGAGCAACGGAGAGTACCTATGGTTCGAGACTACAGGTACAATGCTCACCCGCGATGATGGTACCCCGGAGCAGATACTTTTCAATACGAGAGATATCACCGAGCGGAAAGAAGCCGAGCAATTGCTTGATCGACAGCGCCAACTACTACGTACCATAATTGACAGCATTCCTCAGCCTATCTATGTGAAAGACGTGGAGGGCCGCAAGCAAATAGCAAACAAGACTGACTATCATTATTCAGGTTTTGAGCGGGAAGAGGATCTCATCGGAAAAAGCGACTCTGACATATGGTCCCCCGAGATCGCCACGCCCTTTGTAGCGGACGATCAAAGGGTATTGATGCATGGTGAGAGCGTTATAGATCGGGAAGAACAGCTGATTACGAGAAATGGTCACGTAATATGGCAACTGACCACCAAGCTCCCTCTGTATGAGAGCGATGGCACGATTTCCGGGCTGGTCGGAATAGGGCGTGATATCACCGAGCGCAAACAGGCTGAGGAAGAAATCCAACACCAGCTCGCTGAGAAAGAGACTCTTCTCCGAGAGGTCCACCACCGCATCAAGAACAACATGGGCCAGATTGAAAGCTTGCTCTCATTCCAGGCTGATTCAGCCGAGGGTGCTGAGGTGAAATCTGCGCTGAACACGGCAATGTCTCGTGTAAGAAGCACTCGTATCCTGTACGAGAAACTCCTCGTCGGCAAAGGTCACGAGGAGGTCTCTATGAAGGATTATCTCGAGAGCCTCATTGAATTGTTGGTCGAGATTTACAACCTAATTTCCCGCCGAAATTATACCTACACCGGCGGTGAGACGCCGAAG
>JBBDTM010000107.1:0-69124 GCA_040904425.1 Alkalispirochaeta sp.
ATGCGGGGCTCAATCATCTCTTCGGAATTGAACAAAGTCCTTCGGTACAGGTGGTTTTGATCGTCGGGATTACCGCGCTGGCCACGTGGTCCGTCCTGGCCGGACTGAGTGCAGGTATCCGGCGTCTTTCCGAGATAAACCTCGTGCTGGCAACCGTGCTGTGTCTGTTTGTGCTGGTCCTAGGGCCCACCTTGTTCATACTGAATGCGTTCGGTGAAAACCTGGGCCATTACATACAGTACTTGCCACAGCTCTCTACCTGGAACGAAACCTACGAGACGAGTACGTGGCAGAACAGCTGGACCGTCTTCTACTGGGGGTGGTGGATTGCCTGGTCACCTTTTGTGGGAATGTTCATCGCTCGCGTTTCGTACGGACGGACGGTGCGAGAGTTCATCCTGGGGGTGTTGTTCGTACCCTCTCTAATTACCTTCGCGTGGCTGACCATATTCGGCAACAGCGCACTTCAGGTCGAACTTGTCGGTGCCGGAGGCATCGCTCGTGCCGTTCAGGAGAACCTTCCGGTGGCGCTCTTCGTGCTCCTGGAGAACTTCCCGCTGCAGGAGGTGACTTCGATGCTCACGGTGTTGGTGATCGTCACCTTCTTCGTGACGTCGTCGGATTCGGGGTCGATGGTGATCGATATCATCACCGCCGGCGGGAACCCGGATCCCCCCAAGTTGCAGCGGTTGTTCTGGGCGCTCCTGGAAGGAGCCGTTGCGGCGGCTCTGCTCGTGGGTGGCGGGCTGGTGGCGCTTCAGACGGCGGCGATTACCACCGGACTTCCCTTCGCGCTGGTGCTGCTGTTCATGGTCTTCAGTCTTCGGCGTGGACTTGCGGACTATACCGAGGGACCGGGATTCTCCCTTCCTCCATATGAACACGGCCATGTCTTTCGCACGGCGGTGAGTCATCCCGAGCCTGAGCTGGTCCACGGTCACGTGAGCTGGCTCGGAAAACCGCGTGCCCCGCGTCGGGAAAGTGCTCCCCGAGGGCCGCGGCCGAGCAAAACTGCCGGAGCACCATCCAGCCTACGCCAACGGTTGCGAAGATTGGTATCTCCGCGGTTATCCCGTGACGATCACCCGCACGAGGATCACCCGCACGACGATCACCCGCACGAGGACCACAAGGAGGATTCCTGATGCGATACCGCACGCATGGAGTATGGGTTTACGTAGCCGCATTGCTGATGATTACCTTGGTCGGGTGTGCTCCGGAAGAAGAGTCCGCCCCTCCCGCCGATGCTGAATCACAGGCAGTACTCGAGACCGACCGACGGGGAGAGACGCTACGCCTGGTGTATCCGGAATGGTCTTCCGAGACCGCCAGTGCCCACCTGTTCCAGGCGGTTCTCCAGGAACGTCTCGGGTACAATGTCCGGTTGGTACCGGTCACAGTGGAAGAGATGTGGCGCCAGGTGGCTGAAGGTGAAGCTGATATGCTCGTCGGCGCCTGGCTTCCCGTTACCCACCTGGAGTATGCCGAGAAATACGAGGACCGCCTCGTCGATCTCGGGCCCAATCTGGAAGGGGCCCGCGTAGGGTTGGTTGTTCCCACCTCCACCCCGGGCCGACAGACGGATGACACCGGCAGTAGCGGACGTGAGCTGGTCACGATTCGGTCCATCACTGAAATGGCTTCCTCCGCTGATCGGTTCGCCGGGCGAATCGTGGGCATCGAATCCGGCGCGGGTGTCGTTGCGCGCGCCCGAGAGGCGCTGGAGGTCTACGGACTCCAGCGGAATTTTCGTCTCCTCGAAACTGACGAGGCGGTGATGGTGGACCGCGTGTCGGAGGCGATCTTCCGCGATAATTGGATCGTATTCACCGGCTGGACGCCGCATTGGATGTTCGAGCGCTACAGCCTCCGTTTTCTTGAGGACCCGAAGGGTGTGTTTGGAGGAGAAGAGGCGATTCATACGATGGTTCGGGAGGGCTTTGCCGATGACTTCCCGGACGCCGCCCGTGTGGCGGATCGAGTTTCGTATCGGCCCGAGGACCTGGAGCGGCTGATGCGATGGATTCATGAGGATGACGAAAACGACGCCTACGGACAGGCGCTACGGTGGGTCGACTCTCACGAGGCCATTGTCCAGGAGTGGCTCCAGGAAGGAGATGGATAACAGATGTTGGAAACGGTAAGTCACCGATACCAGGGCAGTTGCATGATGGTCATGCGGCGGTCCGATTCCGAAGTTACGTTCCTGGCCAGTGCGTTTCTCGTCCACCCTGAGGGATATCTGCTCACCGTCTCGCGGATGATCGACGGTGAAGACGATCTGGTAGTTGTCCCGCCACAGGCGGCGGAGGATTTTGTCCCCGTCACACGGGAAGAAGTGGCGCCGGTCCCCGTGGAGGTGGTTGCTCGGGACATTGGCCACGACGTGGCACTCTTGAAGCTGACCCCCGAGCTTGAGATCAACATGCCCGAACACGTCCTGGGAACGGGCAACTCCGACCCGCGGGGAGCCCTCCTTATGTCTTTGGGCGTTCCCTACGGCTACTACCGCATGCACAGCGTAGTCGCGGCGCAGTCGGTGCTCTCCAGCCGCCTCCAATCACGGGTCGGCACCAACATGATCATCTTTGATCGGCGGGTGCAGTCTGGAGATATCGGCGGTCCACTCATCAGCGTTACCAGTGGCATGGTGATCGGAATTGTAGGGGGCGTGTTCGACCCGGTGGAGTTGGAGAACATCTCCATTCCCGCAGGGAGCACACCGATCAACTCGGATCTCTCCTACGCCAGCGCGATCGAGTATGGAGATGCCCTCCTTACGGCAGCCTTGGGGCGATAGGGCCGGCGGCCCTGCGCCGGTACCCCCCGGCATCGGTCAGAAACCGTCATAGACCGTCCAGGCCAACACCCGTATTCCCCACGCTGCTCCTACTCGTCCCGCGCCACCAAGGCGGCGTGCGAGAACCAGAAGTGCTGTACGCCCACGGCCGGTCGTAACCGTTCACCCTCCCGGGGTCCGGAGACCGCCCGGCCGGCGGCGTTCCACTGAGATCCGGTTTCATCGACGATTCGATCCCCCTGCCGGCTGAGCTCAACCGCATCTCCCGCACGCGTCATGGCAAAGAACGCATTGCCGCTTCCCACATCGGCGCCGTCGGCGATCGATGCGCGGTCCAGGGCGCTGGCGGTTCCCGCTTCCCAGAGGAAGTAAAACCGCTCACCGCCGAGCGTTCGCTCCACCACCAGCTCCTCCTGGAGTGCCGAATAGGTAACCGAGGTCGTTTCCTCGTTATGCTCCAGGGAAACCACCCGGTCCAGCAGACCGGGACCGTCCGAACCGGGCTCCGTGAGGCCCGAAGCGTTGCGTAGCAGGAACGGTTCACTGGAGCTGTCATACCCGCGGTAGGGATTGCTGCCGTAGGCGCGGTTGAAACCGGTGTCCTTGGAGAGAACTCGCGCCTCCGGCATACTTTTGCGGATCTCGGAGAAGGGCAGCATCATCACCGGCACCGGAGTAAGACGCGTTCCGGCAAAAAAGCCGGCGATGCTGTTTCCGGAGGCTTGTTGCCACCAGGACTCCGTCTCCCGGTCAAACATGATCAAATTGGAGAAGCGCAAGCGGCCGGTGGTGTTAAAGCTCAGCACGGCCCCCTCGTGGCGCCGGGAGAAGGCGATACCGGTGTTGCACAGAGGACAGTAGGTGACCGTCACCGGCTTGCCGTCGATTTCATCGTTCACGATCTCATGCCACATAATTACCTGTAGCGGATAGACGTGCACTGAATCTCCCCCCGCAGATTCTTTGTCCCGGACGAGCGAGGACTCGAGAACCAAAACCGGCTCCCGATCCGATACCCACTGCGATGCTTCCTCCACCGTCTCGAAGCGAGGACGATCCAGCGCGGGAATTCCTCCTTTTGGTGGCCCCCCCGATAAAACATCGGCATACGATACCGTAGCCCGAGAAAAGTCGGTGGAGAACTCGTTTGCCGCGCGACCGGGAGGTGCCTGACCCACGAACGCCTCCGGCAACTCCTCAGTGGGCACCGGCGGGTCGGAAGGCAGATCGCCGGAGCTCACCGTCTGGGGCGTCTCCTCCGCTGCCGAGGCGGACTCTGATTCATTCTGCTCTTGAGAGCCGCCGGCACCAACGCCGGCGAGTACCAGAACGACAATTCCGATTCCGATCAGCCCGAGCTTGTAGTGTCGTCGCCACATTACGCACCTCCATGGTGTTGTAGATACAAATATAACCCCAAAGGTCAGAAATTTTCCAGTGATGGGGTGACTATTGGGCGCGGGCGGATCCGGCGGAAGCAATTTTAAGGTATACGCGATGCGGCACAAGGCGCACCAACCCTCGAAGCAGGCGGTTCGTTACGCCTGGGATGAAAACCGGCGGTCTCCGGAGCGATGCGCGACACAGCCGTTTCAGTGACCGATCCACAACCTCATCCGCTGCCATCCAGCGGAGCAGACCACGGCTTCGGCGACGATCCTGACTCCAGTCCAGACGGTCATGGAAGTCGGTGTGGGTAAAGCCCGGACAGAGCACCTGAGTGGTGATACCGCGGGCCGCCAGTTCAGGCTGCAACGCGCGACCGAGCTCCACGAGGTACGCCTTGGTGGAGGTATACATCGCGGGCCCCGGCATCGGCGTAAACGCCGCGAGCGAGGAGACCAGCACCACCGCCGGCGGGCAGCCTGGCTGAGAATCGTGGGGGGAGGTGGCCGCGCCGGTGGGCTCCGTGGAGTCGCTGCGCAGCGACGCCGTGATCGCCGGTACCGCTGCGCGTACCAGCAGCACCGCGGCTTCCATGTGGAGGACCGCCATATCCCGCAACTCGTCGGGGTCGGTTTCAAAGAAGGGGGTGCGGTGCCCATAGCCGGCGTTGTGGATAAGGATCATCAAATGGGGAGTCTTGCCGAGCCTTTCCGCAAGCTCAGCCACCGTAGCGGGGGAGGTGAGATCACCAATGATAATCTGCACCTGCCGGGAGGTGTTCTCACGTTGAATTTCTCCGGCTACCTCCTGGAGTTTTTCCTCACGGCGGCCGGCGATGATCAGATCGAAGCCGGAGCGAGCGAGACGAAGCGCATAGGCGCGACCGATTCCACTGGTGGCGCCGGTAATGCAAGCGACTGGTGTCATGACTCTTAGAATATGCGGAGAGCATCGCTCTTGGCCAGGACGAATCGATCGACCCGGTGGTGGACACTCACCGTGTGACACCCTATCCTCGGGTGCCGTGAGTGACCAGAAAAAACGTGTTCCCAATCCCTACATCGGACATGACGGCTACCACTGCTTCGGCTGCGACCCGAACAATCCTGCCGGATTGCAGCTTTCGTTCACCGTGGCGGGTGACACCCTGCATAGCAGTTGGGATCCACGCCCGGAGCTCGAGGGCTATCCCGGCGTGATCCACGGTGGAATTCAGGCAACGCTCGCCGACGAGATCGGTGGGTGGTTAATCCACGTCAAATTGGGTACCGCCGGAATGACTCGAGACCTGCAGATCTCCTATCACAAACCGGCGCGAGCCGCGGACAGTCCGTTTGAGCTGACGGCGACGCTGATCGAGGAGACGCGGCGGGACGCGGTAGTTGAGGTCACGATTCACGGAGCCGGCGGAACCCACTTCAGTACCGCTCGCTGCATCTATGCCATCTTCAGTCCGGAGGTTGCGCGCCGGAAGCTCAGTTTTCCCGGAGCGGAGGCGTTCCAGCCGCGGGATTAGCTGCGGCACGCCCTGGGCCGCGGCCGACTGCGTTACTCCCCGCGCCGCTATGTGCGTCCCAGGAGTGTATCAATCTCGGCAACCTGCGCCGATGTGAGCGGCCCAAATTGCAACGCTCCGGCATTCTCCTCCACCTGTTTCACCGATTTGAAGCCGGGAATCGGAACCGTCCGGTCGCTGCGGGCCCAGAGCCACGCCAGTGCCCCCTGTACCAGGGATCGGCCGCCGGAGGTGAGAATTTCGCGAATCGCGGCTACCTTCTTGAGAAATTCCCGGCTCGGCTCACCCTTTACGAAGTACTTCATCCAATCGGGACTGTTTGGTCCGCGGACGTCGGAGGGATCGGTGACGCCCGCCGAATCGTACTTTCCGGTGAGGAGCCCCATCGCCAGGGGGCCGCGATTGATTGCGGCCAGGTTCTCCCGGTCACAGAGTTCCCGAAGACCCGGATTGTCGTCGAGGACGTTCATCTGGAATTGCACCGCGGTGCAGCCCGGAGCTTCGGCAAACAGGGCGGCCCGCTCGGGCCAATCGGTACTCCACCCGAAGGCGCGGATCTTGCCTTCCTCCACCAGTTGCTGCAGGGTGTCGCGAACTTCCGGGGCGCGCTCGAGGTCATATTCATTAATATGAAACTGCAGCAGGTCGAGGTAGTCCCGGCCCAGCCGCCGGAGAGAGGCGTCACAGGCGGCCCGAATGTAGGTCGGAGACGCGTCGTTTCCGGTGATCTCCTTGCGCGCTTCGTCGAAGACGTTCCCGAACTTGGTGGCTACCACCACCTGGTGTGTGTCAGATCCCAGCGCTTCCCCGAGAATCCGTTCACTGTGACCGGCACCGTACACGTCTGCAGTGTCGAAAAATGTGACCCCGGCGTCGATCGCCGCACGGACGGCACGGATCGACTCAGTATCATCCACTTCGCCCCATCCCACCTGGTCTCCTCCGGCGTGAACCGGCCCGCCGATCGCCCAGCATCCCATTCCGAGAGCGCTGACCTCGATTTTTGATCTTCCCAATGTTCGTCTCATGATCTTATGGTAGCAGGGGTTGTGCCGGGCCGCAAATCTGAGGATGTAGACTCGGTCTACGCTGCCGTATGTTCAGGGCAAACGCCACTCACGATCGCCTTGCAAGGGCGGCACGTCGAGGGACTGACTCACCGATGGTTGACGGACTATTATGTGAGGCTACGTAACATCTGAAGGCGCCGTCGGACGATGTTGGTCGAGGAGAAATGAACTATGGAAATTAAGAATCCCGTTCTTCCCGGATTTCACCCGGACCCGTCGATCTGTCGGGTGGGGGATGAGTTTTTTATTGCCACCAGTACCTTTGAGTGGTTTCCCGGAGTGATGATCTACAGCAGTCGTGACCTGGCCGGCTGGACGCTGCGCTCGGTTCCTCTGGACCGGGTGAGTCTCCTTGATATGGCCGGTAACCCGCCCTCCGGCGGAGTCTGGGCGCCGTGTCTGTCCCATGACGGGGACACCTTCTATCTCATCTATACCAACGTCCGCAGCTGGGTGGGCTCGGCAGATGGAACAAACGCCGGGTTTAAGGACTCCCACAATTACGTTGTCACCGCTCCCGCCGTTGAGGGGCCGTGGAGTGAGCCTGTCTATCTCAACAGCAGTGGGTTTGATCCTTCTCTTTTTCATGACGATGACGGTCGCTCGTGGCTTGTCAATATGCGGTGGGATTACCGCGTGGGACACAATAACTTCTCCGGCATCGTGCTGCAGGAGTACGACCGCCACGACCGGCGCCTTACCGGTCCGATCGAGATGATCTTCGGCGGGTCCACGATCGGCTTCACTGAGGCGCCGCATCTGTACACGCGCAACGGCTGGTACTATCTGGTCACCGCCGAGGGTGGTACCGCGTACGGACATGCCGTTACCGTTGCGCGGAGCCGAGCGCTCAGTGGACGATACGAGCTTCACCCGCAGCAGCCGTTTATCAGTTCTGTGGTGGACCGTGAAGGCTACGACCGGGCCAACTCACGCGGCGAGGACCCTACGCCGTTCCTGCATGCCGGACTCCAGAAGGCCGGCCACGGATCGATGGCACCAATCACCGATGACGAGTGGGTGATGGCCCACCTCTGTGGCAGGCCGCTGCCGGGAACGTATTATTGCCCGCTGGGGCGGGAAACCGCGCTGCAGCGGGTGGAGTGGCGTGACGAGTGGCCGTGGATGGCGGATGGAGCACCGGCAGAGACGGTTTCTTTTCCTGATGTTTCGCGCCCAGAGCCCCACCAACCGAGCTCATCCCACGCCGCACGCCGCGATGAGAGCGTCTGGACGGAGCACTTTGACGGGGAGCGCTGGGCGCTGGAGCTACAGTCGATCAGAGAGCCCCTGGCCGATCGGGCCCGCCTTGATCTTCGGCCGGGACACCTGACGCTCTACGGCGGGGAATCTCCCACGAGCCGCTTTCGGCAGAGCGTCCTGGCCCGGCGGGTGCAGGCGTTCAGGTGGTCGGCGGAGACCGCAGTGGAGGTAGAGCCGGAGGATTTTCAGCAGTTCGCGGGTATGGTGGTTCGCTACGATGATGCAACTCAGCTCCTGCTGCGGATTTCGCGGTCGGATGAAGGTGAGCACACGCTGGGTATCCTCGAGTACGACCGGGGAGTGTTGCGGATGCCGCTCGGCGATGAGGAGGCTCCTGTAGACCCGGGACCTGTAGAACTGGGAGTCGATGCCGTCGAACGGGGGATTCAGTTTCGCTGGCGCAGTGGTCAGGCCGCCGGGACGGGGTCGGGGCAGGCCGCCGGGCGGACCAGTGGTGTGTGGCAGGAGATCGGTCCCGCCTTCGATCCGGGGAAACTCTCCGACGACTATGCAGATCCCCTGGGATTCACCGGTACCTTTGTGGGAATCGGAGCGTTTGATACCTCCGGACGCCGCCTGCCGGCCCACTTTGATTACCTCTCCTATCGGGAGCTCCCGTAATGAGCGAGACAAACGAGTTCGCGCCGGTGTAGGGTAGCAGCCGTGATTCCCATCCTTCGACACCTGTCTCGGTACCTGGCGCCGCACATACCCACGTTGGTTGTGGCGATCGTCGCCATGGTTCTGGTGGACGCGATCGCCTACGGCGTGCCGCTGACGATCGGATACGTCACGGACAACGTGTATCCCACGATCGCGTCCGATCCCACCCGATTACCACGTCTCTGGCGTATCGGGGCGGCTCTCTTTGCGGCGGCTCTCATGCGGGGTGTGGTGGTACACGTGATGATCCGCGCCTTCTGGTCGCTGGCGGAGTCGGTGGTGCGCGACCTTCGCAACGCGTTGTACTTCAAATTGCAGCATCTGGACATGGCGTTCTACGACCGGTCCCGTACCGGTGATCTCATGTCCCGGGCAACCTACGACATTCAACTGATCCGCAACTTCCTCGCCTTTGGTATCGAGCACCGGGTGCGGATCATTCTCATCTCGGTGACGGTTTTTGGCCTCATGGTGTGGCAGGACTGGCGGCTGGCCCTCGCCGTATACACCGTCATTCCGATCTTTGTCGGGGCGATACTGTACTACAGCCGTCGCATGCGGGATGCGGTAGCCCGGCAGCAACGGCAGATGGGACAGCTCAACAGCCGGCTCCAGGAGAGCGTTACCGGGATTCGGGTGATCAAGGCGTTTGCGGTGGAGCACCAAGAGATGGAACGCTTCGACCATGAGAACCACACGATGCTGGAGCAAGATTTGGAGGCGGCGCTTCCCCAGGCGTACCTGAACCCGATTCTCCTGGTCACCGAGGGTGTAGGAGCGATGGTTCTGCTGGCCGTGGGGGGCGTGCGGGTCATGAACGGCGACACCCCACTGGGAACGCTGGTGGCGTTCGTGGCGTATCTGGGAATCATGGGGTTTCCTCTCCGCATTCTTGCGTTCAACACCGCTATGGTAAACCTCGCCCGGGGTGCCGCAGTTCGGGTAACTGAGATTCTGGACCGGCCGGACCAGCTGCGTCACGACAGCGGCTCGCGACGCACCGCGATCACCGGCGAACTCATCTTCGATCACGTGTCATTCCGCTATGAGAACGGTCCCTGCGTCCTGGATGATGTCAGTTTTTTGCTTGCCCCCGGAAGTCACGTGGGGGTGTTTGGTCTTACCGGTTCCGGCAAGAGTAGTTTGATCTCGCTGGTGCCGCGCTTCTACCTGCCCACTGAAGGAGAAATTCGCGTTGACGGGATTCCCATCGAGGAGTGGGAGTTGGAAACGCTTCGCAGTCAGGTGGGGACGGTACTGCAGGAGACGTTTCTGTTTTCCGCAACGATCCGCGAAAATATCGGCTTCGGGCGACCGGACACGGATATGGAGGCGATCATCGCCGCCGCGAAAGCCGCCGAAATCCATGAGTTTATCGTCTCCCTGCAGGAAGGTTACGAGACGCTCATCGGTGAACACGGCGTGGGACTCTCCGGTGGTCAGAAGCAGCGAATCGCTATCGCCCGGACGATCGTGCAGGATCCACGGATTCTCATCCTTGACGACTGCACCTCCAGCCTGGATGCCGTTACCGAGCGCCACATCCAGGACCAATTGCGGCGGCTCATGCACGATCGCACCACGATCATTGTCGGGCAGCGGCTATCCACGTTGTCCCTGGCCGATCGCATTATTGTCCTCAACGACGGCACGGTGCAGGACGTGGAGTCTCACGACGTGCTCCTGGAGCGCAACGACCTCTATCGCCGCACCTGGGACCAACAGCGGGCGGCCTCAGAGGTCGAAACGGGAGAGGAGCCCTACCGATGATTACCCGTTCCAGCGGGCGCGATCTCCCGCTTCAGGAAGAGCGCAGTGAAGCGAAGTTTGACTGGTCCGTCTTTCGCCGACTCATGGCGTATCTCACGCCGTACGGAGTGCGGCTGACGGTGATGTATACGATGGCGGTGATCAACGTGGGGGCCACCGTGGCGATTCCGATACTTGTGCAGCGGGGTATCGACAATCATGTTGCGGTGCGAGAACCGGAAGGGCTCCCGCTGCTGCTCGGAGCAATGGCGGCGGTACTGGCGGTACTCTTCGTCTCCGCCCGGATTCAGGGCACACTCATGATGCGCATCGGATATCGGCTGCTCTACGATCTCAGGCGGGACCTGTTCAGTCACCTGCAACGACTCTCGTTTCGCTTCTTTGACACCAATCGCACCGGGCAGATTATGAGTCGACTCACCAACGACGTGCAGGTTCTCGAAGAGCTCCTCCGGGCGGGACTCGACACCATCGTCGTCGACGTTCTGATGCTCTTTGGTATCGCCGGGGCGATGATTGTTCTCGATCCCCGCTTGAGCCTCATTCTGGTAGTGACGGTACCGCTCTTCGTGCTCATCGTCTTCGGTTTGCAGAGCCGCCTCCGCCGGGCCGGTCGCCGGATTCAGCGGGCGCTCTCCTCGGTAAACGCTTTTCTCAATGAATCGATCTCCGGCATTAAGGTGATTCGTGCCTTTGCCCGGGAAGACCTGAACACCGAGAACTTTCGCGCGATCAACGAAGAGTACTTCGACGAGACGCGGCGGTTCTATCCGCTCAACGCCTGGTTCTGGCAGAGTGTTGCCACGCTGGCGCTCACGGGGACGACGCTGGTGCTGGTGGGAGGCGGAATTCTTCTGGCCTACGGGGGGATTACCATAGGGGTGATCGTGGCGTTTCTTTCTTATGTGAACCGCTTTTTTCAGCCCCTGCAGAAGATCAGCAACATGCTCAACCAGGTGAGTCGGGCCATGGCCTCGGCGGAGCGGATCTTCGCCATGATGGACGAGCCGGTGGAGGCCGGGGCACCGGCGGAGTGGATCGCTACCCCCCGGGTGATCAGGGAGGAGTCGGCACCGGCGGAGGTTCGGTTTCAGGATGTGTCCTTCGCGTACAATCCGGAGGAACCGGTGCTCCACGGGGTCAGCTTCGAGGCGGTTCCGGGCAAAATGAACGCGGTGGTCGGAGAGACGGGCTCGGGTAAGACCACGATTATTAATCTGCTGTGCCGCTTCTACGAGCCGGCTTCCGGATCGATTACGGTGGACGGGAGGGCGCTCGATGAGTGGGCCCTCTCGCGATACCGGAGTCGGATCGCGCTGGTGGCGCAGGACGCCGGGGTGTTCTCGGGATCGGTGAGCGATAACATCAAGCTGGGCACCCCCGGAGCAGGCGACGATGATGTCCGCGCCGTTGCGAGAGAGATGGGAATCGATGAGATTCTGCGATCCCTGCCCAACGGCTACGACACGGAAGTGGGGGAGCGGGGCCGCCTGCTCTCCCTGGGGCAGCGGCAGCTCGTGGCGTTTGCCCGGGCGCTGTTGCGCGATCCCCACATTCTGATTCTGGATGAGGCCAGTTCGTATATCGACTCCAGTACGGAGGTGATCGTTCAGGAGGCGATGGTGCGGCTCAGTCGCAATCGGACCTCTTTCGTGATCGCTCATCGTCTCTCAACAATCCGCAGCGCTCAGCAAATTCTCGTTATCGACGACGGTCGCCTGGTGGAGCGCGGTACGCACCAGCAGTTGCTCTTCGCCGGAGGCCATTACTCGACGCTCGTGCACTCGGCGGGGTAGCTTTTTACACCAAATGAACGGTCTGAAACTGAAGCAAGGAACCCACTACGCCTCCCGCAGCCGGGTGCGGGAGCTTGCGTTCTTCACCGATAGCGCTGCGTATTTCTCTGCACTGAGCCACGCGATCGTCGGAGCGCAGCGGCGGATTCTCATCGTAGGGTGGAGCTTGGACGACCGGATCCGGCTAGTGCGGGGTGGCGCGGCGCCTCCCGATACCGATACCGCCGTCGATGCCGATGCCGATGCCGTCGTCGATACCGATGCCGTCGTCGATACCGATGCCGTCGTCGATACCGATACCGCCACCGGTGACGCGGTGTCTCCCGATGAGAGAACACTGGGCGAGCTGCTGGCGGATCGGGCCCGGCAGAATCCGAACCTCCGTATACAGGTGCGCATATGGCAGGCACCGGCGGTATTTGCCGCCGACCAGCACATTACCGCATGGTTCGAGGAACAGGCCAGGAACCAGGCCAATCTTGACTTGGTGCGCGTCCCCGCCGCGTCGGCGTTTGCCGCCCGCCACGAGAAGTACGTAATAATCGACGATTCCCTGGCGTGGCTGGGAGGTATCGACCTCTCACACAACCGGTGGGATACCGCCGACCACCGTGGTGCCAACCCCGACCGCGTCAACCCCGACGGCGAAGCGTACGTTCCGTATCACGATCTGCAGCTCATGTTTACCGGTCCCGCGGTACGGGACCTCTTTACCGTGGCGGTGCGGGACGACCTGGTCCGGGATGACTGTGACCCGCCGGCCGAATCCGGGGCTCCGGGTACGCTCTGGCCGTCGGCGGTTCCCGTAGACCTTCGCGATGAGGAACTGCTCTTCTCGTTCACGCGTTCATATCCCGACCGCAACGATGGAGACGTGTACGTGCGACAGGTCTTCCACCTCTATCGGGATCTCGTGCACGCGGCGGAAGATCGAATCTACATTGAGAACCAGTACTTTAGCAGTGATGAGATCACCGAGGCGCTGATTTCCCGGTTGGAGGAACCGGACGGCCCGGAGGTCATCATTATCGTGCCGCGGGAGCTGCCGGACGCCTTGGGGCGCATGACGATGGGCGTGAATTCAGCGATTCAGTTGGCGCGCCTCATTGACCACGACCGCCACCATCGGTTGGGAATCTTCCATCGGGTATCCGCCGATGAGGTTGCCGTTAACGTCAAAGTGCACTCCAAGATGATGATTGTCGACGGGAAAGCGGTAACGGTGGGGTCTTCCAACATCAGCGGCCGCTCCTTCAGCCTCGACTCGGAAATGAACGCGACGATACTCTCCTCCGATTCTACCGCCGGCAGTGACGCTATCACCTCGCTGGAAGATCGGTTGCTTGCGCAGCACACCGGTGTTGAGACGGACGCGTGGCGGGCACGCGTGGCGCGGCACGGCGGATCACCGCTTTCTGCGATCCGTGAGCGAATCCAGGAATGGAACGGTCTGGAAGACGGGCGGGATCATGTCCGCTCCGAGGTTCCCAAACGGGTTCCCAAGGAACTTCTCGATCGATTCGACATGGAGCAGCCCCCGCCGCAGGAAACGGTGTTCCAGCGCATCGTTCGGTCCAATCCATGGCAAATCATCACCCGGACAAAACGGGTCTGGGTCACCACTCTCGTGGCGATACTGGTGATCGGCGCGCTTTTCTACGCGGCGCGGACCGACTTCGACATACGCGCCGTACTGCACGGTATCGAGGCGATCAAAGATCAGCGCCCGCTTCTGGGAGTGTTACTGACTATCGTCGCGTTCTGGCTGACGATGACGGTCTTTGTGACGATCGTGGTACCGATCGTCTTCTTCTCCGCGCTGCATGGTCCGCTCCTGGGCATCGTGTATTCCACCCTCGGTGTGTTCTCCGGGGCGGCGATCTTCTACGGGATCGGACTGGCGCTGCACACCAGTCCCTGGCCGGACCGGTACCAGGCCGTTCGCCGGGCAAAGGCGCAACTGGAGCGAATCAAACCGTACGGATTGTGGGCAGTGGCCATTTCGAGAATGGTACCCTCCGGACCGTTTCTGGTAGTGAATCTGGTCACGGGGCTTCTGGGCTTTACTCCTATGCAGTTTCTCGCCGGGTCGGCGGTGGGGCTCCTCCCGGGAATCGTGGCATTTTCCGTGTTCGGAGAGGTGATCCGCAACGTCTTCACCGATCCCGGGGTGATGAGCACCATCTGGTTCGTAGTGTTCATTGTCGTGTACTTTGCAGGGGTCCGGGGGCTGCTCTCGGTAGTCCGTCGCATCGCCGCCTGGGTCTCCGGGGACCCGGAGGAGTGATGGAACGGATCATGACCTATAACATCCACGGAGGCGTAGGGGCCGACGGGACCTACGACCCGGAGCGGATCGTTCGCGTGATCCGGGAGGTGTCGCCCGGCATCCTGGGTCTGCAGGAAGTTCGCAGGAATGCCGGGAATCACCCGGGAGTTCTCGACGTGATTCGCAGGGATCTACCGCCGTACCAGGTGCTCTTCCTTAAGACGCTCACCGACGAGCGGGGGAGCTATGGCAACGCTCTGGTGACGCGCCACCACCTGCTGGACCATGTAGATCTGAGTCTCGATTCGGGCGGCGTTGAACGGAACGGTCGCCGTGCAGAAGCGCGGCGGGCGATCTTCGCCCGGCTGAACGTCGAGGGAATTCCGATCTGGGTAATTGTTACCCACCTGGCGGTTGAGGGGTGGGCCCGCTCAACCCAGGCGGAGATCCTCCTGGACGCCATTGATACCTACACCGACCATCGGCGGGAGCCGGTGATCTTCATGGGCGATCTCAACGAGTGGCGCGTTCCCAACGCGTTTTTCCGGAAGCTGGACCGCACGTTTTCCACGCACGCAGTGCGGCGCACGTTCCCCGCGCGGTTTCCGATTATACCCCTGGACCGGATCTGGTTATCCGCGCGTCTGCAGCGCCACCGCGTCTGGGCGCACCGAAGTCGCACCTCCCGGCGTGCCTCGGACCATCTACCGTTGTGTGTGGAGTACCACTTCTCTTCGGCGGCTATCACTCAATAACAAATCGCTTCATCTGAGTTTCAAGGTTACGCACCGCTTCTCGACTACGATTGTCTGCGCTTTCCAGTGCCGAGGATACTTCCTGCAGCTTCTCCGCGGTTCCCGTCAGCGGTTGTGAACTCGAACGAACGCTCTGGGACACAGTGTTCAGCTCCTGGGCTACCGCACCGAGGCGTTCGATCTGGTCCCGCATACGAACCGTGGAATCGTTAACCTGCACGGTCTGCTCCTGCACGCTGGAGATCGCGGTATCCAACTGGCGCGTGCCGGCACTGAGCTCCTGGCTACTCTCGTTGACCTCGTCCATGCTCTGGGAGAGGTTCTTCACTTCCGACCTGATCTCAACGAACTGACTGACCGAGGATTTCATCTCCTGTTGGGAGGCCTCGATGCCTTCGGCCACCTTCCCGATGATCTCTGAAGACTCCCGAACGCTTCCTCCCGCCTGCTCGGAGAGATTCCGGATTTCATTGGCGACAACTGCGAACCCCTGACCCGCTTCGCCGGCGTGAGCCGCCTCGATTGCGGCGTTCATCGATAGTAGGTCCGTCTGTTGCGCGATACTCTTGATCATGTCGTTTATCTCGAGCATGCGCTCCATCATGTCGTGGGCCATTTGTAGATTTGCGGCTGTACTTTCAAGCTGGGTCTCTCCCTGGTCGGAGAGTTCTTCAAGCTTCTTAATCTTGGCCACTTGATTGGTGAATTCCTGAGCAATCGACTGGAGGGAGGAGGTCATCTGGTGAACGGAGGCGTTTGATTCTTCCACGGCGCTTGCCTGTTCGCCGGCGGCGTTGCTCATACTGGTGGAGAATTCCTGAACCTCCGTCGCTTGCTCATTCATGCTTTCAACCTGGGAATCGAGGGCATCGGCGCTGTCTCGTAGGTTCGAGCTGATCTGAGTCAGCTCTTCCACGCTGCGATTTGCTTCCTGGGTTGTCTCCGTAATGGCGGCGGCGCTGGTAGAGGATTCGCTGATCGCCTGCTGAGTCCGCCGCAGCACGACCGTCAGACTGTCGAGGAAGTGGTTCAGTCGGTCGGTAAGCAGGCGAATCTCGTCGTAGCTACTTACGTGCAATCGTCGGCGGAGGTCGGCGTGGCCGCCCCCGTCGAGTCCTTTGAACATCTCCGTCAGCATTGACGTGACACTGGTTACCGGGTGAACGATCTGACGCCGGGAAATTCGCAGGTTGATCACCGTCATTATCAGAGAGGTCAGCGCAAACACTGCCAGCATGCGCAGCACCACCGGCGGAGTAATCTCTCCCCCGGTGGCGAGCGTCTCGAGAATCATGAGCGTCATGCTGGCGAAGAGGAAGATCACCACAAGTGGTGTGAAGACTACGCTAAATACGAGCTTGCTCCTGACAGAGAAGAAGGTTGTATCGATGGGGACTGTCGCGGCCCGACGCTCAATAAGCGAGATCGTGGTGAGAAACAGCGGGATGGCGGCCAGCAGAATCGTCGAGGGACCGGCAAGCAGCGCCGCGGCGAAGCGAAACCCCTGGAGCTCCGCATCCAGCGCGATAATCAGAGGCCCCACCGTACTTCCGAAAATGAACGATCCCATCAAAATCCAGGCGAAGCGGCGCACGGAGCTCTGGGCAGCGCGTAACGTTGTATCGGGGTTACTCTCGTACGCGCGAATATCCCGCAAACTGATCCAGAGTGCACCGAAGGGCGTTGTCATGTAAACCGCCATGAATAAGAGGAATACCGGTGAACCGAGCATATACACCAGGAGTAACTCTCCGGCGTCAAAGATCGTGAGGTATGCATTGAGTGCGACGTAAAGGACCGGAGGGAACGCCAGCGCTCCCAGGAGAACCAGTCGGATCACCAGCGGATTCTGTCCACGTGATTCTAATTGCTGCATGGTATTATTGTGTTTACAACTAAACACGAGGTCAAGGAGGACGGACGCTTCGCGACGACTCTCGCCGCTGAGTGCACCCGCCATGACGCTTGCCGGGAGGTGCATCGTACCGGTAGCATGTCTGCATGAGTGATCGTCGCCACTCCCCGGTGGAGCAGCAGGATATCGATGTAGACTCGTGCACGGTGGATCTGCGCCACCGCCTCCTCGAGGAGACGCCGCTCTTCTCGGAGGTGCCGTCCGGGGCGATCACCACCATCAATACTCGCTTTACCGACACTGGGTATACCGCCGGTGAGACGATCATCCATGAGGGAGATGCGGCGGAGCGCTTCTACGTCGTGGCTATGGGCGTGGTGACGCTGTCTCGCGCCACGGAGGCGGGAGAGACGATTTTGCTTGATGTTTTGATCTCCGGTGAATCCTTCGGTTCAATCGCAGGATACGGTCCCCCGTACTACAGCGCCGGTGCGTCGGCGCGCAGTACGGTGTGTGCGCTCTCCATCGACGGCGGCGGGTTTCGATCGATCATCGCGGAGCATTCCTCAGTGGCGTTGCGGACGATCGAGACGCTCTCCCAGCGCCTGTACCAGGCGGAGGAGATGGCTACGCAGTTGGGGAGCGCCGCCGCTGAGGCGCGGATCGCTCATATCCTGCTGCGGCTGGCGGCGAAGCTCGGCCGTCCATGGAACGGCGGGACCCTGATCAATGCGCCCCTCACTCGGGAGGATCTGGCTTCCATGGCGGGAACCACCACCGAAACGTGCAGCCGCGTGATCAGCAGTTTTCGGCGGGAGGGCTCGATCAATAGCGGCCGGGGCTGGATCGCAGTCATGAATCCGGAGGCGCTCCGAGAGCGCTCGCCCACAATTTGACCGCTTCGTGCGCTTATTTGATATAGATCATGGTGTGCACCGCTCAGGTTCCGTACTGTGCACCCATGAAGAAAACAATACTGAGAAGCAACGAGCTTTCATGTCCCTCATGTATCGCGAAAATTGAGAAACGACTCTCCGGTATGGCCGGGGTGGAACGCGCCACCGTTCACTTCAACACCGGGAAAATTGAAGTTGTCCACGATCCCGAGCACACCGACCAGGATCAACTGGTGACGGCGGTGGCGGAAGTGGGCTATGCCGCTCACCCGTCTCGGATGTGAGGAGGATGGTGATGAAACGTTTCCTGCGTGCCCTGACCCGGCGCGGTGCGGAGACCGTCTCCCTTTCCGCGCTCCTGATCGCATCGGCACTGGTATGGGGATGGTTGTCGCCCATATCCGGCGGAGCGAACGTGCTCATGATCGCGGCGGCGGTGGTTGCGGGGATTCCCGTAGCGCTTACCGCCGTCCGGGCAGTGATTTCCCGGCAGATAACGATCGATCTCCTGGTGACGATCGCCGCGGTGGGGGCGGTGATAATCGGAGAGTACTGGGAGGCCGCGGCGGTGACCTTACTCTTCGACCTCGGGGGCTATCTCGAGGCGCGGACGATGGCCCGAACGCGGCGGGTGATCGGTGAACTCCTGGACCTATCGCCGGCACAAGCCACGGTGGTACGGGACGGGGTCGAGGTGACTGTGGACGCCGCGGAGGTCGCCTCCGGAGAGACCGCCATCGTGCGACCGGGATCTCGGATTCCGGTGGACGGCCTTGTGAGCGGGGGTGAGTCCCGGGTGGATGAGAGCAGCATTACCGGAGAATCGTACCCGGCGCGGAAGGAGCGGGAGAGCCGCGTGTACGCCGGCACCTACAACCAGAGCGGGCTGCTGCGAATCCTGGTGGACCGCGTGGGAGCGGACACCACGCTGGCCCGGATCATCGCTCGAGTGGAAGAGGCGCAGGAATCCAAAGCGCCCACCCAGCGTTTTATTGAGCGCTTTGCCCGCTGGTACACCCCGGCGATTATTCTGTTGGCGGTGGGTGCCTACGTGCTCACCGGCGAGGTAGCCTTCGCCCTGACGATTCTGGTAATCGGATGCCCCGGTGCGCTGGTTATCTCGACTCCGGTTTCGGTTGTGGCCGGTATCGGTGGCGCCGCGCGGCAGGGGATCCTGATGAAAGGTGGCGCCCACCTGGAAGAGAGTGGACGGATCACTGCGGTGGCGCTGGACAAGACCGGCACGCTCACCACGGGACGTCCGGAGGTGGTTAGGGTGGTTCCCGCGGCGGTGGCCGTCCCCGCGGGGGCACCGGTTCGCGGGGCGGTGTCGTTTCCCGCTGCGGTGCCCGTCGGCGTTGCCGGTACCCACGGCGCCTCCGCAACCAGTGGTGCCTCAGCATCCGGCGCTGCGACAACCGCCGACGACGTGTTGTGGTGGGCGGCCGCGGCTGAGCGCGGCTCCGACCATCCCCTGGCCGGGGCGATTCTGCGCACAATTGGTGACTCCAAGGCGCTTCCCGAGGCGAATACCATCGAGACGATCGCCGGCCGCGGGATCGAAGCGCAGTTTCCAGAGGATACCGTATTGGTCGGAAACCGGCGGCTCATGGAGGAGCGTCGCGTAGGGCTCGATGGGGACCGAAAGACGACCCCCGCGGATTCCGTACCGACAGCCCCGACGGACGCTGCGGCGGGAGCCACAATCTACGTGGCCCGGAACGGCCGGCTTCTGGGTACCATATCGGTGGCCGACCCGATTCGCGAGGACGCCCGGGCCGCCGTGGCGGCGCTCCACGCCGGTGGCGTGAAGCGGGTGGTCATGCTCACCGGTGATAGTTGCTCGACTGCGGAGGCGGTGGCACAACAGGTGGGAATCGACGAGGTGTACGCCGAACTATTGCCGGAGGATAAGCTTACATGGATTGAGCAGCTTCGCCGCGACGGTTTCGTCACTGCCATGATTGGTGACGGAATCAACGACGCCCCGGCCCTTGCCGCGGCGGACGTGGGAATCGCCGTGGGCGCGGCCGGTACCGACATCGCCATCGAAACCGCCGACATCGCCCTCATGCGGGACGATCTCCGGCTGGCGGCGCAGGCGGTGACAACCGCCCGGAAGACCCTCCGCAACATCCGTCAGAATACCGTCATCGCCGTTACTACGGTCGCAGCACTCTTGGCGGGGGTGATGTTCGGAGAAGTGCATATGGCCGGCGGTATGCTGATCCACGAAGCATCGGTGATGGTGGTAATACTCAACGGCATGCGCCTCCTTCGCGTGCCGCGTACGGGGCGATAGGCGGCCCGTCGCCTCGGGCCGTGGCGGTGGCCGTGGCGGGGATGGTGCCCGGTGCCGGACGATCACCGGTCGGGGTCAGACTCCGACCCGGCCCTCTTCCTCGGCGGTAAACTCAAGCCGCAATTCCACCGAGTCGGAAACGGCGCCCACGTCCGATCCGCCGCCCACATAAGGAATGGTGATATCGAAATCCTCCCAAAGAATGGTAGTGGAGGCGGTGCCGCTGATCATTTCTTCCGAGTCCAGCGAGAGTTCCATATCGAAGGAAACCTCCGAGGTGACGCCGCGAATCGTCAGATCGCCGGTTACCACCAGGTCCAGCGTGTCCCCGAGCTCAAAACTCTCAGGAACGCCGGCCACGTTGGTAGGTTCAAAGGTGGAAAACTCGAACTCGTCCCGGCCGCTCTGCAGGATCTGGGCGCGGATTACTGTGTCCCGTTCGCTGTCGGTCCAGCCGCGGCTTTCAATATCAACATCGAGACTGCGCGTTCTGATATCCCGTACGTTGATCTCGAACTGACCCACCCGGACCGTGTGCTCATCGTAGTCGATGAGAAACGAGCCATCGAGCTGTCGGGTGGTGCCCTCCACCATGTTCTCCCGACCGAAGATCACCTCCTGAATGAGGAACTGCGCCCGTGACTCGCCGTCCTCCCCGGAGGTGACCCCGTACTGAATGATGCCGATCGCGGAATCATCTTCGGAACTGGTATTGAACGACCGCTCCGCCTGAACCTCGCGGGAAGTCTCGCCGTCTCCGGCAAGAATCCCGAGATACCCGCGGTAGCCAACGGCGCCGACTACGACGACCGCCAGGACGGCCAGCACACTGTACAAGAGCTTCTTCATGGTATGGTAAAAGCTACTCAACTCTCAGTGGAACGCCAAGGGTGCCGACCCTGGAATCGAGGTAGTGTAGCCAACGTGCTGTTCTCTGCGACCCGGCCGGTGGCACGCTTCTGCTTTTATGGTCTGCTATCTCCCGGACGCGCGCTCCAGACGGTCACGAAAAGCCTGAGTGAACTTCGTGGGAGACACTCCGATCATGACAAGCGCCGACGTACTGATCGATACCACGAACAACCTCCGTACAGAAAAAAAGAATCTCCATCTCAAAACGACGTTGGCTCCGGCGGGCGGAACCAACGTGTGCTACTCGTTGAGCGGCACGGAAGCGACCGTTACATCGTCCCAGTAGTTCCCAAACTCCCACGGGTCTGTCGTGTTCTTCATACCGACGGCGGTCAAGGAAATACACTCCATCGATCCGGTATTGAGCGTCGCGGTGTGGTACAACTTGATAGTAGACATATAAGACGCGTAGAACGTGTGATCTTCGAGGGACTCTATGACCCATACACCGCCAGGAGGATTTGATAGGCGCAGGCGTATCGGACTACACTACGTAGGTCCACTCTCAGAAGAGACACTTCGTGCCGCCGCTTCCGGTTTGGACGGTATCGTTAGCCCTCAAGTGCAAGTGTCTTCGAGCTGGAAACGGGCGAACTGCCCCAAAGGAAGGGGAGCAAATGCCACGTAACATAGCCAAGAGACTCCTGCTCGTTGAAGATGAGGCAATAATCGCCATGCACCAGAAGGTGACCCTCGAAAAGAACGGATACCAGGTAACAGCTGTTCATTCCGGTGAGAAAGCAGTGGAAGCCATAAAGTTGGATTCGGAGATAGATCTCATACTGATGGACATAGACTTAGGACGCGGCATCTCCGGTGACCAAGCGGCGGAACAGATTCTCGAGATACGACACGTACCTATTGTCTTTCTCACCTCCCACAACGAGCAGGAGTATGTGGAACGGGTCAAGAAAATCACCCGCTATGGCTATGTCATTAAGAACTCCGGTGAGTTTGTACTCTGGGACACAATAGAGGTGGCGTTCGAGCTCTTTGAAGCCAATAGTCGTTATGAACGGGCGAATACGGAACTCACCACAGCAAACGAGCAGCTGGAGCGCTTCTTTTCAGTGAACCTCGACCTGCTGTGCATCGCCGACACTGAGGGCAACTTCATCAAAGTGAACTCCGCGTGGGAAGAGATTCTCGGCTACCCCGTCGACGAGCTTAAGGCGTCGAAGTTGCTCGACTTCGTGCACCCGGACGATATCGATGCCACGGTGGATGCGATGGAACGGCTGAACAAGCAAGGAGAAGTGATCAACTTCGTGAATCGGTATCGTTCCAAGGATGGAAGCTACCGGTACGTTGAATGGCGGTCGCATCCGTCGGGCAACTTGATTTACGCCGCCGCCCGAGACATAACGGAGCGGATGGAGTACGAGCGCGCTCTCAGAGACAGTGAGACGGCATACAGGAACCTCTTCGAGCAGGCACCGATCGGGATCTTCCGAACCAACTCTCATGGAAAGCCCTTGGCCGCCAATACGGCGATGGCACGGATCCTTGGCCTTGATTCCCCGCAACACGCTCTCGATCACTACACCGACCTGGCCTCACAGTTGTATCTCCGTCCCGAGCGCAGAGAAGAGTTTATGACAGGGTTGGAGGAGCACGGATACGTTCAAGATTTTGAGTACGAAGCGGTGCGTCCCGATGGACGACACATCTGGCTCAGTATGAGCGCGCGCACGAGCGGCACACCTACTACCGAGGGGCTTGAGATCGAAGGGTTTGCCATAGATGTTACCGAACAAAAGAAAGCACGGAAGGCGATCGAAGAAAGCGAGAACCGGTTTCGAAGTGTGGTAGAAAACGCTCCGGATGCGATCTTTGTTCAGACGAACGGAACGTTTACATACCTGAATCTGGCCGCTCTGGAGTTATTCGGAGCCAGTACGCCGGAACAGCTCATTGGCACACCTGTGGCCAATCACTTTCATGAGAAGGACCGCGAACGAGTACGTCGGCGAATACGAGTCCTGAATGAGGATCGCACCCTTGTTCCCAGAGTCAGGGAAACCTGCCTCAAACTGGATGGTACGGCGGTGCTGGCGGAGGTGTCGGCGACACCTTTCAATTACAAGAGTGAGCAGGGAGCCCTTGTGTTCGCCCGCAATGTGGAGCAGGAGGCGAAGCTTGAGCAGAAGGAGCAGGAGATCTCAGAAGAGTACAAAACCGTCTTCAACGGTACTCAGGACGCCATGTTCCTCATCGACGTTGAGGAAGACACGTTTACGTACAAACGGAATAATCGTTCCCACGAAGAACTAACCGGCTTGAGCCTATATGATATCCAGGGAAAGACTCCGAGAGAGCTGTTGGGCGACGAAATCGGAGCGATCGTACAGGGTCACTACGAAACGTGTGTACGTGCCAAAGAGCCGATTTCCTATGAGGAAGCGCTCGATCTTCCCGCCGGCGAGCGAATCTGGGAGACAACGCTTACGCCGATCATGCAGGATGGAGAAGTTCATCAGATCGTAGGCTCTGCTCGAGATATAACGGACCGCAAGCGTGATCAAGAACAAATCGATGCTCTCCTTGTCGAGAAAGATCTCCTCCTCAAAGAGGTACACCACCGTATTAAGAACAACATGCACACGATGATGAGCTTGCTTTCGTTGGAGGGGCGGTCCACCGAAGACCCGGCGCTTTCCCAATCGCTCACGGATGCCCGCGGCAGATTGCAGAGCATGGAGGTCCTCTATGATAGACTTTATCAGTCCGGGCAGTACGCCGAGATGCCGCTGAGCGAGTATCTCCCTGCGCTCATTGATGACATGGTGGGAATGTCGCCCAAGGCGCCGAGGCTCACAGTGAACAAAACCGTGGAGCCGATTCGCCTACATGTGAGAACCCTCTTCTCGATCGGGCTTATTGTTACCGAGCTCATCACCAATGCATTGAAACACGGGTTTCGGGGGAGGGACACCGGTACAATACGTGTTTCAGCGATCCACTCAAACGGCCGGGTGACGCTCACCGTCGAAGACGATGGTCCGGGACCTGCTCAGGGAGTTAGGGCAGGAGGTGCAGAGGGCTTTGGAATCGCTCTCATCACCGCCCTTGCGGAACAGCTCGGAGGTAGTTTCAGGATCGAGAGCGACAAAGGAACCCGTGGGATAGTTGAGTTTGCGGTACCCCCAGGCTCGGACGCCGAATAGGAGAAGGCTTCCTCTACGTCTGAAGGTACGAAATCTTTGGTCCAATGTTTCCTTTCAGAATAACTCGAGGGCATATTGTTGGTACGTGATAGCGCAATCAACAGGATGGATACCGTGGTAACGGCGCACGATTCTCCGTTTCTCACCGCCTTGCTTGCGGGTAACCGCCGACGCTGCGCTCAGGTGGTGAAGGAATACCGTAGGGATCATCCGCCGTTGATCGATCTGTACGAAGAAGTCTTTAAACGGTCGCTGTACGAGGTGGGTTCGCTCTGGGAGCGCAACCTGATCAGCGTGGCTACGGAGCATCTCTCTACGGCGCTGGTGGAAGCACTTCTTAACGATCTCTATGAGCAGGTCCTGCCGGACGCGTACAACGGGCGCAAGATCGTTACCGCCTGCGTGGAAGGAGAAACTCACCAGGTCGGCATTAAGATGGTGGCGGACGTTTTTGAAATGCACGGCTGGCAGAGCCTCTTCCTCGGCGCCGGAGTTCCGACCAATGAACTCCTGGTGTTTATCCGGGAGGTACAACCGGACGTGGTTGCCCTGTCGTTGAGCATATATTTTCACGTGCCGATGTTGGAGATGATGCTCACTCGTATTCGAAACAGTTTTCCGAGCTTGCCGATCGTGATCGGCGGACAAGCCTTTCGTCACGGCGGCAGGGATTTATTTGATCGCTATCCCGGTACTGTGTACATGCTGGACCTCGCTGCAGTAGAGCACTATATTCGCACGAATTGGAGTGATGTATGACACGAGATTACCTTTTGGAATCAGCCCGGGAGATCGGCCCCGTCGGTGAAGCCGCCGCAAGAGAATATACGGAAAAGGCGGATCGACTGATTTCCACTGTTTGTTCGGTTGAGCGACAATGAAGCGATCGCTGATGATGAACCTGGACACTGAGCTCCTCGGAATCTGGCACGAGGAGATTGAGCGGGGTATCCGTGAAAGTCGCGCCCTCTGCCTGGCGCTGTTTTCCTCGTCGGAAGACGTGCTGTTTACCAACGCTGCGATGGCCTCACTCCTAGGGGAACCTCCAATTGCCAGTTTCACCAATCCATCCTTTGAGCGCCTCGCCGAAATGGAGACAGAGGACGTCACCGATCCCGTGTTTTCGGGATTTGTTACGCTGACAAAGGACAGCGAGGATACCAGCATTTTTGCCCGGGCATACCGGCGTAACGGTCAGGTGCTCGTTATTGGTGAGATTGACGTGACTTCGCTCTCCAAGCAATACCGTACGGTTGTTGAGTTAAACCGGGAGAATAATCGCCTTCAGCGGGATCTGATAAGACAGAAGCATACCCTGAGGCAGGAGGTGGAGCAGCGAAAACACTCTGAAACGCGAGTACAGAGGCTACTTGAGGAAAAAGAGGTGATCCTCAGGGAAGTGCACCACCGAATAAAGAACAATATGAATCTCGTGCTCAGCATGCTTCGAATTCAGGACGATATGAATGAGAACGAAACGACACGACCGATTTTGCAGGATGCCGCGCACCGAGTGAACAGCATGATGCTTTTATACGACAAATTGTATCAGTCCTCGACGATCGGTGCGATGGAACTCGACGAATACCTGGTTCCCTTGGTGAAACAGGTACTTGGAGTCTTTCCTCACGGTGCGTCGATACAGCTGCATACAGAGATTGCTCCTATCACGTTAGAACCAAAGGTTCTCTCGGAGCTTGGCATCATCGCAAATGAACTGGTAACCAACTCCATGAAATATGCCTTCACCGATCGCAGTGATGGATGTCTGACCGTTGTAGCGCGTCAAGAAGGGGCGGCCGTCACGATTTCTATTGCCGACAACGGACCGGGTCTGCCGGAGAAACGTTCCGATGCAGCTCAGGCGGGATTCGGAATGACCCTGGTAAACGCTCTGGTAGACCAATTGGACGGAACAATTCGGTCCGAGAATGATAATGGTGCGCGGTTCATCATAGAGTTTGACGTAAAAGACTGACGCGCGACCCTTCGAGCCGGCGCGGACGCCTCGAGTCCGGGCTGCCTGGAGTTGGGGCCCGCGGCTACGCATCGGAGACGCGGACCACTTGCCTTGAATGGTACACATTCGTCGAATTTGGCGCCAATTGGTTCAGATTACCTGCGAAGTCGTACGGGACCCGGTGACACAGGTGGACGAACTCAGCCACGCCAGCTCATTCGGTCTCAAACTATAGGAAGCAAACCGGCATCGCAAGGCACTCTGGTTATACTTCTGGAGCATCCCACGCTCATGGAAGCGTATCGGCATGCCGGGGCGCTCGGGATCCCGGTGCTTACCCACGTGGCTGATCCGATTGACTTCTTGCTGCCAAATCGTGCAACGCAGAGACCCAACGTCGGTCGAAATGTGCCCGCTCTTGACGAACTGTAACGCCAGGCCGTACGACCAGCGACGCGGCGCCGGATCATCAACGGCAGCGACGGGTTTCTTCCCCCGTACGATTTTCCGCGATCCCGGGAGCATTCCTGTCCCGCAATCTTAAGCGATACGTGCGAATTCGGAGTTTTTGTTGGATTTGGGCACTCAGGCAAGCTCTCACATCTCAGGACGGCGCACGCGCACTGGCAAACGGCGGAAGGAGCATCTTAGTAAGAAGAGCGAAACCTGTGGCGGAAATACCGCACGTCACTCTCATTTAGTATCGATTATGTGCGGTACACACGAAATGACGCGACGTCAAAGTCCAAACCCACGGCATCGCCAGTTGTGAAGACAGGGATTCGCCCGCGCGTATTCGGTTGCAGGGAGGTTATAATCGCGTCTCCGAATGCAATCTTGTATTCGACGACTGAGCCAACGAACGCCGCAACGTCGATCTGTCCGCGTGTATCACACGGTGTCGAAGTCGCATGAATCCCTTCCGGCTTTACGGACAGAATTATCGAATCACCGGCTATGAGGTCCGGATCACACTGGGAAACCGGTACTTGAAACCGAGCAGGACCTACATCGATTGTCGTCCTCGTTTCACCCACGCTGAGCACTTCTCCATCGAGAAAGTTGGCGTTGCCGATGAAGTCTGCCACAAAAGGCGTGTTCGGTTCGTTATAGATTTCCTGCGGGGTGCCAATTTGTGCGATTTTTCCCCTATTCATGATCACGATTCGGTCGGAAAGACTCAGAGCTTCCGATTGATCCTGAGTAACGTAGAGAACGGTGATGTTCAAGAGCTGTTGGACTCGTTTGATTTCCGTTCTGGTCTGGATTTTCAGTTTCTCGTCCAGACTCGATAGAGGCTCATCAAAGAGTATCAGTCGCGGCTTGAGTACCAGAACCCGAGCAAGCGCTACGCGCTGCCGCTGTCCACCGGAGAGTTCCCGAGTATAGCGGGCTTCCATGCCCACAAGATTGACCATCTGGCACGCCATTGCCACATCGTGTTGGATGGCCTCACTGCTATACTTCCGGGCCCGTAGGCCGTAAGCGATGTTCTCGAAGACGGTAAGATGTGGAAAGAGGGCGTAATTCTGAAAAACCATCGGGGTCTCACGGTGATGGGGCGGCTCATCTACCACGTTTCGTCCATTGACACGTATCGTGCCGGAGTCGGGGACCTCAAAGCCGGCAATCATCCGGAGTGTCGTTGTTTTTCCACATCCGGAGGGTCCGATCAATGTCACGAATTCACCTGTGTTGACATCAAAAGAGATGTTATCCACAGCCTGTATACTGCCATTGCGACTGGTATACCGTTTCGAGACACTATTGAGGTGGAGGTGTGGTTCGCGAGGTGATTCGCTTTCGTGTTGCGGCATACTTATAGAACCTGACTTTCCGGTCTGTTATTCCGTGATAGTCTTCAGAAACTTATTATGCATGTGCCCGTTGGTTGCTGCAATCTGACCATTGAATGGAACACACGGGTGTCCTAAGAAATCGGTGACCGTCCCACCTGCCTCCGTTACGAGGACGATTCCGGCGGTAACATCCCACGGTTTTAAGCAGTATGCGTAAAATCCGTCGATTGCCCCCTCGGCGACGGCAGCAATTCCGAGCGCCGCGGATCCGATCGTTCGCACTCCATGGGTGGTCGACTGCAGTACTGTTGCGGCCCGTGCTCCACGGATCGCTCGGTCGTCCCACTCATACGAGTGCTCCACAGCAAACAACCCGTCGGAAAACTCGCGAGTTTCCGAGACGTGCAATTGGGTCTCGTCACTCCATGCTCCGTTCCCAGCGCTCGCCGCATACGTGCGCTCACCCATGACGTCCCGCACTACGCCTAAGATGGGGACACCCTCTGATACCAAGGCCACACTGATTGAGAATACTGGAAATCCATGTAGGAAATTGGTCGTCCCGTCTAATGGATCCACGGTCCAGTACACGTGATCGTAAGTATTGCTTCCGGCTGTTCCCGAGGTTCCTTCCTCGGTTTCAAAGGATGCCTCAGGTCGGATCTTCCGTAATTCGCGAACTATGAGCTTCTCCGTCTCTCGGTCTACGTACGAGACAAGATCATTGCTTCCCTTTTTTTCCACCGGGATCAGTCCCAACTGCCGAAACTCATCGGAAATGTATCGTGAGGCGGACGCGACGACCTCGCAAACCGCCTCAAGGGTGTTCAAGATAGAGTTCGAGTTACTCATAGTAGCGCCTGCTCGTTCTTGCCGAATACCATGAAAAGGATCACGATCGGTACCAAAGTCATAACGATCAGCACCGTTCCTACGACAGAAGCTGCTCCGAAATTCCCCTGAAGCACCTGTGCAAATACCTCGACCGGGAGCGTCCGTGTCCGGCCGGAGTACAGGATGACTGTGGAGTTGAATTCGCGGGCGATCGTGGCCATCGTTAGGAGCGCCCCAGACAGCACTGCAGGCGTAATCTGAGGCAACGTAACGCGCCAGAACGTGCGTCCTGGTGGAACTCCCAAGTTGACTGAGGCCTCTTCCGTGTCTGGGCCCATTTGATAGAGTAGTCCCGACACAGAGCGCACGGAATAGGGCAGCCGACGGATGAAGTACGCCATAATCAGAATGAGGCTCGAGCCAGACAGGAAGAAAGGAGCTCCGCCGTAGGTGATCGCGAGGGACACACCCATGACAACACCGGCCACAGCGTACGGTGTCATTGACAGCGTATCGACAATTCCGGTCACCCGGTTCTTGCGTCTGGCAACCACATAGCCCATGAGCGTTCCCATAACCACACACAACAGCGTGGATACAAAGACAAAGACCAAAGAGTTGCGCAGTGCCATCGGGAGACGCGCAGCCGAACGGTATCCTTCCAGGGAAAACGTTCCAATCAGTAATGGGCCCCGGGACTCCAGAAAGGAAGACACGACAATTGTCAGCGTGGGCAAGAATGCGGCGAATACGACGATATATACGAACGCACTGGCAAGTATCGTTTGTCTGCGCGTGGTGCGGCGGATACCGAGCGGAACAACCGCTTCTTGATCAAAGGAGGTGCGTTTGGCGAACCATCGTTGTACCAGGAGGGCGGTGATAGTGACCGCAAGCATGAGGATTGCAAGCGTACTGGCTCTTCGGGGATTACCGCCAAACTCGTTGACAAACTCCTGGTAAATGAGCGCGGCCAGAACGCGGAAACCCTCTCCAATGATTGAAGGGGTCCCAAAGTCGGAGAATGTGGTAACGAACACCAGGAGCGCTCCGGTTGAGATCGACGGTACGATAAGTGGCAGGATCACGGTTCGGAACACGCCGAACGGTGATCTTCCCATATTGATCGCAGCGTCTTCAAGACTCTGGTCGATCGAGCGTAATCCCGAGGATACCAAGAGAAAGACAAATGGAAACGCTTGTAACGTGAACACCAGCACGATCCCGCGCCATCCATAGATACTTGGAAGGGTAATCCCCACTACTTGCAGCCACTGCGTGATCACTCCTGTGCGGCCTAGCAGCAGAACCCAAGCATACGCTCCGATAAATGGTGGTGAGACAAAAGTGAGGACGATTGCTACCCGAATCAGGAGCTTCCCGGGAATCGGTATCCGGTATATTAGGTACGCTACAGGAACACCGATCAGCACGGCGAATACCGTTGCCAGGGTGCTCACGAAGAAACTGTTAATCATCGTCTGGTAGTAGTATCTGACGGTGAAGAACTCGACATACGTCTGGATCAGTGAGAATTCTCCGCTTCCTGCAAACGTGCCGCGTTGCGTCATGAAGCTGGCAACTACCAGGCGGATCAACGGATACACAAGCAAGACTCCAAAGACAAGAATCGAAAGAATTGTTACGATGCCCCAGAAATCCAAATATCGATCTCGAAATGATTGAAACTGCGCTTTCGTTGTCATGATTGCTTCTCACTATCATCTACGGAAAACACCATCATCCGGTCGCGCGGAACCGAGATGCGAATCGTCTCACCTTTCGTTACCCGACCATCGCGACTCGGGGCATACTCCTCTGCCTGCAGCCGGGTACCTTGCTGCATCTCCAGGTTGTACCGCACGAGGCCACCGAAATACATGCGTTGTGAGACGGTACCGGCAAGGACGTTCTCGCTTTCCTCGCCGTCCGCAAGGATCCGGGTATCATGCGGCCTGAACCCGATCCCCACCAAGTCTCCTTCCGTCAGCTGTAGTCCCTCCGGGGGATCGGCATGCAGTACTTCCCCGTCGTCGATTGCGACTGTCACGCCCTTATCATCGGCCTCCTGTACTTTGCCGGAAAAAAACGTGCCTTCCCCAACAAACTCAGCTACACCTCGAGAAACCGGATGACGATAGATCCCGGTAGGTGTTCCGATCTGAGCAATCTTTCCGTGCGACATTACGGCCACGCGGTCGGAAATACTGAGAGCTTCGTCTTGGTCGTGGGTCACATAAATCGTCGTGATTCCCAGTCGCTGCTGCAACTCCTTGAGCTCTTCCCGAAGGCGTACGCGCAACTTGGCGTCGAGGTTTGCCAACGGCTCGTCCATCAATAGAATCTGCGGTCGGATTACAATTGCTCGCGCAACGACCACCCGCTGCTGCTGTCCTCCGGAGAGTTGCCGCGGTCTTCGCGCTTCATACCCCTCAAGGTCTACAAGACGCAGCGCCTCTTTGACGCGTACGTCCATCTCTTCCTTGTCGATCTTTCGCGCTCGTAGTCCGTAAGCCACGTTCTGCCATACCGTTAGGTGTGGGAAGACCGCATAGTTCTGAAACACCATCCCCGTATCCCGGCGATGCGCGGGAATGCGATCGATCCTGGTATCGTTGAATTGAATATGGCCATCGCTTTGTCGGTAGAAGCCTGCGATCGTCCGCAACAGGGTGGTTTTTCCACATCCGCTGGGCCCGAGGAGTGTGAAGAACTCGCCCGGTTCAACGGTAATACTGGCATTGTTGACAGCGATAACGCCAGGAAATCTCATGGTCAGGTTTTCGATTTTGAGTCGTGTAGAAGCTACATCGGGCATTGAATCCCCCTGCAAATTGTGAGTACATAACAGATAAAAATGGCCCGGCAGAAACACCGGGCCAATTGTGGATCATCGACGCTCCACTTATCGGGTGCGGATCATTATTTCCCGCCACCGGTTGAGATACTCTTCGCGGTTTTCGGACGCCGCTTCAACGGGATACTCGATCACGTTTAGCTCCTCAACCGGCGTCATCGCGGGGTGGAGCTCCACCTCACGATGCGTGGGACGACGTCCGGGGAACTCACGTGCCAGTGCTTCCTGCGACTCCTTGGAGAGAACAAAATCTGCAAATCGCTGTGCGTTACTCGGATTGGGACCATCCTGAATCAGAAACAGCCCGCCTGGCAATAAAGCTACGCCATCTTCGGGATACACGATTCCGACGTTACCCGACGGGACCCATCGGAATGCACCTTCTTCATATGCGACACCCAGCGGGTTTTCTCCCTGGCCCACCTGGGTAAACGGCGCACTGGAACTGTCGGCAATAATCTGGTTTTCCGCGAGTTCTTCCACCATATCCCATCCACCGATCTGCAGCCACGTGTTCATTGCTGCGTAGGCGGAGCTCGACGCGGCCGGATTAGCGTGTACCACCTGGCCGCTCCATTTTGGATCGGCAAGATCAGCCCAGCGGCGCGGAACCTCATCCTCCGATACCAGATCTGTGTTGTAAACGATCACCATGGTGAACGCATCGAACGGTGCGTTATAGCCTTCCGGATCGTGGAATTCTTCAGAGATGCCGTCGAGCGCCGGTGATTCGTACTTCGCAAACAGATCCGGAGCCGAGCCTCCCGTATGCGACCCGCCTCCCCACATGATGTCTCCCTGAGGACGATCACGCTCTGCCTGAACACGAGATAGTAGTTCGCCGGTACCACCGGTAATGAGCTCCACCTCGACCTCACCGTATTTAGCTTGAAACGCTTCAACGAAGTAGTCGACCATCTCCGTTGGATGGGACGCATATATAACGAGTCGGTCTTCCTCTTCACTGGCGCTCTCTCCTGCGCCAGCAGCAAATGCCATGCCCGATACCAGAACGAGAACTGCCAGAACCGATAAAACTACCTTGTGCATACAAGCCTCCTTATTCAGCCGTAGACGATTGATAGAATCAGTGTGAATGGAGTCCCATCATAGACCAAGGAACAATCCGGTTACATTCTGTCACATAAGGTTACAATCTGGTTACAACATGTGGGTTGGAGAGCCAATCACACTACTCCGCGAGAATGTACCCCACTCCGCGACGGTTGATGATGTAGGTCGGATTGCTAGGGTCCGGTTCGATCTTGCGTCGCAGGCGGCGGATATTCACTTTGATCATTTCGTAACCACCCTCCCACTGTGAGTTTTTCCACACTCTGGCAAGGATCGTTTCCACATCCACTGGGCGTCCCGGGGTTTGTGCGAGCAGTTCCAATACCCGGTACTCAGTTGGAGTGAGATTGATCTTGCTGGTTCCGTGGCGGACCTCACGGCGTGCTGGATCGATCTCTAGCTCTCGGATGCGAATCAATCCGATTGGAACCGGAGAGTCGTGGAGCATATTTCGTTGCATGAGCTTCTCGATGCGCAGCATGAGCTCGCGGTGGTTGAACGGTTTGGTTACGTAGTCGTCTGCACCTTCCTGTAGCCCCTCAACCACCTCGTCATCTTGATCGTGGGAGCTCAACACCAGCACTGGAATGCTTTCAGAATGCAGGCGACGACACACCTCCAAACCGTCGGTTCCAGGCAGCCCGAGATCGAGAATTACGACATCGGGTGTCCATTCCGCTGCCACATCCAGTGCAACATCACCGCGGGCAGCGCAACGCACTTCGTACCCATAGTCCGATAGGATGAACTCCAAGAGATCCAGGATTGCTTTTTGATCATCAACGACCAGTACTCGTCCCGCCATCGTTTGATCACCTCCTGCTAATCTGGAGGGGAAGTGTAAACGACACCATTGTCCCTAGGCCCCGGGCTGAAGTTACGTACACCCGGCCGCCATGCCGATTGATCACCCTTCGTACGATCGCCAGGCCGAGCCCCGTACCTTCAAAGGACGCCTCAGCACTGGGATCTTCTTGGTAGAATTCATCAAATAGCCGTTCTCTCCCCGTGGTAACGAGCCCGTGACCGTTGTCGCTGACGGTGACTGCCACACTATCGTCGTTCTCAGTCACTGAGATCACAATCGTTCCTCCGTCACCCGCGTGTTTCGCTGCATTATGGATCAGGTTGGCCAGTACGTGTTGAATCCACGTCTCATTTCCTCGCGGTTGAGAGAGGAGAGAGGGAAATGTCGTGCGAAGTGATTGATTGCGCTGTTCAATAAGTGGCTCCAGGGATGAGCTAACCTGCCTGATCATGCGTCGCAGGTCTATTGGAGTGTTCATGGTCGGTATCCAGTCACGGTCAACCTTGATGTCTGCCAGGACATTCTCAGTGAACCGAATCATCTGGTGTGTATTGTCGTGCATCGACTCCAAAAATCCTCGCTGTTTCTCCGTAAGAGGCCCTGTCCGTTCTTCCAGGAGTACTGCTGTCGTGGTTTGCATAACGGTCAGGGGAGTTCGTAATTCATGGGCAATCGTGGACAGCATTTGGTTCCGCTCGTCCAGCATCTGCCGTATCTCCCCAATTCGAATCACGTCTCGAACAAACTGCGCAACAGCCGAGATACGCCACAACCTCATGGTGGAGATAGTATCACGGCCATGACTATGAGGTAGACCCAATTATCGAGACCACTCAGCGAAGATCTTAGGCCACTGCGGAACGTGATCCCCTTGATCTGGTCTTGAGCGTTGGGAGACCCGGAATACTCCGCAGAACCGGCGAGGCAATACGGCTGGTAATGAGATATGGCAAGGACGCTTTGCAGGCGTTTTCCCGCGTTTGCCGATTGATTCACGTTCCAACGTGAGTCATAGCGTGAATCACCCGATTTTTACCGTTGGGCCTACTTTTATCTTTAGTGAATGGTCTTTTTGAATCGTGTGGCCCTTGACAGTTGCGGGTACCGATTCGAATCATGATCGAAAATGTGTTAGATTGGCGGTGTGGAATACGCGGTCGAGCTAAAACCGAAAGCGATCAAAGATCTTCGGAGAATCGATAGATCTCAAGCGACCAGAATTGCGGATTCCATAGAGCGACTTCAACAAGATCTACACGGAGATGTGAAGAAGCTCACGGACCATACGCCGGAGTACCGGTTGCGTGTTGGTGACTATCGGGTCCTATTTGAGATCGCCGGAACAAGCCGTGTGATCGTCTATCGGATAATGCATCGTCGAGAGGCCTACCGATAAGGAGTAACCATGGAACTACACCCGAAGATTCTGGAAAAGAACGGGAAAAAGGAATTCGTAATACTGTCCTACGAAGAGTTCGAACGTATTGAGAATGAGCTCAGCGACTATGAGGATCTCCGAGATTTGCGAGAGGCACAGCTGTCGGAAGGGGATGCAGAAACACGACCTCTTTCGGACGTACGAAGCGAACTGGGGATTTAGTGTTCGAACGGCGATTCCGTTTCGGGTAGGAGTTCAGGCGAGTTTCGACTCTGTGACGCGCCGGATGTCGTCGCGCCTAAGGATACTCTCAATACTCTCAGACAACCGTTGGCGTAGTCGATGCCGATCAAGTCTACTGAGTGGTCCAGTTGCATGAGAAGGGCACCATGGGCAGCAAAAGAGCGATCTTTCGGGAGACCATGTCCCACAGTCCTCCTGTGCGGGTATCGAACCCACCTCACCAGGTGGGGAATATGGATGGCCCTACCGGGCCCGACCGGTGGGGATTATGCGTGGCCCGCGACATACGAGAAAATATATTTTTCGGGTTAAGAGGTCACGGATGTCGACGATAGAGAGATTTTCCGGCGTCGAAGTTTCGCGGCGTGTGAATGTGTTCTTCAACGCCTGGACGACAACGTCTTCCGGAAGATCACCGATAATCATGAAGGAATATAAGTCGTATATGGCCGTTCTACCGGTCCGCCGGTTATGACATCGCCAAAGCCCATATCGATTTGAAGGCGAGCTCTGGCTGTTCCGAGATGAGCAGTGATGTTACGGCGGACACCCCCGGTCTCGGTCTGGCCAACGATCGGTATCACGGATATCGTACTCGCATCAAAGGAAAGATCATCTTCGATTTCTACGCTGCTCGCCGTGTGCAAGACTTCATCAAGAAGCTTCTCATGTCCGCCGGTATCGGACCCGAGGAGATCAATATCCTTGGTTGGTCGTGCAAGTATGCCGTGGAGTTGGTAGAAGAGGAGCCCTCCCTTTAGAACCACGGAAACTCCGTGTTCAGTCAAGACGATCCGGTGAAGATGTCCTTCTTGTCTGTACAACGTGAGTATTCGCTGGAACTGGATGCCTTCCTGCTTGGCAATTTTCAGCAGTCGATCGCGGATCGACACTGCCAAATTACTCATGCCGATATCCTCGAATGCATCTGTACTGGGCCCTCTTCGTGGAGTGTCCGAGCATAACGTAGAAGACGATCTACGTTTGCATCTCGACCTGCAAGGTAGTTCCGGAGGGTTTCATTCACCACATCTTGTCCGAGGGTTCGTCGAAACCGAATGACGTCACAGATCGTCTTTTCACGATCGTAAATCTTGAACGTTTTTCCCTCGAGCTCCTCGGGCGGGCGTACTTGTCTACGATGAGGGGTGGGGGCCTGACACGGTGTTGGGCCTCGTGTTTGTTATCGCGGAGTTGTTTGCCTTTGGGAGAGGGCGTGACACACACAGGGCGGACACTGCGCGCGGTGTTGGAGATCGGATGGCCGCGATTCTGCTGGCATCCGCCAGTACGTTTACCGGAATCACGAGTGCTCTGTTGCGCGTGTTTGCGGGCTATCATCCCGAGCCGGTCGCGGTGCCGACGTTTCGTCTGCTTGTGAGTCTCACGCTCACGGTGATTAATCTGCCCCTTTGCGTTTGGAAATGTCACCGGTCTGGATTGCCGTTCTGAAATTCGCCGACCGTAACGTTCAGTGCGTATAAGAGTGTTGCCAATATGTCGGCCATGGGGTTGCTATTGCTCGTAACCGGGATGCTGCCAGGTCTCTTCCTGTTCCCTGTACGAAACACGCTGAATATTCTGTTCATTCTGGCAATTTCCGCTGCAGTACACCACGAAAGGATCACCAAGTTCGAAGGATTGGGCGTTGGATGTTCGATTGCCGGAATAGCACTGCTATCGTACGCAATGGAATGATATGTCCTTGGGCAGAGCCACCAAAAGGGGTTGTGAATACGTGTTGAACCGCAGGTCCAGAGAGATGCAAACGAGCTTCGGTGAAATCATCGACTTGGAGAGGTTGTTGTTTGCTAAACAAAGAGACTCCCATTACAGTACCGTTAATTGTGCGTATCTTGATTCTTCAGTTCAAGCCTCTCGCCCTTGCCGTTCAGGTGTCCAACCACTCAGGAGTCGTAACGGCACGTAGTTCCGTACCCGGGAAAATGGAATCCCGGTGATGTTACCTGACACTTGTTGTGATAGGTGAAGAGAAATGCTTGGTACTCGGCGATCTGCCATGCTCGTATCGATTGATCACGTTGGTGTTATACGGTTCTTGCCTCAGTCTTATACAATGCCTCAAGTTGCGGGCCCATGGAGATGATATGGGTGGTCATCAAATTCTTTCGCGCAACTGGAAAGATGCCAAGCACCGGACAACGATGCTGCCACACCAGCTTATGATCGACCTATCGAACCACTCCCAGTATCGTCAGAAGAAATCTCATGCGCGTATCGAGAATGGATGGTGGCGAGTTGCATCAACGATAGTCTTGGAACGAACTATTACAGCGCTCTGCCGGAATGGCTGTGGCGGTGCGTGGTTCCTCCGATGTAACCAAAAATGGCCGACCTGGCAATCCGCCGGAACGTGGTGGAAATTCAGACGGCGGCATTGGACGCCGTGTTTCAACCATGCCGGGGATGGATCACGGCTGACTCGTTTCATAGGAGACTATATATGGCACGACCCCTGAGCAAAATCAACGGAGACTGGTGGGACTACACTACCCTCGATCCACAGATCCTGGAGGACGCGTCCCGTTTGACCGTGCGGGACATTGAGCAGCTTTCACGTCCGGGTTTTGAGATCCGAATGTACGACACGATGGAGTCGTTCTGGATGGCAGAGGCTCTGGAGTACATCAATGCATGGCGACGGGCGACGGAAAGCGAACCCTGCGGTATTTGTGGTCCGATCGGGCCAACTGAGCAGCTTCCTCTTGTCGCACAGCTTGTGAACGATCTGGAACTGGATGTCCGCCATGGGCACTTCTGGGGAATGGACGAGTGGTACAACACTGAGACGGATCAGGAGGAACCGCAGAGCCATCCTTTGAGTTTCGCCCGTGCCGATATGGAATTGTGCTTCGACCGGATAGATTCGCGCCTGCGGATGCCCGATGAGCATATCCACTTTCCGACGAAGGCGGGACTTGCCGAATACTCGGCGAGTTTTGATTCGATCAGGTGCGTGCTGATGCAGGGCGGCCAGGGTGAGGTCAAGCACTGGGCGTTTAACGATCCTGTCCGCCGCGATGGACAGTGGAAGAATGATCCCCCCAGGCCTGAGGAGTACCGCACACTTGGGGCCCGCGTGGTGGAACTCCATCCGCTCACGCTTATCCAGAATGCGCGCACGTCTTTCGCGGGACAGGTTTCGAGTATTCCCACTCACGCACTGACGGTGGGCCCTGTGGAGACATGGAAGAGTGAGACGGTCTCGATTTGGCATCCCGGAGTGCACGACAGTGCATTCGGTATCCGTCTTTCGGCGTTCATGATATCAAAGAATCTACCCGATTCGTGTGTACCGATGTCGCTTCTCGCGGACCATCCTCACGTGCGCTTCAACTACTATCGGCCCGGTATCGGATCGACAGGAAGCGAGATGCACTGATGGATCTGACGGTACTGGGGGTGCACTCGCATCCCGACGATATCGAGTTCGTGATGGCGGGGACGATGTTTCTCCTTGGTCAACGTGGTTGCGAGCTCCACTACATGAACATTGCTAACGGCTGTTACGGTAGCGCCGAATACTCCAAGGACGAGATCATCCGCATCCGCCGCGACGAGTCGATCGCGGCAACAAAGGTTCTCGGCGCCACGCACCACGAGAGCATCGCCGACGACATGGGAGTCTTTTACACTGAGGAGATGATCCGCCGAATGGCGGCCGTCGTTCGCGAGGTACAGCCCGATATCGTACTCACCGCCTCCCCCCAAGACTACATGGAAGATCACATGAACGCGTGCCGGATAGCATTGGGCGGGACGTTTGTCCGGGCGATGAGTAATTATGATAGCATTCCGCTACAACCGACGACAGAGAAAGATGTAACCATCTACCACGCCATGCCGCACGGCCTCGTCGATGGCTTGCGCAATCGGATTGTCCCGGACTTCTTCGTGAACGTAGGCAGTGTGATCGACCGCAAGGGGGAGATGCTTGCCTGCCACCGTAGCCAGAAAGATTGGCTCGACCGCACGCAGGGCATGGGCTCCTACGTCGATACGATGAAGGAGATGACTGCACAGACGGGCGCCATCTCGGATGTTTATCGCTACGCGGAAGGTTGGCGACGGCACCTCCATATCGGGTATTCACGCACGGAGCAGACGCCGTTAGAGGACGTTCTTGGCGACCTTATTACGAAGAAGCGGGGCAACTGAGCGAAAATCGCTGCTGCAGCACCATCAGGTGAATCATCGAGGAAACGTATACGCAGTACTTGACTACGCCGTCAACTACATCGTCTGCGTCATGTTCGTGCCAATAATCCTCGTTATATAGGCTTATCCAAATATCCTATGCAGTACGGTCATGGGTGCCATTCCTAAGGAGTGCAACCATATAGATGAGCGCCCGAGGTAGGTGAAAGGGGTCCTTTACCGGCAACACCAGGGTATCGGTTAGGATATTTCCTTGGCGGTCGAGCTTCTGGGTCCATTCTCCCTTTTCCGGTACGGGGAAATGGGTGTAGCTCCAATCGCGGACTCTATGATGCCACTCCATGGCCCAGCTCTCTCCGCTCAGCTCATGGGCCAACAACGTTCCGTAGAGCGCCTCGGTGTGTGGCCACCAGAGTTTCTTCTCCGCATGATCCCAGGCGATTTCTTCCCGGCCGTCAGCGTCGATCGCTAGGAACAATCCGCCGTAATGGTCGTCCCAACCCAGTTCCAGATGGCGCCGCATGATATGCAGCGCCTTGTCTACAGTTTCTCGGTCGTTTTCAGCCAAGGCGATATGGATCTGGAACCACATCGATTCGATAGCGTGACCCGGAACCACGGCGGTCCCTTTTGGAGGTTCCGTCTCACCGCCATCTTCTTTCAGCCACTCCAGGAGCACTTGGCGGTCCTCTCGCCAGCACTTGTCCATGACGTACCGGTGGTGTTTCAATGCAAACGCCTTCGTATCCGGGTTGTCTGTAGCCGTAGCAAACTCATGGGCGGAAAGAGAGGTTATCATTGAGATTCCATGGGGCCAAAGACCCGCAGGAACGGGATAGGGCCACGCCGGCGGCGGTTCGGTGCCTTCCACTCCTTGGCGTAACGCCCTTAGCGTCCGCTGGCCATGGTTGCGAACCTCCGGATCTCCAGTCGCCCGATAGAGCTCCGCCAAGCCGTAGAGGGCGAATCCGTCCACATAGATGCTCTCGTAGCCCTTCTGGACCTCTCCGTCTCCCGACAATAGCAAGGGCCAGTGACCTGATTCGAGGGGTCCGTGAGCGGTGATAAACTCATAGATACCCCGGGCGATTTCGAGCCAGTCGCTGCGCCGCTCAATGTTATTGTACAGAGCGCTGAAGACCCACACCGCACGCCACTGGGACCAATTCCACCGATCACGGTTTAGTAGCGTGCCGTCATCCCGGATGCATGTATTGATGCCGCCGTTTGGGTCGATCCCGTGCCGTTCCCACCAGGGGATCACGTCATCCAAGAGTGTCTCTTCGTAAAGGTTTCGCAACTGTTTCATATCCATCGTCGGAGCTCCTTCTCGTGCTGTGCCCTACTTCGCCGTCATTTCTTCCAGCAGCTTGTGACAGTAGAGCTGCTGACGTGGCAGGTGAAACGGCCCTTTCCACATGTTGCCCTTGAGGTCTATCGCTACACTTCCGTCTCGATGGAGGTAGCCGATCCACTCGCCGAACTGATGATCCGGAAAGTGAGACAGGGAGTAACTGAGGATTTTTTCGAACCAAGCATAGTACTCATCCTTCCCCGACATATGATAGGCGAGGAGCGTTGCATAGATCGCCTCGTTGTGTGGCCACCAGAGTTTCATATCCCATTCGAGGCTTGGCTGCTGTTTTCCTTCCACATCTATAAAGTAGAGGAGTCCTTCGTAGGTCTCATCCCAGCCTCGCCTGAGAGCCCAGTCAATAATCGGATAGGCCCGTGCGGCTAGGGCATCGTCTCCACGCCGACGAGCTTCCTCCAGGATAAACCACGCCGTCTCAATAGCGTGGCCGGGGTTCATCCACCTCCCCTCCGGGAGATCGAGAAGTAGCTCGCCCTCGGGACCGACCACCTCAAAGACCGCCTCTTTATCGGGGCGAACAAAATTGGTAAGGACATCGTCGATACGCTCGTCTATGAGAGCGCTGTAGTCTCGCTCCGGATCCGCATCGCGAAGGACCTGCAGCATGTCGATTTGTATCATCGCCAGGGAGTGGTCGCGAGTCTGTCGAGTTTCCGATACCATTTTGGGTGGAAGCTTGTCATTTAGGGTGTAGTCTCGAATTACATCGAAGGTGGCGCGAGCAAGCTCAAGCGCCGCATTGTCTCCCGACGCCTTGGCGTACTCCGCCAGACCAAGGACTGCAAAGACTTCAGTAAAGACGTACCGTCGTTGCCTCAGCGGGCGGCCATCCCGGGTAACCGAGTAGTACATCCTGCCGCTGTCATCGAAACCGTGCTTACGAATGAAGTCCGCACCGTGCCTTGATAACTCAAGCCAGTCCGGTCGTCGTTCCAGATCATTGTATAGTTTCGAGAAGAGCCACGTCGCCCGACCGTGGGTCCACATCGCTTTGTCCGATGAGAGTAGCTCGCCGTCCCGCCCCAAAAAAAACGTGTACCCTCCGTATGTGCGGTCGACTGCGTGGCGGACCCAGAAGGGTACTGTGTCGTTTATGAGGCGATCGCGGAAGAACTGTGATAATTCAACAAATCTTTGATGATTGCTCATTGATATCGTCCTTTTACTTGCGCGTTACCTATCAGTATTGCACTTAAAACGGCAAAGTTCAACGAAAGATAGCTTTACATAACCTAATAATGGCATAGTGCCATTATTTTCTTGACGGGTGTGAGATCATGACCTAACCTATTAGGTAACACTCTTAAGGAGGTATCTATGAGAGTTAGTAAGTCTCTAGTTTTCGCGCTGCTCATTGGACTGGTGAGCATGGCTCTGCTCGCTGGAGGGCAGGAAGAAACTGCGGAATCTTCGACCGATTCCGGCAAGAAATGGGATGGTGAGTCGATAACCGTTCACTTCATGGACGCAAGCTACGGTGATTTCGCCGAAGAAATCGCCGAACGATTCGAAGAAGAGTACGGAGGAAATGTCGAGGTTGTTACGGCTCCGTTCTCTGCGTTGCACGAGCGATACGGCCTTGCGCTGCGTACGAACGACTCCACGTACGATGTGTTCTCTGTTGCTTCCCAATGGGATGGCGAGTTTGCCCGTTGGATGACGGATCTAGAGCCGTTCATAGAAGACTCTCCTGATTTCGATTCCGACGATATTTTGGATAAGGCATGGGTTCAGTCGGGAAAATTTGGTGGCAAAACGATGGGTATTCCTCACGCGTACACCCCGCGACTCATCTCGTATCGCACCGACTTAGTAGACGGGGTGCCTGAGACATGGGACGAGTTCTTCGAAGTAGCGGAGTCCGTGCATGATCCGGAGAACGGCTTCTACGCCTTCGCCACTCCAGGTAACAAGATACAGCTTGCTGCAATATTCAATGTTTCCCTATGGTCTATGGACGGCCGCTGGGCGGATGAAGATTGGAATATCACCATCGATTCGCCGGAGGCGAGAGAGGCACTGGATATAGCGAAACGTGTTCTTGAGCTTTCCGATCCAGGGGCCCTTTCTTGGGGACTGCCGGAAGCGGACGCCGCGTTCCTCGACGGGAATGCCGCGTTTAATTTTGCTTGGCCCACCCTCGGCGTGACCGTGGACGGCGACAATCCGGAGAATTCGGAAATCGTTGGTGATTGGGCTTTGGATCTCTATCCGGAAGAGGATACTGCGACGACTGTTCTCTCCGCCTGGGACATCGGCATCCCGCGAGGCTCTGAGAACAAGGAAATGGCGTGGGATTTCATCCAGATGTATACTTCAAGAGAAGCTCAAATGGAAGCATTTGAGGAATATACCATCCTCGCGCCACGAAAGTCCTTCTGGAATGATCCGGCGCTACAGAACTCGCCCTTGGCTCCTCACGCCGACGCAACGGCGATTTTCTGGTGGAGGATCCCTGCCGGCGAGCAGGCACAAACGATCATTCGCGACGCGGTTCACAACTATGCCAGCGGACAGTGGGACCGAGAACGGGCAGTGAGTTACCTGGAGTCTGGTATTACGGACGCTCTGGAACAGAACCCGCCCCCCGAAGGTGTGAGCAACACCGGTAGATAACGATTGTGACTGCGTCTTGTGCTGTGCAGTATTCACTTGAGAGGCGTTCCGTCGGACCATGGAGGCCCGGCGGACGCCCTACGTCTCCTGTGGAAGCAAGGTAACGGTAACAGATGATCATAAACCGGAAGATTCACCAGAACAAAACGGATAAGTTCTTGTCATGGCTTTTTTTGATCCCGGTGCTTCTGATCCTGGTGGTTGCGGCCTTCGTTCCACTCGGATTCGGCCTCGGTCTCAGCGTGACGGATTACGAGCCGGGTATCGAAAACACGAGCTTTGTCGGCTTTGCGAATTATATCCGCCTCTTTACTTCGGAGCTTTTCCAGCAGTCTGTTCGCAATAACGTCTTGTTTGCCCTCATGGCCGTAGGCCTAGAGCTGGTCTTCGGGACTTTTCTTGCGATAATCATCTCCCACGACAATCGATCCAATCGATTGTTGACAACCATTGTCCTCGTTCCAATGACCATTGCTCCGGTGGCTGCCGGTATCCTCTGGCGGATGCTTCTCGACAGAACTTACGGTGCGGTCAATTACTTCCTAAGCTTTTTTGGAATCGAAGCAATCGGATGGCTTTCAGATTATCGGGTGGCTTTGTACTCAATCGCCATGGTGGATTTCTGGCAGTTCACTCCCTTCGTGGCGATCCTGATTGTCTCGTCGATAAAGGGTGTACCTCGGAGTTTTGTTGAAGCCGCGTTAGCCGATGGAGCTTCACAGTTCAAGATTATCCGTAAGATTGTTCTGCCGATAATCGCGCCGACATTGGTTATCGTAGGCATGATTCGTTTCATAGACGCCTTCAAGGTGTTTGGAACGGTCTTCGTCATGACCGGCGGAGGACCCGGAAACTCTACGCTTCTTCTGCCGAACTACATCTACCAGGAAGGTATCCGCTTCTTTAGGGTGGGTTTCTCTTCGGCGATCGCGATGGTTTTTATCGCATTCATGTTCATACTGGCAGGGCTTTTTATCAAGCTCCGGAATTCTCAGATGCGGAGGTTCGAGTAGTCTATGGCAGGGTTAACGAATCGTAGCAGCGATGACAGGGTGAACCTCGGGAATTTTGCCTCGAAACCAGTGCGAGTTATCATTACGATATTCGTTGGTCTTGTGGTGCTCTTTCCATTTTACTGGCTTATCACTAGCGGTCTCAAGCCCGAGAATCAGTATTTCGCCACTCCTCCGATCATGGTCCCTACCGAGATTACCTTTGATCACTTTGTGGCCATTTTTACCAAGCATGACGCTTTAATGGGTTTGACTAACTCTCTACTCATCGCCGGAATCACAACTACCGTCACTGTGGTCGCCGGCAGTATGGCCGCGTACACGCTCATAAACGGCGCCCTGCCGGGCAAGGTCAAGGGCTTTTTCATGGTCTGGTTCATAATCCAGCGTATGTACCCGGCGGTCGTGGTAGCGGTACCTGTGTTCTTTGTCTTTCAGCAACTCAAGCTATTGGACACCATAACGGCGTTGGTTATCATGAATGCAAGCTTCAACATACCCTTAGTCTTGTTGCTTATGATGGGGTTCTACAGCGAGGTTCCCTATGATATCGAAGAGCAGGCGATTCTCGACGGCTGTAACTTGTTTCAGCGTTTCTTCTGGGTGACCACGCCGATGGTGCAAACCGGCGTGGTGGCGGTGGCCATTCTTACATTTATCTTTACATGGAACGAGTTCCTTTTTGGAGTGATTCTCACCATCCGAAAAGCGACGCCCATAACTGTCCTCATATCTGGGTTTGTCACGGATAGAGGTCTTGAGTGGGGCCCGATGGCCGCTATGGCGTGTGCGGTGGTATTCCCGGTACTGATAGTAATGTGGCTCGCGCAAAGAAGTTTTGTCAGTGGCATTTCCGCTGGCGCTCTGAAGATGTAGCGAGGCCGGGAGAACAGGGATCTGCGGTGGTGTATCACTCAATTTGTAAGGAGTTTTCAAGATGAATAACAGGCGGCCGAATTTTCTCCTGATCGTGACGGACCAGCAGCGCTACGACATGCTTAACGCCACAGTCGGTGGTCCCTGTCGCTCACCCGGCCTCGACGAGCTGGCCCGCACCGGGGTAACGTTTACGAACGCTCGGACACCGTGTGCTCTTTGCACGCCCGCACGGGCGTCGCTGTTTACCGGTCTCTACCCGCATAACCATGGGCTGCTCAATAACTGTGATATGTTCTCGGCGGTTCATCGGAATATGCCGAGGCGGAACAACTTTCTACATCCGCGCCTCGCGGCCGAGGGCTACTCTCTCGGTTATTTCGGCAAGTGGCACGTGGATTCGGACTACACACCTCTGGACGAAGGGTTTGAGGGAGTCTCCGTGCCCGCATACGGTCTCGACGCCTCTCCGGGCTACGGCTTCCGAACTTACCCGATGCCGGCATACGATGAACACCTGCGGCGGCGAGGGCTAGTACAGCCGGAATTCCACGCCACCGTTAAGACTGACGCCGGAAAGACCTTGGCGGGATATATTGACGATCCGGTGGAGGCGTCGGTTCCCTTCTTTCTTAGTGAGGAAGCGATTTCCTTTATGCGGGAGAGATCACACGGTGACGCGCCCTTTTTCGCGACCGTGCAGTTCTGGGGGCCCCACGAGGTCGCCAAACCGTCCAAATCCTACTTAGAACAGTACGATCTCAAGGATGTGCCGATCTGGGCCAACTACGACGACGACCTCACGGATCGACCCACCCAATACGTCCGCCACCGAGACGACTTCGAATGCTGGTATTACGGAGCGAGTGAGTTGGGACCAGAGAGATGGCGCGAGGCGACACGTGCCTACTTTGCCTATAGCACCATGATCGACGACCAGATTTTGCGTCTCATCCAGGAGTTGGAGGAACTCGGAATCGCTGATAATACGGTAGTGCTCTATGCGTCGGACCACGGCAACTACTCGGGTGCCCGAGGTGGTCTATTCGACAAGGGAGTCGGGATGTTTGAGGATATTTACCGGGTTCCAATGTTCGTCCGCTGGCCCGGGGTAACCGTTCCGGGTCGACAAGACCAGCTGGTAAGTATCATGGATCTCATGCCCACGGTCCTCGACATTGCGGGAGCTTCCTTGCCGGAGCAACTTGACGGGCAGAGCTTGGTGCCGATTCTGCAAGATCCTGAGAGTGCCGGAAGGGAGGAGTTTGTCGCGGAGGATCACGGAACCTACTACCTCCATTCCCAACGGATGATCGTCCACAACGGTTACAAGTACGTCTTCACCCCCTACGGTACCGACGAGCTATACAACCTAGATGAGGACCCCCAGGAAATGGAGAATCTAGTTAATCGTGCCGAGGAAGAGCCGGTATTGAAAGAGCTGCGGCGCCGGATCATTGCAAAGACGAGGGAGAGCAATGATCCCCTGAGTGCTGTAATAGAGGGGTTTACTTGGCGTTATGCGGATTGACCCATTCCTGTCTCGGCTCTTGCCGGAGTTCACTGACAAGCAATGCTACCAGGTGGGGCGTATACTTCGTGAGGTCTTTGCCGGGCAGAGTGTGACTCGCGGGGATCTCTCATTGTCGCTCAGTTTGGATGTCTCCTCAATCGCCAAGTACACGAAGGCGCTTGTAGAGGCGGGAGTTCTCCGGGAAGTGACCCGAAACGTTGATGGTCGGACGGGCCGTCAGACAGAGTTAGAGTTAGACCATGCCGCGGCGCTGAATATGGTTGTAATCCTCGATCTCCACCGCATCACCGGAGCCTTGGTCGATCTCTCCGGGGAGGTGGTTGTCCAGGAGACGGCGCCGATGCACTTTGGGATCGATGCCTCGGACCTGCTCGATAGCATTTTTGGTGTTCTGCGGCGTCTCAAGGACCACGCCTCCCAGACTAATCCGAACATCCTTGGCATTGCTATTGGTATGGGGGGGGCCGTAGACCAGAACAACGGGATCTCATATCGCTTTCGCTACTCCCAGAACTGGGACAGCGTCGAGCTTGCGACCATGGTCGAGGAGCGCTTCAACCTTCCTTGTTACTTGATTCATGACACCGTTGCCGCCGTTGCCGGAGAGAAGTATTTCGGCTACGGCCGGGGGGTCGACAACTTTATCACCGTTTGGATGGCCGATGGTGTGAGCCTCGCGATGGTGATAAACGGCGAGATCTACCTCGGGAACAACGGATTTCTCGGAGAGTTCGGTCACACCCAAGCGGTAGAGGAGGGAACCCTCTGCTACTGCGGACACTCGGGATGTCTGGAAACGGCGACCAATAGCGACTATATCCTGCGACGCGCCACAGATGGCTTACGGCGCGGGGTAGACAGCGAGCTCCGAGCTTCTGCCGGAAAGGATATGGACAAACTTGGAATCGACGCCGTGAAGGCGGCTGCAAGTCGAGGCGATCGGCTAGCTAAGAGCATATTCGAGGATGTGGCCTTCCATCTGGGGAACAAGTTAAGCGATGTCATTAACGTCATCAACCCCGGGCTGGTGACTTTTCGTGGTGCAGTAATAGACGGCAATCCTTTCCTCTTTGATAACATCGAACGAATACTCCTCAACCGGAGCATGTGGAACATTTCCAATCACATCGAGCTCCGATTCGCGGATAGAGACTCCGCAATTCGTCTTAAAGGTCTCGCCGGTTGGGTACTAGCTAACTACGTTGGAGCTATTCGGGTCGGACCCAGAGAGAGTTTGGGGAAGGTGGTAACACTGTGATGAGTTTAGTCGAAAGCCGTGAAAAACGAGCCAAGGAGCTCCAAGGGGTGCTTTCGGAGCTTTGCGCCGGCAACGTGCCTCGGTGGGCGGGGACGCCGGCTGACGATAGGGCGGCGCAAATCGCGGAACGAGAACTGTCAAAGTGGTGTGCCCGTGTTGAGACGCAAGAGTTCACCATCCCTTGGTGGCGACCCCGGGGAGTTGTGCATCTCCAAGTGGGAGACCGTCAGCTGGAGGGGTATCCCCACTACGGTTCTCCGGGTACAGCGCCAGACGGCATCATAGGGGTCCTCAAGACGGACCCCGACAACGTTAGTCGCTTTAGAATTGTCCCTTCCGACGTCGCCGCAGCAGCAAGGACCACGGGCGGACCGTCCCGTGGAGAAACGTTGGCCTACCTCGTCCTGAGTCCTTTTGGAGAGGCGGTACCGCGATACGACGCGGAGCTCATACGCACACGCCTCCCGGTTGTCGGCGTGAGCCGATGGGAGGAAGCTTTCCTGAGGGAGGCCGCAGAGGCCGATACCCGGAAGTCAGCATCCCGAGGAGAGCTGCAATTCGATGTGGAGGATAGTGGAGATCGGACTACGAATAATGTCATCGGCACTATCCCAGGGAAGCGATCCGAGGAAATCCTCCTCATCGCTCATCACGACTGTCAGTACAACTCTCCCGGGGCCAACGACAACGCCGCCACGCTTATCGTTATGTTTCAGTTGGCGGAGTATTTCTCTCGGAACACACCTCCGTGGACACTCACGTTTCTCGCTTCGGGGGCAGAAGAAATTGGTTTTCGCGGTGCCTACGCCTACGCTGAAAAGCGACAGAGAGAGGGCACCTTAGACATGATCAAGCTGACCCTGAACTTCGACTCCCTTACTTATGGCAAACACCCGCACTTCTTTACCACGGAAACCTCTGTGGCCGAGCAGGGATCCGAGGTGTTCCGGAGACAGGGGGCGGACGTGGTGCCGGTTCTTCACAACGAGGTGGCGACCCTCGACTCGGAGCCATTTGTCGAACGGGGGATACCTTCGATTTTTCTCAACAGCCGGGGAGATGACGAGTCGAAGGTTCGTCTGTGGCACCGTCCTGAGGACACGCCGGAGACAGTAGATCTCGATCTCACGGAGGAGTACTACCAAGCGCTTGTGACCTTCCTTTCAGAGGTGACTCTATGAGCGGGATCGATTATCTTGCCGCTTACTACGGTGAGATCAACGAGCGGCTCCGGCGGATCTTGAAGACTCAGCGCACCAACCTGGAGAAATCGGCGGAGCTGCTTGCCGACGCAATTTCCGAGGATCGGTTGATTTATCTCTTTGGCGTAGGCGGCCACTCCCACGTTGGTAGCGAGGAGTTCTTTTATCGGGCGGGCGGCTTGGCTAACGTGAGCCCGATGTACGACCTGAGCCTCACCCTGGCGGGAGGCGGGCAAAAGTCTACCCTCCTAGAGCGGGTAGAAGGATACGGCGATAAGGTCGTAAAGGCTCATCACCTGCAGGCGGGTGACCTTCTGATTATCACTAGTGTCTACGGCATGAACGCCTGCACCCTCGATGCGGCTCTGGAGGCGAAGCGCCGGGGATGCACGGTTGTGGCGATTACCTCCGTGGAGGCCGCCGAGGCGACACCGCGGGATTTCGTCGCCCGTCACAGCTCGGGGCACAGCCTCCACGAGGTCGCCGACGTCGTCATTGATACCCAGGTCCCTTACGGCGACGTTACTGTCTCCGTCGACGGCGTCGCCGAAAAAGTGGGAGGTAGCTGTAATGTCCTGCAGTGTTTCTGTATAAACGCACTCGTCGTCGAGACGGTGCGTCGGTGTACCGAGCGCGGAATCAAGCCCCCCCTCTGGGCAAGTGCCAATGTCGAGGGCGGTGATGATCGTAACCGGGCGCTTCTGGAGAGCTACACACCGCGCGTCAAGTACCTGTAAAGGGATGCGTATCATGAACCACATGGAAGAGCTTGCCGGCCAGTACTGGAACGCGCTGCACGAGGACGTTCTCCCGTTTTGGTTGCACCATTCCTTGGACCGGGAGCACGGGGGCTACCTAACGTGCCTTAATGCCGTCGGCGACGTCTACGACACGGACAAATTCCTCTGGCTCCAGGGCCGTGAGACGTGGCTCTTTTCAGCGCTCTACAACCGGTTGGAGCCGCGGGGGGAGTGGCTCGACGCTGCGGCCCTGGGCGCCCGCTTTCTTAAGAGTCACGGCCGCAACCAGCAGGGGGACTGGTACTTCGCGGTGGACCGCCATGGACGTCCCGTATCAGGCCCTTGGAGCATCTTCTCCGACTGCTTTGTTTCCATGGGGTTGAGTCAGTACGCTCTCGCTGCGGGAGACGAGGAGGCCGCGAGGATCGCCCGAGAGACCTATGAGCGGATCTGGGTGAGAAAACGGAGACACCTGCTGGACCCAGACCCCGATGTCCGTGCGCACCGCCCGATAGTTGAATTTCCCTTGTCCATGATCCTCATAAACCTGTGCCTCGAGTTTGCTTGGATGCTCCCCGAGGAGCGTGTGCAAAATGACTGTCGACATGCGGTAGACGAGGTGATGCACCGCTTTCTCGATCGGGCGACGATGCTGGTTCGTGAATGTGTCTCGCCCGACGGATCCTCGTTGGACTCCTTTGAGGGACGGCGCATCAATCCAGGTCACGGAGTAGAGGCGATGTGGATTGTAATCGCGGGATGCGAGCTACTTGGAGACAAGGAGACGGCCCAAATCGCGGCGGAGGTCGCTCTCCGGCAACTCGAGTTCGGATGGGACCAGGAGCATGGCGGTATCTTTGCCTTTCTCGACATAGAAGGGCGGCCACCCCAGGAGCTGGAGTGGGACCAGAAGCTATGGTGGGCTCACCTGGAGTCTATCGTGACGATGCTTGTGTCCTACAACCGTACCGGTGTCCAGGAGTACCTCAACTGGTTTGATCGGCTGCATGAGTACACCTGGCTCCACTTTCCGGATCATCGGTGCGGAGAGTGGTGGGGCTATCTCAATCGACGAGGAGAGGTCTCCCTGCCCATCAAAGGCGGAAAATGGAAGGGATGCTTTCACGTCCCTCGGGGGCTCTGGATGGCCGCATTGGAGTTGGGAAAAGCAGCTGCCACGCCAGAGGAAACACCATGAGAATTAGCGGAAGGTCCCTCTCAACGGAAAAAGGCATCGAACTTAAGATCAAAGGGGGCAGGATAGACGCAGTGGAAGCGATAGAACTGCCGTCAGAAGCTCCGTACCTCTCGCCTGGTTTCATCGACCTCCAGGTCAACGGGTACCGCGGGGTGGATTATAGTCGGGAAGGACTTGACAAGGAGGACGTGCCGCGCATGACGACGATGCTGGCTGCCGCGGGCACTACGATGCATCTGCCAACTCTTGTTACCGGCCCCCAGGACCGACTGCTCAAGAACCTTGCTGTCATCAACGCCGCCCTAACCTTCGGAGGGGGCCTTGAGCAGGCAATTCCCGGCATCCACATGGAGGGGCCCTATCTATCCGGGGAGGATGGTCCACGGGGGGTCCACGACTTCGAGGAGGTGCGCGACCCGAAGGTTTCCGAGTACGAGGCGTGGCAGGAGGCTTCCGGCGGACGGATCGTTATGGTCACCTTGGCGCCGGAGCGACCGGGAGCGCTGGATTTCATCGAGCGTTTGGCGGACGACGGAGTCGTCCCGGCCATCGGTCACACGGCCGCGGAACCCGATCGGATTCGAGAAGCTGTAGCGGCAGGAGCGCGATTCTCCACCCACCTCGGAAACGGATGCCATGCCCTCCTGCCGCGGCACCGAAACTACATATGGGAGCAGCTTGCGGAGGACCAACTCACCGCCGGCCTCATCGTGGACGGGTTTCACCTGCCCCGATCCCTCGTCAAAGTTATGGCATCCGCGAAAGGCATCGACAACATCGCTATTGTAAGCGATGTGGCGCCCCTGGGAGGCTCTTCGCCAGGGGTCGACACGTGGGGCAAGGTGTCGGTACAGATTCACGAGGACGGTCACCTCGGGGTCCAAGGGACCGAGTTTCTCGCTGGTGCCGGGCACCTGCTCGATCGGGGGGTGGCGATGCTCGTCCGTTTTACCGGGGCGACGCTGGAGCAGGCGGTGCAAACCTGCAGCCGCAATCCGGCGGCTGTCCTGGGCTTGGAGAAGCTCAGCAAGGGGCTGGTCCCGGGTGCTCCGGCCAATCTCGTGCTTTTTGACTACAAATCGGACTGGGAGGCCCTCAGGATTCTGGAGACTTGGCGAGAAGGAGAATTGATATGGAACAGCGCGCGTTAGAAGGGGTTAGAGTACTCATAGCGGACACGAAGGCGGAGACGGGAATCGCTGCTGGAGAGGAAGCGGAAAGGATTATCAACGAGACCATTGGTCGGCAAGGTTCGGTGCGGCTGGTCATAGGTGCTGCGAACTCTCAAGTAGAGGTGATAGGCAGATTGGCGAGCTCTGGGACCGTCGACTGGTCAAAAGTTGAGGTTTTTCACATGGATGAGTACGTCGGCATCTCGGCGTCCCACTCGGCAAGTTTCCGCCGTTGGATTGACGAGCACCTGGTGGATCTCGTCTCCCCGGGAATGGTCCATTACCTTAAGGGCGACGCTCCGGATATGGAAGAAGAGGCCTGCCGATACGCCAAGCTGATTGATGAAAAGCCACTCGATGTGGTGCTTCTGGGCTTTGGCGAGAACGGCCACATCGCCTTCAACGAGCCAGATGTGGCTGACTTCCAAGATCGCTATACCGTTAAGATCGTTGCACTCGATGAGGTGAGCCGCAAGCAGCAAGTCGGGGAGGGGCACTTCGCGAACCTCGCGGAAGTACCTATGCACGCCCTCACGTTGACCTGTCCGGCCCTATTCTCCGGGAATAACTGGATTGTTACGGTGCCAGAACGACGCAAGGCGGAGGCGGTTCGGCGTGCCTTTGCCGACCCGATATCGGAAGATTGTCCGGCGACCTTAGTCCGCCGCCATCAGCGGGTTGCGGTCTTTTTGGATCTGGACTCCGCGTCTCTCCTGGAGCCATAGATGAGTGATGTCTTTTCACTATCGGGTCAGCTCTGTCTGGTGACTGGCGGTGGTACCGGCATCGGTCGTGCCATTGCAGAGAGCTTCATCGCCGCCGGCGCCAGAGTAGTAATTACCGGGCGACGCCAAGAGCTGCTCCGTTCCGTTGCGGAGGAACTCGGGCCTCAAATCATCCCGCTGGTCCAGGACCTCTCTCGTCTCGAAACAGTTCCGGGGTTCGTCCGTGAGGTTGAGGATGAGCTTGGTCCCATATCCACGCTCGTTAATAATGCAGGGGTGCATCAGAAGAAGGCGGCCATCGAGATAACCGATGAGGAGTATGACTCCGTCCTCCAGGTAAACACAAAGGCCGTATTCGCCATGAGCCGCGAGGTCGCTCGAGGGATGACCGCGCGCGGCGGCGGCAGCATACAGGTTATTAGCTCTGCCTCGGCGGTGATGGGAATCCCTCTCGTAGCTAGCTACACCACAAGCAAAGCGGCTGTGACAGGACTCGTACGCCAGCTATCCGTGGAATGGGGGCCTTTTGGCGTGCGGGTCAATGCGATCATCCCGGGCTTCATAGCCACGGACATGTCTCGGAACGCTTTGGAGAAGGACCCCAGCCGGAAGCGTAAGGTGCTCGGTCGCACACCCCTGGGTAGACTCGGTGAGCCGAGGGAAATCGGAAATGTCTCGACCTTTCTCGCCTCTCCTGCCGCCAGTTTTGTCACCGGAATTGCTATGGAAGTAGACGGCGGAGCGACAATTGGCTTCTAAGAGATAGAGAGAAATGAGATTAGAATGAAGGCCTGTTTCGGACTTTACGCTCACCAGCTCAACGATCGGGACTTTGCGTTTGCACGGCAGTGCGGCGCGACTCAGATCGTTGTCCATCTGGTGGACTACTTTCACGGCCTCGACGATCGAAAGAGAGAGAATCAATCGGTGGGAGGTTCCTCGGGCTGGGGCTACGCGGGCAAGAACCGCCATCTCTGGCGTCCCGATGAACTGAAGAGGCTCGTCACCAGGGCGAATGCTCACGGACTCGAGGTAGTTGCAATCGAGAATTTTGATCCCATGGACTGGTACGACGTGCTGGTTGCCGGCCCCCGACGGGAGGAACAGCTTGAGAAGTTGCGACAGATCGTCAGGGATGTCGGCGAGGCAGGAATCCCCATGATCGGGTACAACTTCAGCATCGCTGGGGTAGCGTCGAGAGTTTCCGGCTGCTTTGCCCGGGGCGGAGCGGTCTCCGTAGGAATGGATGGAGTAGACCAGACTCCGATCCCGAAAGGAATGGTCTGGAACATGGTCTACGACGCGGAGACAGCAGAGACCGCGCTACTCGAGGGTGAGGCGGAACCAACCGTTTCGGAGGAGGACCTCTGGAGTCGGCTCTCGTACTTTCTCGAAACGCTCCTGCCCACGGCGGAAAGCGCCGGCGTCACCCTTGCGGCTCATCCGGACGATCCCCCGGCGAGCGAGGTGCGAAGGCAACCCCGGTTGGTTTGGAGGCCGGAACTCTATGACCGCCTCCTCGATATTCATGACTCCCCCAACAACAAACTGGAGTTCTGTCTCGGAACGCTTGCGGAGATGCCCGGCCATGACATCTACCAAACCCTCAGGCACTTCTTGGAGCGTAACGCCATCGGCTACATCCACCTACGCAATGTGCAAGGAACCGTCCCGGAATACAGGGAGACCTTTATCGACGACGGAAAGATCGACGTCCGGAGGGTCGTGGAAATTCTGAAAGAGTACTTATACGACGGCCCGATTTTACCCGACCACACACCTCAAATGAGCTGCGATGCCCCGTGGCATGCCGGTATGGCGTACGCTATGGGATACCTCAACGCATTGCTACTGTAACGAATCCCGGGGTTTCACATTCTCATGTCAGAGGTTCGGTTGTGAAAAATGGATAGAGTGCGGGTTTGATCCAACACTTTCCCCTGTCCTTAATCCGCGGGGCTGGCTTGTCGCCGATAGTCCGTCGGCGTATATCCGGTGAATTTTCTAAAGACCGTGGCGAAGTACTGGGAGGAGCGAAAACCTACTTGTAGGGCAATCTGCGTTACTGAAAGCTGTGTTTCTCGAAGTAGATTGCTCGCCCGCTCGACCCGTCGCCTGGTCAAGTATTCCATCGGGGGGAGTCCGATTTCTTCTTTAAAACGTCGCTGAAACTGAGGGACCGAGAGCTCCGCTGCTTCAGCCAAAGCGATTATCAGCCACCTCGCCGCAGGTCGAGCGGCCATTGCCTCAGCGACTCTGAGGATCTGACCTGTAGGAAACCTTCTGGGGTTGGTCTCCCGAGAAGCAGCTATCGCCAAGAGGCACTCAACCACGGTGTGTTGCATTCGCAGAGCCCACCAGAGCTCTTTGGCGCGCAGCTCCCCAGGGTTATCAGCGGGATCTCCAGCGGAGAGAACCCGCTCCAAAAGCCCACGTACTCCACCTGCTGCAGTAAACCGCCTCGGCAACCGCTGGTCCAAAAGCCGTCGGAGCAACTCACCGCCGAATGGGGCCGCGAGGCCCATCCAGCGCTCCTCCTCCGCTGCCGCCGTGAGTATGATCCAATAGAGTCGCCCTCGTTTCTCGGGTACAGCGCCGGTTGAGTGCCGTTCGCCTGGGTAGACCAGCAGAAGCTCATTGGACTGGAGCTGATATTCCTTTCCCTCGATCCGGTAGGGTTGCTCTCCTTGCTCGAGATAGATGATTTCCAGATGGCGAGGAAATCGCTCCGTCGGCGGGCCGGTATGGGGCGTAACGTAGTTGTACCTGCCCACAACCTCCACGTCATGTAACGGAGTGCCCGAGAAGTCCATGATCCGGCGCTGTCTGGTGTTGCGCCGGTCGAAGTCGACCATGTTCGAAATAATATCATGCAACTCGAACGGACGCAAACAGACTGCTATGCCGATAAAATTTCGTTCAACTCATGCCAAGGAGGCGAATATGGCTGTAATCGAAACCGGCGTCAGCTACTACGGCATTTCCCACCTCGAGCACGCCGACAAAGACTTCGATGAAATGGTCGCCCACAACTGCAATGCTGTTCTTCTCGCGCTCACGGAGTTTGACCTTTTTTTCTGGAAGCCGAACATCCCGAGAATAGTGGACCTTGCGAAAAAGAAAGGACTTGCGGTCTATCTAAATACGTGGGGAATCGGAAAATTCTTCGGAGGCGAGCCTCCAAGTGTGTTCTTGCAGGAGTGCGATGTTGCTGACCGACAACACACGGCCCTCACCGGGGAACCCCTACCGGCCGCCTCCCCAAGCTCCCCTGCCTTCCGGGAATACTTCTGGGGCTACATCGACTGGCTCGCGGCTTACTGTGACGCCGACGGATTCTTTTGGGACGAGCCTCACTACGCCATGCCGGTACAGCCGGTGAGCTATCAGAGCACTGCCGACTGGACCTGTCGGAGCCCCCTTTCCCAGCGTGCCTTTAAGGAACGATACGGCTATGAACTCCCGAAGAGCCTTACCTACCAGGTAAAGCAGTGGCGCCACCAACAGGCCAACGAGATACTTATCGAGGCGAGTCGTATCGCAAGGGGGCGCAACCCTGCACTTACGGTAACTCAATGTTCTCTTCCTGCTGAGAACAACTTCTACGTTGGCCTGCAGCGTGGATTCGACGACTGGGAGAGCATAGCAGGCCGCGAGAATGTCGATGTCTTTTCGACTTCAATCATCGTCGACTATGCAACGCCTCTTTCGGTACACGAGCGGATTGCCAGGAAAACCGCCGAGCTCGCCCACGCCCATGGTAAACGAGCTCAACGGTGGGTAATGAGCTACATGGAATCGCCCAAAGATATGGAAACTATCGCCGACATCGTAAAGCTCTACAAACAGTGTGGTATCGATTCCATCTTCTCTTGGACTTACCGGGCGGGAATGGGAACTTTTCTGTCTGCTCCAGACCCGAAGGCCGCCTGGGATACGCTCGGAGACGCGTACGGTGAGGTTCTGAGCGAATCATAAAAGAGGCTGCAGCGCACCGGATCGACGTGTCGATTTGACCACCGACATGAAACTGACATAAAAAAGAGAGGAAACCAACATGAGCAAGAACACGAACCAGTTTAGAGACACTCTGGACGGCATCCTGAATAGAATAGATTCCGAGCAGGCGGACAACCTCCTTGCTGCTGCTGAGGAGATGGCTCGAGCTATCAGAGAGGATCGACTGATCTATCTGTTCGGAGGCGGCGGCCACACCTGTCTGGTGATGCAAGAGCTCTTTTGGAGAGCCGGTGGTCTGGCCAATCTTTGCCCGATGATCGACTTCTCAATCCACCCGGTTACCCCCGCATACATGTACTTGGGTCACGAACGTATGCACGGTATCGGTGATCACATCGCTCGATACTATGGCGTTGGTCAAGACGACGTAGTCCTCTGCTTTCATAGTTACGGCTTCAATCCACCCACTATTGACTTGGCCTTAGAGTCGAAGGCGAAAGGAGCTACGGTTATCGGGATATCATCTTCAGAATGGCAGGCGACGATACCCCGTGATTTCCATATACGGCATCGGAGTGGGAAGAATCTCTTCGAAATAGCCGACATCTGCATCGATAACTATGTGCCTTTTGGAGACACCGTGGTATCGATTGACGGTTTTGACAAGCCCGTCTCCGGCATCTCCAGCACCGTAGACTTCTACATAGCTCATAGGCTCGAGTCCGAGTCAATACGTCTTTCGGTGGAAGAGGGGTTTGAGCCGCCTGTCTGGTCTAGCGCAAATATCGAAGACGGGGACAAGATGAATGAAAAGCTCCGCGAGAAGTACAACTCACGGGTCAAGTTTCTCTAGCAGCGCCGGAAGCGATGGATATAGGTTGGGGCCGAGGAGAACTGCCTCGGCCCGCAGGGTTTGCCAGGTTCCCGTGCACCTGTGAGTGGAGTGCGCTCGACGCTTATGAAGGTGAGCTCATCAGTCGAAGCAACCCGCGAGGGTAAGACAGTCGTCGGGAAGCGCCATGCGCGCCTGAACGAGGGCATCTACCACGCTCGGGTCAGCCAAAGTAGAGACATCACCCACTGCCTCCGGTTGCCGCTCGGCGATTTTCCGAAGAATCCGGCGCATGATCTTCCCAGAACGCGTCTTCGGTAATCCTTCGGCGATAAGGATGTGATCCGGTGCGGCGATGGGGCCGATCCGGTGACGAACTTCCCCACGTAGCTCCCCAACAAGCTCGGCGTCACGGTCCCAACCTTCCGCGATTACCACGTACGCAAAAATCCCCTGTCCCTTGATCTCATGGGGAGATCCGACCACTGCGGCTTCTGCACAGGCAGGATGGTTGACCAGAGCCGATTCGACCTCGGCGGTACCCATTCGATGTCCGCTGACGTTGATAACATCGTCGACGCGACCCGTGATCCAGTAGTATCCATCTTCGTCCCGGCGGCACCCGTCTCCAGTGAAGTAGTAGCCCTTGTAAGGCATCAAATAGGTTTGCAGAAATCGTGGATGGTCATCTTGAATGGTCCTGACCATACCGGGCCATGGATGTTTGATTGCCAGCAATCCGGAGATACCATTTCCTTCGATTTCCGATCCATGTTCGTCCAGAACGACCGGTTCGATTCCAAAAAACGGGAAGGTCGCAGACCCCGGCTTGGTCGGTGTTGCGCCAGGAAGAGGAGTGATCATGATTCCACCAGTCTCCGTTTGCCACCAGGTATCTACGATCGCACATTGCTCCTCTCCAACGACGCGATAGTACCACTCCCACGTAGTGGGGTTTATCGGCTCTCCGACACTTCCCAGAATCCGGAGGCTGGATCGATCATACTTTTTTACCCAGTCGTCACCCTCCCGAGCAACCGCACGCAGAGCTGTTGGCGCGGTGTAAAACTGGGTGATTTGATGTCGCTCTACCATATCCCAGTAGCGCCCCGGATCGGGGTATACCGGGGTCGATTCAAACATGAGAGTTGTTGCACCGTTCAGAAGCGGTCCGTACACAACATAACTATGGCCTGTAATCCATCCGACGTCCGCAACACATGCAAACACGTCGCCAGGGCGGTAATCGAACACGAAACGATGAGTCAACGCTGTATACAGAAGGTAGCCGGCGGTAGTGTGAGCAATTCCCTTCGGCTTTCCCGTGCTTCCCGACGTGTACAACAGAAAGAGGGTATCCTCCGCGTCCATCGGTTCGACCGGACAGTACGGCCGTTGCGCGGTCATCGCCTCGTCAAGGTCAACGTCTCGGGGCGAAAAAAACGGCACCTTCGCACCGGTGCGTTTTGTGACAAAGACGTGTCGAACACTCGGAGCCGCCATCACCGCCTCATCAACGGTCCGTTTTAGCGGAATTACCTTGCCACCACGGAGTCCCTCGTCGGCAGTAATCACTGCAACAGCATCGGAGTCCAAGATGCGATCCCGAAGGGCGTCCGCGCTGAACCCAGCGAACACTACCGTATGTACGACACCAAGTCGGGCGCACGCAAGCATAGCAAAAGCCGCCTCGGGGATCATCGGTAAGTAAATCGCCACCCGATCACCTTTCCCAATGCCATATCGCACAAGCACGTTGGCCATACGAGATACTTCACGCTGCAGTTCCCGGTAGGTGATTCGGCGCACCTGATCCGGCTTATCGCCTTCCCAGAGGATCGCAACCTGATCGCCCCGAGTTGCCAGGTGGCGGTCGACGCAGTTGTAGGCGGCGTTCAATCGGCCACCGAGAAACCAGGCGATCGACCCAGTCTCCATGTCGGTGTCAGAGACTGTGTGGAAATCCTGATCCCAGGTCAGCACCTCACGAGCTTGCTCAGCCCAGAACGCAGATGGATCAGCGATGCTCCGGTCATACATCTGGTGGTACGCTTCCATCGATCCCAGGAGCGAATCATTCGCCCATTGAAAACTCGGGGCATATATATCTGGCATTCCAAACCTCCAACATGTTGCTCTCGCGCCGATGCGCGGAACGCCACTTCCCACCATTTTCGTATGCCTGACAGTATCCGTCAACTTAATTATGCCTCGTGAGAATTGAGAACGACGATCACGATAATGCGTAACGCACCTCTCAAGACAAGGAGTGCAGGAACTCGTGAGATTGGCGATCGGCAGTTCATTCTACGGCCTGTCGGCCGGTAAGGAGGAATCTAAACCGGCTCCTGTACATTGCCAAAGCGGCGCCTCCAATAACCTCATCTTCTCTCGTGAGGGATGCCGGATAGACTCTGATGTTCCGGGTTGGCAAAACGGGGAGGAGATCGCGTACCCGTTTTGATACCTTAGGAAGCAGCGCGGTGTTCAGTTGGGTGACCGGAGTATCAATAAACACAGCGTCGGGGTTGAACATGGCTATAGCATTGGAGACCAGCTGACTGAAGACATCAGTAATATAGTCGATGATCTCGGAGTCGCCTTGGTACAGCTCTCCGGATGCAGCCAGATGCATCACATAGCTTTCTAGATCCTCGGTTGGAGCTACCTGCTCACCGAAAAGCTCGGAAAGCCGTGTTCCGGAGAGCGCCGTCTCCACGTTGGTGGGCCCTCGAGAGGTACAGACTATTGTCTTGCCCGCTTCAACGCCCGCATAGCTGCTACCGCGGAAGAGTTGTGACTTAGATACGAAAGCTCCTCCAACGCGACGACCAAGGTAAAGATAGACGATACTCGAAAAGTCGGCCCCTCTGCCTACCCATACCTCCGCGAGTGCGAGCGCGTTGGCATCGTTTTCGAGATACACCGGTATTCCCATCTTTCGTTCTATGCGGACTGATAGGTTTACGCTTTCGGACCAATCGAGATTGGAAGAGTAGATGACGTTACCGCTTTCGGGGTCTACAATGCCCGGAACCATTAGGCCCATTGCTCTTGTTGTTGAGTCGGAGTTTTCCACTGTTGTCGACAGATGCTCATAGCCGCGCACAATCGAATCAATCACATCCTGTGGAGATCGTGATTCGTGCATCGGCATCGAGACTCGAGAAAGGACTTTCCCGGAAAGGTCGATGAAGGCCATGTTCAGGTCCTTGGCTCTCAGGTCCACTCCTACGTGCAGTGCGGCACTGGGGTCGAAGGAAAGGAGCTCTGATTTCCTTCCTGTCCTGGGGCTTCCCTGACCGACAACTTGGATGAGCCGCTCTGTGGTGAGGAAGGAAACAATGCCGGAGATGGCTGACTTGCTAAAACCGAGAGATCGCGCGATGTCTGCACGGGAGACCGTTCCTTCATGCTTTATGAACTGCAGGACCACGTACGCGTTGTGTTCTTGCATCGTGGCAGGCCGGATCAGTTTGCCTTGTAGCTGCTCCATTTGATTTACCGCCCGAAAAGGTCTTGAAGGAATGCCAGTCCTTCTCGGGCTAGGGTCTGACCATCCGGCGCAAGCCTTCGCCATACAGATGGCACCGTTCCGCCGATCCGTATGTCGGGCATGAACGACTCAATGACTATGCTGCCATCGTACCCGACCTGTTCAAGTGAGTTCTTTATGGAGTGCCAGTCTATGGCACCTTTGCCCGGGGCGCTTCGATCGTTGTCTGCTGCGTGGAAATGAAAGAGCCGGTTCCCTGCGGTGGAAATCGCTGCTGCCATACTCTTCTCCTCAATGTTCATGTGGAAAGTATCGAGATGTACACCAAGAGCCGGCGAGTTGATCTCTCCGATGAGCTCCAGCGCTTGATCGCAGGTATTCAGAAAATCTGTGGCAAACCTGTTCATTACTTCAATCGCCAACTGTATTCCTCGATTGCTCGCCTCGTGAGAAAGGTCACCAAGGTGTCCTGCTACACGTTTCCATTGTTCGCGGCGACTGTCGTGGGACTCGGGCCCGGCTCGACCTGTCCTTGAGTAGAGAGGCCCCGCGAAAAGATTGCACTCGAGTTCCTCCGCAATGCCCATTCCCTGCCGTATAAACTCCTTGGCGCCACGTTGATCGTAGTCGTCGCCTCGGAGGTCGCGCCCAGCGCCGAATACTCCGCAGACAGCACAGCAGCGAAGGCCTAACTCCTGTAGCCTCCGGCGAACCGCCGCCGGGTCAATATCTCCTGGATTTTCCAGAGCAATCTCCACACCGTCAAAACCAATCGAAGCGATGGTATCCAATAAATCGAGCTTGTCAGTCGTAAAGGGAGAGGTAAAAAGAAACGTATTGACACCCAGTACCATACCTGTTCTCCAAGGAACGCGGCCGTTCCAGCGTCTAGTGTTCTGCTGCATGAGTCCGCAATGAAAACACTGCAAACCATGTTCAGAGAAGGCGTCGACTTGGGTGGCAAAGTAATCGTAGTGGCCTTCGGCTCAGCTGTCAACGCGCCCGTCCGTCGACTGCGTCTGAAGATTCAATTCTTCTTTGACATTCGAAGAGTCTCGTAATACACTCAAGGTTAGTTCGGAGTGAGAACGAACAAATAGGTGGCAATGCTGAATTGCCGGCTCAAGACATTGCATCGGGTGGAGGCGCTTGGGTGGTACTGGGCGGCCATTCCGAGAGGAGGTGATTCGTCAAGATTCACATGACTGAGTGAGATAAGGTGTTTCCCGTCGCATCTCGTCCGGGGACGCCTAAATAGTGATGGTCGCATCCCAATCAAGGAGGAGTTTTGTGACACAAAAAACACTGACTGTAATTATTGTATTATTGGTTTCTACCGCTGTCTTGGCATTTGCTTCGGGCGAAGCGGAGACCACCGTAGGCGGGCTGGAAATCAGCGAGCTCGGCATACAGACCCAGCCGAATCCGCTCTTCGCAACGATAAGCGTAGCAATGGAGCGAGGATGGTTCCAGGAGGCGGGCTTCGAGTCTGTCAATATCCTTGAGTTCAGCTCAGGCAATATGGCCGGCGAGGCGCTGATTGCCGGGGAATTGCATGTGTGGCTCCCTGGAAATGTTCCAGTCATTAATATGCGACACAATGGCTTGCCTGTCGTAGTAGTCGGAAACCTCAGCATGGCCTATGCCGAATACCTGATGGTGAGGGATGACGCAGGCGTCGAGTCACCGGAAGACCTTTACAACATCGATATCGGCTTGATCGAGGGATCAACCGCCTCTGCCATACTCGAGGCACTTGCACGAGACAATGGTCTTGATGTTAATCGTCTGAATGTGGTTAATCTTCCACCTCCTGAGCAGGTTACCGCTCTTCGCAACAACGAGATCCAAGCAATGCTTGTTTGGCCTCCTTCACCGTTTCGAGTTGAGGACATAGCCACTTATATGTTTGAGAGCAAGACGTACTCTCATACTCGTGTCCCCATGGTTTTCAACGAGAATTTCATTCGTGATAACCCCAACGCCACACGGGCCATCGTTGAAGTTCTCTATCGTGCACAGGATTTCGTGATGAGTAATCCAGAAGAGGCACAACGGATCCACGCAGAGCGTTCCGAGCAGCCGCTCGAGTTGGTACAGACCATGTGGTCGGACTATTGGAACGAGGAGAATCCTTCTGGGCGAATCGATCAGCAGTATGTAGATGATTATCGTGCCTACACGGAGTTTCTCCAGCGTAGGGGGGCCTTAAGCGGCGAAACGGTAGATATCCTAGAATACACGTACACTGGGATTCTCGAAGAAATCAAGCCTGAATATGTGCAGGTAGAGGGGCGCTGGCAGCCGTAATAGTCGGCGTTCTGCGCAGCACAGATTCACGGACGGTAGCGGCATCCGCGGGGGCGTGGGTGCCGCTTGTGGATCAAGCCATAGCATATGTTGCTCTCGCGACTGTCGAATTAATTAGGGGACCCATAAATGAGTTCAGCTGGTTCGAGTTCCGACGGGGATACCGGAAAGATAAAGGTACGCGCTGAAAGCGTAGGCAAGACCTTCGGTGAGGAGAATGGGGAGCAGGTAGTTGCCCTCAAGGATATTGACTTCACCATAGGCACCAATGAGTTCGTCTCCATCGTGGGTCGTAGTGGCTGCGGAAAATCGACGATGCTCAACCTCGTGGCGGGTCTCCTGCTTCCCAGTAGCGGGAATGTCTTTGTCAATGAACGTAAGGTTGCAGGCCCGGGCCTCGATAGAGGGATGGTGTTCCAACAGGCGAGTCTTTTTCCGTGGCTCACGGCGATTGAGAATATAGAATTCGGGCCAAAAAACACGGGGACGCCCAAGGAGGCACGGCGGAAGCAATCCCAGGAGCTAATTCAATTGGTTAGACTCTCCGAGTTTGAGAACAAGTATCCCCGAGAACTCTCAGGCGGTATGCAGCAACGCGTTGCAATAGCCCGGGCACTTGCGCTTGATCCCGATATCTTGCTGATGGATGAGCCCTTCGGAGCTTTGGATCAGCTCACTCGCGAGGACATGCAGGGTGAACTGCTCCGAATCTGGCAAGAGCGCAGGAAGACGGTCCTGTTCGTCACGCACAGCATATCTGAAGCTATTTTTCTTTCGGACAGGATTCTTGTCTTTGGGACCCACCCCGGCTTTGTTAAGAAAGAAGTGTCCATAGACATGCCTCGTCCTAGGCACAAAGCGTCTAAGGAGTTCCTTCAGTATTACGAGGCGATCTATGAAACGATCAACTAAGTATCTCGGAATACCGCGAGACGCATGGATTCGCGGCATCACGATGGTGATTCTTTTGGGAATCTGGGAAGGGGCATCGCGTCTTGGATTGGTGAGCCAGCTCATGTTACCGGCTCCGAGCAAGCTTGCGGCGACACTTGGAAACTTGGCGACCAACGGCTTTCCCCAAGGAATAATCGTGTTCACGCACATGAGAGTGACGATATTTCGCATCCTGCAGGGCTATCTCATAGGGGCTTTCGTCGCGATTCCGCTGGGTCTGATGGTAGGGCAGATAGCGCTCCTTGAGCGAGCCGTAAACCCGATTGTCACCTTTGCTCGGTCTATCGCGACGATCAGTCTCCTTCCTCTGGCAATTGCCTGGTTTGGAGTGGGAGAGCTTTCCAAGGTGCTGCTCATAACGTATGCAGCTTTCTGGGCAGTACTTACCAACACGATCCAAGGAGTTCGATCACTTGACCCCGTTTACGTCAGTGTCGGACGGATGTACGGGGCGCGAGGCGTGAAGCTGTTTTTCAGAGTTATTCTTCCTGCTACGCTTCCTCGCATCTTCGCTGGGATGAAGATCGCTCTCGGCCTCTGTTTCATGGTCATTATCGGTGTGGAAATGGTCGGTACAGTACAAGGGCTCGGAGCACTCATACAGCAATCACGGTGGTTCTATCGCACGGACATTGCAATCGCCGGCACTGTTCTCATCGGGTTGTTTGGGCTGGCAATGTCCTTGCTTCTGGACTTCCTTGAGCGTCTACTCCTTCCCTGGGCTGTTGGTCTGGAGGAGGTTGAGCGATGAGCAACTCGAAAGCTCGACTGCATCTTGTCGCTTCGTGGGCGGGGTTTCTCGTAATCATTCTCGTCTGGCAAGGCATTTCAACTCTTGGACTTGTTGCCCCAGAGACCTTTCCAGGACCGGTACGGGTAGCCGAAAGTGTAGTCGAGAGTCTCAGCGTCGGGCGGGTTCTGGAGCACGTCGGAACAAGCCTGTTCAGGGTTTTTTCGGGATTCGGGATCGGTCTTTTCGCCGCAGTGATCCTCGGCGTGATGTGCGGCTGGTACATTGACTTCGGAACGATACTGAGAACACCGATCGAGCTATTGCGACCGGTACCCCCTCTCGCCTGGATCCCTCTCGCCATTATGTGGCTCGGCGTCGGTGAATCCTCCAAGCTGTTTGTTATCTTCCTCGGAGCGTTTTTTCCAATCTTCACCAACACCTACAAGGGAATGATGACGATCGAGCCAAACGTGATTAGGGCTGGACAGATGGTCGGGCTCAGAGGGTGGCGTCTGCTCCTTAAAGTGGTGGTCCCCATGACCCTTCCCGATATCGCTACCGGCATGCGTTTGGGGTGGAGCTACAGCTTCGGCGCTATGGTAGCGGCGGAGATTATCGCGGCGAACAGCGGTCTGGGCTATATGATCATGCACGGCCGGGAACTCGGCTTGGTAGGTGTGATCATGTTTGGGATTATCCTCATCGGAACCCTCAACATGCTTACGGACTATGTGATCCAATCACTCATACTCAAGAGATTCTTGCGATGGCACTACGTACCGGAGCAGAAATAGCGCAAAAGGAGCCTCACATGTCGAGCAGAATCGGTGTCGGAATAGTAGGCGTAGGCCGAAGAGCGTATGACCTGGCACAATGCATGGCGCGTCTTCGAAACGAGATAAATATCGAGGTGCGGGCACTTCATAACAGGACTCGGTCTCGCGCTGAGCGGGTGAAAGACGAGATTTCAAAGAGCTACGAAGCTACAGGGGCGGTCCCGAAAATCCGGATTCACGATTCTCAGGAAAGCCTTGTGGCGGACGACGACGTGGAGCTCGTGATGATTTGCACGCCACAGTACGCTCACCGCGAACCCGCGGTACTGGCACTCCAAGCGGGGAAGAGAGTCTACGTGGATAAGCCGCTTGCCCATAATCTCGAGGACGCCCTGGCGATCTATCGAGAGCAGGAGAAGGGGAAAAACCCGATCATCATGAGCTTTACTCGTCGTTTCGAAGGACCCTGGATCACTGCTTACGACCTCCTCAAAACCGAGGAAGCGATCGGGACTCTCCGGATGATCCTGGTTCGAAATGTTATCCCGTATCACACCTACTTCCATACATGGCATCGTCGTGTTGAGTGGTCGGGGGGCGCCATCGGGGACAAAATGTCGCACATATTTGATGTCTTTAACTGGTACTCCGGGGCTTCCCCTCTTCGGGTTTCGGCGTTCGGTGGGCAGGCAGTGTTCGGTCCGCGTGAGGACGCTCCGGAGCGATGTAGCCTGTGTACTATCGAATGCCCGTATCGCGTCGCTGGGTATGTGGGGGAGCAGGAGACAACGAAGACTTCGTCGCAGAAAGAGCAGAAGCGAGACCGTCCCGACGCAATGGTGGACTTCGACGAGTCACGCCTCTCCGAGAGCGAAATCATTAAGCGCCATGATACCTGTGTATGGTACCCGGGGGCGGATATCAACGACCACGGTCTCGTGAATATCGAGTACGACTCCGGACTCAAGGCTTCGCTATTCTGGACGCTATTTGGACCGGATAGCGACGATCAGGAAACGATGGAGCTCGTGGGAGACAAGGGGCGAGCAATCCTGACTCGACATGAGGGCAGTATCGATCTGGTGACGGACTATGGAAAGAGTCACCGTAATATCGACGCCAGAAAGGAAACCTTCGAGCAATCACACTTCGGTGCCGACGACAACTTCATTCGGGAGCTGGACGCGTTCTGCAAGGGCGCTCCTGCCTCGGTGACAGCGAAAGAAGGGCTTATGGCTTCGCGAATGGTTGAGGCGGCTCACCGGTCAATAAAAAACGGCGGATCGCTTGTGGAGATGAGCAGTGTGGAAGGCGAGGGTTGACTGAGTGTCGCTTGCGGTCGAGTTGCTGATACTTTCGCTCTTGGCCGTGATGGCGGGAGTTGTTCTTGGCGCCACGGGCTTTGGATTCGCCGTGGTCCTAATGGGCTTCTACCCGCTACTCCTTGGTGTGAGGTCGGCTAATGTCGTTGTGACGCTTATCGGGCTCATAGTCCCGATCTATCTCATTTACCCGCTCCTCGGTGACCTTCGATGGAAGGTCCTGATGCCTGTGGTGGTTGGGACCGTATTGGGTATTCCGCTGGGAGTATGGGGGCTGGTCAGACTCGACGAGACCGTCCTGATGCGGGCTCTCGGCATCTTCATAGCCCTCTATCTGGGTTACGATATATTTCTCAAAGCACGTTTGAACTACAGAACGCCGTCTCAGATGGGCTATCTGGCTGGTGTCGTCGGTGGAGCATTTGCCGGTGCGTTCACCGCTGGGGGGCCCCCGGTTGTGGCCTTTCTCGCCTCACTGGATCTGACGAAGCATCAGCTAAAGGCGAATATTCTCGCGTTCATCGTCTTTGCCACGGTCTATAAGGTGTTCTTCTTTGCTTACCACGAGCTAATGACGTGGAAGATGGTGATCTACGCTGCGGTACTTCTACTACCCACGTTTGCAGGAGTGATCGCCGGGCAGAAGCTCTTCGATCGTATTTCGACCCCTCTATTTCAACGGGTCGTGCAGGCGCTTCTCCTCACTTCCGCGCTTTATATGGTGGTAGGGGCGTGAGACGACGGCCTGAACAATGTGAGCTGTCCTGCCGACAGGCTGCAAAGGATTGATATTCGGATGAGTAAGATGACAGATGGTTTTTTCGAGGATAGAAGAGCGTATTTCGGTGACATCCACAACCATTGTGGTGTGAGCTACGCCCATGGCTCTTTAGACGACGCTCTCAACAATGGCGCACTCCAGCTCGATTTCGTCGCCGTCACAGGTCACGCCGGCTGGCCGGACATGGACGACGAGTCGATGCCGAAGCCTGTGGTAGACTACCATAAGGAAGGCTTTGAGCGGCTTAGGTGGAATTGGGCGTACTATGTCGACCGAGTGGAAGCGTTTAACCAAGACGGACATTTTGTAACCTTTTTTAGTTATGAATACCACTCCTTTCGGTTTGGGGATAGAGCCGTCATAACCCCGAATGCTCCGGCGCAGCCGGACCTGCCGACGGACCCGGAAGCGTTCGGGCAACTGCTCCAGAGCTTTGACGCGCGCCATCGGGAGGCACTTCTCCTTCCTCACCACATCGGATACCGCACCGGCTATCGCGGAATCAATTGGAATTCCGTGACGGATCGTGCCTCACCTTTGGTAGAGATCTACTCGATGCACGGCCTTGCAGAGTCGGACGAGCCGGGTCAGTTCCCCTATCTGCATACGATGGGTCCTCTAAACGGCGCGAACACGATGCAGGTAGGTCTCGAAACGGGTCACCATTTTTGTGTGACTGCCTCGACGGATCACCACTCT
>JBBDTM010000108.1:0-8012 GCA_040904425.1 Alkalispirochaeta sp.
GTCTGCCATGGATGGCCTCCTTGAACAGATAGTTCTAACTGTTCAAGTAGTGAGGAGATGCCACTGAATGAACCAGGACCGGGTTAGGATGAGGAGTCCGTATACCGAGTGATGAGCGCCCCTACGATCTCCCGTAGGGCATCTCGCAACTCACTCGGTTCCAGGATCTCCGCCTGCTCTCCAAAAGAGAGCACCCACCGCACCACATCGTCCCTTCCAGAAGTCTCCATGGTCAGGGTGAGGGAGCCGTCGCTGTGTTCTTCGATCTCCTGCGTTGCCGACCACCGCCGGTTTCGTACGCGGCGTGCCGCCTCCAGGGAGAAGTGGATGACCGCTCTGACAGGATCTCCAAGAGTTAGGTCGAAGGTGTGTCCTAAGACGGACTCGGGGTCGAAGTCTGTAGGCTCGTCAAACGCATCGTCGGATACTTCAATCCGCGTAACACGATCAACTGCAAGAATGCGCACGGCGTCCTTGCTGGGAATAATCACGAACAGGTACAGCCCCCCGTCGTGCTCGAAGAGCCGAAGGGGGTGTATTTCGTAGCTCTTTCTCTTGCCGTGGGTGAGAGCCTCATAGGTGACCTTGCAGACTCTTCGCTCCACAACGGCCCCGAGTAGGGCGTCAATGGTAGGCTCCATCCCCTCATAGCTTTTCGGGTGCAGACTTCCTGAGGCAAAGAGGGATTCGATACGGTCCGACTCCGCCGCCGTGAGATAGTCCGAAGGCATGATCGCCGCCATCTTCTGCCGGATGGAAGAAAGGTGGTTGCCTACGGCCGTGTTCGCAAAGATCCGGTCCTGGCTGAGAAGGAAGTAGAGTACGAGCATCTCGCGGGGAGTGAGTTTCATATCAGGAATGCGGAGATTCGGCATACGGTGGAGGAAGTCGTCCTGGAGGCACCACCGCTTCTCTTTCTCACCAGGACGGTCCTGGTCGTATAGTGGAAAGTTCAACGACTCAAGGACTTCGAACATCCGGTACACTGACCGTCGGGATATCCCCAGGCCGTCCTGCAGCTCTTTGATGGAAGCACCACTTGGACGTGACAGAAGATCTATCGCACGCAGGAGTTTGACTAGATTTCTTCCGTGGACGCTGCCACTGTACTTGCCTTCTGAGCCCATGACGATTTTGCCGTGGGCAATGAATCGCATGGACGTGTGCCGATACCTGGCACACGAGTCACATCTCATTGTGCTCGAGGAAGGAATAGAAGCCTTTCCAGCTGAAGACGAGGTGATCCAGCACGGGGATGCCAAGGATCTCTCCGGCATCACGGAGTCGTCGGGTTACCTCTCGATCTTCTACCGACGGTTCGAAGGCGCCGGAGGGGTGGTTGTGGGCGACCACCACAGCTGCCGCATTGTCTTTGATCGCCTCGATGAAGACTTCCCTCGGGTGGACTATAGACCGGTTCACGATTCCGATGGAGACGATCCGAATGGCATGGATCACGTGGGCCCCGTCCAGGGTGAGTACCAGAAAGTGCTCTTTCCTTTTTCGGTGATACCGTTTCAGTGCGCCATAGGCGTCTGACGGCATTCGTACTCTTACCGGCTCTCTAGCTTTCCTCTCGCTTACGAGCATGTAGGTCAACGGTTGGCCTCCTGATCGTTCAGGATCTTCTGAACGGCGTGGAGGTGATCTCGGGCTATGCGCCCGAGGACGTTGACCGTCTGGTCCTCAAGGGTCATGGGATCGGTCTCGCTCAGGATGTCGACGATTGCCGTCACATCCACAAGAAGCCGATTGATCTGGTCCAACTCCTCAAGATCAAGTTCGGTCACCGTGTCTGTACCTCCCGTCTCTTCAAGTAGTGAGGAGGCGGTGGAAGGTGCAGGCGGTTATGTCAAAGAGCGGTCGGTCGATTAGCAGTACTCTTGGGGGGCTCTCCCTATCGACTGCCTGGCGTTCCGTCCTCTGGAACGAACCGGCTTCCTCTGCTGTTGAACCGTATCTGCAAATTTAGGTGAGAATGAAGACGGCACGGAGTATTGAGTCTGCTCCGTGCCGTGGTGATTGGGGTTCGTCGGCGAGATAGAACCGAACTACGCTACAAAGCTATCCGTGTTCGTTCCCTGAGTGCCCCAACTGGGCCGAGTCTCGGCGTCGAAGGCGCGTATCATAGCCTCCTCCGTTTGATCCTGGATCTCCAGGATTGCCGGGATCTCGCCTCGCATCTTTATGGTGTTCAACATCTTAATGGCCCGCGTTGCTCGATTCACAACGGCTGCCCGGAACATCACCGGGGTGTCGTTGATTGGCGCGTCGCCCGTAGCGAACGCTTTGAACGCGCGGTAGGAATCTGTGCGAAGGCGTCGGAAGACGACACGCTTCTCTTCCTCGGTCACCGCACGTTCGAGAGCAGCTTCGAGGTATGCCAACTTGTAGAGCTGTCCGTTCATAGTAAAGCCCGCGGCCTTCAATTCGCTGTCATACCTCATGATTGCTGTGCCGATTCGAAGGTACCAACTGTATTCAGAGCCGATTCCCAACCGGCGGTCACAATAGGCGCGAACGGTGTTGAACCCCTGGCTGCGCCATTGCCGGATCAAGCCGTCTTCTGATGACACGCGATACACGCCTACGGCGACTTTCGCTTTCGAGAACTGGTCTTTCCCCTGGTAGCGCTTGATAGCCTCCTCGATATCGAAGAGATTGCCACCGGTTGGTACGTTCAACGGCTCGGTGTCCGGTAGGTTCGTTCCTGCCCCGGACGTCAACTGTTGGATCACGTTCCTCCGGTACTCCTCGACACGGCGTTGGAGCGAGTCGACATGGTCATTCGTCGGGCACGCCAGCACGATCACACGGTTTCGACGCGTCATCGCCTCGGCGATCATTCGATGATCCTCCTCGAGAGCACCAGCCTCTATGAGGCGCGGCGATACGGAATATCCCGTCATCGAAGACGGTTCCTTCGGTGGACGTTTCGGTCCGTAATCTTCCGTGGCCTCGGCGCTCCGGGCGTATTCTTCGAAGGCGCGAACGGTATCGTTCCCGAAGTGCTCGAAGACCTCCGCTTTCTTTCCGGGATGATTCTCGAGGGCTTGTTCCAGGAAGGCGAGTTTGGAGACCCCCTCGCGGGGGTCAACACCGTAGATCTCAAAGTCCATCGTATGCCGTAGATACGCGTTGGCAGACACGCGGATACGAGAGACCGTCTGTTTGGGCAGGCCAATACGCTCGGGCATCATTTCGAAGTAGTTATCAACCGTCTTCGCGCTTCCGGTGTCGAATCCCGGATGTTGCCGGTATAACCCATCCTGGATTCGCTCGATAAGCCGGATCACGTTGAACGCGTCGGTGTGTTGTCGAGAAAGTTCTTCTTGGAGCATGACCTCCAGGACGGTGAGATCATCGCTGGAAAGGCGCGCATCCTGGTCCCGTAAATACTCATGGAGACCAATTTCGTGGTCTCGGATGTTGTCATTCCTCTGCATTGAGATCCTCCTCTTTCTGGAGCCGTAGCGCGGATAGAGCAACCTCAAGTTCGCTTTCGCTGTACCTTGATGTGATCGGCAACGGAAGTTCTTCGTCTTTGCGAACAATCCTTACCCATTCAAGGATTCGCGCTGCTACATTAATACTTTGAGACTCGGAGAACCATCGTGAAAAGGCCGGTTCAAGGAGGTGGCTCCAGGTTCGCATAAGAAATTTTTGTAGAAGCAGATCCTCGATTGCGATCTGGGCGAATAGGGTTTTTGCATCAGCGAGTCTAAACGCGATCATCTCGCTTCCGAAATCATTTCCAAGACTCTCTTCACCCGCGGAATCGTTCAGCAGATCGTAGAATCGTGCCGCCGAGTATAGGTCCTCCGCTACGTCCCAAGTTCGCTGCCACCACGCATCTTTCGATCTGGTCTTGAGTTTTTCCAACGTCTCTGAAGCCTGAGAAGCCAATTCGGGAAAACATGCGAAGACTTGCAGGTTGCATCCCCAAATCATTTTCAGTTCAGCTTCTGTGAGTTCCTCGGGGTCGGCGTAACTTGCCCACACGATAACGCCATACGGTGTTTCGGCTCCGTGAAACTTCGTTGGAAGGGGCATCAATGCGATTTTGGCGAAAGCGGAGTCAGAAGCGAGGGCCGACCATACGGCGGGACGATGCACCGTTATGCTCCAGAAGATTAGCTCTATCGCCGACCAGTGCCCGTCAGGTAGTACATCAAGCAAAAAGGCCTCGTCACCCAGAGACTCCTGAAGTTCTTCCCGGAGCTTATTGCCAATAGCGGAACGCATCGCCGCACACCTGTTGACAATCTCTTCGGACGCCATTTCCGAGGAGTCCGTTACCATGACGTGCACTAACTCGTCCATTGACCGTTCATTTTCGTTCTGGCTACGCTGCATCATTTCCTCCTTCAATTGTGAAATCAGTCCTATACCCGATGGGTTGTACACGATGGAGACCCGCCCACGTCATGAGCGCCCTCTCGTCGAAAAGGACCCGTGACCCGAGCTTGAAGAACGGGATGCTTTTGGCGGACGTCTTCTTGTACAACGTCGATTTTGCCAGCCCGAGAACCTGGGCTGCCTCTGTAATGGTCAGAAGTTTCATCTGACACCTCCAAATATGGGATTTCAATCGCGTTCAACGAACGCACCCACACTTATGGCGCACCGGTTGTTGACCCCGTGTTGAGGTCAACGTGATGTCAACACAGGATCAACGTATTTCTGTCGAAGAGGAGGAAACGAGGAGGAATGCCGGATAGTTTGCGGCGATCTAAGTTGCCGCGGGCTCCTACTGCGGCCGGATCGATTCAGTCCTACGCGACGGTTTCGTGGTCCTGTTGGCCCAGGTAGAGATCTGCACTCTCACCGATCGGCTGTACGAAGCGGGCTTCCGCCCACCAACGAAGCACATCTTGGTCAAAGAGAACTCGCGAACCAAGCTTCAGGAAGGGGATACTCTTGGCACTGGTCTTCTTGTAGAGGGTCGACTTGCTGAGTCCGAGATATTCCGCCGCCTGATCGATTGAAAGCAATCTCATAGAGAAACCTCCCACAATGATGTTTGCGCGATGATCGCTCGCGCGTTCATTTAGTAGTGGGAACGGCGCCGATTTGGTAATCGGCTACGATGGATCACGAAAACCGAAGGAAGCCGCCGTGTTTGCACGTTTTTTGCAGAACCCACAGTTTCTTTATGGGTTATGCCGGTCTTTTACAAGGAACGTGCTTCGCAGATCAACCGTGCAGGCTACTCACCAACAATCTTCCGGCATCGTAATTGGCGGCCAAATCGATTAGCACGAGGTTCCTTCATCCTCGTTCCCCATGTCTGCCGGGACGGTAATCTGATACTGGTTGTTGAGGCGTCCCCGGGCGACAAGCTGGCGCTTACCACGCCCAAGATCTATGGTCTTCATGTTGATGTGATCGAACCATGCGTGCCGGTGCCGCTCGGCGTACCAACAATAGAGCCTCTTAGCCTTGACGCTCTGCGACGCCTCGAGGACGCTTTGTACTATCTTTGGGCGCAAACTGACCGCCGACTCGAAGAGCTTGTCAACGGTGCGGAAGTCCTGCTCGTCGGTGACTTCGAGAAGCACTTCGATGAAAGCGCGCTCCGGAGTGGACTCCGGCAACGCCCAGTCCCACGTGCCGAACGACCTGTGATCGATACCCGCAGGCTTGCGACATAGGAACCCTCCCCTTCCATGATGGACGAGGTCCGATTTGGCTGCCGCTTCGTAGCTCCAGGTTGGCGGGGCGTCACAGCCGTAGAGATGAATGACGCTGCTGGTTGAGAGATAGTGCGCCAGGCCCGCATTCTCCAAGGCGCTATACCCTCCGACGTGAAGGTCAAACCCGAGTTCATTCAGGGAGTACAGGATGTGTTGCCATCGTAACGGTGGTCCAGGCCGCCGGTAGTACCCGCGTCCAACGGAAACTAGACGCTTGGTCCTGAGATAGTAGTCAACGGTGGGTCGATCGAATCCCTTGCTGAAGAGCCACGGCCTGTTCACGACCTGTCCTTCCGGAAGCATATCCGGCAGGGATCGTTTCGTTCTTGGTTCGTTCATCGCTACTTTTGCATAGTAATGCTATGCAATACAAGACGATAGTAAACCTAACCGAAACGTAAGACAAGTCGAGACAAATTGTCCTCATTTGCTCTCGTTTGAGGTCATCTTGTCTCATCGACAAACGTTGTGGCCAATCATCACTTGACGCAGAGACAATTTGTACTCAATAATAATTATGTGAGGACATAATGTCTCGAAGGCAGACTGATCGACAAGCTCTTAAGACCATAGAACGACACGGCGGGCAACTCCGCATGGCAGAAGCACTCAAGGAAGGCATAGCTCGACGAACGCTATACCGACTCGCCGACGAGGGCAAGCTGGAGCGAATAACTCGCGGGGTATACCGTCTTGCCCACCTTCCGGAAATCAGCTATCCGGATCTTGTAACGGTGTCTGTCCGTGCCCCTAAGGCTGTCATCTGCCTGGTATCCGCCCTGTCTTTCCACGACCTCACAACCCAAGTACCTCATTCGGTGTGGATCGCTATTCCCCGGGACTCCAGGCCTCCAAGGATCGACTACCCACCCATCTCGTGGATCGAGGTCTCTGGAGAGGCCTACGACAGTGGGGTAGAACGACACTTCCTTGATGGAACAGAGGTCCGCATCTACGGACCAGAAAAAACCCTTGCGGACTGTTTCAAATACCGAAACAAGATCGGTATGGACGTCGTTCTCGAGGCTCTTAACCTATACATGCGCGGCAGCAGGCAAGATATCGACAGCCTTCTCCACTTTGCGGAGATCTGCCGCGTTTCAATCGTCATGAAGCCCTACCTGGAGGCGCTGGTGTGAACACCAAGAAAAACATCGCCGCTTCAGTCCGACAACGACTGCTCAACAGAGCCCGCACGGACGAAAGACCGTTTGCCGAGCTACTTCAGTACTACGCTATGGAGCGTTTCTTGTGTCGATTATCGCAGTCGGAACACGCCCGGAGGTTCATCTTGAAAGGCGCGCTTCTATTGCGCACCTGGGGATCTGCGATAGGTCGTCCAACGATGGATATCGATTTGTCAGGAAGAACCTCGAATGATATTTCCGCCATACAAGCCCAAATCACCGACGTAATCGGTGTCGCTTCGAACGACGGACTGGTTTTTGATTCGAAATCGCTCCAGGTGCAGCGAATCACTGAAGAGGCAGAATACGAAGGTATCCGGGCTCGATTCCTGGGGTATCTAGGAACGGCTCGGATCACCATGCAGATCGATATCGGGTTCGGTGACGTCGTATTCCCCGAACCCACAGAGGTGGAACTGCCGAGTGTTCTTGATGCGGATCCTTTCACGATGCTCGGCTACAGCCGTGAGAGCGCGATCGCCGAGAAAGTCGAAACGATGGTCAAACTCGGACTCGTGAACAGCCGCATGAAGGATTTCCACGATATATGGCTGCTGAGCCGAGGCTTCGACTACTCCGGTGCACTCCTACAAGAAGCAATGGTACAAACCTTCGAAACGCGGGACACCACCATACCACCAAGCCCCGCGGCGTTTACCCAACGATTTATCGAGGAGAAACAGACACAATGGCAGGCATATCTCCGCCGAATGAGTGAGACGACGGCACCGACGAGTTTCGGATCGATCATGGCGCAGGTGCAGACCTTTACCGAGCCTGTCCTTCAGAGTATTCGTTCATCAGATCCCTTCGACGTGACCTGGAAGGCGCCTGGCCCGTGGAAGATTACCTGACCATCTCACTTGGTCTGAGATTTAGTCTGAGATTATAGAACGGAAAATTGCGCAAAAGCGAGTCCAAGTGACGCAAACTCCGTTCTTATATCTCTATACCCCATAGCAACTTACGGAAATCCACGCAAAACAACGGCAACACCAAATTTTCGCCCTTACAGACTCAAAATCTGCCGCCCGCAAGGGTGTGGGAGTTCGAGTCTCCCCGCCGGCAAGAATTGGCTACAACTTCGAGTGACACCGCATACGCGCTCACAGAGACTGGCTGTCGGTTT
>JBBDTM010000108.1:8112-68866 GCA_040904425.1 Alkalispirochaeta sp.
AGGAACGCGCCGATTGGCGCAGCGGCGTCAGCCGCGGAGCGAGAGTCTCCCCGCCGGCAAAAGAAGGCTACAACTTCGAGTGACACCGCATACGCGCTCACAGAGACTGGCTGTCGGTTTCGCGTGGGGCGCGGGGAGACTCGAACGGAGCCAGGCGTGTACCGGAGGACGTAGTCCGAGGAACGCGCCGATTGGCGCAGCGGCGTCAGCCGCGGAGCGAGAGTCTCCCCGCCCCGAAGAAGTGATCCTTGGCGTCCGTAGACTGGTCTCGGGACTGCTCGCGTTGGAGCTTTCTGTACTCGCTGTAGTAGAAGTGTTGGTCGACCTTGCGTAGATCCTCCTCGGTGACTCCGGTAGTGGGAAGCGCTTTACTCATGGGGTTCTGTGTCGCGAGATATTCCTCCGCCCACCTGATCCAGATGTCTGTTTCAGAGGTGTCTTCGCCCTGATCCCTTCGACAGTCTGCCTCCGCCTTCACCCCGTAGACGTACGCTCGTCTTCTCTGGAATAGTTCCCAGCGCTCCATGCTCGCCTCCAGCTTGCTCTCTCGCGCGACTTCCTTAAGCTGCTCAAACCTCTCCCGCCTCCGGCGAGCTTCGACGTTCTCATATTCCTTCTTGCGCTGTTCCACTGCCGCCTGCCATTCTATCTGATAGGCGGCGTCCATTATCATGGCGGCTATGATGTCGTTGAGGTAATCCTCGAGCCTACGGGTTTTGGTGTCTCGCCACTGAGATCGCCGAATGCTCGAATGGTGGTCCGTTAGCTGAAAGGTGAACCACCCGGTGGGCTCGTCGACGTAGCGGAGATAGCTGGTCTTAGCCTTCTCCTCTTTCGTCGGCTCGCGACGTTTCGTCTGTTCCCGAAGCCTGAATGGGACCCGTTTCTCCATGACGACTGCGAAGGAGGTGTTCCGACGCTGTCCCTGGTACTCTGCTTCGACGTTGAAGCCTCGTGATTCCATCGCTTCGATAAAGGCCGACATGATGCGTGCCGCCCTATCGAAGTGCTCGTCACTCACTTCGACGTTCAGCAGTCCAGGGACGGTCTCGTTTGGATCCCGCAGGTAATAGTGCCACTTCTCGGTGATCGCCTGCCGTTTTTTCTTCTTCCGGGGCGTCAGGATTTCAACCATGGGATGATACGAGTCCATCGTGGCAGGAACGGTTACTCGGTTCTCCGGTAGTTTCTCTCCTTCCACGAGCCGTTTCGCGTCGCGGAAGACTTCTTGGCGAAGTCGGTTTGGCTCTTCTGGTGTTTCCGCCTGATTGGACTGCTTTTCCGTTCCTCCCTGACGATAGATTCGCGGCGGGTCCTTCATGGGAGGTAGAGATGGGCGCTTTGGCGCCTTACCGACCTTGTGCTTTGCCCAATACCCGCGACCAGGCAGCGGAACCTTCAGCTTCCGGCACGTCTTGGCGAGGGCGACGCCGGAAACGCCGTAACGCTTCGCAACCTTGTCCACCGCTTCGCTCCAGACCTCTTCGTAGAGTTTGTTTCTGTCGTAGAACCGTGACTCGTCCATGGCCTCCTCCCTCTGTGGCCATTCTACACCGGCCGGTCGGTACGGGCGCCACAACGGGTGGAGAAGCGAGGATCGGCGCTTCCTATGAGTTCACGGGAGTATCAAATGAGTACAGGGCGTGCTGGACGCGTCCCTTCAGCCTACACCACGGTCCAATGTAGTCAAGTATCGGTCATAGACAAACAGGCGGTCTCTCTTCCTGCCGGTAATCTCTTTGATAAGACCCATCTCGATCAGAGTCTCCACAGAGGAGTTGACCGTTGGTGCCGTTAACCCAGTGCTTTTCACAACATCGCTTGCGCTCATAATCGGCCGTTTCCTGAACGCCTCATGTATTTGCAACATCGAGCCGCGCCTGCGGCCGGCACTCCCGATGGACCGCCGGTCTTCTTCAGTAATCTCGATTATGCGCCGAGCCGTCTGAAACGCCTGTTGGGAAGTCTCACGAACGCCTTCGAGAAAAAAGCGGACCCATTCCGACCACTCTCCGGAGAGCCGCACCCGCTGAAGCAGGTCGTAATACTTGTCTCGGTGCGTCTTGAAATAGAGACTCAGGTAGAGCAGAGGTTCGATCAAGACTTCTTGCGAACAGAGAAGAAAGGTGATGAGCAGCCGTCCTAACCGGCCGTTGCCATCCAGAAAGGGGTGGATCGATTCAAACTGCACGTGGGCGAAGGCGGCCTTCAGGAGTACCGGGACCCCCGGTTCGTGCAGGAACTGCTCGAGATCGGACAGAAGTTGCGACAACAGATTGGGTGGCGGAGGTACAAAGATGGCGTTCCGGGGACGACTCCCGCCGATCCAGTTCTGGCTACGACGAAACTCTCCCGGGGTTTTTTCGCTTCCCCGGGCTCCCGAAAGCAGAACCGCGTGTATCTCCCGGAGCAGGCGTAATGACAAAGGAAAACCATCGTTGCGCAACCGCGAAAGCCCGTGGCTCATAGCGCGGACATAGTTGGACACTTCTTCTACGTCGTCTACGGGAACTCCCGGTTGTTCTGCCGACTCGAACAGGAGCAGGTCTGACAGCGAAGACTGGGTTCCTTCAATTTGCGACGAGAGGACCGCCTCCTTGCGAACATAGAAATAGATAAAGAGTGAGGGATCGCTAAATAGTTGAGAAACGCCATCCAGACGACCCAAGGCCCGGTTGGCTCGCTCCATGAGATCAAAGATATCGGTTCCCAGACGATCGACCAGGTCCGCCGATAGCGGAGGAGGAATATGCGCGCGCACGCGCTCACCTCCCGCGACAGTTTCCACATACTGCCCGACCTCTACGGGATCGTCTGGTAAAGAATCTTTATTAGCAGCCACGACTAATCAATTTTAGCACGTGATTTTTAATAACACCATGAGGGTTACGCACGGGTACCTCTTGGTTCCGACACCGGTTGAGCACCCTTCGCTTAACTCGCTTCTGCGAATGCAGATGGAGTTCATCGAGATTCCCACGATATGTTACAATCACTGATCTTGGAGGAACGGTAGCATAGATGGCAATTCCTAAGTACGACGAGCTTTTCAACCCAGTGCTGAAGGCGCTTCATGGTCTCGGTGGCTCGGCCACAAATCAGGAGCTCGAAGACAAGGTGATCGAGATTCTCCAGCTTCCGGAGGACGAGGCTTACGAACGCCGGGAGGGAAAGTCCCAGACTCGTCTGAACTACCGGACGGCCTGGGCAAAGTCGTACCTCAAGAAGCATGGCCTGGTGGTCAACACGGAACGGGGCGTCTGGGCGCTTACGGCTGAGGGACAGAAAACCGCTGAGGTCGATCCTGGCGAGGTGAAGGCGACCGTGCGGGAGGAGTTCGCCAACAAAAAGAGGGATGTGGACACGGAGACCCAAGATCCGGATGAGGAAGAAACCCCAGAAATCCAAGAGTCCTGGAAAGACCGTCTATTGTCGATCCTGGTCGAGATGAGCCCGGATGCTTTCGAACGATTGTCGCAGCGTCTGCTTCGGGAATCGGGGTTCAACCAGGTTGAGGTGACCGGCAGAAGTGGCGACGGCGGCATAGACGGACACGGCGTCGTGAAGTTGCAGGGGCTTCTCTCGTTCCACGTCTACTTCCAGTGCAAGCGGTATCGTAATACCGTTGGATCTTCGGTGGTTCGGGATTTCCGGGGAGCCATGATGGGACGTGCAGACAAAGGGCTCATCATCACCACCGGTACGTTCACTCGGGATGCCATTGCGGAGGCAACCAGGGATGGGGCTACGCCTATTGACCTGATTGACGGGCCGGAGCTGATGGACCGTCTGAAGGATCTCGGATTGGGCGTCACGGTCTCCAAGAGGGTCGTGGAAGACATTGAGATTACGCCGGAGTGGTTTAAGTCGATATGAGACGTCTGATCGACAATCGCAACCTGGGCACCGTCTACGACGCTCTGATCAACTCGCTCACACACCGATGCCGTATCAGATTGCTCACACAAGATTTCTCGCTTGCGGCTTACCAGAACCTTGAACGGAATCTGAAGTATGTGAACAAAGCGGCCATCATCCTTCCAGGCTCGACCCAGGAAGATGGGACGTGGAACGTTCGGGTCAATCTGGCTGGTAATGCAACTGAGCGACGGTTTCGCAACACCCTTCTATTGCCTGCGGTCGCCAGACGGCTATCGGACTGGCTATCGCAGAAGACGGAAGTGAAGCTCTGTGCGACACCGATTACACAGAATCTGCTCCATCTTCAGTTCAACGAAGCTGGTGGCTCTGTGATTCATGGGAGTTCACCGCTCACAGCGGGCGATCTGGGGCTGGTACCAACTGACGGGTTCCACATGAATACCTATGCTGACGATCCGCAGGAAACCGAAGCACTGCGAGAGTGGTTTGACAACATATGGTCGAGCCAGATGGGTCTCCTCGAGGGAAAGGAGATTCTTCTCCAAGAGGCACGTCGGCACTATCGATCCAATCCTCCGGAGCTTCCCTACTACCTCACTCTGTACCATTTGTTTGGCGACTCTCTCGACGAGATCGATGAAGAACGGATCATTAAGACTCGCACGGGCATCAAAGACACGCGGGTATGGAAGAAGCTCTATAGGTTCCAGCGAGATGGTGTCCTCGGTGCGATCGACAAGATAGAGAAGTACAACGGATGCATCATCGCCGACAGCGTTGGTCTAGGAAAGACCTTTGAAGCGTTGGCGATCATCAAGTACTACGAACTGCGGAACGATCGTGTCCTGGTCTTGTGTCCAAAGAAGCTCCGGGAGAACTGGACGATTTATACCGCCAACGATGTTCGCAACTCTCTCGCAGAGGACCGTTTCAACTACGACGTGCTCAACCACACGGATCTCACACGAGAAGACGGTATGTCCGGTGACATCAATCTGGAGACCATCAACTGGGGTAACTACGATCTGGTTGTCATCGACGAGTCGCACAACTTCCGAAACAACCCACCGAGGAAGGACGGACTGACACGGTACTCTCGCCTGATGCAGGAGATCATCCGCAAGGGTGTGAAGACGAGAGTCCTGATGCTCTCGGCGACGCCGGTAAACAATCGGATGAATGACCTGAAGAACCAGGTCGCGTTTATCACCGAGGGCGAAGACGACGTACTGTACGAAGAGGAAATCGGTAGTATCGAGCAGACCCTACGAAAGGCGCAGACGCGGTTCAACATGTGGCTGAAGACTCCGCCGGAAGAGCGGTCCGCGCAAAGTCTTCTGGACGCGCTGAACTTCGACTACTTCAAGCTTCTGGATCTTCTCACCATTGCGCGTTCGCGGAAGCATATCGCCAAGTACTATGATCTCAGTGAGGTCGGTCCGTTTCCAAAGCGGCTTCCTCCGATAAACGTCAAAGCAGATATCGATACCGCAGACCAGTTTCCTGAACTCCGTCAGATTAACCGCGACATTCGCAGGCTGAACCTCAGCGCGTACGCGCCCCTGAAGTACGTCCTGCCGGACAAGCTCGAGGCGTACGGTCGGAAATACGACATGACGGTGTCAGGAGGATCTGTCTTCAAGCAGATCGACCGTGAAGAAAGCCTCATCCATTTGATGCGGGTGAACCTCTTCAAGCGCATGGAGAGCTCCATTCACTCCTTCGGTCTGACAATCGAGCGACTCTTGAACGATGTCCGCTCGATCATCGAGCGCATCGAGAATCATCAGGATTCAGTAGAAGAGCTCCGCATCGAGGACGTGGAACTTGAGGACGATAGCTTTGATCCATACCTCGTCGGCAACAAGGTAAAGGTCCTGATCCAGGATATGGACCGTATCCGGTGGCAGCAGGGACTGCGGGAAGACGAAGAGCTCCTTGTAAAGCTTCTCCGCCAGGCTCGAGACGTCACGGTGAACCGTGACGAGAAGCTTCGCCGGCTTAAAGAGGCTATCGAAGCCAAGTGCACGACGCCCATGAATGACGGCAATCGTAAGGTGATTGTCTTCACAGCCTTCGCGGACACCGCCAACTATCTGTATGAGCACCTCTCTTCCTGGAGCCAGGAACATATCGGCCTGCACTCCGCCCTCGTTACCGGTGGGACCGATTTCGTGAAACGAGCGCCGCTTCGGCGCTGGCAGCGGAAATGGCTGCCAAAATACAAGTCGAGTATCCGAGTGCATGGCCGGAAACCGTCCGCGGATTGATGATTCACAGCGCTGAGTGGACGGGTGAGATGAAACGGCAATTTCTTGGCACAGAGAACCCGAATAAGCACCAGATTGCCACTCTGCTTCGCACCTGTGGCTATGGAGTCCCGAACCTGGAAAGAGCTCTGTACTGTGGTTCGAATTCGTTAACACTCATCTCTGAGGCGGAGATTCAACCGTTTGACCGGGAAGATAGCAGAATAGTCACCCGAGACATGCACCTATACGCTCTTCCCTGGCCGACGGAGATCCTTCTCAGCCTGGCGGAGACTCCGGTCAAGATGAGGATTACGGTGTCTTACTTCGTCGAGCCCGGTCCGGGAGAAGTGGGATGGGCTAATCGTTATCGCTACCCTTCGCACGGGTTGCGGTTTGATGTTAACGGCCCACGTGAGTCTGAGGAGGAGTTTGTCCACCGAATTAACGTCCAGGCCCGGGAGGAAGATGAGGTAATCGAGACCACCGGAGCGAAAGATTACTGGACGATCGGTTCCAACAATCGACGACTCGGGTCTGTTCATTCCGACATATGGACAGGCACCGCAATCGACCTCTCACAGTCCAATCGTATTGCTGTGTATCCCACAACGGGATGGTGGCGTACCCGAGCTCATCTGGGTTGCTGGGACAGAAGAACTCGATACAGCCTCATTGTCTCTATCGAGACGCCGGAAATCGATAACGACATCTATGTCGCAGTCGCAACAAAGATCGGGATCGCAACTCCTGTGGTAATCCCTATAGGTCAGTGAACGGCTGTCGTCTCCGGTTCCGCAAGAAACTGCAAGCCCACGATCAGCATCAAGTCCGGTAGCACGATGACGAGGGCATCAACACTCAGCAACCGGAGGCCCGACGGTAGCGTATTCTCTATTGGAGCAACACGGTCCATGACGCCCAGTATCACGATACCAGCAATCTGAAGGCCAATCGTCACCAAGTGCAGCTTCAGCAGCCAGTAGACCCGTACCTCGTCGTCAATCGGACGGCGCTCACCCCACATGATGCAACGGCTCGATCTCCTCAAGAGCTTCCCTCTCGGATCGCTCGGTCTTGTAGAGATCATACCGCAGTTGCAGATTCATCCAGAATCCTGCGCTCGTCCCAAAATACCGAGACAGCCGAAGTGCCGTAGAAGTGCTCATCGCTCGGCGCCCACGGACAATCTCGTTAACCCGCTGAAACGGGACATGGATCGCATCCGCAAGTTCCTGTTGTGTAAGGCCCATCGGCTCAAGAAACTCTTCCCGGAGGATTTCCCCTGGATGGGTTGGTTCTCTATGTGTGGGTACCCTAACCATTCTCCACCTCACTCATCGTGATAATCGGTCACTTCAACGTTCTCGGGTCCACCCTCGGCCCAGGTAAAACAGATCCGATATTGTTGATTCACCCGGATGCTGTGTTGACCGGCTCGCTTTCCTGAGAGTGGCTCAAGGCGATTGCCCGGTGGAATGCCAAGATCCTCCAGGCGTTCGGCAGAATCGAGCGCATCCAGCTTCCTCGATAGAACTCTCCACAGAGATTCCGGACACGTTTTGCGAGCTCCTTTGGTGTTCCGTCCATTGAATAGGTCTTCACTCGCATCGTCTCGGAATGACTGGATCACACCAAGAGGATAGCATGTCATGCATGCTATTTCAATACAGGTGAGTCTACAGAACCCACCGTCACCAGAACGCGGTATACTGGACTATTTCGACGAGCTCCTTGAACGCATACGGGAACTACGAACCATACGCCGAACGGCGGCGAGGGGCGCTCGAGCAAGAGGCACAGGACGAAACGGTTCGCGCCCTGGAAGAGCCACGGCACTGCTCGGTAGGCTTGAGTTGTTGAGGTCTTGCCGGACTCGCTTCTGTCGCCGATCGAAACTTGCAAATTACCATCATAACCCATAGTATTCTTATGGATTATGCAAGAAGTTTACAAAAGCGGCGACATGGACACGTTTTTGAGCTCCCACCCGGTCTTTCGACTCGACGAGCTGAAGGAGTATCGCGCCTATTCAAACGCTTCCGCCAATCGAAGCCTCGAGTCGTTTCTTCAGTACTATCAGCGCACAGGAAGAATCGAGTCCATCAGGCAAGGCGTCTACGCGGTAATTCCCAAGGGCAGCGCAACCTCACGAGCCGTTGCGGATCCTCTCCTGGTAGCCGGACGGTGTGTGCCTGACGCCGTCATCGTCAACCACAGCGCCCTTGAGTTCCACGGACTCGCATATTCGCAATTCCGAACCTACACGTTCCAGACCCACTCTACCGCGCGCCGCTTCGACTACCGGGGTTCAAGTTTCGTACCGCTACGTCCACCGCGCACACTCGAACGCATAGACAACGAACTGCTGGAGACAACGACCGGCGAGCGCCAGGGCCTAACGGTCACGGTGTCGACGATCGAGCGGACTCTTGTGGATGTGATCAACGCGCCCAGATGGTCCGGAAGCTGGGAAGAGGTGTGGCGGTCGCTGGGATCGATTGAGTATGTCGATCCTATGCGGATACTGAGATACCTCCGTGCACTCTCTAACGCCACGACTGCGGCGCGGGCCGGCTGGTTCCTGGATTCCCATCGGGAGCAGTTCATGCTCGATGAGGAACAATTGCAGGAGCTACACGAGATGCAACCATCCAGGCCCGTGTATCTCGACCGAAACTTCTCGGGACCAACTCGGTTTGTCCGAAACTGGAATCTCGTTGTTCCGGTGTACATCGCCGAAGGCGGCTGGGAGGAGCCCACATGACTTTATCCCTCGAGCGTGTACAACAGGTGGCCCGGCAAACCGGGTTCAGTGTAGCAACGGTAGAGAAGGTGATCCATCTTATGAATCTCCTGGAAGCGATCGAGGGGCACCCGTTCTTGCGGGAGAAGTTCGCCCTAAAAGGCGGGACTGCGCTCAACCTATTCGTCTTCTCCCTTCCGCGCCTCTCCGTGGATATCGATCTCAATCTTGTCCAACCGCTCTCTCGCGACGAACTGGAAGCACACCGACCTAAGCTTGAGCAAGCCTTTGAAGCGGTATTTCGACGCGAGGGATTCACCATCCGCAAATCTCCGACCGAGCACGCAGGAGGGAAATGGCGGCTGGGATATCCGTCGGCCGGGGGCGGTACCTCGAACCTTGAGGTCGACCTCAACTACGTTCTCCGAGTTCCACTCTGGGAACCGGAGATACGAGACTCGGCGGCTCTCGGCGAGTATGGTGCGAAGAACGTACGCGTCCTGTCGGAGGCAGAGCTTGCCGGAGGGAAACTGTCCGCCTTGTTTTCTCGCGTCCAGGCAAGAGACCTCTTCGACACCCACCAATTGCTCACCAAGAGCGATCTCGATCGCGAGCGATTGCACATCGCTTTTGTTGTCTATGGAGGCTTCAATCGCGTCGACTGGCGTACCATCGACCTCGACCGACTCGATCTGAACCCAACGGACGTTGAGCGGATGCTTGTGCCCACCGTGCAGCCAAGCATCGTCGCTGAGGCAGGCGGCGCGGCCGTATGGATAGAGAAGATGATCTCAGAGACCAGGGAGGGACTCGCCGGACTTGTCCCACTAAGTGATTCCGATCTGAGTTTCTTGGACGCCCTCTTAGGGCGAGGCGAGATCCGAGCCGAGCTGCTGACTACCGACCCGGCATTGCAGGAGAAAATTCGGTCGCATCCAATGCTCAACTGGAAGGCACTCAACGTCCACAAGCACCGCGGGTTGTAGGTCTCAGCGTAGGAGGCTCATTCTCCGACATCCACGGCTACCCATTCATTTTCGAGACTGCGCATCGCCTCAAGAGGCACCTGCAGTATTTCCGCTGCCCTGGACGCGGTGATGAGATCCCGCTCATACGCTTGCTTTACCAGGCGTGATAGCCCGCTCTCAATGAAGTCGTGACGGGAGAGCCCTTCGATCTCATCACGGGCAATCGGATCCTGTAGCGCGTCGGGCTCTGCGTGACCTTCTAGGTTCTTCCCGTAGCGTTGGCTATACGCAACCGCGCCTGCCATGTGTATCCGGCGCCGTTGGACGTTAAGCTCTCCCGAGACGAGGAGGACACCCGCCCGACGGTAGTGCAACCGGATTTGACGGTCATCTGCGATCTGGAGAAACTCACGGAACAGGGCATCACCGGGGCGCCGGATTTGGTGATAGAAATCGTATCTCCCGACAGCGGATTCCATGACCGCGGTCGCAAGTTCGATCTGTATCGCGACACAGGTGTCGGCGAATACTGGATCGTAGATCCGGATGAGCGCGTTGTCGAAGTGTACCGACTGGACGCCGATGGATCATACCGGCGCATCGGAGCATTTGGCAGCGCCGACACGATCACGTCCGAAATTGGCGATGGTATCCGTGTGGATCTGACCGAGGTATTTCCCAGCCCCTGAGCAGCGACGGCTGGGTTCTCCTACAATGTCCATCGAGTCCTGCCCCCCGCAACAGCTCATCTCGCATCCCGCCTCTCACCCCCGGGGGCGGTTTCTTCACAGAAGGAGTGACGGTACCGGAAGGTGTGAGAAGGCTAGAAGATGGGTACACCCGCCTGATCAACATGCTGTCGAAGAGAGGCATTTTCGATTGCATTGTACGCCAGAACATCCACCCGGTACGGCGTGGGGGTCTTCTCGTTGAGTGTCCGCTCCACTCGTCTCGCGAGCTCGGCGTCAACATTGGTTCCGAATACACACAGATCTACATCAGAACCCGTCTTGAAGGTGCCCATCGCTCGCGAACCAAAGACAACCACCCGCTCAATCTCATCGAAATCGCGCAAGACCGCTGCAATCGCTTCCACATGGGCCGGCATCAAACCAAACTGTCCCCGCTCCTGGTTGAGTCGATCCACGAGCGCCGTGAGTGCCGGGAGAAATCGCGTCCGAATCGCGTTGGTGATCTCCACGAATCGTTCTCGATCGTAGGTATGCGCCGCTTCGTTGCGCCGGTCCAACATCTCGAACCACGCGTCACCCATGGCAATCAACTCAGTCTGAAACGCCGTCTTCAGAACATCCCGCGGATAGGCGACCGAAAAGCCCTGCAGTTCGAGAAAGTCCTTGAGCGTCTTCCAGGCCAACTCGAACGTGTACTCAAACCGCTGGACCATCCCCTCCGCCTCCAAGTCTGACAGACTCTGGCGACCTGCCGCTTCCTGGAGCAATCCAAACGCGCGCTCAAGGTTCTCAAACCGCTGCTGCCACCGGGTGTCTTTCGAGGCGTTCATACACCGCCAGTATAGTCGGCACAGTCGCGGCTCACAACGGCTATCTTCTCTCCCGAGCCTCCGTCAGCCCGTCTTAAGACGCTGCTCCCTCCACTTCGGAGTCATCGACCACTCGAGACAACGGGGCGGACCGATCCACCGCTATTTCACCGCTTCCCGAAAACCAGAAACGTACCGTCGGGAGAATCGAAAGGCCGAGTATCCCGGCGCTACCCAGGAGGATTGGTGTGAACCCCATCCCGGTGTCCAGCAGCATGCCGAACGCCATCGGTCCCAAGGCGGTCCCTAACACCATGAACGCCGTATACACGCTGCGCACCCCGCCGAGCCGGGCGGTTCCATGCAGCTCGGCAAACAGAGCCGCCTTGATCGGGCTGCTGGTGCCCAGAGAGACACCTGCCAGCAACAGAACCGCTACCGCCGACCATCGCGCAGGTACCACGGCAACGATCGCCAACCCCACCACCAGTGGTATGAAGTGAAGGCTAAAGAGCCTGCGGGCTCCAAAGCGGTCGACCAGGATTCCCCCGACAAGGCCGAAGGCAAATCGCGCGGCGGCGTACCCTGAAAACACGAAGCTGTACCACGACGAGGGCCACCCTCGCGACTCAGCAAGTACCAGTTGGTAGAAGAAGAACCCCGTATTCGTCAGACTCAACACAACGATCGCCGGCGCGAGACTCCAGAACGTCGTGTCCTTGAGCAATCCCCAGTGCGCGCTCGCCTGCGGAGACACCGAATCCGACGCCACCGGCTGAGCAAACTCATCCAGCGGAAACACGCGCAGCATCGGCAGCACCACCACCAGCAACACCGCGGCATTCACGAAGAGACTTACCCTCCATCCGACGATAGGTATGAGCACCGCAATCAGGATGGGGAACACCATTTCGCCCGCGGAGAACCCGAGCGACGATAGACTTAGCGCCTTGCCCCGATTTTCCTGGAAGTGCCGCCCCAGCACCGTCTGCCCGATGTGCGTCATGAGTCCCTGTCCGGCAAACCGCAGCCCCAGCAGCGCGATCGGCAAGAAGAGATAGTGCTGTACCAGTCCCAGCGCCACCGTCGCTGCCGATAGTATCGCGATCGTGCGGTAGATATACCCCGAAAGCGGGCGATAATCGATCCGCCCACCGAAGTTCATCAGCAGTATGGAAGAGCCGATCGTCGCGACGGCGTACAACGTGCCGAAGGTGGTGTTGGTAAGCTCCAGGTCCGCCAGGATATGGGGCACGTAAAGCGAGATGAGAAACGTTTGACCCAGACTGGAAAACAGGGTCAGGATGAACCCGAAGCCCACGTGGGCCGGATACTCTTTGAGGAATCGTATATATGCTGTCATCGGATTAACCGAATCTTAACAGAACGCGTACGGCGTGGCAACGGTGGTACGGCCCGTCATGGACATGCCGATCTAAGCCCCGGGAAACGCGAAGTAGGATCCAAGTCCCACCGTAAACAGCCAGAATCCGTACAGCGCGTGCTCGATCGATACGGCCAGGGCGGATCGGCTTCGGAGCCAGGTTCGGGAAAACAGGAGGCCGCCTCCAAAGGTCAGGACGTAGACCAACGGGTGAGGAATCAGGTTGTGTGCCCAGGAGAACGCCACGGCATTGGCCAATATGAGTGTACTCTCGGAGCGAAAGAGTCCCCGGTACCGTTCGAGGAAGAACATGCGGTACAGCAACGTCTGCGGGTATACCGAAAATACGCAGTAGATCACCAGCATCAATACCCAGAGGCGCGGATCGTTCCGCACTACGACAAACAGTTGATCCGGTTCGAAAACCGCCACCGCCGCAGTGGAGACGGCTGCAAACGCCACAAACAGCCACAGGTGTGGCCGGCCCCGTCGAAACCCGTTCATTCCGAAAGATCGGCGGGGCACCAGGCGAGCGCGAAGTCCCTGAATGGCGGCGTAGGTCACGGCGGCGAGGAGGATCGGGGCCGTGATCCGCCGCGGCAATCCAGTCAGAAATAACGCCGGCACGCCACCAAACAGGAGAAGCGCCTCGGCGGTCAGGAATCGTACTCCCGGAATCGTCACCCGCATGGTGCATAGTGTAGCCGACGAGACGGCGCCTGGCGAGCACGGGCTCAGTGCCGTAGAATCACACAATTGCCCTGACCCACAGGAGAAACCCTCTATTGCCGCTCAGGGCGACAGTGGAGGGCTTCTATGAATCAGAGCATTGGATCAGCTCCGCCGCACCGTCACCACCCAGTAACCGGCCCCCGGTTTGTCCACGCTCACCACCTCGTGCCCCTCCAACTCGATAGACCGCGGCACATTACTCGCCGATTCGCTGTTTCCCAGGTGGACCTCCAAGACCTGGCCGGAGGTGAGCTGCTCCAACGCCAGTTTGCTCTTTACAAAGGTGTAGGGACACACCTCATCTTTCAGGTCGATCACTTTGTCTGCTATAGCTTCCGCCATATGTTCCTCCTTAGGCGGGCACGCGCCGTAGTCCCGCCACACGCCTCACGCCGCGCACCATACGCCTGCGCCTCACGCCTCAGTCTCAATCGGCGCGTCGGGGTCGTTGCCCCATTCCGACCAAGACCCGTCGTACATGCGCGCCTCTTCATACCCCAGGATGCGCAGCGCCACGTAGCTGTGGGCGGCGCGGAATCCCCCCTGGCATAGGGTAATCACTTCTCCATCATGACCCTGCATCGCTTCGGCGTAGATCTCCGAGAGCTCCTCGATCGGGCGAAAACGGGGGTCCTCGCCACTACTGTTGTTGACCCAGTCCAGGTTGGCGGCGCCGGGAACGTGTCCGCCGCGTTCCGCCCGCACGTCTTCACCGCGATACTCCGCCGGCGAGCGGGCATCGAGAATCAGCACGTCATCGCTATCCAAGTGCCCTTCGACGTACTCCTGATCCGCCAGGAGCTGCTCGCGAACCCGAGCAACGAATTCGCTCCGCTCCGGGACCTGTATCTCCTGGGAGAGCGCGAGATCAGCCTGCTCCCAGGCGGTGACGCCGCCGTCCAGCAGGTGCACCCGCTCATGACCTACGTATTCCAACGCCCAGAAGAGGCGACTCGACCACGTGCCGCGGCCGGCGTCGTAGACCACCACCGGAGTGTCGTGGGAGACCCCGAGGTCCGCCAGGTCCGCCGCCAGTACTTCCGGCTCCGGCAACATCGCCCCGACGCCGTCCCGCTCTACCGCGATAACCTCGCGCTGGACGTACGCCGCTCCCGGGACGTGGCCCGCCTCGAAGTCCTCGAAGTCACGGCCGATATCCAGAATGACCACGTTGTCACCCTGCTCGGCAACCCACTCCGGCGTCACCAGGATCTCCTCCGGCGCCGTCCGGGTGAGCGGTTCTTCCGCACTGCCCCCGGCAAACACCGGAGCGCCCATTAGCGCCATTGCAACCAGGACGATCACCGCCGTCCGTATTCGATACTGTGAAACGTGTCGTTTCATCACACTATGCCTCCTCAAGCCGTTGTTGCTTTTCGTGATTCGCTTCGAACGATGATCGTTGTCATCGCCCAACATCCAAGAATTATGAACCCGGTGCTCACGATCGCCGTGATCCCCAGGGTGGACACACCGGTAATGCTGTGCCCGATATTGCACCCGCCGGCGATGGAAGCTCCCGTCCCCATGACGGTACCTCCCCCAAACTGCCGCACCAGCCGCCGTGGATCGGGAGCCCTGAGGATCGTCTCACCTGCCGCCTTGGCCGCCAGAAACGCGCCAATTGGAACTGCCACCACGATGAACGACGCCACGCTGATGCCGGAGACGTCCCCGCTCACCACGTAGCGCGTCAACGCCACGGTGGGTTGCGTAAAAGACAAGCCGAAATTGCGCCCCTGCATCGCGGACAACAGCCACGTGGACAGTGCCAACACGCCGATCGCCGTGCCCGAGCGCTGCCAGTTCCATCCAATCAGGAAACGATTCTTTGGTGCCCGCACCAGCCAGAGGACCGTGGGAACGGCTACCACTGCCAGCGCGAGCCACCGCACCACCACGTTCTCAACGCCGAGCACGCCGAAGAGCGTCGCCTGCGCCCCACCGGTATCGATCGTGGGTGAGCGCAGCACCGATTGCACACCAACCAGCGCGCCCCCATCGATCACGGCGGTTCCCAGCACAAATCCCACCAGCGCCGCCACCGAGCCCAGCATGCCTCGGCCGCAGCGGTAGTAGGTGCCGCTGGCGCAGCCTCCGGCCAGTACCATGCCCGCGCCGAAGATGAAGCCTCCCACGATCGCCGCCGGCCAGAAGATCGGCGCCACCGCCGGTTGCAGCACGCCGAGGTCGGTAAAGAGCCGAACGCCCACAATGTTGATCAGCAGCACCAGCACCCACGCCCGCACCAGACTCTTGTCTTTTTCCAGAAAAAAGCTACGAAACGCGGTGTTCATGCAGAAACCGCCCCGCTGCAGGCTGTAACCCAGTAGCAGCCCCAGAGATAGTCCTCCGATCAGAAGCATGCGAAATTTCCCTCCTCGTCGATCGTCCACGTCGCCGTCGCAACCGGACGGATCGCTTCGTCCCCGTCGTTAATCTGTGCCGTCTCAACTACCTCCAGAGATCGCCCGTCGATCGTAACCAGGAGGCCGTCGGTGGTGAGGAGCACAGCCGCCCCGTCTCCGGCGGCCACCATCGCCACGATGGGCGACTCCACTCCTTCCGATGCGAGTTCAAGGCTCCCAGATTCCGAGGGATTTTCGATATCGACAAGATCTACGCGGTGCATTCCCCGCTCATCGGCGCGCACCACCAGCCCCCGGGGTTCCTCCCCGACTATCACCGGCGGGTGTCCCGACGCCGCGTCAAAGCCGAGCTCCCGGCGGTACGCCGTTCCCTGCGCCTCGTCGATACCTACCAGATCTCCCTCCTCCGTGAGCGCCCAGGCGACGCTATGATCCGCCGTAAACACGGGAGGCGCGCTCCGCTGCAACCGGCCGCCGGGAACTGTGATCGACTCCAGCCGTTGGCCGTTTTGCGGAAAGAACGCCGCCAGATTCCCGCCGCGTTCCTTGCGGTACAGGCGGGTGGCGCGGCGATTTCGGATAACCGGCCCCGCCGTACCGGCGGCGACGTCGGCGGAAATCTCCCGCAACAGGGTGAGCTCCCGCATTTCGTGGCGGTAGATGGAGATACGCTCATCTTCCTGCCAGGTGACAAACAGTGTATCTCCGTTCTCGGAGAAGGTGAGGTGTTCCGGGGTGTCTCCGTCTCCACCCGCGGGTCGGACGGTGGCCTGGTGGGAGAGATCGGTGGTGGAATAGATCTCGATCTCTCGGCGGTCCTCGAAGGTGACCCACACCGAGACGCCCCCGGGAGTGGAAACGATCCGCGCCGCCCGTCCCGGAAGATCTACGGCTGCGTTTACCGTCCCCGCCGGAACTGAGACGGTGAGCAGACGTCGGCCCTCGTCGGCAGTGACTACGAGGCCGTGATCCTGATCCGCATCAAAGAGGTTTGTCGACGTCAGGAATCCGGGGAGTCCGGCGCCACCCCGGGAACTAGAGCTGCCGCGCAGATCTCCTCGTATCACGCCTGCGCTGAGAACAGCCGCCAGAGATAGGGCCGCCACCCCCAGGATCGTGAAGACTATGCGCTGCAGGTTCTCTTCGCTCATCCAAATCGCTCCCTTAATCTATAGTAACTAACTTTAGTTACTTGTATAACTAAGAATAGCTTTGTATACTAAAACAGTCAAGCATGGGAGAATATGTTTTTGTGAAGGAGGACTGATACATGGCTGAATCGTTGCTGGTAGACGCGCGGTGGGTGAACAACCACCTCCAGGATCCTGATGTGCTGGTTGTCGACACCCGCGGAAAAACAGAGTACGCCGAGGGCCACATTCCCGGGGCGATTGCGCTCCCCTCTGGAGAACTGTTCGACCCTGAAGCGGTGGGTTCGCAGATGCGTCCCGTCGGAAAACTCGAAGAGCATCTTAGTTCCGCCGGGGTCGATACCGAGCGATACCTCGTTCTGTATGACGCTTCAGGGCTGGTGCCGTCGGCGAAAGTGTTCTGGGTGCTGGAGCACCTGGGACGCTCCCGGGTGGCGCTGCTGGATGGAGGGTTTCCCCGATGGGTGGCTCACGGCTTGCCCACGGAGCAGGGCTTGGCACGCCCGACGCCTGCTACGTTTCGCGTCGCTTCACCGGCCGGAGCAGAAGGCAGTGGGACACACCGCAACGGGGCTCGGGACAATGTGGCCCACAAGGAGGATGTGCTCGCCGCGATCGGTCGGAAGGATACGCTCATTATTGACACCCGCACTCCCGATGAGTATCACGGGCGCACCGACGCCCATGTCCGTAACGGCCACATCCCCGGCGCTCGCAACGTGGACTGGCAGCAGCACATCGTGGACCTGTTCGACCCTACCTTGGCTCCCGAGGAAGACTTGGCCCTTCTGTACGAGGAGATCGGCGCCGACGGCGACACGCCGATCATCACCTACTGCCGAACCGCCTCGCGCTCTTCCCACACCTATTTCGTGCTGCGACTATTGGGGTATGAACGCGTTCGCAACTATTCGGGATCGTGGATGGAGTGGTCCGCCGATGAGGAACTGCCGATCGAGTAGCTCAAGGTCGGCCGGGTCACCTCCGGGCGCCCCGGCCGGCGCCATCGCCTTGCTGCACGCGAATCACCCGATTAGCCGCGAGCCCGAAAAACCAGTCCACGATCAGTGCCAGTAGGGCCGAGGCCGCGGCTCCGGCGGTAATGAAGGCGAGATTATCCCGTACCAAGCCGGCAATGATTACCACTCCCAATCCCCCGGCGCCGATCGTGGCGCCGATCGTTGCAGTTCCAATGGATATAATTGCCGCCGTACGCACTCCGGCGAGAATGACCGGCGATGCCAATGGCAATTCCGTCACGATTAAACGCCGCCAGTCGCGCATGCCCATACCTGTGGAGGCCTCCAGGAGCGCCGGGTCCACCTGCTGCAGGCCGGTGACGGTGTTTCCCAGTATCGGGAGTACGCTGAACAGAAACAGTGCCAGTACCGTGGGTTCGGTACCATACCCGAGGACGGGAACCGCCAGAACCAGGACCGCCACCGGCGGTATCGTCTGTGCCAGCGCCGCCAGATCACGAACCAGGGGAATCAGCGACCGGCCGGACGGACGGGTGACCAGCACTCCCAACGACACGCCCACAATCGCGGCGCCCACCGTGGCGAATCCGGCGAGTACGATATGCTGACCAAATAGCGCTATAAGACTGACTCGCTGGTAAATGTGGGCCGACTCCGTCGGGAACAGTGCCCGCGCCAGAGGTCCGTAGATCGCCGGCACCAGCACCACCACCAGCAGCGCCACCAGAACACCGAGTCGGAGCGTTCTCATGCCTGCACCAGTTCCCGAAGTCCATCGAAGCTGAGCTCCTGCTCGTTTCCATCACGAAGTCCCACCCGGACCGTCTGATTCTCCCCGGCGAGCAACTGCGACAGGGCATCCCGGAGCGTCGGCCGGGATCCGTCGGTGCCGCTCCAGCCGTCCAGCGCTTCCAGTTCCACGGTGGTGAGCATACGCAGCATGCGATCGCTGCCCACAAACTCCCGCACGAAATCGTTGGCGGGATGCGTGAGCACCTCCGCTGGGCTGCCAAACTGCTGAAGCACGCCGTCCTTCATGAGGGCGATCCGGTCGGCGAGATAGATCGCCTCGTCCAGATCGTGTGTTACCAGGACGACCGTCTTCTTGAGTCGCGACTGGATCTCACGAAACGACTGTTGCAGGGAGGCCCGGGTCAGGGGGTCCACCGCGCCGAAGGGCTCGTCCATCAGCAGGTACGGCGGGTCGGCGGCCAACGCCCGGGCTACTCCCACCCGCTGCGCCTCACCTCCCGAGAGCTGCGCGGGGTACTTGTCCCGGTACTCCCCCGGTTCGAGCCCCACCATCTCCAGAAGCTCCTCCGCCCGTTCCCGGCGACGCGGCTTGTCCCAGCCCAGCAGACGCGGCACCAGGGAGATGTTTTGCCACACCCGCATATGCGGCAGAAGCCCCACCGACTGGATCACATAGCCGATCTTCAACCGGAGGTGCGCCGGGTCATAGTCTCGGAGATACTGGTCATCCACCTCGATCATGCCCTCATCCGGCTCAAGGAGACGATTGATCATACGGAGGGTAGTAGACTTGCCACAGCCGGAGGGGCCGATGAGCACACAGACGCTTCCGTTTTCCACGGTCATATCCAGACCGGAAACGGCCACCTTCTCCCCGTAGCGCTTGCTTACCTCATGAAAGCCAATCATCTCTACTTTACCCCGCTTCCGCCGCGACCAGCGAGCTGCTGCAAGAGCTGAAAAACCCGGTCCACGGCGATCGCCATGAGCACAATGGGAATTACGCCCAGCACCACCAGGTCCGTTGCTGCTTGTCCCAGGCCCTGGAAGATAAACCACCCCAGACCACCGGCGCCGATAAGCCCCGCCACGGTGGTGTTTCCCACGGCCTGCACCGCCGCGGTACGTACGCCACGAATGACCACCGGCAGCGCCAGCGGCATCTCCACCATCCAGAAGCGCTGCCGCCGGGTCATGCCCATCGCCTGTCCACTCTCACGGACGCTCCGGGGAACCACTGACAACCCGGTGAGTGTATTGCGTACTACCGGAAGCAACGCGTAGAGCGTGAGGGCGATCAACGCCGGGGTAGCCCCGACTCCGGAGACTCCCATGCTGCGCAGCGCGGGACTCGCCTGACTCAGTGCCGCCAACGGAGCGATGAGCAGACCGAACATGGCGAGACTGGGGACCGTCTGAATGGTACTGGTAGCGTCAAGAATCGCATCCCGAAAGCGTGGGTGGCGGTACGCGGCCATTCCCGCGGGGACTCCGATGAGACACGCCAGCCCCACCGCACTCCCACTCAACCGCATATGTTGCATTAGCTCCTGAGTGAATCGCTCCGCTCGTACGTTGTACTCAACCAGGTATGAGAGCCGGTCCAGGGGCGCCGCCACAAGCTGAGCGATTACGAACCCTACCATTCCCAGGAGCGCCGCCACGAAGAACGTCTTGGCCCGACCTCGACTGCTGCGAAGGAGCTCGTGCCACGCCGCTAAGGCCGCGATGAGCCCGATCCACACTCCACCGCCGGGACTCACCCGAGCCAGCTCACTCAGCTCACCGCGTTCGGCAAGCTCCACAGCTGCCATGTGAAACAGTATCCAGGGAACGATTCCAATCGACACCGCCCACAGGAGGAGTGCCGGTATTTCCGCCTGCTGTACGAACCGAGCCGCCACCAGCAGCACCAACCCCGTCATCACCAGCAGTACCACCGGCAGAAGTGGCAGGGAGAGCTCCCAGATCCCGAAACTCTGTCCTTCAGCCACGCGGTTGGGACGCAACTGAATCACGTGCAGGAAAAATATCCCCGTTGCCGGCACAAGAGACACGACGACGGGGAGTATATCAACCGGCTCAGTGAGGCCGGTTATCCACCGTTTCATGGGTTATACGTGGCGAGCTACGCCGCTACTCCAGAAAACCGTTGTCCACGAGGTATTCCCGGGCAACTTCCTCGGCGCTGCGGCCCTCCACGGCGATCGCCGCGTTCAGCGTCTGCAGCGTCTCGCGATCGAAACTCTCGAAGATCGGCCGCAGCAGCTCCTCGATTTCGGGGTATGCTTCAAGAACCTCAGCCCGAACCAGGGGAGCGGGACGATACACCGGCTGTACGCCGGCGGTGTCATCAAGCACCTGCAGCCCCAGCGCCGAAAGCTGACCGTCGGTTCCGTACGCCATCGCCGCGTTAACCCCTTCCTGGTTACGGGCGGCTGCCTGCATCGTGGTTGCGGTGTTTCCCCCGGAGAAAACGAGCAGATTGTCCTGTTCCAGCTCGAACCCGTACTCCTCTTCAAACGCGGGGAGCACGTCCGGGCGACTCACAAACTCCTCACTGGCGGCGAGCTTGAACTCGTTTCCCGCTTCCATCCATGCGGCGATATCGCCAAGCGTGGTGACTCCATCTTCGGCTAACTCACTTCGCACGGCAATCGCCCAGGTGTTGTTGGCATCGGCCGGGGTCAGCCACACGAGGTTATTGTGTTCCATATCGAGTTCTTTGACGCGCTCATAGCCGGCCTCGAAGTCGTTCCACGTATCACTACCCGCCTCATCGAAGAAGAACGCGCCATTTCCGGTGTATTCGGGGTACAGGTCGATTTCGCCACTGGTGATCGCTCGCCGAATCACATCGGTGGGACCGAACTCTACCTGGTTGTTCACCTCATACCCGTCGGCCTCGAGCACCAGAAGCATCATATACCCGAGAAGGCTCCCTTCCGTGTCGATCTTACTGGCTACCGTAATCGGACCCTTGTCGGGCATACTCGTTTCTGTGGTGCCATCCGCCTCAGCTGCTCCGGAGGCAAATATCGCCATCGGAAGCATGAGCATTGAGATCGCCACGGCGGTAAAGACCACCCGACGCATCGTTTTCATTCGCGCTGTGTTCATAACAACTCCTTCGAACACGAAAGGTACTGCACGGCTCACGCTACGGCAAGGAACACTCCGGCAAGTTGCTACTCTTTTTCGCGGTACAGGTACCGTTTAATCTTGAAGGTGGGCGTCTTCTCAAACGGTTCCGGTTCTTCCTCGATGTCCGAAATTCTGCTGAAACTGCTGAGCCGGCTGTTCACCTCTTTCCGCACCTCTTCCAAATATCCGTTCATGCGGTCGGCGGCGCCGGAAAACGCCTGCCCCGCGGCGGTACCGGCGCGACCCGCGGCGTTTCCGGCACGTCCTGCGGCGTCCCGGGCAGCGTCACCGAGAGAACGCATGTTCTCCGCCAGTCGATCGTAGTCCAGGCGCACCCGCGCCACCAGCCGGTTGCCGCGCTGCACCACGAGAGATTCCGCAACACCCTTAAATTGGTTGATCAGCGCTTCGATCGCCTCGGGATAGATGTTCTCCCCGTTACTGCTGAGAATGACGGTCTTGCTACGTCCCTTCACGTACAGCCGCCCCTTGGCGTCAAACTCTCCCAAGTCGCCCGTGCGAAACCATCCGTCGTCAGTCATTACTTCAGCGGTCTGCTCGGGATCTCGGTAGTACCCCTGCATGATGTTGGGGCCCCGGGCCTGGATCTCACCTTCTTCGATTCGCAGATCCACGTCTTCCACCGCAGTGCCGGTACTGCGCAGCGTGTTGTGGTGCGGGCTGGTTCCCGCCAGCAGCGGCGAGGTCTCGGTGAGTCCGTAGCCAATAGCGTAGGGGAAATCCATCCTGTATAGCGTCTTCTCCACATCCGGTGCCAAGGGCGCACCGCCGATTCCAAAGAATCGTAGCTCACCTCCAAAGGCGGCTACCAGTTTCTTGCCGGCGGCGCGATAGATCACCCGGCTGATGCCGGGTATCCGGCGCAGCACCTTGAGCACAGGTTTATCCAGCTGTGGTTGCACCCGCGCCCGGACGAGCTTCTCAATCAGCAACGGCACCGAGAGCATCAGGTGCGGTTTCACCTGGGCGAGCGCTTTGGAAAGTACGGTCGGTGAGGCCGGGCGATCCAGGTACGTCACGTGCGATCCGTGGGAAAAGGGAATAAGCATGCCCAGGGTGCACTCATAGGTGTGCGCCAGCGGCAGAAGCGACAGCATGCGCTCCCCCGGCTGCAGGCGGGCAAAGGCGTCCGCCCCGGCGACGTTGCTGGTGAGGTTGCCATGGCTCAGCATGACCCCCTTGGAGTGGCCGGTGGTGCCGGAGGTGTAGATAATGGCTGCGGTATCGTCGGGAGTCACCGGGCCGAAGGTGACGCCCTGGGGATCGGCGGCGTCCACCGCCTCCTGAAAGAGCTCTTCCAGGACGATCATCTCCGCGGGAACGGCGATATCGGGGCTTTCCTCCAGGCGCCGCACCTGTTTGGTGGAGGCCAGCAAGACTGTGGCCCCGGCGTGTTCCACGATGCCCGCGACCTCGGCGGGAGAAAAATCGGGAAGGATCGGGACCGCAATCGCCCCTCCGGAGGTAATTGCCAGATAAGCCGCAGGCCACGCGGGCTGATTTTCGCTCAGCAACGCAACGCGGTCTCCTGCGCCGATACCCCGTTCCGACAAACGCCGCTGGATACCACCTACGGCGTATCCGATCTCCCGAAACGTCCAGGTAGAGGCATTAAGTACGCTGTACGCGTGTAAATCAGCGTACTGCTCCAGAGAGGTGTCGAGAATTTCACGTAGCGTCGATGTGTGTGTCATATACACTAGGCTACACGGCACCCGGTGGAATCGCAAGTACAATCGATCTCGTCGGATGTCCGGCGGTGCCCGGCGCCCGTCCACTCCACCTGGCGAGCATTCCGAAAGCGCGGTATGCTGGCACCATGATACACCTCGGAATCATCGGACCCGGTCTAATCTGGGAAAAGACACATCGGGACATCATCGCCTCATTGCCTGAAGAGTTCGTCGTCCGCGCGGTGGCCGCACGATCACCGCACAACCAGGACCGGGGGCGTGCGTTCTACCCTGAGGCCCACGTCTACACCGACGCTCAGGATCTTATCAACGATCCCCAGGTGGAGGCGGTGGTCATTCTGACGCCGATATCGCTCAACGCACCCCTGGCGCAGGCGGCTCTCGAGGCTGGAAAACACGCCGTGGTGGAGAAGCCGGTGGCCCGGAGCGCGGAGGAAGCGCGGAACCTGGCGGAGGTCGCCGACCGGTCCCCGGGGGTGCTCTACATCCTGGAGCAGCACGTTCACAAGCCGTTGATTCCCTCGATCCGCAACGTTATTCAGAACGGAACGATCGGTGACACGGTGAGCTTTGAACGAACGCTCCACGTGCGAATCGCCGCCGACGACGACCATACCGGAGGATACGGATCAACCGCGTGGCGCGCCGATCCGGACTATCCCCTGGGGAACTTTTTTGACGGCGGAATCCACGAAATAGCTTTGCTGCATGAACTGTTCGGCCCTGCCCGCGCCGTTTACGCCCGCGGCCGTTCCCTCCGGGACGGCTTCGGTGAGGTGGATCTCCTGTCCTTGGTGCTGGAGTACGACCACCTGGTTCAGGGAGTGTTTACGCATTCGGCGAGTCTCGGCAAACAGGGCAACAGCTTCGTGATCCACGGAACGAAGGCTGCGCTGAGGTGCTCTGATCAAGGGATCGAAATTGTTGACGCCGCCACGGGCGAGATAAAAACCGAACCGGTGGAAGGCGAGAACGAAAGCGTGGCGATGTGGAAGGAGGTAGCCCGAGTTCTTCCGACGGGCACGCCCGGCCGCTACACTCCCCAGACGGCGCTCCAGGACATCTCCTTCATGGAGGCGGTGCAATCAAGTCTCCAGAACGCCCGCCGGACGGTGGTCCGCGGGGACTGACGGAGGGGCATGTATCACGCGGCATCCGTCCCCTCCCGGAAATATCCAGCGTGTACTTGCTATCCGTCGCCCACCGGCAAATAATGCATCGGTAAGAGGAGTACCGCATGAGCTACGATCTGAAGACGATCCACGCGCCTCGGCTCGAGGGGTCCCGGCTGTTGTTTGTGGCGTGGTTGCTGGAACACGGATTCTCCGGCCGGCGACTCGCTCCCACGTTCTTTCACCACCTGGGAATCGATCGGTTTCGGGAGCTGGAACTCCGGGAATCGCCGCTCTTCAAGCCGGTGGGGCCGCCAAGCGATGCGGAGACCGCGGCGGATCACGCTGATCCCCACCCTGCTCCGGAGATCGAGATTTTGGAGCAGATCGGAACTACGGCACGGCCGCCGGAGAGTTACGTATTTCCTTCAGTGGCGGACTACGCCCGGGCGTATCGCGCCGGAACTCTCACCCCGAACACGGTGGCGGAGCGCCTCGTCCACGTGTTGGAACATCAGGAACGGGGCAATCCTCCGTTATACGCATTCATAGACTGGCGTTCCGACGAAATTCGCCGGCAGGCGCAGGAGTCCACCGATCGCATCGCCGACGGCACGCCTCGGTCGATCTTTGAGGGAGTACCGGTGGCCGTGAAGGATGAGATCGATGTGGCGGAATATACCACCACCTTGGGCACCAGTTTCATATACGGCGATCCTGCCAAAGAGGACGCGTGGGTTATCGCGCGCCTTCGTGAAGCGGGAGCAATTATCGTCGGCAAGACTAACATGCACGAGATCGGTATCGGGGTGACCGGTCTCAATCCATTTCGCGGTACCCCGGTGAATCCGTACGCTCCGTGGCGCTACCCCGGCGGCTCCTCCTCCGGGAGCGCCGGCGTCGTGGCATCAGGTATCTGTCCCGTGGCGATCGGCGCCGACGGCGGTGGATCGGTACGGATCCCCGCCGCGTACTGCGGCGTATTCGGCCTCAAACTTACGATGGGGCGCGTCAGTGAGCGCGGCGAGTTCCCCTTGGCGCCGACGGTAGCCAACGCCGGCCCGATTGCAGGCAACGTCCGGGACCTGGCGCTTACCTATATCACTATGTCCGGTCCCGATCCCGACGATCCCCACAGCCACACACAGCCACGCCCCACCCTGGAGGGATTCCTCGACGATGTTCACAGTCTGCGGATCGGGGTGTTTACACAGTGGTTTGACCACTCCCGGGAAGAAGTGCGTAATGCGGCGAGAGCACTCCTGGACCAGCTGATCGCTCAGGGGGCGGAACTGGTGGAAATCTCGATCCCCGAGTTGAACTCACTCCGAATAGCGCACCTGGTGACGATCACCTCCGAGATGCGCGCCGCCATGGACCCGTACTACCGAATCCACCGAAGTGACTTCAGCAATGAGGCGCGGGCAAACCTCGCGCTGGCGCGCTTCATTTCCACTACGGATTACCTGAAAGCGCAACAGGTTCGTCGCCGGGCGTTCAGCCACTTCGAGAACGCCTTTTCTCAGGTAGACGTGATCGCCACCCCCACCACCGCCAACCTGCCTCCGCGGCTCAACCGGGACCGTCTCCTCTCCGGGGTTTCGGACCTGAACTCTCTCAGCGAGACGATGCGATACGCGGTAGCCGCGAACATGCTGGGGTATCCCGCGGTAAGCGTCCCGGCAGGATTCGTCACCGCCCGAAGCCGTCACTTCTGGCACACCGTGGAAGAGACTGATGAGGACGGAAACGTCTACTCCCAGGTGCCGGTGGGGCTGCAGTTCATGGCGCGCCACTGGGAGGAGGCACTTCTTCTGCGGGTTGCCCGCGTCTGTGAGGAGATCGTGGTGAGACCGCGGCCGCGGGTGTACCTTTCTCCGTATGAAGCGCGCAATCCGATCGAATCCGGCCACGAAGCGCCCAGGAACGAGTAGGTCCCATGGGCGCACTCAGTGAAAATCGTTCCGTCCGGCAGCGTCCCGATGAGGGATTCCGACGGTGGTTCGTGAATGAGTACTTCGATATCATCGTCTGGTACGAATCACGCCGTACGCCACCGACCGGCTTTCAGCTTTGCTACGACCGCCACGCCAATGAGCGCGCCTTTACCTGGCAGCGCGGCAAGCAAAGCAGCCATTACGTCTCCGACCAACCCCACGGCGAACGTACCACCTGGGCGGCAACGGCGATCCTCCACGGCGATGCCGGCCCCGTTCCCACCGATGTGCTCCATCGTCTCCGCGAGGAGCAGGGAGAGTTGGACGGCACACTGCTGGAACTCATAGACAGCACCGCCCGCGACTACAACCGCCGCTACCAGGAGTAGACGACGGAAGCCCGGGCCGGAAGCCCGGGGCTCGTAACCGCAGGCGCCGTAACCGCCCGGGCCGGAAGTGCGGAGCTCGCAACCGCCGGGGCCGCCCGGCCCCCGGTACCGGATCCCACAGGCATACGCTATATTGTAGCTATGGAATGGAGAGCAAGTCATATCCTGGTAAAGGAAAAAGGTCTCGCGGAACAGTTATTGAGGCGGGTAAAACAGGGGGCGCGCTTCGAAGCGCTGGCCAAGGAGTTTTCCACCTGCCCCAGCAAGTCTAAAGGCGGTGATCTCGGGTGGTTCGGACCGGGAAAAATGGTAAAGCCCTTTGAAGCAGCCCTGGTAAAGCTGCGGCAGGGCAAGATCTCCGGTGTCGTGAAGACCCAGTTCGGCTACCACATTATCAAGAAGACGGGGGAGCGGTGAGCCTCCGGGATAGATCGCACTAGCCGTACCGGACGCCCAGCGCCATGAATAGGCGCTGCGCGACACACGAATCCGATAGTTATCGGGGCAGGATATTCACGTAATCGTTGAGTGATCCATCGTTCAAGCAGATATCGATAATCGCCTTCCCCAGCGGATCCAACTCCGCCACACGAAATTGCTCGAGCTCTTGCTTGAAGAAAGCCGTGAGGATCTCGGCACCGGCGTCATAGCCTTGCTTGCCGACCTCCGTCTGTTCATGCACCCGGAGAAGCCCCTTGGGTACCAGCTGTCCGGCGACTTTCAGCCGCTCCAGACCGTGACCCAACAGCGGGCACCGGGAGGTGATAAGCTGCTCATCGCGGAATTTCACGCTACCACGACGCGCCATATACTCTCGCGCGATCCACTCCGGATTGAATCCCACCTTGTAGGCACCGATGTACTGGTTGGGAATCAGCACGTATCGCGTACCGGGAGTCTGCTGGATCAGTCGGAGGAGCAGGTTGGCCTGCGTCACCCGAAGACCGGTGGCAAATGGCCAGTATGACCCGACACCCTCGCTGGACAACCCTTCAGTGGTGACGATGCTGGGATTCGCATGGCCCCGCGGTGCCACCAGTCGCCACAGCCACGCCAGCGCCGGCGGCAGCACGTGGAACATGCCGATAATTCCGTAGTTGGGAGTCTCCCGGGTACTGGGCGGTGTACGGACGCCGAAGCTTCGTACATCGATTCCCACCGGTTCATCAACTACCTTGTCGATGAAATGCCGCGGCATGATTACCCGCGGGTTCGGACACCGTTTTCCCGGGCTATCCTCGATGTGGTCCCAGGGCAGTACCGTTGAACCGGGCTTGGCGTCGAGATTCAAAAAAATCAACGGCTCCGGCGGATCGATACAGAGCTTCTCGATTCCCGGTTCCTTTCCGTATTCATCCAGGTGATCCACCCGCAGAAACCAACCAGCCTCCGCATCTTCGATCATCAGGCGACCGGTGGTGCTGGTCTGAATGGACGGATGGGCCAGCGCCATATCGTCGGTAACCGGGTGCAGTTCACACGGATCGCGAAGGTCGAAGTAAATATCGTCGTCCGTTACGGTGTTGCGCGCGAGGAGAATGCGGCCATCCGGTTCGCGGTGGAACTTTTGCGTCATCTCGCTCTTGCCGCCGCCGCTGGCTCCCTCATGCATAATGGTGAATTCATTGTCATAGGGGGTGACAAGCCGCACCGCCGAGCTGTGCAGCGTTACCCAATCCTCTTCCTCACCAATGGAGAGCAAAATGCCGTAGACACCCTTCTTTGCACTGGGACCGGGGTAGAGGTTATACGCGAAAAGCTCATGCATACCCGGCAACCGATTGTGGACCACCACCTGCTTGCCACCGAAGTGGGTGTGGCGAAAGGGCGGAGCCAGGTAGATCACCGACCGTGGATTGAACCCGGCGGGAATCTCATCGGCGGGGAAAAAGCCCTGCAAATCCGCGAGCCCCGCCACGAAGAAACCGGCGTTGGCCGGCGCCACGAGCAGCGTCGGATACCCTCGCTTTTTATCTCCCGAGAGGAACGGAAGGACGATAACGCGCCCCAGATCCCTAAACCAGTCGAACGTCTCCTGACGAACCGTGCTGAAGTCCGCATCGTACTTGTCGGACCACCGGGTCTTGTTGGTGGGACGATCGTCCGCGATCACCATCGCCTCCGGGTCTCTCCGGCGCATGTAGGGTTCAGGATAGTTGACCGCTGCCCCATTCCGGCATCGCGCCACCGTGGCCTCTACAACTCGTCCACGATCAGGTACATCGTAGGCGACTTCCAGAAACTCTTCTTCAGATTCCTGGTATGCCAGTTCCAGCAGGTGATCGCGGCTTTCGGGAAAAACGACCTCGACGTGACTTAACATATCCTTGAGCTCATCCGAAAGGATGAGACGTTCCATGGGTGTGGTTTTCATACCGAGACGGTACAACAGTGAGAACCGTAGGGGCAAGTGATTGACCTTCACGACAGATAAAATCGTTTGACAAGTTAATGGTGTTTCGTCACAATAAATGTGTCTATAAGACTAAATCCCCCCATAAGGAGTCTCATATGAAGACCAAAGTTGACCCGGATCTGTGTATCAGTTGTGCCGTGTGCACCAATATGGCCCCCGATCTTTACGTCATGAACGACGACGGCGTCGCTGAAGCGGTCGTGGACGAAGTCCCCGCCGACATGGAGGACTTGGCCCAGGAATGCGCCGACGAGTGCCCCTCCGACGCGATTATCAACGAGTGATCCCCGCTTCATGAACGAAAAGCCCACCCATCCGTGGTGGGCTTTTTTTATGAGGATTCAATCGGTATGCGCAACTCGGCGATTGTGGTGAACTCATTAGTGTGCGTGTAGCGGAGCGATCCGCGATGCCGGTCTGCAACGGAACGGACAACGGAAATCCCCAGACCGGTCCCTCCGGATTCGGTCTTGGTCGTCACGAAGGGGGTCGCACCCGGATTACGTCCGTCCGGTGACCGTTCGGTGAATCCCGCCCCTTGGTCGCGCACCTGGAATAGTACGAAACCTTCGTGGTGACCGATCTGGATACGCACCTTCTGTTCCCGGGTGGTGAGCGCTTCGCAGGCGTTCTTCACCAGATTCACCAGCGCTTGCTCCACCAGCGCCGGATATCCCCAAAACGCCGGGACGGATTCCCCGTGAACGAACTCCAAGTGAGCCGTGTACTGCCGCGCCAGAATCCGCGTAAAGCGTTCCACCCGCGATCCTATCTCAATGGGGTCTCCCCATTGCGCCACCACCTGGGTTCCGTCCCTTCCGTATCGTGCAATGAGTCTCACCACATCGTTGATCCGCTGGGCCCCTTCCAGTATCGCCGTCGCAGCCTCCTGCACCGCAGGCGTCGGCTCCCCCGCTGCCAGCGTCTGAGCGTGGAGCGCAATAATATGATTCGGATTTCCCACTTCGTGCGCCACCGTTGCTGCCAGCATTCCAAGTGATGACAGCCGGTCCGCGACAAGCAGCTGCCGCTCGCGGCTTCGTTCCTTCGTGATATCCCGAATCACCACGGCCACAGCCGCGAAGTCTTGGCTGCCGGGCACGGAACGCATCGCGTACGACAGAGTCCGGTGGCGCCATTCAACTTCGCCTTCCACACCACCTCGAATCCCCCCGATCCTCCGGTGTAGCTCCGGTTCTACGTGCCACACATCGGGGGATTCCGTGACAAGGAACGGCGCAGCACCGATATTGTGGAACAGCACGCTTCCGTCTGAGCGAGATAGTAGGAGTGCCTCATCGACGTAGGAGAACAGGATCCTGGCGTACTCCTGAGTATGGGTAAGCGCCTCTCGAGCGGCGGTGAGCTCCGCACTTCCGTTTCCCCCGGTGATCGCATCCTGGTCGTCGTCACTGTCGTCCTTATCGCCAACATCGTCATCGTCGTCAACACCGTCATCGCGGAGGACGTCGCCGTCCGGCACAACTCCTTCGAGAATCTGGCCGGCCCGATTACGATATCGATCGATGTGTGAACGAATCTTCTCAACTTTTCGGCGCGCTCCCCAGCGAGCGTACAGACTCTCAGCCATGTGGAGACGCTCGATAGTTGCGGGAGAGTCGGGGACGCGACCGAGCAGGATCTCCGCGTGTCGTTCAACGATGAAAGCCGCATCATGAATGTGCCCGTTGGCCACCGCAAGCTCGGCAGCATATCTAAACGTGCGATCAGCTATCCGATGGAGCCCGAAGTGGAGCAGGCGTTCAGCCCGGACCGCAGCGTTGCGATGGTTGCCGGGTGCGTCGCCGGCGACTGTCCGAAGGTACCGCCCGTAGGTGCGAGCCTCATCTACCGCGCCCAGCCGCCACGCAAACATGGCGTGTAAGAACCAGCTCCACGTCTTGTCCACGAGAAATCGGACTACCACCGATTCCCGGTCGACCACTCGCAGACGATCCAGCGCCAGTTCCGGGGAACCGTGAAAGACGGCCAGCAACGCCCGAAGGAAACGTAATCCTGCCAGACCCAGCGTATCTCCAGTTCGGCTCAGTTCGCCCTCCATCTCCCCGTCGGTACAGATGTGGCCGGTAACTTCCAGCGGTCTGTCGGTCTCTCCCGCAAGCACGAGGGCTGCCTGGGCAAACTTCCCCATCGCCCGGGAGATCCGCTCCAAGCCGTGAGAGGTCACATCACGACGGTAGTGCTCGATCGTGCTGTACACCTCGCTCAGCGGATATCCATGGAAGAGCGGAGCGTAGCAGTACACGTGGATCGCATGAGCGGCAGCTTCAAAGCTTCCGCAGGCGAGTCCTTCTCGGTACAGCGGTAAGAGGTGGCGGTATGCGGCAGGTTGCAATCGTTCCCAAGGTAAGGTGATTATGCCGACGAGAACCCGGATGCGATTCGCCTCCACCGCGGATACCGAATCCAGGGAGATCTCCTGGACGCCGTATCGCGCACATTCAAGCGCCCGATCTCGGCGGCGGGAAGTGCCGGAATCCAGGGAGACCGCGATCGCCCAGTAGAGAAAACCGAAGGGGGTATAGGATGTGGGCCCGCGGGCGATGCCCTGCCGCAGAATAACCGCCGCGAAGATGTAGGGAGCATCGTGATCGATTGACATCACGGTGAGCAGCAGTCCGGCGCACGTCCGCGCGATACGCAGGGAAATGGGATCGACATTCTGCGGGTGTCGCATGATCCGACGATACAGTGCCGACGGTCGCCAGCTACGGAGCAGAGTCCGGGCGCTCTCGACCGTGAGGCCTTCAGTAGCTCCATAGTCGCGTAGAATACTCTTGCCGATCCGCAGCGCACCGCGAATCCAGAGCTTTGTGTAGCATCGCGAAATCCACAGCTGTCGCGCATCAACCACGTCCTGGCCTAATCCGTACCGCGCAAGTTCTCGATAGTAGTGGCTCATGCCATGCCCGTCATCCTGGAGAAACGCCGCCCGATGGCCGATCTGCACCAGCGCGACCCGGTCAGATGTTCCGCACGTTGCGCCATACCGATCAAGCGCTACGGCAACGAATCGCGCCGCATCAAAGGCGATCGCCAGATCGATTGCTCGCCGGGCGGCGGTGGACAGGATTGCAACGCATTCGGAATTCGACAGGAACGCCTCCAACGGGAGCCCATTCCCATCCCCGGCGTCTGAGGCGGCGCGGGAATCCGCAATGAGCCGGGCCAGGAAGTATGTGGCACGAAAATCGCCGCCCACCGCCCGTTCCGCCAGCACCCGGCCGGCATCCGCGGTCCATCGCCCGCGGTGGAACGCTGCGGATCGGGCCGCACTCTCCAACTGGTCGTGGAAGAACGCGACCGTTTCGTCCCGTACCACCAGGACCCCGGCGTCGGAGCTCTCGCGGAGCGCACGATTCACCTCTTCCGGCGAGAGCCGGACGGCCTGCGTGATCAAATGCGTGGCGACGGGGGGAAGCAGGAGGGAAACGCTCTCGATCACCGCCTGCGCCGCCGAAGACAGGCCGCGCAGGTGCGGGAGGACCGCCTTCTCCGAACGAACCTCAAGCAGACCACGTGAACCGGGTGCTCCCAACCCTCGAATCTGCAACGTCTCTCGAGCCGTCTGGGCGATGTGGAACGCGTTTCCCTCAGCGATGTCCGCGGGTGTTCCCGTGGACCATGACGGGACTCGATCTCCCGCAGGTACGATCAGAGCCCGGGCAAGCGTCCGCGCCTCCGCGGCCGAAAGCGGCCCCATAGATACCGCTGGAACGGTGTGAAGCGCGGGGACGGACTCGATCAAACCCGGCCGTGCCATCAAGAGTATCCCCGTCGTCCCCGGATCCCCGGCCAGGACGCTCCACGCGTCCAGACTGTGCGCATCAGTCCACTGCACGTCATCCAAAGCGACGACCACCGCCGCAAACCCGGCCGAGCGCGCCCGAGTCCCGACGTTGCGCAGAGTGGCGGCAAGTGCAGCGACTACTGCTCCCTCAAACGCGTCATCAGCAGAGTACACCGTGGCCACGGCCGAATAGCGCTGTGGAAACAGCGAGGACAACACTGTCATAGCCGCGGCGGCCACCTGATCATCTCGGACCAGACGGAACGCCAGTTCCACCGGCGTGATGCGAAGCGAGTGGGCGGTACGTCTGATCAATCCGTCCAGTATCTCGCTGTACGCCCCGTAGGGTGACTCTCCCGTCTGCGGGCTCTTGTGATATACCCACAGGTTATCCGGGGAGGAAAACGACCTCCGGAACGCATCCCACAGGAACGTCTTCCCGATTCCCGATTCACCGGCCACCACCAAGGACGCTCCGCGCCCGTCGCGAGCGCTGCGGACGATCTCCGCTAAACGATCACCAACCGCTGTGCGGCTTTCGGGAATCTCCCGGTATTGCAGGAGCGCGTCGATATCCTGGAGGAGCTCGGACCGTGTGGCGTATCGGACACCGTATACCGGTTCCTGCGTCGCCCGCACCACACGCTCAATGAGCTGCACGCGAGTCGGCTCAGCCTCGCGGTGAAGCTCTCGAGATAAGAGTAATCCGATAACTCCCAGCTCGGGCAACGAGGTCGTCTCCGGCGTCGATACGATCGCGTCCCGCCACCGTTGCAATACGACCATGCCAGGACTGGACTGACTGCCGGTAATTGGATCAGCCACAACGGAATTCTCCTCCTGATAATATTGCATATTCATAACTATTTTTTCTATCCTTATCCACATGAATGTACAAGAATTCGGCACGGGAACCGCGCATGTGGTGCTTGCCCCCGGGGGACCGGGTCTGGTACCGGAGTTCTATCGGGAGCTTGTCGATGCGCTCTCCGATCGGTATCGCGTCACGGTGGCGTCCTTTTCGGGAACCTATCCGGAACCGGTGGACAGTTTTCCGAAAACGGTGGCGGAGGCTGCCGATGAATTGGAGGGGGTGATTCGGGAACGCTCCAGGCCGGACCGTCCCACGGTTCTTCTCGGTCACTCATATGGCGGGGCGGTTGCAATCGAGACCCTTCTGGGCCACGTCCCGGTGGCCGGTGCGATCCTGATCTCCAGTTTTCCCTCCGGCGCGTTCCTGGCTCGGGGAATCGGAGAACGGGTGGCGGCGCTTCCCGACGCGTTCCACCGGCGGCTGGAGGAAGGCGCCGCGGACGACGCGAAAAGCCTCGCTGCACTGATCGCCGAGTACTGGTTCCCCCGGCACCTGTGCACCACGGGATTCCCTGACTCGTTTCAGACCGGGTTACAAAACCTGAATCCGAAATTCATGAATCATGTGGTGGGCCCTAACCTTTTGCACCCAAGCGGACGTATTCTCGAATGGAACCGGGAGAGCGATCTGACCGAGATCACGCCGCCGGTGCTCGTTCTTGGTGGTACGGAGGACTACTTTCCACCGGAAGCGGTGCGCTCGGTCTTTGCTCAGCTTGCCAACGCTCGCTTCGTGTTTCCCGCGGGCGCCAGTCACTCAGCCTGGATAGAGAATCCCGGTGCAACGATGGCTGCCATTGATCGCTTCATGGAGGAATCTGTGATTCACGATACGTGAAAGTTGGTCGGCACGGTTCTTGCATGTACCCGTTGAGAAAACGGTAGGAGGGTATGCGGTGGAACGAATTCTGTTAGTGGATGATGAGCCCGGCGTCTTGACGGGGCAACGAAATCTCCTGCAACTCAACGGGTTCAGCCACATCATGGAAGCCCGGACCGCTCAAGAGGCGAGGACCCTCCTTTCCCGGGAACCGATCGACCTAATGCTTCTCGATCTGACGCTTCCCGAAGAGTCTGGACAGGAACTACTAAAAGAAACAGCCGCGACCTATCCCGAGACGGAGGTCATTGTGGTAACCGGGGCCTCCGACGTCTCCACCGCCGTGCACTGTATGCGGATGGGAGCCTACGACTTTCTCGTGAAAGGAACCGATAGTAGCCGCATACCCGCAGCTGTGCGCAACGCTCTGGACTACCACAAGACACGCCGGGAAAACCGCCTGCTCCGGGAAGCGTTTACGCGGCAGGAACCGCGACACCCCGACGCGTTCGAAGCGTTTATAACCGGCGACTCCGGAATCCACCGGATTCTCGTCTATCTGGAAGCCCTGGCCACGATACCCGACCCGCTGCTTATTTCCGGTGAAACGGGGGTGGGCAAGGAGCTTATCGCCCGCGGCGTTCACCGCGCCAGCGGCAGGGAAGGACAGTTCATAGCGGTGAATATGGGTGGCCTCGACGACCACATCTTTTCCGATACGATCTTCGGCCACAAGAAGGGGGCGTTCACCGGCGCCGACGGCGCCCGGGATGGGCTTATTACCGCCGCCGCCGAGGGCACCCTTTTTCTCGATGAGGTGGGCGAAATGCCCCCGGAGTCGCAGGCTCGGCTGTTGAGACTGCTGGATACCGGCGAGTTTCTTCGCCTCGGGAGCGACCGTCCGGAGTATTCTCGGGCGCGAATCATCTTCGCCACCAATCGGGATCTGCAGCAGGAAGTGGAAGCTGGGTCTTTTCGTCGTGATCTCTTCTTCCGCATCGCCACGCACCACGTGGAGATATCTCCCTTGCGAGAGCGTCTCGAAGACATTTCCCCAATCTTGCAACAACTGATAACCGTTCATGCGTCGCGGATTCAGCGGCCGCCGATCGCGCTGTCGGAGACGGTGATTCAACACCTGAGGAGCCTACCGCTGTACGGCAACGTTCGCGAGTTGCAACAGATCGTGCTACGAGCGCTTATCAACGGCACCTGGAGTGCGGCGCTCCCGGGGCTCGGGGACGACGCCGAGAGTGCCGAAATCGGCCTATCCCGCGCTGCGCACCCCGATACGCACTCAAACACCGATTCCCACGAGAGACGATCCCCTGAGAAAGAGCCGCCGGTACGGTTCGCTGGAACGTTACCCACGCCGGATGAGACTATACGTCAATTGCTGCTGGAGGCGGACCGGCGCCACCCCGATAGTCGCACCGCTGCAGCGCAGGAAATCGGCCTCTCCCCACAGGCGTTTGCTAACCGGTGGAAACGGATGTTTGGTCAACCGGAGCAGTATGAACCGGAAAATGAATTTCCACCCGTGTCGTGAACCGCTCGTCGTCCGTCACCCGGAGATACCCCCGATGTTTCTCTACGATTCCAGACACGATCGATAGCCCCAAGCCGGTGCCCCCCTCGTCGAAACGCCCGCTCATAAACGGAGTTCCCAGCGAATCTCTGAGTCCCGCAGGAAAACCGCTACCGGTATCACAGACCGCCAGAACCACCTCGGTGCCGGAACTATCGGTGTACGTCTGAAGCTCAACGCGCCCATCACGAGCAGGCAACGCTTCGCAGGCGTTCTTAATGAGATTGACCAGCGCCTGTTCCAGTAACGCCGGCTCCCCCCATACCGGCGCAACGCTCTCAGGCACCGCCTGGCGGAAGTGGTCGGTGTACTGCGAGGCCATGATCTTCGAGAAACGAAATGCGCGGAAACACACCTCTTCCGGAGCGAGTACGCCCCACCGTTCCCGGCGTCCCTCGCGACTGTAGCTCTTTACCATCTGCAAAACCGACTCTACCCGGCGCGCCGCATCCTCGATTTGCGCCACAATATCGCCGGCCTGGGCCACCGTGGCTGCGGTGCTTTCATCGTCGATTTCCGAGCGCAGCCACGACAAGACCACGAGGAGAGACTGCGTGTTGAGTTGCAGGATGTGGTTGGGGTTGCTGATCTCATGCACGATCGAGGCTGAGAACATGCCGATCGAGGCCAGCCGATCGGCAACCACCAGTTGCCGCTCCTGCTGTGCGAGTTGTGCCTCGCGGTCAATCGCTTCCGTGATATCTGAAATACTGACTGCCACGAGATCCTCCGTTTCGGATCCTACCGGAGCAACCTGAATCTGCACGTGGCGATCGTCGTTCGTATGGTAGCGCCCACGATTCCGCAGGATACCGTCGGCGGGATCAACGAGCTCGCGAAACGCGCCGCGAAGGTCCGTCCGGAACGTCGGCGCCGGGACTGACGCGTGCTCGAGATACGGTTCCGCCGCCGGATTCGAGAACCTCACGTTGCCCACCCAATCTACGAGCAGAAACGCGTCGGTCACCGTTGAGAACAGTTGTCTCCGATAGCGTTCGGTAGCGCTCAATTGTTCCCGCGTCTCCCGGAGCGCCTGCTCTCCGCCACCGATACGAGCACGGGCAGACAGAAGCGCGATGTAGAGCGCCCCCGCGTGAAGCGCCGCGCGAACCGTCTGTACCACCGATGGTGTATATGCCGCCCCGCCGACAGCTCCCACCACTAGAATTGCAACGTCACTATCGTGCACGCGATCGCTCCGGCCCACGACCCCGGGGTGCCCTCCACGCAGGGAGTCTTCGGCAGAAAGCAGCCGGCACTCGCCGGCGGAGGCTTCGGTGATAATCAGAGAGAGATCGGAACTGGGTGCGCCGGAGGGGGCGATATCGGTGCCCGTCCAACGGTACGCCTGGGAGGACACGCCCTCATCGCCCCGGAGGGAGAGCACGACCTGTGAGGCGTGGGTCGATTCAAAGAGATGCCGTGCAAGTGTCGGTATCACCTCGTGGGCGGAGCGGGCCTCGGAGAGCTTTTTTTGGAGGTGCTCGGCCTGAAGGTCACCTACGGCGGAAGGCGGGGATACGTCGGACCATCCCAGTTTTCGGCAAAGCCGGGCGGTCGCGTATACTGCTCCCCAATGACGGTATGCGGACTCCGCCACCATCCAGTAGTGCCGGTCTTCCGAGATATCGCCGGCGCGTTCGGCCATGAGTGCGGCCTCGCTGAAGAATCCCTCTTGCATCGCCCGCGGAATAGCCCGTGCCAAAAGCGCGCGGGCGATGCGTCGGTGACCGTGATGTGCGGCACGTTCGGCGCGAATAAACAGCAGCCGGTGGCGATGCGTCGCCGGGTTCTCTCGAGCCCACGCGCGCACCACTTTCAGCATCCGTCTCCCTGTAACGGGCCGACCCAGCCGATAGGCTGCGATGCCCAGATAGAACCGGATGTGCAAGTTCTCGTGGAAGAGCGAAATTGAGGAAGAAACCTCGTCGATCTTCGTAAGCTGGTCATAGGCTTCCTGCGGGCGATCCGCATATAACGCAAGCAACGCTTTCATCGCTCGAAATCCGGCGAGACTCATCTGATCGTTGTTGCTCAGAATGCGGTCAATGTAATCCCGCTCATTGACGATCTCCCCGTCCATACCGGCAGGGTCATCGGTGAGTCCCATGAGGGCTTCCGCAGCGGCGGCGTATTTCGCCAGGGCGGCATCGGCACGAACCAGCCCATAAGACCGAATCTCCCGGCGAATCTCGTCGAACGCGTTCCGCACAGTGGCAAGCGGTTCACCGCGCCAGAGAAGCGTCTGCCGTTGAAGGTGCAGCGCGTGCGCCACGAACTCCCAGTTCCCCACTTCGCGTCCCTCACTCTGCAACCGTTCCAACCGATCGGCAAAGGTACGATATGAACCGGTCCAGGGCGCTCCGAAACCGGCAATCAGCATCCGCACACTGTGATCGGCGATTCGATCTCCGCTTAACGCCGAAAGCTGCTCGGCACAGGACATATACTCCTCCACCCAACGACCCGGCTGTCTCTGGGTACCCAAATAGAGCGCCCAGGTGATGAATCCGAGGGCGGTGAGCGGTGTCGCGCCCCGCTCCATGCCGATGCGTAACGCGTAATACGCCAGGTGGATCAGGTGACGCCGATCGGTGGTCAATACCGGAAGCAGCATGCGCCCCAGCGTATCGGTAGCGCGACGTACCGCCCGGTCGGTGGTGTACCCCCGACGCAGAATCGCCGATAGAACCCTCGCGGGAGCATGCCGCCGGAGGAACCGCAGCGCCTCCGCTCCATCAGAGGACCACGGGACCGTGTCCTCGATGACGTCCGCTTCCGAAAGCACCCGTATCCCCACCGCCACCGCCCCGGGAAATCTGGCGTCGGCGTAGCACCGGCGAATCCATAGGTAACGCGCCTCCGCCGCCGCCTCACCATCGCCGGAGGCGACGATCGCCCTATAGTAACGGCTCATCTGGTGGCGGTCACCCAGCAGGTACGCCGCCTCGTGGGCGATCAAAAAGAGCCCAACGCGGGCAGCGGGCGAAACTCGATCGCGCCAGTCGCCGACAATCCGCAGCGCTTCATCGGGAGCCAGGCTGTACACCGCTTGGCGGGCGGCGGCGGTGAGCACCCAGTTCCAGTCATCTTGCGATACCTCCTCGGCTTCCACGGTAGAAAGCAGTCCGATCGCAGCGTACGCCGCCCGGTCGTTTCCGTCCCGAGCGTCTGCGATGAGCACCCGTATCGCCCGGTGCGCGGCGACGGAATCTTGCTCTGCTCCCCGCCGAACGGCGGTCTCGATCGAATCGTGGACGAACCGAACGGAGTCATACAGGCGGCTGCGATTCACGAGGAGGGCAGTCTCCCCCTCGGCGAGAGCGGATGTGATCTCCGCCTCCGAGTAGTCGCCCGCGCGGGAAATGAGGGAGAGTGACGTGGGCACCCCCACGAGCGCCAACACGGACAGGACCGAGCGACACAGGGGAGATACCGCCGCCACCCGTTGTGAGGCCACGTCGATGAGTACGTCTCCCGACTCGGATACGGTCCATCGGGTCCCGTCCCGCAGGACGGAGTGGAACGCCATCGGAATTCCTCCCGACAACGTGTAGGCAAGTTCGAAGGTTTCCGGTGGGATGGTATCGGTTCCCGGTTCGAGCGAACGTGCTAACTCGTGCGCCTCCTCCCGGTTCAGCGGCTTCAAGTACACCGAGTCCCCGCTGGAGGAGCCCAGATTGTGCTCGTCGCGGGTGAGCGTCACCACCGTGGTGGACCCTGATCCATGAGCAAGTTCTTCGATTACGCGTCGGCTATAGACGTCAATCCACTGAAAGTCATCGAAACAGATCACTCGAAACCGGGATGCAGCCCCAACTCGCCCGATCAGGTGGGCAAGCTCTCGCGCCGGATTGAGCACCTCCGCCGCGTCCGTTGTGACTCCCGATGGCGCGATGCGCGGTTCGATCGCGCGAACAAGCGCTCGGAGCGGCGGCGAGACGCGCGCTTCACCAAGGAGCATCTCAACCTCGTCACGGATAGATTCGAGGAGAAGCGCAATCGTCTCGTATGGCCGTTGTCCCCCCTGCCCCGTCTTCACATAGAGCCACCGCTCATCCGACCGGGCGTGGGTGTCATGCACCGTCTCCCAGAGATACGTCTTACCGATTCCCGAGGCCCCGACTACCGTCAGAGTAGCAGCCGTTCCCGTTCGCGCTCGGTCCAGCCATTGTACGATCCGGCGATACGCATCCCGGTGGATGCGCGGTTCGTAGCTCATCCCGGCGAGCTCGTCGTTGAGCGCAGCGACGGCACTCATGACTTCCGCCTTCAGATGCCCCGGGGTGGAATACCGGGCCGCCGGGTCCTTATCGGTAGCTCGAGCAATGACGCGATTCATCCGTCCCTGGAAAACCGGCGGCCAGTGCGGCCTGGAAAACTCCGGCAGGCGGGTGGTTAGAACTCTGTGGAGAAGCTCATCCTCCCCGATATCATCCCAGGGAACTGTCCCCGACAAGAGCGCATACCCCAGGACCCCGAGCGCATAGACCTGGGCCGCCGGGAGCCCTCCATGGTGAACCACGCCCGTGGCCTCCGGCGGTGAGAAAGCGGTCAGGGCATCGGTGTGGGGTGCGGTCTCCGGTCGGTCGATCGCGTCCATCCACAACTGCACTCGCTGAGAGAGATTGCCTGTATCAGCGGCGCGCTCCACCAGGAGCATCCACTCCGTTCCACTCACGATCTCCACACCTCCGGCCGGTAGGTTCACGTGTACTATACAACAAAGAGGCCCGGGTCACCCCGGGCCAAAGAGGAATCCATAACGCCCCAAGCGCGCTCCAATTTAGTTTAGCAAAGAACGTGCCATACGCGGGAAACACCACTTCAGCGAAACTCTGAGCACGATTTGGCACTGATAGGCGCGGATTTCCTGCACGAACAGAGAGCGACTACATGAATCGTGAATCCACCATTTCACGTAATGTGAAATCCGCTCGAGTCCTGGCGGCAGCCCATGCCACCGAGGGATCATCACCCCCCGAACTGCTCACCGCGCTCAAGGACTTCTTCCTGTTCAGCCAGGGTGAGGTCCGCCAGAGGACGCAGGTCCGTTTCGACGGGCACATCCGATGCATCCAGGTCGGCCCGGATGGAGCTGAGGGTCGTGGGACTGGGATTCGAAGGATCGAGAATCGCCAGCTCCAGGCGGTCTCCCGGCCCCGCCGACTCGGGGCCCTCGTCCACCATAGGTCCCCAGGCGACCAGCCGAGCATCGGGATAGTGGACCCGTACAATACGGAGAATGATCCCGAGCCAGCGCTGCGGAAGGTGTGACACAGTTCCTATTCCCCGTTTTCCTCGTCCATGAGATATCGCGCCAGGAACTCCTGTTTCAGGTTTCTCAGGGACTTGCTCACGGAAACTTTGTAGATGTGGGGATTGATGATGCGGGTGTACGTCTCATCAAGACGAGCCAGATTGCGCAGCGTCCGAGCACGGATCTCATCCAGCGAGGGTCGGTCGCCGATAATGCGTCCTGCTTCCATCTGTTTTCGGAGCACCGGCTCACATCGGGTCCAGGTGTCCAAGGTGAACATACGGTAATCTCCGGAGGGGTGATAGAAGCGAACCGGAGACTGATCACCGGCGGAGTCTCCCGACGCTCCCGGGGGCGGATCACCGTCGAGGGCGATCAGGTCCGCGATCGGATAGTCTCCCTTGCCGAAGTACCGCCACACCTGTTTGACGCCGGGATTGGTGCTCTTCTCCGGATTGTCGCTGACTTTCATTGTGGGAAGAAACGAGCCGTCCGATTGTTCTTTGGCGGCCAGTTTGTACACGCCGGTAAGCGCCGAATCCCCCCCACCGGTGACCAGTTGCGTGCCCACTCCCCAGAGATCGACCGGACTGTGCGCCGAGACGAGCTGGTGGATAATCTGTTCGTCAAGCTCGTTCGAAACGGCGATCAGGGCGTCGGAGAGTCCCGCGTCATCCAGCCGGCGGCGCACCTGTTTGCTAAGATACTGGATGTCACCGCTGTCGAGCCGCACGCCGACCCGCTTGCCTTTCCGCTGAAGATCTTTACCCACCGTCACGGCGTTCTCGATTCCGCTGCCCAGCGTTTCATAGGTATCGATAAGGAGAATCGCCTTGTCCGGATACAGCTTAGCGTAGTGCTCGAAAGACTCGTACTCACTGCTAAACGCCATGACCCAGCTGTGCGCCATCGTACCGGTGACGGGTATTCCAAAACGTTTTCCCGCCAGAGTGTTACTGGTGGAAGAGGCCCCCCCGATATACGCCGCCCGGGAGGCGCTCAAGGCGCCATCGAACCCCTGGGCTCGGCGCAACCCGAACTCCGCGATCGATCCCCCCTCGGCCGCAAGGTAGATCCGTGCAGTTTTGGTTGCCACCAGAGTCTGAAAGTTGATCGTATTCAGCAGCAGGCTTTCAATCAGCTGCGCCTCGAGAATAGTGGTGTGCACGCGAATGAGAGGCTCCTGGGGAAACACCAGCGTTCCCTCCGGGGCGGCCCAAACGTCCCCGGAGAATCGAAATTCCCGCAGGTAGGACAGAAATTCTTCATCAAAGAGGCCGAGCCCCCGGAGGTAATCGATATCATCACCGGTGAAGCGCAGGGTCTGGATCGTCTCCAGAAGAACGTCCAGGCCGGCGAAGACGGAAAACCCGCCCCCGAACGGCTGCCGCCGAAAGAACATATCGAAGACGGCGTGGTGGTGCATGTTGTACCGAAAATAGCCCTGCATCATCGTGAGTTCGTAGAGATCCGTCAGGAGCGCAACGTTTCGAACCATAGTACCCATAGGATAACAGATTTTTTCACTCCGCGGACACTCACTGTGCCGCGCGCCCCTGGGCATCGCCGACGCCGCACATGCGACCCGAAATCGGTGTCCCGCGCGCGCCCGTTGTCATCTGTGGCCGCCCCGTCCATAATACCGCCCATGGCACAAGAACAGACATATGTGATGCTCAAACCCGGCGTATTGCAGCGCCGGCTGGTGGGCGAGATTATCGGGCGCCTCGAGCGCAAGGGACTTCAGGTGATCGGACTCAAGATGATGATGATTCCCGAGGACACCGCGAAGCAGCACTACGCCGAGCACGAAGAGAAACCGTTTTTCGGCGACCTCATCAGCTATATCACCTCCGGACCGGTGGTGGCGATGGTGGTGACCGGGGAAGATGCGATCAGTCGCGTGCGACTTCTTGCAGGCGCAACTAAAGTAGATCAGGCGCAACCGGGCACGATCCGCGGAGATTTCGCATCGGTGACAACCAAGAACATCATTCACGCCTCCGACTCGCCGGAGAGTGCTGAACGCGAAATCGATCTCTTCTTCTCCTCCGAGCAGATCGTTGCCTGGGATGATCCCAACACGGAGTGGACGGTCTAAAGTGTCCGCCGATCGTTCTTCGTCCGCTGCGGGATCCGTCCCGCAGTGGGACCTTTCATCCGTCTACCCCGGACTTGAGTCGACGGAGTTCGCCGGTGATCTTTCCCGCCTGGCTGAGGTGATAGAGTCGGCGCGCGCAATCGTGGCCGACGAGCATCTCCGCACCACTGAACCGACCACGTGGCTCCATCGCGTGATAGCAGAGATCAACGCCGCCGCCGATCTCCAGGAAACACTCGAGAGCTACTGCTATTCCTCCTACTCGGTGGATACCGGCGATGAAGCGGCGATTGCGGCGCTCAATCGCGTGGCTGAGGTCGGCGTGCCGATGGCCTCGAAGGTCGTGGAGTTCCGTGACGCCCTGGCCAACCTGAAACCGCGACTTGACGAGCTCATCGCGGGAGACCCGCATCTCCAGGGCTACGAGTTCGTCCTCCAGGAGGAGCTCCATTTTCAGAAGCGGCAGCTCACCGCGGCGGAAGAGACGCTGGCTGCGGATCTATCCCGTTCCGGCGCCGACGCCTGGTCACGCCTGCAGGAAACGATTTCCTCAACACTCAATGAACCCTGGGAGACAGACGGTGAACAGGTCCGGAAGACGGTGGTAGAGCTTCGGGCGCTGGCGTTCAATCGGGACCGCACGGTGAGGCGACGCGCCTGGGAGAAGGAGCTTGCCGCGTGGCAACGGGTTGAGACGCCGCTGGCGTTCGCGATCAACGGCGTCAAAGGTACCACTCACACTCTGAACTCCCGACGCCGATGGGAGTCAACCCTGGACCGGTCCTTGCGACAGAACCGCCTGAGCCGGCGGGCACTGGACGCACTGATCTCAACGATGCGCGAGTCCCTTCCGATTTTCCGGCGCTACCTCTCCGCCAAGGCGCACGCTCTGAACCTTCCGAAACTCTCCTTCTACGACATCTTTGCTCCGGTGGGGGAGGATACCACCTCCTGGACGTACGACTCCGCCATGGAGTTTATCAGCGAACGGATTTCCGGCTTTGATCCTGAACAGGCGGAGTTCATCCGCCGGGCGCAGCGGGAACAGTGGATCGATGCGCGGCCCCGCTCAGGTAAAGTGGGTGGCGCGTACTGTATCGACTTCCCCGCCGTGGGAGAGAGCAGGATCCTTGCTAACTTCGGGGGCACGTATGACGGCATGAGCACTCTGGCTCATGAGCTGGGTCACGCCTGGCACTCGCATCAGCTTCGTGATCTCCCAGCGATGCAGCGCCACTATCCGATGACCCTGGCGGAGACGGCGAGCATCTTCTCGGAAACGCTGGTGTTTTACAGCGCTCTGGAATCGGCTTCCGGCGATAACGAGATCTACATTCTGGAGCAGTTTCTCCAGGGAAGCACTCAGGTTATCGTCGATATCCTGTCACGCTTCATCTTTGAGCGTGAGCTTATGGAGCGTCGCGCCCAGGGCGAAGTTTCCGCGGGAGACTTGAAAGAGATGATGCTCTCCGCCCAGAAAGAAACGTACGGCGAGGCCCTGAATGCGGAGGAGCTGCATCCGTACATGTGGGCGGTGAAGGGGCACTACTACCGACCGGAACTGGCGTTCTACAACTTCCCCTACGCCTTCGGACAGCTTTTCGGACTGGGACTGTACGACCAATACTCCCACGCTCCGAAGGGGTTCGCCCAACGGTACCGCCGCCTCTTGAGGGAAACGGGGCGAAAGGACGCAGTATCGGTCACGGCGGAAGCGGGCTTCGATATTGAGACTCCCGAATTCTGGCGCGGCGCCATGGGGAGAATTGAGGCGCTGGTGGAGCGGTTTGTCACGGCGGTGGAGGCGTGAACGGGTAGCTCCGGGCCGCGTCTCTCGCGAAACCCCTCGACCACCCGGAAGCGTACAAGGCCTTTACAAAGCCCCCAGGAATTGAATACTGTTGGCGGACATCAGGCGCCGTACCCAAGTGGTAAGGGAGAGGCCTGCAAAGCCTTCATTCGCCGGTTCGAATCCGGCCGGCGCCTCGCTATAGTACGAGACCCTCCCCCGCGGGAGGGTCTTTGTGTACCGTGATCGGCAGCAGAACCATTTCATGGCCGCGATGTGTGCGATGCGGAAGTCCGGTGCCGCAGGTAATACTCCAGCGCCACATGCATCATGGCGTGATCAAACTCGCCGTTTCGGGTACCCCCGACGATTTCTTCCACCGGCACCAGTTCCACGTCGATAATTTCGTTCTCGTCGAGATCCTGACCATCACCGGGATGGGAACAGTCCTCCGCCAGATACGTGTGACAGCGATTACCCATGAGCGCCGGATTAGGATTCACGCTTCCCAGATAGTGCACGTGCTCCGATACGTAGCCGGTTTCTTCCTTGAGCTCCCGCACGATCGCCGCCGCGGGGTCCTCGCCGGGGTCCACCACCCCGCCGGGGAACTCCAGACTTACCGCCATACTCCCGTGTCGGAACTGGCGAACCATGATGAAGCATTGCCGTCCCCAGCTATCCTCGGTAAGTGCCACCACGTTCGCCCAGTCCGGCGCATCCATCACGTAGTAGTCGGCCTCCCGACCGTCCGCCGCGCGGCGCCGGCTGCGTACGAGGGTAAACACCGGGGTGTCGACCAGCGTGTTTCGATCGAGTTCATTCCATAGCAGGTGGTATTCTTGTCGGTCGTCGTCCATAAAGGCGTATGCTATCGCATCGTGACGGTGCAGACTACCACTTCGCTTCTCTCGCTTGACAGTCCCTCATGAAACCGAAAAGAGTAACGGTATGCTCTCGAAACGGATACGGCAATTGATCTCGGCTCTCGGAGAAGGCCTTCTCGAGAAAGAAGAGACGCTTCGACTCACACTACTTGCGGCAGTTGCAGGAGAAAACACTTTTCTCTACGGCCCGCCGGGGGTTGCCAAAAGTCTCATTGCTCGGCGGATCTCCTTCGCGTTCCGCGACGCCAAGACGTTCGAATACCTACTGGGTCGGTTCACAACACCGGAGGAACTCTTCGGGCCCGTATCCATCAGCCGCCTGAAGGATGCCGACCGCTTCGAGCGAGTGGTGGAGGGGTTTCTTCCCAGCGCGGAGATCGTGTTCCTGGACGAAATCTGGAACGCCTCATCGCCGATCCTCAACTCTCTGCTCACGGCGATCAACGAACGGAGGTTTCGCAACGGGAGCGAGGAACTGCATCTTCCCCTGCGGACGGTGATCGGCGCCGCGGGACAGCTCGTGCCGCAAGAACCGGGATTGCGCAATCTCTGGGACCGCTTCCTGCTCCGTTTGCCGGTGTCCCCCGTACGGGAAGCCGGGGCGTTTATTCGGTTACTGCAGGACAACGCCCCACTGGACAGCGATCCGGTACCACCGGAGGACAAGATTTCGGCGGACGAGCTTGATGAGTGGACCGACGCCCGGGACGCCGTCACGATTCCCTCCGACGTGGCAGAGCTGATCGCCGATATCCGTGAACGGATCGCGCGGCACAACAGTATGACTCGAGACGATAATGCGGTGGTGCCGATCGAGGTCAGCGATCGTCGCTGGAAGCAGGCAGCGCGACTCCTGCGGACAAGCGCGCTACTCAATGACCGCACAGCGGTGGACGCGCTGGACTGCATCATCCTGCGCCACTGCCTCTGGTCGCGGGAAGCGGACATCCCGGTGGTGAACACGATTATCGAGGAAGCACTGCGCCGCTACACTGCCTCCGGCCGGTTCGACCCCGAGATGATACGTCGGCGATTGGACGCCGTCCTGGAACACCTGTATGGCGCTACCACCAGTGAGGAAGAAGAAGAGACCACTGAGCCGGTTCAGTATCGCGGCGAGTACTATCGGATAGAGGAGTTCGTCGATGACCATATCGCGCTGATCTGGATCGTTGATTTCGAGAATCTCAGCGACAACGACAGCCAGGACACGGATGTGTTTTTCTACGGTGACAGTGATGACTACGCCTACTCCGAGCGCCTGCCGATTCGGCGCATATCCGACGATACCGTTGAAATTGACGGTCAAGTGTTTTCCCTGGAGACGCGTCCTGTCCGAAAGACGGTACAGCATCGGATCGACCCGGGCGCGTCGCAGCAGGAAGACATTGTGCGGGAACTCACGGCCATACGCGACGAGGTGGATGCGATCCTGCAGAGCATAGCAGGATACCGCAGACTTACGGATGACGAAGCGGTGGATCACCTCTTCGTTCACCGGAGCTACGCGGAGATGTTGGCCACCGGCATGGCTGAGGCCGAGCGGGTGTTTGCGTTGCTGCAGACCGACGTGAACGCCGCGTTGTCTTCCCTGGAGGAGACCCCCCGTTAAGGCGGTGCACATGTGGGATACCCGGGGGGCGTTGTATCGAGAACTCTATCATTTTCTCACCGCCGAGCTCCACGGAGCTCGGCCATCATCCGCGACGGCCCGAGATCTACCGCGCCCCCTCGCCCGCAGCCTGGTGCACTTCTACGCTTTGCTGAAAACCGCAACCCTGGAAACGCTCACGGCAAACGTGGCGGACCTGGTCGCCGGAGAAGTGTCCCAGTGGTTTCAGCAGGTATGGCGGGATCTGGAGGAGGTCGCATCGCCGGAGCACACCCGGTCGAGTCCAGCGTCTCGGGAGCAGCGACTCCAGGAGTATCGGCGCAGATATCCCTCGGCGGAGGCCGAGTGGCTCACCCTTGAAACGCGCCTCCGCCATTCCTCCTCCCCGGCGGCGCTGGCCGCTATCGATCACCTCATGGAAAAAACGCGGATTACCTGTGAGGAGCGGGAACGCGAGACGATGCAGGAGCGGGGATTACGGCGAGCGGTGACCCCTCTGGCCGACCACCTCAACCGGGTTGTCCCGGGCGTGGCCGACGCCGATCGGCGGTGCCGCAACCTCTTTCACCGACCGGGGGAGTGGCAGATTTTCGACGAGACCTCCGCTCAGCTTCCGTGGCACCGACTGGAACGGGCTCATGAACGTCTGGAAGGGGACGTCGACATGCAGCGTCTCAGCGACGCTCTGGTGCGGGGAGTCTCCCGGCCGGAGACGCGGGTCGTATGGCGCAAGGTTCCGGTAGAGGTCATCTCCACCGAGGAGACCGATCGCGGTCTCGGCGATGTCGATGGCCTCCACGGGATCAGTGGAGTTCAGTCCGCCCTTCCCGGCGAGCTTGGCCTTCTGGCCACGCCGCCTACGGAGGATCTCTTCGCCCGAAAACTGGCGGAGCAGGGTGTTCTCGCACTCCACAGCAATCGCTTTCAGACTCACACTACCTCGCGCACGGTACACGAGTGGCGGCGCGTCCCGGCGGAGTATCGGCCGGGACCGATTATCGTGTGCCTCGACACCTCTGGTTCCATGCAAGGGGTAGCCACGGAGATAGCGGAGAGCCTCGTATTCGGAATGGTCCGAGCGGCAATCGCCTATCAACGGCGGATTTCGGTTATTGCGGTACGCGGACGACTGCGGCACGTCACGATCGAATCGCCGGAAACCGAGAGCACTCCCGATGCCGTACGTCCGGTGGGAAACGTTCCGGTCACCGCCGGCTCCCCCAGTCGCGTAAGAGAAGGAGACATTCTCGCCCTCCACCGTTTTTTCGATGCCTCCCGAAGCGGCGGTGCCGATATCTCTCCTGCGCTGGAGGTAGCCCTGGGAGAGATCGGCCCGGACGACGAGGGCGTTGTGGACCTGGTGGTGGTCAGCGATATGCAGTTTCCCCGTATCAGTGCAGCCCATCAGGTCGCGCTGGACGAGCTGCAACGGCGGGGCGTGGCGACCGCCCATGCGATCACGATCGGCGAACTGGCGATGCGCGACCCAATGAACGTGTTCGATCATCGCTGGCATTACAACACGGGGCACGACGCCCTGTCCCGCGGCCTGAAACGGTACGGCATGGTGGGTTTTCGGTACGAACACATCCCGATTTGAGCTCTTTTCGGACCGGGCTCTTCTCTGTATCCTTGGCTTCCGGAGGTTCAGATGACAATCGCAGTAGTATATGGCTCGGTACGAGAAGGCCGCTTGGGCATTCGACTGGCACGCTTTCTCGAACAGAGATTGACAGCGCGCGGTCATCACGTGCTCATGATAGACCCGGAAACCTTTCAGCTTCCTCTTCTGGAACGACGCATGGTTGACTACGAAGTGGGCAGCGCACCGTCTGCCGTCGAGCAGGTGGGAGACCTCTTTGCCTCCGCGGAGGCGTTTGTTTTCGTCACCGGCGAGTACAATTACAGCGTGCCTCCCGCCCTGTCTAACATTATCGCCCACTACATTGAGCAGTTTCACCACAAGCCCGCCGCACTGGCGAGCTATTCATACGGTCCCTTCGCCGGCGTCCGCGCAATGGAACAGCTCCGGTCGATGCTGGCCGGGGTTGGCCTTATCACCACTCCGCGGTCGATGCCGGTACCGGCGGTGCAGGACGTGTTTGGTGACGATGGCGTCACCGACCGGGAAGATATCCAGAGCTGGGCCGACGATTTTCTCGCCGATCTCGAGTGGTACGCCGCCGCGCTTTCGTCAGCTCGCGGCAGTCAGTAGCATTCTGTCCCGTTTAGACTCGCCCGATCACGATCCGGCGGAGGAGACGTGTCAAAATACCCCACTTAACGCGGGTCTTTTCGACCCTGTATCAAAATAGCTCATCCGACGAGGCGCTGCTCACGGTGCGCCTCATCCCGGTCGACGGAGGAGAGATTTCTAAGTTCTTTTGCAGAAACACTTTAACCGATATTCAACAGATAGAATACAACTTGGCACACTTCCTGCTTATATATTAATGAAAGAGTCGTGCAGATACGGCGGAGATTACAAGGGCGCCGGTTCGGGCCCGGGCTTCGGCCGAGAAAACACAATGCACTGCACGAACACACTGGAGGTGTAGTATGAATTATCTAACGGTACGACGGCCCAACAATGGTGTAAGCACACGGAACGATTTCGATCGGCTTTTTGAGTCCGTATTCGGAAACATGCCCAGCTGGAATGATCGGTCGCCGGCAGTGGATATCCGACAAAACGACAACGAGTATGTTATTGAAGCGGATCTGCCGGGAATGACCGAAGACCAGATCGATGTCCGCGTGGAGAATGACCTTCTGGTAATATCCGCTACCGCGGACGAGCAGAAGACTGTGGACGAGAAGAAGACTGCGGACGAGACGAACGGCACGGAGCAGAAGGGTGAGAACTCGGATGAGTTTATCGTCCGGGAGCGAAGGACTCGCTCGTTCTACCGAAGTTTTTCCATGCCGAAGGACGCGGACGCGGGGCAGATCGATGCCACCTACCGCAATGGTGTCCTCACAGTCCAGTTGCACAAGAAGCCGGAATCCAAGCCGCGACAAATCGAGATTAAGCGCGGCTGACACGTACATCGCACATAACGCGGAATCACGATAGAAGGGACAGGGCGACAGCTTCGGCTGTCGCCCATTTTTTGTCTAAAAGGAAGTGAATATCCACGTGTAGGGATTCACCTTATAATTAATCAAGAAAAAAGTGATTTGGCCGTTTTAGTCACTAAAATTTGATATTCAGAAGCTTTGACCTACCGAGTATACACGGAATTCAGTCGCCCCGATTGCGCGCATGCTCACATTACTATAGTACGGAGCGCATGGGTGGAGCGATTCGGTGAACAAAGTTGTACTCCTCGGCAATAGACTCTTCATGAAATTTCCCGACCTGGAGTACTTCAGGACTCGCGCTGCAGAAGCGGACGCCACCATTGTATCCACGGCGGGTCTGTCCGATGACCAGATCCTAAAGGAACTTCGGGACGCCTCCGCCGTCGTTCTTATTGGTCATCCGGTGACGGCCTCCATGATCGCCGCCGCTACGCAGTGCCGTCTGATCATGACGCTATCGGTGGGATACGACGTGGTTGACGTGGATGCGGCTACCGCCCGCGCAATACCGGTATCCAATTGTCCGCTGTACTGTAGCGAAGAAGTTGCCCAACATGCGATTACGCTGGCGCTGTCGGTAGGTCGCAAGATACATGAGCTGATCCCTCACACTCACGCCGGCGGATGGGATTATAAGCAGGTCCGTCCGATTCACACGCTCCGAAATCGTCGGTACGGGATTATCGGTCTCGGCCGCATCGGTCGTCACAGCGCGCGCCTGGCGCAGGGCCTCGGTATGAACGTGGTAGCCTATGACCCGTACGTGGATGATGACATCTTCGAGATGCTCCGGGTGGAACGCTCCTATGAGTTGTTTCCGATGCTGGAGTCGGTCGACTATCTCACCGTCCACTGTCCCCTAACCGACGAGACGTACCATCTGATAGACGATACGGCTCTGGCCACCATGCAACCGCACACCGTCGTGGTAAATACGGCGCGGGGCGCGATCGTCGATATTCCGGCGCTCGAGCGCGCGTTGCAGGCCGGAGCGCTCGGCGGTGCCGGCGTCGATGTACTCGAGGTGGAGCCGCCGCTGGGAACGGAACCAATTCTTACCCTCCCCAACGCGATCGTGACCCCGCACATCGCCTGGTACTCGGAAGAGAGCCACCACCAGAATATGGTACTCGGTATGGATGAGTTGATACGCGTGCTGACCGGTTTCCGACCGCGGTACGTGGTGAATCCCCAAATTTTTTCGCGACGCTGAATAAGGAGCTTCCATGAATTCGAAACACACTCAGGTAAACCGGGTCATCGCACTCGCACTTACCGCACTCGTGCTGATGGCCGCCGGTGCCGCCGCTTCGGGACAGGCTGAAGCCTCGTATCCCGCACGAGCGGTCTCCTACGTGATCCCCTTCAATCCCGGCGGGCAGTCGGACGTGACCGCGCAATACCAGAAGCGGTATCTGGAAGAGGCGCTCGGCGTGAACGTGGTTATTCGTCACCAGCCGGGAGCCGGCGGTGCGCTGGCGTGGTCCAACTTGGTGAAAGCACGCCCTGATGGATACACCGTCACCGGCAACAACGTGCCCCACATCATCATCCAACCCATGGTTCGGGATAACGCGGGATTCACAACGGAAGAATTGAAACCGGTGTACCTATTTCAATCGACGCCAATCGGACTGGCGGTAGCCCCGGACAGCCCGTTCGATACACTACAGGATCTGCTGGACTACGCCGCAGAACATCCCGGAGAAATCACGGTGAGCGGCTCCGGTACCCACTCCGGCCACCATCTGGCACTGCTACAGATGCAGTATTTATCAGATACGGAGTTCACCTATATCCCCGCCACCGGCGCGGCACCTTCGGTGGCGGCCTTTCTCGGTGGCCACACCGAGGCACTGCTCGCCAATTCCACCGATCTCCTGTCGCACCACAATGACATGAAAGTCCTGGCTATCGGTACTGAACAGCGATTCAGGGCGCTGTCGGACGTTCCCACCTTCATCGAGGAGGGACTCGAGATGACCGCCGGCATCGATCGGGGTGTGGCGGTCCCGCCGGAGACACCCGATGACATCGTCGCCACGCTGGAAGACGCATTCGCCCAGGTCAGCGCCAATGAAGAGTTCGTGGCGCAGATGGAGGAGCTCGGTTTCGTGATCCATTCCATTGGTGCCGCGGAGTTCGCCACCTATCTGGACCGCAAGACTGAAGAAATCAGCACGGTTCTTCGCGAATTGGGAGAGATTTAGCCCACCCCGATGGGTACTATGCTGACTCAAGCGCTGATGGGAGTTCTGGATCCCATCAGCCTACTGCTCATCGTTCTTGGAGTAAGCGCCGGAATTCTTGTCGGGGCGCTGCCCGGTCTGACGGCGACGATGGCGATCGCCCTGCTAGTGCCGTTCACCTTCGGCATGGCCCCAATTCACGGCCTCGTACTGCTGGGAGCGATCTACTCCGGAGCGATCTATGGCGGGTCGTTCTCCGCGATCCTGATTAACACTCCCGGAACGCCCTCGGCGATCGCAACGACGTTTGACGGCTTTCCCATGGCCCAGAAAGGTGAGGCGTATCGTGCCATCGTCACCGCCACCTTAGCGTCGGTCTTCGGGGGCGTCGTAGGCGTCATCTTTCTGATCTTTCTCTCTCCGCCGCTGGCGCGGGCGAGTTTGAGCTTCGGTCCACCGGAGTACTTCTGGCTGGCGGCCTTTGGTTTGACGATTATCGCGGCGGTATCCCCGCGGTCCACGCTGAAGGGGCTCATCGGAGGCGGTATCGGCCTGCTGATCTCGACGATCGGAATCGCCCCGATCGAGGGGTCCGTCCGTTACACCTTCGGCACGGTGGCGCTGCAAAACGGCATCGCCCTGATTCCGGCACTAATCGGGTTTTTCTGTATTCCTGAAGTCCTGCGGATGGTGGAGGAGAGTCACGAGTCGGGAACGGTAATTCCGTATAAGCGACAGCGGAAGATGGTGACTCGAGTGTTCCACCGTCTCCTGCGGCGTCCGTGGCTCATGATTCGATCCTCCCTTCTGGGGACGTTCATCGGCATCATCCCCGGGGCGGGCGGGAACATAGCCGGTCTCGTGAGCTACAACGAAGCGATCCGCACCAGTCGTAACAAAAGTGCCTTCGGCAAGGGATCGATTGACGGGGTCGCCGCCTCGGAAACCGCAAACAACGCCTCCGTCGCCGGCGCCCTGATTCCGATGCTCACGCTGGGCGTCCCGGGCGCTCCCCCGGCGGCGGTCCTCTTCGGAGCGCTCCTCCTGCAGGGCATGCGTCCCGGGGCGGAGCTATTCACGTCTCACGGCACGATCACATACGCCTTTCTCTTTTCGCTGATTCTGGCGAATCTGGCGATGCTGCCGTTGGGAATCCTGCTCGGTCGTGGTGTGGCTCGGCTCATGCAGCAGGTTCGGGTGCAGACGATGGCGCCCCTGATCATCTTTCTTTCCATGGTGGGGTCCTACTCGATTTACAACAACATCGCCGACATCTACACCATGGTTGGCGTCGGTCTGGCCGCTCATGCGCTTCGGAAGGCGGGCTTCATGCCGGGGCCGATCGTGCTCGGGTTGATCCTCGGGCCGATTGCCGAACAGGGGCTCACACAATCGCTCCTCATGGGCCGGGCTCGCGGGTCACTGACCGCGGTATTCTTCGGCCGTCCCATATCACTGATCCTGATCGTACTGACGATCGTGTCCATCGCGGCACCGATTGTCGTTCAGTATCGTGAGCGGCACGGAAAAGGCGGGACGCTAAAGGCAATGAAGCAGCTCACACAAGAGCATTCGGAGGATTCGGTATGACCGCCCGGACTCGAAATTTTGCCGCCGCCGTACTGGTTCTGCTGGTCTCCGCCTATTGGTACGTGGAAGCCGACGGGTTCCGTCCTCTGAGCCGGATATTTCCCCAGGTTGTGGCGGGGATCGTATTCGTTTCAGCCCTGGTACTCGCAGTACTAACACTGGTGGGACACGGACCGGTAATTGCGATGGCTGCCGGCGACTCGGGGACGCGGCACATGCGATCCGGTACTCTCATGGGGGCCCTGGTGCTCTGGACCGCACTGGTACCGCTGGTAGGCTTGCTCGCGGCGGGCGTAGTGGGAGTGATCGTGATGGGCCTGATCACGTTTCGTGGCCACCACGGAACGACGAGGGCGATCATCGTTGCCCTCGTTTCGGTGAGTGTGTTCTACGCTCTGTTTCGGTACGTGCTATTTGTCCCGTTCCCGACCGGCATCTTCGGCTGATTCGACATCCTCCGGGGTATCAACATCAAAAACGATACCGGCATCCGAGACGGCCACGTCCGCCACATCGTATCGGCTCAGGAAATCCCGCATCGAACGGTACTCCGCGGCGTGCCGCTGCAACTCGGGAATGACGCAACGCGATATGAGCACCGGGTGCCCCCGTCTCTCCCGGTACACTGGAAAAAACGCCACCGGTCCTCGTTCGGGGTCATGCCGGCCCGCCGCCTCCAGGAGCGCAGCAAATACGCCCGGGGCCAGGCGCGGCATGTCTCCGGGAGCAACAAAGAACCACGGTGAGCGTACGCGCTCAGCACCGACAGCGATTGAGGTAATCATTCCCCGCTGGTAGTCCGCGTTGTAGATTTCCTCTACTTCCGGAAGCCGAGGGATTGCCGTCTGCGCCTCACTTCGATGAGCTCCAGTCACGACAATACACCGCGAGCATGTCGCCAACGCGTTCTCCACGGCGATGCTCAGGAGTGGACGGCCGTTGATGATAGCTGTCTGTTTCGGGGTTCCCATGCGCTGGGAGGCACCGGCGGCGGGAATGATGCAGTCCACGGAGCGGAAGCTATACGCCGGAAAGCCGGCGGGCGATCTTCAGGTCGAGCCAGCGTTTATTCACGATCGAGCGCGTATGCGTACCCCTTCCACAGATCCCGATTTCGTCGGAGGCCTCCATCTCGATGGTGATGTGATAGCCATCAAACGCTGCGATTTGCACCATCACCGCCACGGTTGACCCCACCACCGTGGGATGATCGTGCACCACCTCGGAACCCTTTCCCACCGACAGGAAGCCATCGGGAAGCTGGGGGTCAATCATGCGCACGGAAGCTTCGATCATGAGAGACACCAGCCCCGGCGAAGAGAGGAGCTTCTCAATGTCATCGGGAAGATGGTTCCCATACGTTTCATCCGCGCCCACCGTACGGCGGATCGTAATTGACATACCGGGCTTGATGCCGGGGAAGTTCATAGTAGGGTACCCTCCTTGGCGACGATCTTGCCACCATACATGACGTATCGCGGCGCCGCATGTTCGCCGAGTAGCTCCTGCACAGTCTTGGCGGAATGGACCAGGAGATGTGCCGGAGCTCCTTCGATTACGGCATGGTCCCGGCCCAGTACGCGCGCCGCATCGCCGGTAATCATGTCACAGAGCGCGTCCAGCTGATCAGCGGATGTTTTCCACAGTACATGCGCCGCCAGGAATGCAACCTCCAGCATGTTATTGCGCCCGAAGGGATAATACGCGTCGGCGATGTCGTCCTGTCCCAGAGCTACCGGAACACCCGCGCCTCGAAGCCCGTCGATGTCTGCGTGGAGCGGTCCCGTATGGGGATCACTCACCACTCCAATGCGGGCGTTTAGAAGCAACTGGAAGAGGCGACGCCGGTACGGTTCAGGGTACAAGGCCATCGCCCGCGCGTGCTGGACGGTCACCCGTCCCTGAAACCCTCGTTCGACCGTGGCCACGGTGAGCATCTCTGTTGTCTTCAGCGTGGGGTCACCGGCGTCATCCACCAACATGGACACCGGGCGATCAAACTCAACGGCAAGATCCAGCATCTGATCGATGTGGGACTGCATGTCCGCCTCGGTGAGCTCAATCCACGGGATGCCCCCGACAACATCCGCCCCTTCCTCCAGCGCCTGCCGCACGTAGGCGACGGCCCCGGGGTCGCGAATCACCCCATCCTGGGGAAAGGCAACCACCTCTATCGCAATTCGGTCCCGATACTCATCGCGGACCTGCATCACCGCCCGGACACCTTCCATCCGAGCTCGTGTGTCGGTATCGGCAAACGCGCGAATCACACTGGTGCCGTATCCGATCGCCCGCTCCACGGCGCGGCGAATGCCGGGGACCAACAGGCCCTGCTCGTAGCGATCCTTAACCGCAGCCGCCAGCTCAATGGCGGTCATCGCTCCACCCATCCCCGAGGCGTGATACTCCCGGAGCGCGGAATCACCGAGGAGACCCAGCGTATTCACTTTGCAGAGATGGAGGTGCCCATTGACGAAACTCTCGGTCACCAGCGCGCCGCCCGCGTCGATCGTCTCATCAGGAATGGACGGGCATTCGCCGTCGGCCGAACGGACCGCGGCGATCCTGTCACCGTCGGTCCCGATCGACCACAAGCCTGCCCGCCCGCGCAGGCGGGCGTTCGTAATCACCATGCGTTTAGTCGCACGTGTACTTCTGCAGCTCCACTGCCGACTTGCAACTGCCGAGAGGGCTCTTGGTAATCCAGTTGTCAATGGCGACCTTCCGGTTCAGCGCGCGCCACACGTCCTCCTGCCGCAACGGCATGTGAGTCACCTCGGCTCCGGTGGCGTGCTGAATCGCGTTGCCCAGCGCCGCTGCCACCGAGATCATGCTGTGCTCACCGATACCCCGCGCCCCGTAGGGACCGTCCACCTGGGGCGTCTCCACCCCAAAAATCTCGATCTCCATCGGTATATCCTTGGCAGTAGGAATCTTATTGTCGGTGAAACTCGGATTGAGAAGATGGCCTTTCTCGTCATAGATATACCCCTCTACCGAAGCGGTACCAAGACCTTGGATCATTCCTCCAATCGCCTGCCCTCGGAAGACCTCCGGGTTAATCACCCGCCCCGCATCGAAGACTGACGCCACCTTGAGTACATCATACTCTCCGGTTTCCGGATCGACCGCGACGATCATGCCGTGCGCGCCGTAGGTCCAGTCCAATGCCGGTCTACCTTCGCCGGTTTCTTTGTTCAGGTGTGTCAGTCCCTGGGCGATATATCGTCCCACTCCCACCAACGGTCCACCGATACCGTTGCCGTTGGGATACGAGTAGCCGATCGCCAGCTGTTTCCAGGTGACCTTACGATCCGGATGGTGACGTAGAAAGATCCCATCACCGTCATGATCGAGGTCCTGGATCCGAGCGCGGAGTACTTGGGCTGCGTCGCCATACGCCGTGGAAATCAGGTCGTCGGCGGCGAGAATCGCTGCGTTACCGCTGAGGACCAGCCCCTTGGAAGCTACCGTTTGCCAGTCATACGGATCGCGATCCGTGTCGGATTCGAACGCAACTTTGACCCGATCCATCGGCATTCGCAGCCGCTCGGCGATCATCTGTGCCACGGCGGTATAGGTACCCTGACCGTAGTCGGTGAGGGTCAGGTTGGCGGTTACTGTTGCGTCCTCATTCATCTTGAGAATCACCGTGGTCGCCGTGAACGGCGGCATCGCCGGAGCTTTGTGAAGACCCACCACCGCCTTGCCGATCTTCTTACCCTGGGCCGCGGCCTTCGTCTTCTCAGCATCCGAGATCGTACCGTAGTCGATCATTTCCGCCGCCTTCTCCAGACAGGCGGTAATGTTACCGGTGTGCTCCGTGATCTCCTCACCGGTGAGTGTCGTGGCTCCCGGCTTCAGCGCGTTCTTCAGTCGGAACTCAAACGGATCCATGCCGATCGCCTGCGCCACCAGGTCCATATGCCGCTCGAGCCCCCAGTGGAACTCCACATGTCCAAATCCCCGGTAAGCGGTCCCAAAGGGCTTATTGGTGTAGATCGTGTAGGCGTCTACCGTGGCGTTGGGGATCTCATACGGACCACCGGCGCTGTAGCCGGACGCGCGAGTCACATTGACCGCGTAATCCGCGTACGCCCCGGAGTCCCAGTACATCGTCATTTCCTGCGCGAGAATCTTACCCTCTTTCGAGATTCCAGTCCTAATCTGGTAGGTAAGCTGGCTCCGACACGGAAGGAGACTAAACTCCTCCTCCCGGGTAGCGGTGAGCTTCACCGGACGACCGTTGGTTGCCTGACTGAGCAGCGCCACCATCGGCTCGATTCCAATTCCCGCTTTGCCTCCGAAACCGCCCCCCACATAGGGTACTTCCACCCGGATATTTCTATGAGGAAGCCCAAAAGCAACAGCAAAGAGGTTCCGCAACGTGTAGGGAGACTGTGCGCTGGACCAGATATGCACCTGGTCGTTCTTGCCCCACTGGACGATCGCCACATGGGTCTCCATGGGAACGTGTTGTACCGAGGGATTGGTGTATTCCCGCTCGACAATCCACTCACTCTCGGCAAATCCCTTCGCCAAATCCCCTTTACGCAATTTCGTGTGGTTGGCGATGTTTGTGCCGGGCTTGGGAGTAAAGGCTGCTTCCATGTAGGAATAATCACCGAGATCCGGATGCACCAGCGGAGCATCGTCTTTTAGAGCATCCTTGGGATGGAGCACCGGCTCGAGCTCCTCGTATTCAACGTTGATCGCTTCCACCGCTTTCTGTGCGATCTCCAGCGTATCCGCGGCGACAGCAGCAACACCCTCGCCAAAATGGCGTACCTCGCTGCGGGCAAGAATGTCCTTGTCAACGACGTATAGCCCCAATTTGTATCCGATATCATGACCGGTAATTACGGCGCGCACTCCTGCCATCGCCTCCGCTGCGGAGGTATCGATCGACACGATCCGGGCCCGCGCGTGGGGACTCGTCTTTACCCGGGCGTAGAGCATTCCCGGCAGCACCATGTCACCCACGTAGGTAGCTTCTCCGGTGAGCTTCTCCACCGAGTCAATTCTGCGTGTCTTTTGTCCAACCGATTTGAGGTCGGAAGCAGGTACTGTCTCAAGCATCGGAGACCTCCTTTGTCTCACCGGCGTCCCGCGCGGCGATCTCCGCCGCGGCGCCGTGGTCAGCGGCATCGAGGACCGCTTCAATAATCTGCTCATACCCGGTGCACCGACAGAAATTGCCTTCAATTCCCTCGACCACTTGTGGTCGGCTCGGATGGGGAGCGCGCCGAAAGAGATCCTTCACGGTCATTACCATACCCGCCGTACAGAAGCCGCACTGCACCGCATAGTTGCGGTCAAACGCCTGTTGGATCTCGGTGAGATTGTTGCCGGACGCTTCACCTTCAATCGTCTCGATCACGGCTCCGTCAGCTTCGGCGGCCAGGACCAGACAGGAATTGATCGCCTTGCCGTTCATAATCACCGTGCATGCGCCGCACTCACCGGCACCACACCCTTCCTTGGTACCGGTATATCCGAGATCCTCGCGGAGAAAGTGCAGCAGCGTCTTGTATTCCGCCACATCCCGCTCGTAGGCCTCACCGTTTATCTTGAAATGAACCGTCTTCATGCGTTGTCCTCCAGGGAATCCATCAGGCGGCGGATATACACATCCACCATAAAGGAGCGGTACTCAGCAGTGGCACGAACGTCATCGATGGGACTAATCATCTCGTGTGCCTTCTTCTGAATATCCGCAGTC